>NZ_JAJAUZ010000105.1 GCF_020532645.1 Streptomyces bambusae
AGCGCTGGCCCGCGTTCGACGCGCCGGTCAGGGCGCCGATCTCGGCCTGCGGGTGGGCCAGCAGCAGGCGCAGCAGCTCACCGCCCGCATACCCGCTCGCCCCGGCCACCGCGACTCGTACCACCATCGGACCCTCCTCCTCGATGGCATG
This sequence comes from Streptomyces bambusae, assembly GCF_020532645.1. Taxonomy (GTDB): domain Bacteria; phylum Actinomycetota; class Actinomycetes; order Streptomycetales; family Streptomycetaceae; genus Streptomyces; species Streptomyces bambusae. The sequence goes on from NZ_JAJAUZ010000105.1 coordinate 152, forward strand.
ACTATACGTATCGCTGTAGGTTTATGCAAAGCCCGTCCGGGAGGGCCGGAAGGGGGTCGCGTGCCGGAGCCGCAGACCCCGGTCAGGTCAGCGGGTGGCGGACCCAGATGTTCGGCTCGACGTAGACCGCGTAGCCGAGCTCCGGCTCGCAGTGGACCGGGGCGAGGGCGCCGGGGACGGTGACCGGGCCGTGGGTGTCGAAGGGGAGGCCGGTCCACGACCGCCAGTCGTCGAGGCCCGCCGAGACGGTCATGGAGGCGGGCGCCACCTTGGCGATCACGCCGCCGGCCCGGACGTGGACCCGCAGCCAGGCGTCGTACGGCAGGCCGTCCGGGCGGGTGCGGAAGGCGTACTCGTGGATCGAGGTCTCCGGCTCGGCGTGCTTGAGGTTGGGGCGGACCGGGGCGACCACTTCGGTGAAACCGCGGGAGCGGGCGTTGTCGCGCATGGCCGCGAGCATCCGGCCGGACAGTCCGGACCCCTTGCGGCCCTCCGCCACGGTGATCTCGATGGCGCTCACGGTGTCCGGCGCCACCCCGTGCCGCAGGTCGGAGAAGGCCCACAGGAAGATCTGGTCCCAGCCGCGGTCGGGCAGGGCGCCGCGGCCCTCGCGGTGCAGGGCGAACGGCAGGCTGAAGGCGCGGGCCACGACCTCGTCGCCGTCGGTGGCCACGAGCACGTACTCGGGCAGTTCGCTCACGATCCGGCCGTACAGGAGCCAGCCCAGCGGGTCGTGCTGGACGAACTCCGGCCAGCCGTCCTTCATGTCCCACAGCCGCCCGGCCAGCTCGGGCCGCTCGGCGAGGGTGGTGACGTGCAGGGAGTCGGGGGTGCGGGTCGCGTCGTTCATGCCCGCAGGCTAAGCAGTGGATCTTGGTCGGTTCAACATGTTTGGCGCCCGCCACGTGGGGGCGCACCGCCCTGCCGTCAGGGGGCCGGAGGGGTGCACTCCGCCAGTCTCCGGACGGCTTCGGGGAGTTCGGCCGCGCCGGCCACCCCGGCGAAGCTCAGCCGCAGGTGCGGGGCGGGCGGCTCGGCGCCGAAGAACGGGCGGCCGGGCGCCACCGCCACCCCGGCGCGCAGCGCAGCCGCCGCGTACGCCGCCTCGTCGGTGCCGTCGGGCAGCCGGACCCACAGCTGGTAGCCGCCGGCGGGCAGCCGTTCCGGCCGCAGGGCCGGCAGCCGCAGCTCCAGCTCCCGGGCCAGGACGTCGCGCCGGTTGCGCAGCTCGGCGCCCACGGACCGCAGGTGGCGGGGCCAGGCGGGGGCGCCGACCAGCTCCAGCGCGGCCTCCTGGAGCGGCCGCGACACGAAGAAGCTGTCGACCACCTGGATGGCGCGCAGCCGCTCCAGGACCGGCCCGCGGGCGGCGAGGGCGCCCACCCGGAGGCTGGGCGAGGTGACCTTGGTCAGGGTGCGGAGGTGGACGACCACGCCGTCCGGGTCCTCGGCGGCCAGTGGCACGGGCCAGCGCGCGCCGTCCTCGTGGCCGAGGTGGCGGGCGTAGTCGTCCTCGACCACGAAGGCGCCCGCGGCGCGCGCGATGCGCAGCACCTCGGCGCGCCGGGCGGCCGGCAGCACGGCTCCGGTGGGGTTCTGGAAGAGCGGCTGGCAGACGAACACCCGGGCGCCGGTGGCGGCGAAGGCCGCTTCGAGCAGGTCGGTGCGGACCCCTTCGGCGTCGACGGGCACGGGTACGGGGCGCAGCCCGGAGGCGCGGGCGATGTCGAGCAGGCCGGGGTAGGTCGGGGACTCGACGAGGACGGGTGCGCCGGGCGGGGCGGTGGCGCGCAGTGCGGTGGTGAGGGCGCTCTGGCCGCCGGCGGTGACGAGGACTTCGGCGGCCGTGACCGGGCCGCCGATCTCGCGGGCGAACCATTCGCGCAGCTCGGGCAGGCCGTCGAGGGGCGGACGGGTCCAGGCGCCGGGGCGGCGGCCGGCCCGGGCCAGCGCGGCGGCCATGGCCCGCTCGGGCTGGAGGGAGGTGTGCAGGTAGCCGGTGGTGAGGGCGATGACGCCGGGCGGCGGCGCGGCGAGGCAGGCGAGCACTCCGGAGGCGTCCACGGAGCGCGGTACGGCCTCCGGGGCGGGTCCGGCGCTGAGGGCGACCTCCTGCCAGGAGGTGTCCGCGGGCACGGCGGCCGGGACACGCGGCTCGGCGCGGAAGACCCCGGCGCCGGGCCGGGTGACGACCAGGCCCTCGGCGGCGAGCTGGGCGAGGGCCCGGGTGACGGTCACCGGGCTGACCCGGTGGCGCTCGACGAGCGTCCGGCTCGACGGCAGTTTTCCACCGATCGAGTAGCGGTCGAGATCTGCTCGCAGCACACTCGCGAGTTCAGCCACGCTGCTACGCTGGTTCATGAGAGCAGAGAATAGCGCTATCACTCACGGGACGATAGCGGTTCCGATGTCGCAGACCGCTTCTCCGGCCACCGCTCCCCCGGCGGCCGCCGCCGGGCGGACCTCCCCGGTACGGGCCGCTTCCCCGGCCGGCTCCCCCGCGAACGCCGCCGCCCCGGCCGAACCCGCCGCCGGCACCGGCCCGGGAGCCCGCGCCGGCACCCTCTCCGCCGCCCTCGGCGTCCTCGCCTTCTCCACCACCTTCCCCTCGACCGCCTGGGCGCTGGAGGGGTTCGGCCCCTTCTCGCTGGTGTCGGTGCGGGCGCTGATCGCCGCCACCGTCGCGGGGGTCCTGCTCGTCGCCCTCCGCGTGCCGCTGCCGGCCCGCCGGCACTGGGCCGGGCTGGCGGTAGTGGGCGGCGGGGTCGTCGTCGGCTTCCCGCTGCTCACCACGCTCGCCCTGCGGACCTCCAGCACCTCGCACGCGGCCGTCGTGGTCGGTCTGCTGCCGCTGACCACGGCCGCCTTCGCCGCGGTGCGCAACGGCAGCCGGCCCTCGCGCACCTTCTGGGCCGCGGCCCTGACCGGCGCCGCCACCGTGCTCGGCTTCGTGGTGGCGACCGGCGGCGGCGCCTGGTCCGGCGCCGACGGCTACCTGCTGGGCGCCCTGGTCGTCTGCGCCGCCGGGTACGTGGAGGGCGGCCGGCTGGCCCGGGTGATGCCCGGCTGGCAGGTGATGGGCTGGGCCCTCGTGCTGTGCCTGCCGCTCGCGCTGGCCGGGGCCGCGGCGGGACTCTCGTACGAGCCGCTGCACCTGAACCTGCACGCCGTCACCGGAGTGGTGTGGGCGGGGGTGTGCGCCACCTTCCTCGGCGGCTACCTCTGGTACCGCGGGATCGCCGCCATCGGCGCTCCGCGGGCCAGCCAGCTGCAGCTCGCCCAACCGCTGCTCACCCTGGGCTGGTCGGTGGCGCTGCTGGGCGAACAGCCGGGCGCCGCCGCCCCGCTCACCGCCGTCGTGGTCCTCGTCTGCATCGCCGTGACCCAACGCGCCTGAGGCCTGGCCCGCGCGGGCGGACGGACCGGGACCAGTGGACTCATCGGGGTCAATCATGACGAACCGCCGTAAACTGCTGTCACCGGCACACCCCGCAAACCCCGCCGCCGAGGAGGTCCGCAATGCGCGCAACCGAGGGCGACCAGCTGGTGCAGCACGGCAGAGTCGTGGGACAGCACGACAAGGTGGGCGAGATCACCCAGGTGCTCGGCGAAAACGGCACCCCGCCCTACCGCGTCCGGTTCCCCGACGGCCACGAGGCAGTGATGTCCCCGGGCCCCGACTGCGTCGTACGGCACCCCGCCGAGCCCGGCCACTGACCCGCCCGCCCTACCGCCGCGGCGGCACCGCCGTCGCGTAGTGGTCCGCCACCACCCGGGCCATCGCTCCGCCTGGATCCGCGGCCACGTGCTTCGCCGAGAAGAACACGTGCCCGCGGACCTCGGCGTGCCGGGCCGCCAGCGTCAGGTGCCGGGACAGCTCGGCGGGGTCCCGCCAGGCCGCCGTCGGGCTGTCCGGGTCGCTGCGGTAGAGCGCCTCGCCGACGTACAGGTCCACGCCGGTGCCCCGCACGGTCCGCGCCCACCAGGGCACGAGCACCGCGTAGTCGGCGGCCCGGTTGCCGATGTGCCAGTAGACCTGCGGCGTGACGTAGTCGAGCCACCCCTCGCGCACCCAGCGGCGGGTGTCGGCGTGCAGCTCGTCGTACGCGCTCAGGCCCGTCGTGTCCGAGCCCTCCGGGTCGTCGCCCTTGTTCCGCCAGATCCCGAACGGGCTGATCCCGAACCGGGTCCCCGGGCGCACCTGCGCGATCCGCCAGGACATCTCCTCGACCAGCGCGTCCGTGTTGTGCCGGCGCCAGGCGGCCCGGGACTCGAAGGCACCGCCGTACTCGCGGTAGGCGTCCTCGTCGTCGAAGGTCTGTCCGGCCACCGGGTACGGGTAGAAGTAGTCGTCCCAGTGCACCGCGTCCACCGGGTAGCGCTCCACCGCGTCGAGCATCGCGTCCTGCACGAAGGCCCTGACTTCCGGCAGCCCGGGGTTGTAGCAGAGCTTCCCGCCGTAGGCCACGGTCCAGTCGGGGCGGCGGCGGGCCGGGTGCCAGGACACCAGGCGGCTCGGGTCGGTGTGGTTGGCCACCCGGTACGGGTTGAACCACGCGTGGAGTTCGAGGCCGCGGGCGTGCGCCTCGGCCACCGCGGTGCCGAGCGGGTCCCAGCCGGGGTCGCGGCCCTGCACCCCGGTCAGCCACTGCGACCAGGGCTCGAACTCCGAGGGCCACAGCGCGTCCGCGGTCGGACGCACCTGGAGGACCACCGCGTTCAGCCGCCGCTTCACGGCCGTGTCGAGCAGGGCCGTCAGCTCGGCGCGCTGCCGGGCGGCGGACAGGCCGGTCCTGGAGGGCCAGTCCACGTTGAGTACGGAGGCGATCCACATGCCGCGGAACTCCGGACCCCGGCCGCGACGGCCCGTCACCGCCTCCGCCGCCCCGTCCGCGGCGGGTTCCCCGCCGCCCCGCCGGCCGGTCCCGGTGCCGCCCGGCGGCCCGGCGGCCGCCGCCGCGCCCGCTCCCGGCCCGGCTCCGGTGCCCGCCACCGCTCCGGCCACTGCGCCGGCCGCTCCCGCCAGCAGCCCCCTGCGCCCCATGTGCGTCACGTGACACTCCCGTCTCGCTGAGTGACGAAGATCCGTACCGGGACAGCATGCACGCCCCGGCCCCACCGGCCGCGCAGGGTCGGGAGTAACGTCGGGGGGCGTGGCGGGCGCCGGAACGCAGTGACGACAACTCACGAGCACGGGGGACCTGCCGGCAGCTGACCAGGAAAGGCACGAAGTGACTGACCTCCCTACCGACATCACACGCGTCGGCGTAGTGGGCTGTGGCCAGATGGGCGCGGGCATCGCCGAGGTGTGCGCCCGCAGCGGCCTTGAGGTCAAGGTCGCCGAGACCACCGGCGAAGCCCTGGAGATCGGGCGCACCCGGCTGTACAACTCGCTGACCAAGGCCGCCGAACGCGGCAAGATCAGCGAGGAGGAGCGCGACGCGACCCTGGCCCGTCTGTCGTTCACCACCGACCTCGGGGAGTTCGCCGACCGCGACCTCGTCATCGAGGCCGTCGTGGAGAACGAGCAGGTCAAGACCGAGATCTTCCAGGTGCTCGACCAGGTGGTGACCCGGCAGGACGCGATCCTCGCCTCGAACACCTCCTCCATCCCGCTGGTGAAGCTGGCCGTCGCGACCTCGCGGCCGGACCAGGTCATCGGCATCCACTTCTTCAACCCGGCGCCCGTGCAGAAGCTCGTCGAGCTGATCCCCGCCCTGACCACCGGCGACGAGACGGTCAAGCGGGCCGAGGCGCTGGTGCACGACGTGCTCGGCAAGCACGCGATCCGCGCCCAGGACCGCTCCGGCTTCGTGGTGAACGCGCTGCTGGTGCCGTACCTGCTCTCCGCGATCCGGATGTTCGAGTCGGGCATCGCGAGCCGCGAGGACATCGACAACGGAATGGAGTTCGGCTGCGCCCACCCGATGGGCCCGCTGAAGCTGTCCGACCTCATCGGCCTGGACACGATCGTCTCGATCGCCGACTCGATGTACGCCGAGTACAAGGAGCCGCTGTACGCCGCTCCCCCGCTGCTCCAGCGGATGGTCGACGCGGGCCGGCTGGGCCGCAAGACCGGCTCGGGCTTCTACCCGTACGGGTGACCCCGTCCGCACCGCCGCCCGGCCGGGCCGCCCGGGCCGGCAGCGGTGCGGCAGAGGGATGCCGGCCGCCGGAGGGGCGGCCGGAACCTCCCGGCGGGCGCTCCGGCGCCAGGCAGCCCGGCGGCACGCCGTCCGGCGCGTTCAGGTCGGCGACAGCGGCACCCGCAGCGCCGCGTCGATGACCGCGGCGGTCTCCTCGGCACCGGCGCAGCCGCCAGCCAGGAGCTGCGCGCGGACCGTCCGCAGCCGGTCCCGGAGCCGGCGCGACTCCATGCCACGGGCCCGGTCCGCCATCTCGGCGGCCGCGGCCACCGCCCGGTCCGCCTCGCCGCTGCGCAGCTGGATCTCGCAGAGCACCGCGAGCCGGTGCACCCGGCCCCGGTCGTGCGCCGGGGTTCCGACGGCCAGGACCGCCTGCTCGTGCGCGGCGGACAGGTCACCGAGGCCCAGCAGGGCCTCCGCCACCTGCACGTTCACCAGGCCCGGCTGGACGTACCCGGTCTCCTCCGGCTCACTGCCCGGCCGGATCCGCTCCGCGGCCGCCTCGGCCTGCCGGATGCACCCCAACGCGGCTGCCGCGTCCCCGAGTTGCGCGAAGGCCTTGGCCTGCATCGCGTACAGGTCGGCGGCCAGTGCAGGGGTGGCGCCCGGCCCGGCCGCGCGCAGCGCCGTCTCGGCGAACGCCACCGCCTGCCGGAACTCCCGCAGGTGCAGGGACTGGTTGACGATCAGCGCGATCACGTACGCCCCCAGTCCGCGGTCCCCACTGGCCTTCGCCAGCCGCAGCGCCTGGTGGAAGTACTGCTGGGCCAGCCCGTGGGCGTCCGAGTCGTACGCGCAGATGCCCGCCACCGCCACCAGCGAGCCGGCCGCCCGGTGCAGCCGGCGGCCGAGGGCGTCGGGGTAGCTGCCGCGCAGCAGCGGTGCCGCCTCGCCGTCGAGGAACCGTACGATCCGGGCCCGGGTGGCCAGGCCGCCGGCCCGCCGGTACATCAGCTCGTAGTGCAGCCGGGCGGCCCGCAGGACCTCGATGTGCTCGGGGCCCACCCGGACCGGTCCGGCCCGGGACACGTCGGCGTCCTCCGGCGGGTTCTCCCACTCCCAGACCGGAATCACGGCGGGGGTGCCGGTCACCGCGCGCGCCGTGAGCAGTCGGGCGCGCCCCTGGTCGTCGGCCCGCCACAGCGCGGTGGCCCGGTCCACGTAGCCGCCGAGCGGGCAGCCGCGGCTCTCGGCGGGCCGGCCGGGGACGCCGAGGCCGATGTCGTCGAGGCCCAGGCTGCGGCCCAGCCGGCGGGCGAGCACCTCGCAGATCAGGTCCGGCACCTGGCCGCGCGGCCGCTGCCCCTTGAGCCAGCGGTGCACCGCGGTGTGCTCGTAGCGCAGGGCCAGACCGCGGGACCGGCCCGCCTGGTTGACGTGTGCCGCCAGGCCGGCGTGGGACATGCCCGCCTCCGCGAGGAGGGCGTCGAGCAGGGTGTTGGGCTGCATGGGCCGCTCCATGGGCTCGTCGGACTCAGCCTAGTCGGCGGGCAGTTCACACGGGGTGTGAACCGGATACGCGCATAAATGCGCCGCGCACCCTGCCGCGCAGGGGTCCCGGACCGCTTGACTGAAGCGCCTCGCCAAGAGGCAGCCCGGGCCGTCGGCTCCCCCTCGTACAGTGCGACGGCCCGTCCCGCGCCGCCCGTCCTGCTGTCTGCCCGACACTCCATGGCAGGACGGGCGGCGTACCCCGGCCGCCGCCGCGATCGGGCTCCGCTCTCGGGACCTGTCAGGTCCCGTGCGGAGTCGCTGCCCGGCACACCGCCTGCCCGTGCGGCTGTGCGGGCACCCGGCGGCGGTCGTTGCGCACCACCAGCAGGGCGACGTCGTCGGCGAGCCGCCCGCCCGTGTGGCGCAGCAGCGCGGCGTGCACACCGGCCACCAGGCCCGCCGGCGAGACCGTCCCGGCGGCGCCCGCGGCTTCGGTGAGCGCGCCGCGCAGCGGGAAGTACCGGCCCTCCCGGTCCCGGGCGTCCTCCGCCCCGTCGGTGTGCAGGAACAGCACCTCCCCGGGCAGCAGCCGGGCCTGCAGCTGCACGGGCAGTTCGGCGGGCAGCGGGAAGGCGCCCAGCGGTGGCAGCGGGTCGTCCCCGGCGAGGACGTCGGCGTACCCGCCGGGCCCGCCGGGGTACCCGTCCGGCACCCGGCGCAGCCGGTACGGCCAGGGGTGGCCGCAGTTGAGGGCCCGGATCCGGCCGTCGGGGGCGATCTCCAGCAGCAGGACCGTCACGAACTCCTCGGCAACCGGGCTCTCGGGCTCCCCCGCGCAGGCCGCCGGGTGCTCCGACCGGGCGCGGTCCCGCAGGTGGCGCTGGAGCGCCCGTTCCATCCGCCGCAGCACCCCGTCGAGCCGGCGTTCGTCGTACGCCGCCTCCCGGAAGCTGCCGAGCACGGCGGCCGCGGCGCCCAGGGCGGCCAGTCCGTGACCGCGGACGTCGCCGATGACCACGCGCACCCCGTGCGGGCCGGCCACCGCCTCGTACAGGTCGCCGCCGACCGCCGCGCCCCGGCTCGCGGACAGCTGGGCCGCCGCCAGGGCCAGACCTTCCATCCGGGGCGGCAGCGGTCGCAGCAGGACCTGTTGGGCGGCCCCGGCGATCTCCTGGGTGCGGCGCAGCTCGCCGAGCAGCGGCCGGCGCACGTACAGCGCGGTGCCCGCGGCCAGCAGCAGGAAGGCGGCGATGGTGACCAGCCGGGCCGGCAGCGCGTCCGGCGCCGGGGCGCACAGCTGCCAGGAGACCGCCGCCGCGCCCCAGGCCAGGACGGCCGTGCGGCACATCTGGGAGACCTCGCCGGGCGCTGCCCACCGCGCTCTCGTACGGATCATGCCGGCGACCTCCCCGTAAGGCCTGTGCGGTGGGGGCGGCCGGTGACTCTGTGTTCCCCCGCGACCGGATCGATTGTGCCGATCGTCCGGTTCTGCTCAGGGGCCGGGCAGAAGTTCTCACCCGAATGAGTGAGGGGCGCACCCGGTGACCCGGGTACGCCCCTCGATGATCCTCACGGACCGTGGCCGCGGTGCGGCCCGCCCTGTGCTCAGGCGCCGCGCAGCACCGCGCCGGTGCGCTCGGCGGCCAGCGCGACGGCCGCGTCGCGGGCCGCCGTGGACTCCTCGGCCGTCAGCGTGCGGTCGGCGGCACGGAACCGCAGCGCGTACGCCAGCGACTTCTTGCCCTCGCCGACCTGCTCGCCGGTGAAGACGTCGAACAGCCGCAGGGACTCGAGCAGTTCGCCCGCGCCCTTGCGGAGCGCGGCCTCGACCGAGGCGGCCGGGACGGACGCGTCGACGATCAGCGCCACGTCCTGGGTCGCCACCGGGAAGGTGGAGATCCGGGGCGCCTGCAGGGCCGGGCCGCCGGCCGCCGCGAGGCGGTCGAGGTCGAGCTCCATCGCGCTGGTGCGGTCGGGCAGGCCGAGGGCCTTGACCACGCGCGGGTGCAGCTCGCCGGCGTGGCCGATGACCTGCTCCACCCCGTCGAGGGTGACGAGCAGTTCGGCGCACCGGCCCGGGTGCCAGGGGCCGTACTGGCCCTGGCGGACCACCAGCTCGGCGCCGGCCTCGCGGGCCAGCGAGCGGGCGGCCTCGACGGCGTCGGCCCAGTCGGACGGACGGCCCTTGCCCCACCAGCCGGCCTGCTCCCGGGCGCCGGCCAGCACCACCGCGGCGTGCCGCGGCTGGGCGGGCAGTGCCGCGTTCAGCGAGGCCACCTCGTCGGCGGTCGGGCGGCGGTCGACGGGCAGCCGCACCGCGACGCCCGGCTCGGCGCCGGCCTTGAAGACCAGGCCGGTCTCGAAGAGGGCGAGGTCGTGGCTGCCGCGGCTGTCGTTGCGGCGCAGCGACCCGAGCAGGCCCGGCAGCAGGGTGCTGCGCAGCGCCGGCTCCTCGTCGGAGAGCGGGTTGACGAGCTTGACGACCTGGCGCGCGGCGTCGTGCGCGGGCAGCTGGAGCTGGTCGAAGACCTGCTCGCCGAGGAACGGGTAGTTCAGCGCCTCGACGTAGCCGGCGCCGGCCAGCGCGCGGCCGACCCGGCGGTGCAGCTGCTGCCGGCCGGTCAGGCCGCGGCCGGACGGGGGCTGCGGCAGGGTCGAGGGCAGGTTGGCGTAGCCCTCCAGCCGGATGACCTCTTCGGCGAGGTCGTTGGGCTCGCGCAGGTCGGGGCGCCACGAAGGCACGGTGACGACCAGCTCGTCCTGGCCGTAGACGTCGCAGCCGACCTCCTGGAGGCGGCGCACGACGGTCTCGCGGCCGTACGCCACACCGGCCACCTTGTCGGGGTGGTCGGCCGGCATCGCGACGGTGTGCGGGGCCGAGGGGGCGGTCAGCTCGGTGACGCCGGCCTCGGCGGTGCCGCCGGCCAGCAGCACGAGCAGGTCGGCGGTGCGCTGCGCGGCCGCGGCGGCGGCCTGCGGGTCGACGCCGCGCTCGAAGCGGCGCGAGGCCTCCGAGGACAGCTTGTGGCGGCGGGCGGTGCGCGAGATCGACAGGGCGTCGAAGTGCGCGGCCTCGATCACGATGTCGGTGGTGCCCGTGACCACGCCGGTCTCCGGGTCGGTCACCGGGTCGGCGATCTCGGTGTTCTGGCCGCCCATGACACCGGCCAGGCCGATCGGCCCGTTGTTGTCGGTGATCACCAGGTCCTCGGCGTCGAGGGTCCTCTTGACCCCGTCGAGGGTGGTGAACTTCTCGCCCGGCTCGGCCCGGCGGACCCCGATGGGGCCGTCGAGGCGGTTGCGGTCGTAGGCGTGCAGCGGCTGACCGAGCTCCAGCATCACGTAGTTGGTGATGTCGACGGCCAGCGAGATCGGGCGCATGCCCGCCTTCTGGAGGCGGCGCTTGAGCCAGATCGGCGACCGGGCGTCCGGGGAGACCCCGGTCACGGTGCGGGCCGTGAAGCGGTCGCAGCCCTGCGGGTCGTTGATCTGGACCAGGTAGCCGTACGAGTTGGGCGCGGGCACGTCGAGGAGCGCCGGGTCGCGCAGCGGCAGGCCGTACGCGGTGGCGGTCTCGCGGGCCACGCCGCGCAGGGACAGGCAGTAGCCGCGGTCCGGGGTGACGGCGATGTCGAGGACCTCGTCGACGAGCTCCAGGAGCTCGATCGCGTCGGTGCCGGCCTCGTGCTCCGGGGGGAGCACGATGATGCCGCCGGAGCCGTCGTCGCCCATGCCCAGCTCGTCGCCGGAGCAGATCATGCCGTGCGAGGTGCGGCCGTACGTCTTGCGCGCGGCGATCGCGAAGTCGCCGGGCAGGACGGCGCCGGGGAGGACCACGACGACCTTGTCGCCGACGGCGAAGTTCCGGGCGCCGCAGACGATCTCCTGGGGCTCGCCGGTGCCGTTGGCCTGGCCGACGTCGACGGTGCAGAACCGGATCGGCTTGCGGAAGCCCTCCAGCTCCTCGATCGTCAGCACCTGGCCGACGACCAGGGGGCCCTTGAGGCCCGCGCCGAGCTGTTCGACGGTCTCCACTTCGAGACCGGCATCGATGAGCTTGGCCTGTACGTCACGACCGGTCTCGCCCGCAGGCAGGTCGACGTATTCCCGCAGCCAAGAAAGCGGGACCCGCATCAGATCTCCATCCCGAACGGCCGGGTGAACCGGACGTCACCCTCGACCATGTCTCGCATGTCTTCCACGTTGTGGCGGAACATCAGCATCCGCTCGATGCCGAACCCGAACGCGAACCCGCTGTACTTCTCGGGGTCCACACCGCAGGCGGTCAGCACCTTGGGGTTGACCATGCCGCAGCCGCCGAGCTCGATCCAGCCCTCGCTGGAGCAGGTGCGGCACGGGCGGTCGGGGTTGCCCACCGACTCGCCGCGGCACACGTAGCACTGCATGTCCATCTCGGCGGACGGCTCGGTGAACGGGAAGAAGTTCGGGCGCAGCCGCGTGGTCATGTCCGCGCCGAAGAGCGCCTGCACCATGTGGTCCAGCGTGCCCTTCAGGTCGGCCATGGTCAGGCCCTCGTCGACGGCAAGCAGCTCGATCTGGTGGAAGACCGGGGTGTGCGTCGCGTCCAGCTCGTCGGTGCGGAAGACCCGGCCCGGGCAGACGACGTAGACGGGCGGCTCGCGGTCGAGCAGCGTGCGGGCCTGCACCGGCGAGGTGTGGGTGCGCAGGACGACGCCGGACTCGTCTCCTTCGGTGCCCTTGGGGCCCTGGACGAAGAAGGTGTCCTGCATCTGGCGCGCCGGGTGGTCGGGCGTGAAGTTGAGGGCGTCGAAGTTGAACCACTCCGCCTCGACCTCGGGGCCCTCGGCGACCTCGTACCCCATGGCCACGAAGATGTCCGCGATGCGGTCCATCAGCGTGGTCAGGGGGTGCCGGGCGCCGGCGGGCACGCGGTCGTACGGCAGCGTGACGTCCACCGCCTCCTCGACCAGGACGCGCTCGTCGCGGTCCGCCTCGAGCTCCGCGAGGCGCTGTGCGTACGCCTTGTTCACGGCGCCGCGGGCCTGGCCGACGCGCTTGCCGGCCTCGGCCTTCGCCTGCGGCGGCAGGGCGCCGATCTCGCGGTTCGCGAGCGACAGCGGCGAGGTGCCGCCGGCGTGGGCGGTCTTCGCGTGCGCCAGTGCGTCGAGGTCGCCGGCGGCCGCGAAGGCGGCGAGCGCCTCGTCCCGCATGCGCTCGATCTCTTCCGGTTTCAGTGCCTCGACCTCGACAGGGTCGTACGACTTGTTCGGTGCCGACATCTCTTCCCGTACTTCCGATGGGCTGGCTGGAGGTCCCCGCTCGACACAAGGACACAAAGGTGCCAAAGGACGAGTCTAAAGGTCGCTGGGGGTGAAGGGGCCCGTGGGCCGCCTGACGAGACGCTCGCGGGGTTACTGCGCGAGGTAGGCCGGCGCTGCCACGGGCAGGGTAAATCGGAACTCTGCGCCGCCGCCGGGGCCGCGGCCGACCGTGATGCCGCCGCCGTGCGCTTCCACGATGCCCTTGACGATGTACAGGCCCAGGCCGGTGCCGCCGCGCTTGCTGCCCCGCCAGAAGCGGGTGAAGACGCGGCCCATCGACTCTTCGGGGATGCCGGGGCCTTCGTCGGTCACGGTGACGGCGGTTCCCTTCTCGTGGGGGGCTACCTCGATGGTGACGGTTCCCTCGCCGTGCCGCACCGCATTTTCGAGCAGGTTGCCGAGCACCTGGTCGATCTTGTCGGGGTCGGCCCACAGGTCGGGCAGCGGGCGTCCGATGCGGACCAGGAAGCGCTCGGGGGCCTGGCCGTTGGCGGTGAGGGCCTGCACGTGCCGGCCGACGGCGGTGGCGATGTCCACGGGCTGGCGGCGCAGCTCCAGGCGGCCGGAGTCGATCCGGGAGATGTCGAGCAGCTCGGCGATCAGCCGGGTGACCCGGTTGGCGTCGGCGTCGACGGTCTCCAGCATGAGCCGCTTCTGGTCGTCGGTGAACCGCTCCCACTTGGCCAGCAGGGTGGCGGTGAAGCCCTTCACGGAGGTCAGCGGGGAGCGCAGCTCGTGGGCGACGGTGGCGATCAGCTCGGCGTGGCTGCGTTCGGTGCGGCGCCGGGCCTCGGTGCCGCGCAGGGTGACGACCAGGCTGCGCAGCGGGCCGGTGGGGTGCTCGCGGACGTACCGCGCGGAGACCAGGACCTCGCGGCCGCCGGGCAGCAGCAGGTTGCGCTCGGGCTGGCCGCGGCGGGTGGCGAGGCCGCCGTACGGGTCGGTGAGGGGCCACCAGCGGCGGCCTTCGAGGTCTTCCAGCGGCAGGGCGCTCTCGATGCGGGCGCCGAGGGCCGCGCGCGGGTCGACGGCGGTGATGCGGGCGGCGGCCCGGTTGAAGCAGACGACGCGGCCGGCGTGGTCGGCCACGACGAGGCCGTCCGGGAGGTCGTCCGGGTCCAGCCCGAAGGCGGGGGCGTCACCGGCCGGCGGGAGGCGGTCCGGGACGGGGTGCGGCTGCCGGGGCACGGGGCCGGGCACCGCCGCCCCGTGCACGTGCGGCGAGCTGTTCGTACCGACGGTCATGTCCCCGTACCCCACATCTCCGAGTGCGCCGTGGGCCCCGGGCCGCCACATTACTAGCTGGGGGTGACGGAGCGGCACCCTCCGGACGCCCGCTGTGCACGCGCGGAGGCGTACAGGCACACGGCGGCGGCCGTGGCGAGGTTCAGGCTCTCGGCCTTGCCGTGGATCGGGACCCGGACCACGGCGTCGGCGAGGGCGCGGGTCTCCTCGGGCAGGCCCCAGGCCTCGTTGCCGAAGACCCAGGCGGTGGGGCCGCCCATGGTGCCGGCGTCGAGCTCGGCGTCGAGGTCGTCGGCGCCGGCGCCGTCCGCGGCCAGGATCCGCACCCCGGCGGCCCGCAGGCCCGCGACGGCCTGCTCGACGGGGACGCCGACGGCCACCGGCAGGTGGAAGAGGGAGCCGACGGAGGCGCGGACGGACTTCGGGTTGTACAGGTCGACGGAGGCGTCGGTGAGGACGACCGCGTCGGCGCCGGCGGCGTCGGCGCAGCGCAGCACGGTGCCGGCGTTCCCGGGGTCGCGGACGTGTGCGAGGACGGCGACGAGCCGGGGCTGCGCCTTGAGGATGTCCTCGAAGGGCGAGTCGAGGAAGTGGCAGACGCCGACGAGGCCCTGCGGGGTGACGGTCTGGGAGACCTCGGCGAGCACCTCGTCGGAGGCGTGGTGGACGCGGGCCCCGGCGGCGCGGGCGGCCTCGACGATGTCGGCGTACCGCTCGGCGGCCTCGGCGGTCGCGAACAGCTCGATCAGGGTCGGTCCGGCCTCGCCGCGGTGCGCGACGGCCTCGCGGACGGCCTGCGGCCCCTCGGCGATGAACCGGCGCTCCTTGGTACGGAAGTTGCGCCGCGCGAGTCGGCGGGCGGCGGCCACCCGGGGGGACCGCGGGGAGATCGGCTCGGCGGGGGTTGCCATGGGAGGTCGGCTCTCTTCCGTACGTGCGAAGGGGGTCGTTCAAACGCACCGGACCCGCAGGCGCGGGGCCTGCGGGTCCGGGCTCATGCCGATGAGGCGCTGGGCGGTGAGGCTCCGAGCGGCCTCGGCGAAGGGGGCCTGGATCAGGCGGCGGCCTTCGGGGCGTTGACGTCGGCCGGGAGGGCCTTCTGCGCGACCTCGACGAGGGCGGCGAACGCGTTGCCGTCGTTCACGGCCAGCTCGGCCAGCATCTTGCGGTCCACCTCGATGTTGGCGGCCTTCAGACCCTGGATGAGGCGGTTGTACGTCATGCCGTTCTGGCGGGCAGCGGCGTTGATGCGCTGGATCCACAGCTGACGGAAGTCGCCCTTGCGCTTCTTGCGGTCGTTGTAGTTGTAGACCAGCGAGTGGGTGACCTGCTCCTTGGCCTTGCGGTACAGGCGCGAACGCTGACCGCGGTAGCCGGAGGCGGCCTCGAGGATCGCCCGGCGCTTCTTGTGGGCGTTTACTGCCCGCTTGACGCGTGCCACTTTTTAACTCCTTGTAGCGGGGCCGTGGGTGTCGTCACACGGCCCGAATTCGATGGGGTCCCGGTCTCGACGTCCCGCTCCCGAGGGGGAGCGGAAGAACGTCACTTGCCGAGAAGCTTCTTGATCTTCGCGGCGTCGCCCGGGGCCATCTCGGCGTTGCCGGTGAGGCGACGCGTCAGCTTGGACGACTTGTGCTCAAGCAGGTGGCGCTTGCCGGCACGCTCGCGGAGCACCTTGCCGGAGCCGGTGATCTTGAAGCGCTTCTTGGAACCGCTGTGCGTCTTGTTCTTCGGCATGGCGCCGTTGTCTCCTCGTCGGTGGCGCTCCCACCGGCCCTTGCGGACCGGCGCCGGGAGCGTCAGTTGTGTCGATTGATCCGGGGCGGGCTGCTCCGGGATCAGGCCTCGGCGGATTCCTCGGCTGCGGGGGCCTCGGCGGCCGCCTCAGCTGCGGGGGCCTCGTCGGCGACGTCCTGGGACGCCTCCGCGGAGTGGCCCTGGCGCTCGGCCTTGCGGGCGGCCTGCGCCTCGCGGGCTTCGGCCATCGCCTCGGTCTTCTTCTTGTGCGGACCGAGGACCATGATCATGTTGCGGCCGTCCTGCTTCGGGTTCGACTCGACGAAACCGAGGTCCTGGACGTCCTCCGCCAGACGCTGCAGCAGTCGGTAGCCGAGCTCCGGCCGGGACTGCTCGCGACCACGGAACATGATCGTGATCTTGACCTTGTCACCCTGCTTGAGGAACCGGACGACGTGACCCTTCTTGGTGTCGTAGTCGTGCGGGTCGATCTTCGGCCGGAGCTTCATTTCCTTGATGACCGTGTGCGCCTGGTTCTTGCGCGCCTCACGGGCCTTCATGGCCGACTCGTACTTGAACTTGCCGTAGTCCATGAGCTTGCAGACCGGGGGACGCGCCGAAGCGGCGACCTCGACCAGGTCCAGGTCGTATTCCTGGGCAAGCTCCAGCGCCTTGGCGAGCGGAACAATCCCGACCTGCTCGCCGCTGGGACCGACAAGTCGCACCTCGGGAACGCGAATCCGGTCGTTGATGCGGGGCTCGGTGCTGATGGATCCTCCTCGGTTGCACCAACGGCTGCCTGGAGGACAGCCGCGTGACGTCTGTGTCATCAAGACCAACCGCACCGGGAAACAAAAAATGCCCCGGAACGGACACAGGCGGGGGGCTCCATGAAACCGGAGCACCGCCGCGTGAAACCATGCGGGGCGCACATCAGCAGCGTTCCATCGTCCGTACGGAACGATGGATGCCACCTGACCGGTGACCCGCCGTCCGTGAGGTCGGTCGGGTGGGAGTACGGAGCCTCCACTTGTGGGCCGGGGACATACGTCTCCGGCCGGTCGTCACACAAGGTTAGCAGCCCCGGGGGTGGGGCGCGAACCGGGTCCGTTCCGCTGCGGGAGCGGACCCGCGTCGTCCGGGTGGGCCGCACGGCTTATCGTGGGAGCCATGACTGACGCGACGCCCCCCACCACCCCCGACTACGACACCCTGACCCGCGACATCGCGGAGGTGCCCGCCGTCGAGGTGATCACCACGGTGGCCGTCCACCTGCTGAGCGCCGCCGCGGTCAACCTGGGCCTGGACAAGCCGGACTCCGAGCACAAGGACCTCGACGAGGCCCGCAAGCTGATCACGGCCCTGGCCGGCCTGGTCACCGCGAGCGCCACCGAGATCAGCTCCTTCCACGCGGCCCCGCTGCGCGACGGCCTGAAGTCCCTCCAGCTGGCCTTCCGCGAGGCGTCGATCGTCCCGGACGAGCCGGGCCAGGGCCCGGGCGAGAAGTTCACGGGCCCGGTCTACGCCTGACCGCACCCGCCGTTCCCCTTCGCCGTGCCGGGGCCGGCACCCGGACCACGTGTCCGGGTGCCGGCCCCGCGGCGTTGCGGGGCCGCGTCCGTCAGCGGGTGAAGAGCGGGGGCCCGGGGGGCGCCGGGGCGGTGGCCGGGAGCAGGGCCAGGTCGAGGCCGTGGACGAGCCGGGCCCGGAGGGTTTCGTCGGCGGCGAGGGACTCGGCCACCCGCCGGGCCGCGGCCGGGGCGTCGGTTCCGTCGGCGAGGACGATCACCAGGACGCCGTCCGCGGCCGGGCCGCGCGGTGCGAGGTGGGCCCGCAGCACGGCCGGCTCGGCGGCGACGGCGGCCCGTACCGCCTCGGTGACGGCGGGGTCGGCGAGCGGGTCGGCGGTGGTGCGGCCCTCGGCGAGGGCGCGGAGCGCGGCCCCGGTCAGCTGGTAGGTGACCGGCCCGGCCATGTCGAGGACGACGGTGTCGGCCCGCTCGTGGGCGGCGGCCTGCAGGGCCTGGTGGAGGGGTACGGCCACCGGGCGGGCCGCGGGGTCCCACCGCGCCAGCGATGCGGTCGAGGTGAACGCCGGCAGCGCGCGCCGGTCGCCGGCCCGCAGGGTGGGGACGGCCATGTCGCTGGTCTTCTCCCGGCGCAGCCCGGTCTCCGGGTCCTCCTCGACCTCGCCGAGCACGGCGACGACCGGCACCAGCAGGCGGGCGCCGGCGAGCGCCGCGAGGACTTCCGGTTCGGCGGATCTGTCCTCGGCCCAGGCGGCCAGGGCCGCGCTCAGCCGTGGGTCGGCGGTGCCGTCGTCGTCGGAGAAACCGGGGTCGGGAATGTTCTTCAGGGCCACAATCACCCGACCCTATCCCCTGCCCGGCGCCCGCCCCGTCCGGCGTCCGGCCCCCGGCGGCGGCGCGCGAGGAGCAGGCCCGCGGCCAGCAGCACCGCCC
>NZ_JAJAUZ010000106.1 GCF_020532645.1 Streptomyces bambusae
GGGGGGGGGGGGGGGGGGGGGGGGGGGCCCCCCCCCCCCACCACCCGGTGGAGCGCTTGCGGTGGAGCGGTGGAGCAGTGGAGCGGTGGACGGTCGGCCGGCCCGGTCAGGAGACCGAGAAGGTCACCACCGACTGGTAGGTGTCGGCGAACATGAACGCCGGCAGCTGGATCATGGCGCCGCCGCCGACGGCGAACTCGCCACCGGTCAGCTCGTCCCCGCCGGGAGCGGCGGAGGCGACCTTCAGCGGGGTGTCCGTGATGGCTCCGGGCGTGCCCGCGGTGCAGGCGCTCGGGCTGTCCGGGTTGGTGACGGTGCAGACCGGCTGGATGCCGAGCTGGGCTGTTGCCATCGCGTGCCCGGTGGTGGTGTTCAGGAACGGCGTACGGGTGACCGTGAGGTCCCAGCCGAGGGTGCCGCCGCGGAAGTCCTGGACGGTGGCCGCGTTGAACTGGCCCACCACGGACTGCTTCTTGCCGTTGATCGTGACCGCGCCGAAGTCCAGCGCGGGCAGCCCTCCGGTCGGGCCGAGCGTCAGCGGTCCGGCCAGCACCTCGATGTCCACCGGGTGCGGGACGCCGACGGCCGGCGGGATCCAGTTGAAGGCCTTCGCCGGCGGCACGGAGCCGTCGATGATGACCGCGTCGGCCTTCTTGGTGATGGTGATGTTGCAGGTCGCGACGCCCGCGGCGTCCGCGGAACCGGTGCCGGTGTCACCGGTCGCGGCACCCGACAGCAGCGCCTTGCAGGTCACCGGTCCGGCCGGGAAGTTGGCGCCGGTGGCGACGACCGCGGTGTCCGGCCCGCCGCTGTTGGGCGTCAGCTTCGTCGTGACCGGGTCCTTGGGCAGGGCCTCGACCTGGATCGAGCCGATGGACGCGCTCGGGCGCGGCTGCGGCACGCAGGTGGTGGTGAAGATGCTGCCGCTGAGGTCGGCGTCGGTGACCGCCTGGTCGAGCAGGAGGTTCACCCGGGTGCCCTCGGTGCCGTCCGGCACCGTGATGGTCCCGGAGAACGCCTTCGGGTCGAGCGGCACCCCGGCCACCACCGTCACCGTCTCCGGCGGGCTGACAACGGTCTGGGTGGTCGACCCGACCTTGAGCGTGATCTTGGTGGTGTTCACCGTGGTCACCGAGAAGCTCGGCACCAGCGGGCTGGCACCCGGGTCGATGGTGATCGGCACGACGTCGCCCGCTTTGGCCGTGTCCGGCAGCGTGATCGTGTAGTTCTGGTTGCCCGAGCCGTCGGGCTGCGGGGCCGGTGCGTCACACACCGAGAACACGGGGGTGGTCGTCGTCGCGGCCGCAGCCGTTCCCGCCAGACCCACCACGCCACCCGTCAGCGCCAGGGTCAGGGCCCCCGCCCCGGCGAGGATTCTTCGTCGGTAACTCGTACTCACTGGGTCGCGACTCCTTCGTCCTGACGAACCCCTCCCCCCACCCGATGTATGGGGGAGGCCGAGCCGGTGCGGTGGCCGATATTGACGCGTCACGCCGGTGAGAAGTCAATGAGCAGCTGTGCCGGGAAGCGCACAGAAATTGATGTCCCATCAGGCCGGGGTGTCCCTGCCGCCCTTTGGCCGGGACTTCCGGGGGAACCGGTTACGGCCGAAAACAGCCGTCCGTCGTGGTCGGGCGGCCGTCAGTCCGCCTGCGGCCCGGCCGCCACGGCCAGCGCCGCCGAGAAGCCCGGCGGGGCGGAGACGTCGGTGAGGACCCAGCCGGGCGTGTGTGCCGGGGCCGCGGCGGAACCCACGTACGGCTCGACGAGGCCGAAACCGAGCCCCGTGCCGGTGCCCTTGAGGTACGCCTCCTTGCGCGACCAGATCCGGGACAGCGCCGCGGGCTGCTCCGGCCCGGCCAGGGCGAGGAGTTCGGCGGTCTCGTCCGGGTGCAGCATCCGCAGCAGGTCGGCGACCACGGCCGGTCCGGGCACCCCCTCGACGTCCACCCCGACCGGCATCCCGGAGAAGGCGAGCAGGGCGATGTTCTCGCTGTGCGAGAGGGAGAAGTGCAGCCGGTCCGCGGGCCCGCCGCCGGGGCCGCCCGGGGCCAGGGCCGGCCGGCCGTGCGGACCGCCGCAGCAGGGGCACTCCTCGCGGATGAACTCCAGCCGCTCCGGGGCCACTCCCAGGTACCCGCCGAGCAGCACCCGCAGCGCCACGTGCGCCGCCAGGTACCGGTGCCGGTCGGTGGGGCGTACGAAACCTGCGGCGCGGGCCCGCTCCGCGTCGTCGAGCAGCGCATTGCCGACCGGGTGCCCGCCGACGGCCTGCCGGTCGGTGTCCAGGTGCCAGAGCGCCACGGCACCGCCGAGCGGCCGCTGCGCGGTGTCCGGCTTCCTTGCGTCCAGTTCGTACGTGCCCATCCGACGAGGGTAATGCGCGTCCTGCCAGGTCAGTCCGGCCGGTTGGGTGCTCGGCGCGATCCCGGCGGTCCGGGGCCCGGTCCCGGCCGCGGAAGCCTTGCTTCCGTGCCCGTCGGCTGATCGTTTCCGCCGCCGCGGCCCGCCCGTACGTTCTAGCCTGGCGCGATGGAGATAGCTGTCGATGACCTGTCGGGCCCCGAGATAGCCCGCTTCCTGGACGAGCACATCCGCGAGCTGCGGTCCGTCAGCCCGCCGGAGAGCAAGCACGCCCTCGACCTGCACGCGCTGCGGCGCTACGACGTCACCTTCTGGTCGGCCCGCGACGAGGACGGCACGCTGGTGGGCTGCGGCGCCCTCAAGTGGCTGGACGAGGAGCACGCCGAGATCAAGTCGATGCGCACGGCCGGCGGCCGCAAGCGGTCCGGGGTGGCCTCGTTCGTGCTGACGCACCTCATCGAGGAGGCCCGCCGGATGGGCTACCGGAGGCTGAGCCTGGAGACGGGCACGGCGGAGTTCTTCGCGCCGGCGCGGGCGCTGTACGAAAAGTTCGGGTTCGAGCCGTGCGAGCCCTTCGCGGACTACCGGACGGACCCGCTGAGCACGTTCATGACCCGGGGAATCTGAGGGCGCGGACCGCCGCCGGGCCCTCGCCGGGATTCAGCCGCACGGGGGACCGGCGGGCCGCGCCCGAGCGGAGGGTCCGTACCGCGCGGACGGAAGGACCGGGCCCCGTGCGGACGAAAGGATCAGGCACGGAAGGTGTGCCCCCGGCAGGACTCGAACCTGCGGCCAAGTGCTTAGAAGGCACCTGCTCTATCCACTGAGCTACGGGGGCCGGAAGGTGACCGTGAGCCGGGTCAAGGATAGGGCTCCCCTTGCCTGGTCCCGGCTGCTTCACCCGCGTGCCACGATGTGGAGGTTCGGTGAAGCGGTCCCGATAATCGCAGGCAGGTGCGATTCGCGCAGCGGTTTTGCGCCGCCGGGTGCCGGGTGTTGTGCAGTCGTTATGCCGTCGCCCCAGTAGTCCGTTGTGTCCCGCGTGTCTGTTCGGGGGTGGCGGTCGGCGCGCGCAGAGTCTATAAGCTTCAAAAAGGACACAAAATTGGGCATTCTTCGCATGTGGTGACCTTGGATGTTCGGCCTCAGCTGATCGATGCCCTCTCCGCCCTGCGCGACCGGGTCGCCTCCGTGCGTCTGCCGCTGCCCCTGCCCGGCGCCCCCCGCGCCCGCCAGACGAGAGCGGAGCTGCTCGCGCAGCTCGACGACTACCTCGTACCCCGGCTCAAGGCTCCCGAGGCCCCCCTGCTCGCCGTCATCGGCGGATCCACCGGCGCCGGGAAGTCCACCCTGGTCAACTCGCTCGTCGGACGCCAGGTCAGTGAGGCCGGGGTGCTCCGCCCCACCACCCGCGTCCCCGTCCTCGTCTGCCACCCCGACGACCACCACTGGTTCGCCGGCATGCGCGTGCTGCCCGACCTGATGCGCGTCTGGCTGCCGCACGGCGAGGCCGAATCCGCACGCGACGACGGCGAACCCGCGCCCGGCGACGGCGGACAGCGCGAACTGCGCATCGAGACCGTCGCCACCCTGCCCCGCGGCCTCGCCCTCCTCGACGCCCCCGACATCGACTCCCTCGTCGTCGAGAACCGCACCCTCGCCGCCGAACTCGTCTGCGCCGCCGACGTCTGGGTCATGGTCACGACCGCATCCCGCTACGCCGACGCCATCCCCTGGCACCTGCTGCGCACCGCCAAGCAGTACAAGGCCACCCTGATCACCGTCCTCGACCGGGTGCCCCACCAGGTCCTCACCGAGGTCTCCCACCAGTACGCCGCCCTGCTCACCCGCGCCGGGCTCGGCGAGGTGCCCCGCTTCACCGTCCCCGAACTGCCCGAGTCCACCGGCGGCGGCGGACTGCTGCCCGCCAGCGCCGTCGCCCCCCTCCAGGCCTGGCTCGCCCACCACGTCCAGGACCCCGCCGCCCGCCAGCAGGCCGTCGGCCGCACCGCCCTCGGCGTCCTCGACTCGCTCGGCAGCCGGATGCCCGAACTCGCCTCCGCCGTCGCCGCCCAGCACGCCGCCGCCGTCCGCCTCACCGCCGCCGTGGAGGACGCGTACCGGCGGGAGGGCACGCGGGTGCGGACCCGGCTCGACCAGGGCGCCGTACTCGCCGGCGACGCCCTCACCCGCTGGCGCGGCTACCCCCTCGACGCCACCGCCGACGAACTCCTCGACTCCCTCGCCGAAAGCCTCGCCGCACTCATCCAGTGCGCTGTCGCCGCCGCCGACGAGCGGATCGCCGAGGCCTGGCGCCGCGAACCCGCCGCCGGCGCCGTCCCGCTGCCCGTTCCCGACCGGGAGGCCGCCGAACGGATCGGGATGGCCGTACGGCGCTGGCGGCGGGTGCTCGAAGAACTCGCCGAGGAGGAAGTCGCCGGCAGCGACCAGCAGACCCCGCCCGACGCCGACGCCGTCGCCGCCCTGCTCGTGGCCGCCCTCCTCGGCGGCAAGCGGGCCCGCGCCGCCGGCGAACGGCTGGCCCGGCGGATCGGCGCCCAGAGCGCGCTGCGGCTGCGCGACCGCGGCAACGAGCTGGTCGGCAGCCACCTCGAACAGGTGCTCAAAGCCGAACGCGACCGCCGGCTCGCCCCCCTCGACGCCCTCGAAGTGACCCCGGAACCGCAGGCCGAACTGATCGCCGCGCTGTCCGTACTGCAGAAGGAGAGGTGACGCGGTGACCGCAGTGACCGACCAGCCGGAGCACAACCGTTCCCGCTGGGACGACGGGTTCATCGCCCGGCGGGCCGCCGAGGAGCCGGACGACCCCGACGGCCCCGAGGACGCCGACGACCACGCCCTGCTGCGCGCCGTCGCCGGCGCCGCCGCCCCGGCCCCGGCGCCCGCCGGCCCGCCGCCCAGCCCCGAAGCGCTCTCGCTGCGGGTCCGCCTCGACGCCTTCCGCCAGCTCGTCGGCCTCTCCCGCACCCGGCTCGACGGCAAGACCCTCGCCGAGGCCGGCCGGGTCCTCGACGAGGCCGCCGCCCGCCGCGGGCTCTCGCCCCGGCACACCGTCATCGCCATCGCCGGCGCCACCGGCAGCGGCAAGTCCACCCTCTTCAACGCCCTCGCCGAAGTGCAGATCTCGGACACCGGCCTGCGCCGTCCCACCACCTCCGCGCCGATCGCCTGCAGCTGGTCCGACGGCGCCGCGGGCCTCCTGGACCGGCTGGAGATCCCCGGCCGGCTGCGCCGCCGCCCGCGCGACGCCGGCAACACCGACGAGGCCATGCGCGGCCTCGTCCTCATCGACCTCCCCGACCACGACTCGGCCGTCGTCGCCCACCGCGAGCACGTGGACCGCGTCCTCGGCCTGGTCGACGCCGTCATCTGGGTGGTCGACCCGGAGAAGTACGCCGACGCCGTCCTGCACGAGCGCTACCTGCGGCCCCTCGCCGGCCACGCCGACGTCACCTTCGTCGTCCTCAACCAGATCGACCGGCTGCCCGCCGACGCCGCCGACCTCGTCCTCGACGACCTGCGCCGGCTCCTCGACGAGGACGGCATGGCCCTCGGCGAGCACGGCGAGCCCGGCGCCCTGGTCTTCGGCCTGTCCGCCCTCACCGGCGAAGGGGTCGGAGAGCTGCGCGAGGTCATCGGCCAGTTCACCCAGGAGCGGGGCGCGGCCACCCGTCGGCTGGCCGCCGACGTCGACCGCGCCGCGCTGCGCCTGCGGCCCCTGTACGTGGCGGACGGCGGCCGGCCCGAGATCGGGGAGGCCGCCCGCGCCGCGTTCGAGGACCGGCTCGCCGAGGCCGTCGGCGCCCACGCCGCCGGGCTCGCCGCCGAACGCGCCTGGCGGCGCAACGCCGGCAAGGCCTGCGGCACGCCGTGGCTGCGGCTGTGGCGCTGGTACGAGAACCGGCGCTCGCCGCATCGGATCGCCCAGCTGCTGGCCCGCGGCAGCGCCCCCGAAGCGCCGCCCGAAGAAGAGGTGACCGCCCGTCAGCGGGTCGAGCAGGCCGTGCGGACCGTGGCCGACGAAGCCGCCGCCGGGCTGCCCGAACCCTGGGCGCTCGCGGTCCGCGAGACCGCGGTGCGCGGCGCCGACCGGCTCCCGGAGATGCTCGACGAGCTGGCCGTGACGGCGGGCGCGCCGCCCGGGAAGCCGCCGCGGCCCGCCTGGTGGCCCGCCGCCGTGCTCGCCCAGGCCGCCATGACCCTCCTTCAGATCTACGGCGGGCTGTGGCTGGTGGGACAGATCGCGGGGGTGCTGGAGCCGGGGCTGCTGGTGCCGGTGCTGCTGATGGCGGCCGGGATCGTCGGCGGCCCGCTGGTCGAGTGGACCTGCTCGGTCGCGGCCCGCGGACCCGCCCGCCGGTACGGGCAGGAAGCCGAGAGCCGACTCCGGCAGGCGGCCGCCGGCTGCGGCCGGGCCAAGGTGCTGGAGCCCGTCGCGGCCGAACTCCTGCGGTACGGCGAGGTGCGCGAGCAGTACGCGACGGTGGCCAAGTTGTCCACAACCGGCGGGTAGTCCACAGGTCCGAGCGGGATCCGCGGGAGCGGTCCAGCATGGTGTGCGAGGGCTCGGCCGGGGCCCTCGTACACGAGGGGGCGACCGGCCGGCACCGCCGTGGGCGGACCGGCCGGCAGCCCCTCCCGAGGACGGAGTGGGGGCGAGGGGGATGAACGAAACCCTGGTGACGCTGGTGGGGCACGCCGCGACCCGGGTCGACTTCCGGGAGACGCCGACGGGGCCGGTCGCCCGGTTCCGGATCGCGGTCCGGGCGCGCTATCTGGACCGGCAGAAACAGGCCTGGGCCGACGGGCCCACCAGCTTCTACACCGTCTGGGCGAAACGCGCGCTGGCGTGCAACCTGGCCGGATCCGTATCGGTCGGCGAACCCCTCGTGGTCCACGGCCGTCTCCGGGTCCGCGACGAAGAGGCCGCGGAAGGCAGACGCCGGGTCTCCGCAGAGGTGGACGCGGTGACCGTCGGCCACGATCTGACACGGGGGACGGCCGCTTTCCGCCGGATGCCGAGGGGCGACGGGACGCTGACTGAAGCTCAGAAGGCGGCGGTGGTCTGAGTGTTCGAGAGCGCTAGGATTCCCCGGTACTCATGGGCACGTGGGTCTTTGGCCCGAAGGGGAAGACTGTGTCTGCTGCCGTTCCCGCGGTTCCTCCTGCTGTTCCTGCTCCCGCCCCCGGCGGCCCGGCCGCCGTGCACCCGCCTGCCGCGACCGTCCCCGCCGCGATTCCGCTTGCGGTCCTCGACCGCGCCGGGACCGGGGCGGCCACGCCCTCCGTCACGCCCGCCCGGACGCCTGCCGGCACCACCGCCCGGACGCCCGCCGGGGCCCGGCGGCCGCTGGCCGTGGCCCTGCTGGCGGCGGTCCTCGCCGCGCCCGCCGGCGCCGGCAGCGCCGCGGCCGTGGGCGCACCCGACCGGCAGGCCGGCACCAGCGCCGTCCTGGACGGGCTCACCACGGCCGGACAGGCGGTCCTCCGCGGCCCCGGCGGCCCCCAGCCCATCCCCGCCGGGCTGTACGAGATGCGGGTCGACGGCGGTGGCACCCTCCAGACCTACGGCCTGGGCATCAAGAGCCTCGCGCAGCGTGAGACCCGGTACACCGAGACCCCGTGGGCGGCCGGCCCGCTCGCCGGCAACAAGGACGCCGGCCGGATCCGCTGGATCCTGGAGCACTCCTACCCGCAGCGCAACGACCTCGCCGGGCTCGCCCGGGCCGCCGGTGCGGGCGGCCTCACCGCCGAGACCGCGGCCGCCGGCACCCAGGTCGCCATCTGGCGGATCTCCGACCGCGTCCCGGTGGAGGCGGCCGACCCCGCCGCCGAGAAGCTGGCCGACTACCTCCAGAAGGCCGCCCGGAAGGCCGCCGAGCCGCCCGCCTCCCTGAGCCTGGAGCCCGGCTCGGTTGCCGGGAAGGCCGGCAGCCTCATCGGACCCGTCACCGTGCACACCCGCGCACAGAGCGTCACCGTCACCCCCGACGCGGCGGCCGTCGCACACGGGGTGCGGATCGTCGACAAGCTCGGCGACCCGCTGACCTCGGCCCGCAACGGCACCCGGCTGTGGTTCGTGGTGCCCGCGGGCACCACCGACGGGACGGCCTCCGTGACCGTGCAGGGCGCCACCGGCGTGCCCGTCGGCCGGGTGCTCACCGGCGGGGCGGCCGACCAGGCGCAGGTCGTGGCCGGGTCCAGCGAGTCCGTCACCGCCGCCACCGCCACCGCGGTGTGGGCGCAGGCCCCGGCGACCGTACCGTCCGCGGCCGCTAGCGCCACGGCGCTCACGGCGCCCGGCGCGCTCGCACCGCAGCTCGGCCCGGCCGGCGACCGGGAGGCTCCCGGCACCTCGGACGACGAGCGGCTGGCGGCGAGCGGCAGCTCCGGCGCCACCCCCGTCATCGCCGCCCTGGCCGTGGGCCTGGTGGTCCTCGGTGCCGGCGTCGTCCTGGCCCTGCGCAAGCGGCCCACGGAGGGCCCGGGCCGGTAGGAACCGCCGCCCCCGGGGGCGATCCGCACCGCCCGGTGATCAAGGGGCCCGGCCCTTCGGGTTTCCGCCGGGGGATCGACGTACGGCAAGATGGGGTGTATCTGCCCACCCATCGATCTGCCGGACGGTTTCTCTTGGCTGAGTACATCTACACCATGCGCAAGACGCGCAAGGCGCACGGTGACAAGGTGATCCTCGACGACGTCTTCCTGAACTTCCTGCCGGGAGCGAAGATCGGCGTCGTCGGCCCGAACGGCGCCGGTAAGTCCACCGTCCTGAAGATCATGGCGGGCATCGAGCAGCCGTCCAACGGTGACGCGTTCCTGGCGCCCGGCTACTCCGTCGGCATCCTCATGCAGGAGCCGAAGCTCGACGAGTCCAAGACCGTCCTGCAGAACGTCCAGGACGGCGTTGCCGAGATCAAGGGCAAGCTCGACCGGTTCAACGCCATCGCCGAGGAGATGGCCACGAACTACACGGACGAGCTCATGGAGGAGATGGGCAAGCTCCAGGAGGACCTGGACCACGCCAACGCCTGGGACCTCGACGCCCAGCTGGAGCAGGCCATGGACGCGCTGGGCTGCCCGCCCGCCGACTGGCCGGTCACCACCCTCTCCGGTGGTGAGAAGCGCCGCGTCGCCCTCTGCAAGCTCCTGCTGGAGGCCCCCGACCTGCTGCTCCTCGACGAGCCCACCAACCACCTCGACGCCGAGTCGGTGAACTGGCTGGAGCAGCACCTCGCCCAGTACAAGGGCGCCGTCGTGGCCGTCACCCACGACCGCTACTTCCTCGACAACGTGGCCGAGTGGATCCTGGAGCTCGACCGCGGCCGCGCCCACCCGTACGAGGGCAACTACTCCACCTACCTGGAGAAGAAGGCCGAGCGCCTCAAGGTCGAGGGCAAGAAGGACGAGAAGCGCCAGAAGCGCCTCAAGGAAGAGCTGGAGTGGGTCCGCTCCAACGCCAAGGGCCGCCAGGCCAAGTCCAAGGCCCGTCTCGCCCGCTACGAGGAGATGGCGGCCGAGGCCGAGAAGATGCGGAAGCTGGACTTCGAGGAGATCCAGATCCCGCCGGGCCCCCGCCTGGGCTCCATCGTGGTCGAGGTCAGCAACCTCTCCAAGGCCTTCGGTGACAAGGTCCTCATCGACGACCTGTCCTTCACCCTGCCGCGCAACGGCATCGTCGGCATCATCGGTCCGAACGGTGCGGGCAAGACCACGCTGTTCAAGATGATCCAGGGCCTGGAGAAGCCGGACGCCGGCGACATCAAGGTCGGCGAGACCGTCAAGATCTCGTACGTCGACCAGGGCCGCGCCAACATCGACCCCAAGAAGACCCTCTGGGCGGTCGTGTCGGACGAGCTGGACTACATCAACGTCGGCCAGGTCGAGATGCCGTCCCGCGCCTACGTCTCCGCGTTCGGCTTCAAGGGCCCGGACCAGCAGAAGCCGGCCGGCGTGCTCTCCGGCGGTGAGCGCAACCGCCTGAACCTCGCGCTCACCCTCAAGCAGGGCGGCAACCTGCTGCTCCTCGACGAGCCGACCAACGACCTCGACGTCGAGACCCTGTCCTCCCTGGAGAACGCGCTCCTCGACTTCCCCGGCTGCGCCGTGGTCGTCTCCCACGACCGCTGGTTCCTGGACCGAGTCGCCACGCACATCCTGGCGTACGAGGGCGAGTCGAAGTGGTTCTGGTTCGAGGGCAACTTCGAGTCGTACGAGAAGAACAAGATCGAGCGGCTCGGCCCGGACGCCACCCGTCCGCACCGCGCCACCTACAAGAAGCTGACACGAGGCTGATCATGGCCCGCCACATCTACCGGTGCCCGTTGCGCTGGTCGGACATGGACGCCTTCGGGCACGTCAACAACGTCGTCTTCCTCCGCTACCTGGAGGAGGCGCGCATCGACTTCATGTTCCGGCTGGCGCCGGGCAACGGCTCGCAGTCGTTCCAGGGCGGGTCCGTCGTGGCCCGGCACGAGATCGACTACAAGCGGCCGCTGGTGCACCGGCACGAGCCGGTCACCATCGAGTCCTGGGTGACGAAGATAGGCGCGGCCTCCCTGACCATCGCCTACGAGGTCAAGGACGAGGACACGGTGTACGTCAGCGCGTCCACCGTCGTCGTCCCCTTCGACCTGGAATCCCAGCGTCCGCGCCGGATCACCGCGGAGGAGCGCATGTTCCTCCAGGAATACGTGGACGACTCGGCCACCTCGGTGCGGGCGGCATGACCGACCTGCTGCGCTTCGCCGATGCCGGGGAGGCGGCGGACCTCGCCGCCTTCCTGGGCCGGCTGGTGCACTACGACCGCGCGGCCGCCGTCCGCCTCCAGGCGGGCGGGGGTGCGCTCGCGGTCTTCGGGCGCCCGCCCTCGTTCGAGGTGCTCGCCATCCGCACGGCCCGGCTCGCCGAGCCCGCGCGGCTGGACCTGACCGTCTCCGCCGGCGAACTGCTGGAGGGCGTCGACGAGGCTGCGGGCACCGCCCCGGTGCCCGCCGCCGTCACCGGCCCGCCGTGGGCCGGTGTGCTGCCGCCCCGCGGCGGCTGGCAGCAGGTGCCCGGGCTGCCCGGCGCCGACGCGATGCGGACCGCGGTCGCCGCGGCCGTCGCCGAGTTCCGCTCCCGGGACGAGGCACTCGCCGACGCGCAGCGCACCCGGGCCGAACGCGACCGGATCGGCCGTGAGATCTGGTCCCGCACCCTGGGCGACACCGAGCTCCCGCTGCGCGCCGTGCACGCCGCGCAGTCCCTCGGCTTCCTGCGGCCCGTCCGCACCGGCGTGCCCGCCGGACCGGCCATGGCGGCCGCCGCACCCGAGCCGGTGGCGCTGCTCACCGCGGGGTCGTGGCTCCGCCTGCGCACCCCGTACGGCTCCGTCGCCACCCGGCGGCCCGGCGGCGGGCTCGGCGCACTCCAGGTCCGCCCGGTCTGACCGGACTCCCCGGTCGGACCGCGCGGCACCCGACACCCCGGGCTCAGCCCGGGGTGTTCATCATCGACGCGGCCGCGTACGTCAGGTACCGCCACAGCTGCTGCTCGTGCTCCTCGGAGAGCCCCAGCTCGTCCACCGCGTCGCGCATGTGGGCCAGCCACGCGTCGTGCGCCGCCCGGTCCACCGTGAACGGCGCGTGCCGCATGCGCAGCCGCGGGTGCCCGCGGTTCTCGCTGTACGTGGTCGGGCCGCCCCAGTACTGCATGAGGAACAGCGCGAACCGCTCCTCGGCCGGGCCGAGGTCCTCCTCCGGGTACATCGGGCGCAGCAGCGGGTCCCCGGCGACGCCCTGGTAGAAGCGCCGGACCAGACGCCGGAAGGTCTCCTCGCCGCCCACCTGCTCGTAGAAGGTCTGCTCCAAGGCCGTGCCCTGCGGATTCTCATTCACCCGACCATCGTCTCAGACACCCGGACGGAGTACTCCGGTCCTAGGACCCCCGGTGCCCCTGTTCCGGCCGGGTGTGCCCCGGGCCTGCGTTCGCCTTCGGCGCGCCCGCGCGTGACAGTGGTCGTATGGGCGTACGGAACGCACCCGCGGCCGGGGCGCGGGACCTGAGGGCCACCGCCCACGCCGCGCAGGTGCGGGAGCTGACCGCCGCCGGGGTGCTGGCGGACCCCGCCTGGCGGGACGCGTTCGCCGCCGTGCCCCGGCACCTGTTCGTCCCGTACTTCTTCGAGAGCCGCGGGGCCGGCCACGAGCGGCTGTGGGGCGAGGACCCCGACCCGGCCCGGCAGGCCCGCTGGCTGCGCGGCGTGTACACGGACGCCCCGCTGGCCACCAGGGTGCGCGACGGCGAGCTGGTCTCCTCCAGCAGCCAGCCGTCCCTGATGGCGAAGATGCTCGACGCCCTCGACGTCCACGACGGGCAGGCCGTCCTGGAGATCGGCACCGGAACCGGCTACAACGCGGCGCTGCTCTGCCACCGGCTCGGCGACCGGCTGGTCACCACGGTCGACCTGGAGGAGGAGATCACCGAGACCGCCCGGGCGCACCTGGCGCTGCTGGACCGGCACCCGGCCGTGATCACCGGAGACGGCGCCCGCGGCTGCCCGGCCCGGGCCCCCTTCGACCGGATCATCGCCACCTGCACCCTGCCGCTGGTTCCGTACGACTGGCTGGGCCAGTGCCGGCCCGGGGCGCGGATCCTGGCCCCGGTGGCCACCGGGCTGATCGCGCTGCGGGTGCGGGACGCCGCCTTCGCCGAGGGCCGCTTCCTGCACACGCCGGCGTACTTCGTGCCGCTGCGCGGCGGCGCCCGGGTGCACCACGGCTCCCACCCGGTGGGCGGGATGCCGTACGAGGTGCTGGAGAACGAGCGCTTCCAGTTCATGCTGGCACTCACCGGCGGCGCGCTCGGGGCGCGCGAGGCGCTGGACCTGTGGCGGCACGAGGGGCGGCCGGGCCGGGAGCGGTTCGGGGTGACCGTGGACGCCGAGGGCCAGTGGGCCTGGCTCGACGACCCCCGCGGGCCGTACGCCTGGCCGCTGGGGGAGCACGCCGGGGCCGGCTGAACCGGCCCGGGCGCCCCCGGCGTACGTGGTGCGGAAGGTCAGCCGCGGCGGACGGTGATGGTGGTCCAGGCGCCGACGTGCACCCGGTCCCCGTCCGCGAGCGGCACCGGGACGTACGGCTGGATGGGCTCCTCGCCGCCGTTGATCGTGGTGCCGTTGGTGGAGTTCTGGTCCACGACCGCCCAGCTGCCGTCCGGCTGCTGGACCAGCACGGCGTGCTGGTGGGAGACGCCCGGGTCCTCCGGCGGCACCGACAGGTCGATCGACGGGGCCTCGCCGGTGGTGACCCGGCGGCGGCCGATGGTGATCTGGCCGCCGGTCAGCGGCAGGTGCTGCTCGGGTGCGTAGGCGGGCAGGTTGAGCCCGGCGGCCTCGGGGCCGCTGCGCCGCATCATCGCCATGAAGTAGCTGCGGTCCGGGCCGATCGTCGCCGACCAGCTGCCGCCTTGCGCCGGGCCCTGGCCGGGGAAGGCCGCGCCCTGCCCGGGGTGGCCGCCCTGGAACGGGCCGCCGTGCGGGCCGGGCTGGCCCGGGTGCTGTGCGAAGGGCTGCTGGCCGCCCTGCCGGCCCGGCGGCGGGAGCATCCAGTCGTCCCCGCCGGTCTGCTGCGGGGCGGGCTGCGGCGGGCGCTGCTGCTGGTGCGGGGGCGGCGGTGCGGGCTGCTCGAAACCGGGCAGCGGCGGGAGCACCGGCGCGTTCGGGTGCAGGCCCGGCGGGCGCTGGCCGGCGACGCCCTCGGGGGCCAGCGGCTCGGCGCCCCGGTTGACCTGCGAGGGCCGCGAGCCCTGGTACTCGTACGGGTCCTGCGGGCGCTGCGGCTGCCCCTGCGGGAAGCCGGGCGGCACGTTCATGCCGGGCGCGCCGTGCGGGCCGCCGGGCGCGTGGCCGGGGCCGCCCGGGTGGCCGCCGGGGCCCTGCGGGTGGCCGGGCGAGCCGAGCGGCGGAGCCACCGGGTTGTAGGGGGTGGCCTGGCGGGTGAGGAAGTTGTACCGGCACTCCTCGCAGAACGGGGCCATGGCCTCGCGCGGGGTGCGGCACTGCGGGCAGAGCTCGGCCTGTGCGGTGGCGTCGCCCCCGGGCGGGGGGAAGCCGTACCCGCCGCCGCCGTAGGACGGCGGCGGGGGAGGCGTGGTGCCGGGCATGCCCGGTCCCGCCATGCGGATGCCGCAGACCTCGCACCAGTCGTCGGAGACCGATGGGTGTCCGTTCGGGCAGGTCGGCATGTCGGCCCTTCCCCCTCTCCCTGTGGGGCCCCCGTCGGGCCGCAATTCAGGACTTCTTCACTCGAACGGTCTTCGTCGAACGCGTTTCGAGAGTCATCTCGTCCGCATCCGTAACCTTCGCCTTCAGCCGCACAGTACCTGCCGCGGCGTCGACGACGTCGACCACCTTTGCGAGCAGTTTCGCAGTGTCCTCGTTCCCCGATGCACTCGCCAGCTGAACGGCGCGGCCCAGCTTGGCCGTCGCTCCGTCGAAATCTCCCGATTTGCGGGCTTCCAGCCCTTCCTGGATGGCATCGGCCAGCTCTGCCTGCCCTGTGTAATGCGCCACTTGCGGGTTGATCGCGGTGGATTCGGCCGCGTCGTTGGTCCACACCGCGCGGATCAGGCCGTGGGACAGCACGGTGGCGGTCCCGCCCGCCGGATCGGGCTGCACCAGGGAGGCGCGGGCGGCCAGCATCTCCTGGCCGAGGCCGGCCGGCGCCACCCGCACGCCGACGTGGTAGTCGCGGGACTCGTCGCCCCAGGAGCCGGTCGGGTAGTCCCCGGCCCGCGGTCCGGCCTCGGCGCGGCGGTCCGACAGGTCCACCACCGCGGGGGCGACCTGCTTGACGAACAGCACCTCCGCCCCGACCGGGGTCCACAGCCGCAGCGCGACGTCCGCGACCTCCTTGCCCATGGCCTGCTCCATCATCCGCGTGAAGTCCGCGGCGAGGCCCGCCGGCTCCGGGACGATGTCGGCCGAGCCGAGCAGGGCGGACGCGATCCCGGTGACCTCCTTGACCTCCCAGTCGTAGCCGACCCCGCGGGCGTCGCAGGTGAAGCGGCCCTCACAGGCGGCCAGGGCGGCGGCCAGCGCCTCGGGGGACTCGTGCTCGTTGCGGCCGTCGGTCAGCAGGATGCCGTGCCGGATGGCCGCCGGGGTGCCCGCGAACAGCCGCTCGGCCAGCCGCAGCCAGGTGCCGATCGCGGTGCCGCCGCCCGCGGCCAGCCGGCGCAGGGCGGACTTGGCCTCCTCGCGGGTCCGGGCGTCGGCGACGGCCAGCCGGCCCCCGCCCGGGTAGACGTCCTTCGCCTCGTGGGTGCCCGCGACCACGGCGAACGCCGTCCCGTCGCGCAGCGCGTCCACGGCCGCGGCGGTCGCCTCCCGGGCGCTGCGCATCTTCTCGGGCGGGTACTCCATGGAGCCCGAGCAGTCGACCATGAGGACGACCGCGGACCCGGGCCCGGCCTGGCTGCGCGGAGCCAGCCTGGCACCGCCGGAGGACTGCACGGTGACGATGGCGCTGACGTCCCGGCCGCCCTCGGGCAGATAGGCGTTCTGGTACACCTCCACAGCGAAGCGCGGTGCCGTGGGCTTGGCGAAATTGGCCATTCGTGCGGCTCCTTGGAGAACGTCGGTGGTGCGCCTCAGGGCCGGGGCGGCCCGGGGAACGGCAGCACGGCAACGGTCACGTTGTCGTGGCCGCCGCCGTCCAGGGCGTGCCCGACCAGCACCCGGGCGCTGTGCAGGGGGCGGTCGGCGGCGTCGGCGGGCAGGATCCGCGCCATCTCCGTGGCGGACTCGGCGTAGTTCCACAGACCGTCCGTGCAGACGATCACCACGCCCGGCCGGTCCGGTTTGAAGGCGGCGGTGTGCGGTTCGAGCTCGTACGCGTCGGCGCCGAGCCAGCCGGTGATGGCGTGCGCGCGGGAGTCGGAGTACGCCTCCTCCTCGCCCATCAGGCCCGCGGCCACCATCTGGGCGGCCCAGGAATCGTCCTCGGTGAGCCGGGCGCACGGGGCGCCGCGGTCGTCGGGGACCCAGTACGCGCGGCTGTCGCCGACCCAGCCGATGACCAGGACCCCGCCCATGGACACGGCGCCCACCAGGGTGCAGGCGGGCGCGTTCTGGTGGCCCGGGACCTCCGGGGCCAGCGCGTTCACGGCGGCGCCGGCCGTCATGATCGCGTCGTGCATGGCCTGCTGCGGGTGGGTGCCGCGGGGCAGGGCCGTCAGCAGCGACTCGCCGGCCGCGGCGGCCGCGGCGGCGGAGGCGTCGTCGGGGCGGCTGGCCGAGGACACGCCGTCGCAGACCACGGCCACGGTGGCGGTGGAGCCGTCCGGCAGGCTGGTCGCGGCCACCGTGAACGAGTCCTCGTTGCGGTGGTGCCGCAGCCCGCGGTCGCTGACCGCGGCCACGCTGCCCAGCTCCTCCTCCATGTGGTCCCGCTCCCGCGGCTGGGCGTGCCCGCAGTGCTCGCAGTACCCGTCGGTGTCCACCCGGCCGGCCCGGCAGGCCACGCAGGTCCGGCCGCCGGCGGCCGCGGGCGG
>NZ_JAJAUZ010000107.1 GCF_020532645.1 Streptomyces bambusae
CCCCCCCCGGGGGGGGGGGGTTTGGGGCGGGGGGGGGGGGGGCGCCCCCCCGGGGCGCTGCCCCGGACCCCGCGCCTTAAACGCCGGCGAGGCCGGGGTGTGCCGGCGGGACGGCGGACCGGACCGGACCCCGCGAGGGGTCAGACGTAGCGTTCCAGGATGGAGGATTCCGCCAGGCGGGAGAGACCCTCGCGGACGGAGCGGGCCCGCGCCTCCCCGACCCCGTCGACGGTCTGCAGATCGTCCACGCTCGCAGCAAGCAGCTTCTGCAGCCCCCCGAAGTGCTCCACGAGCCGCTCGATGATCGCCCCCGGCAGCCTCGGCACCTTCGCCAGCAGCCGGTAACCCCGCGGCGACACCGCCGAGTCCAGCGTCTCGGGCGAGCCCGTGTACCCCAGCGCCCGCGCCACGATCGGCAGTTCGAGCAGCTCCGCGTGCGTCAGCGCGTCCAGCTCCGACAGCGCCTCGTCCACCGTGCGGGACCGCTTCGCCGTCGGCTCCGGCACGTAGTCCCGGATGACCAGCTCGCGCTCCTGCTCGATGCCGACCGTCAGCTCGTCCAGCTGCAGCGACAGCAGCCGCCCGTCCGTGCCGAGCTCCACCACGTACTCGGCGATCTCGGTGGCGATCCGGCGCACCATCTCCAGTCGCTGTGCGACCGCCGTGACGTCCCGGACCGTCACCAGGTCCTCGATCTCCAGCGCCGACAGCGTGCCCGCGACCTCGTCCAGCCGCAGCTTGTACCGCTCCAGCGTGGCCAGCGCCTGGTTCGCGCGCGACAGGATCGCGCCCGACTCCTCCAGGACCCGCCGCTCCCCGTCCACGTACAGCGCGATCAGCCGCATCGACTGGGAGACGGACACCACCGGGAAGCCGCACTGCTTGGACACCCGGTCCGCGGTGCGGTGCCGGGTGCCGGTCTCCTCGGTCGGGATCGACGCGTCCGGCACCAGCTGCACACCGGCCCGAAGGATCTTGGTGATGTCCTTGTCGAGGATCAGCGCCCCGTCGAGCTTGCACAGCTCCCGCAGCCGGGTCGCGGTGAACTCCACGTCCAGCACGAAACCGCCCGTGCACATGGACTCGACGGCCTTGTCCATGCCCAGGACGATCAAGCCGCCGGTGTTGCCGCGGACGATCCGCTCCAGGCCGTCACGCAGGGCCTGACCAGGGGCGACGGCGCTCAAGGAGGCCCGCATCAGGGCCTCGTGCTTGGAACTCGCGCCGGACTTCCCGGATGCTGCTGCCCCGTCCTTGGCTGCCACTGCACTCCTCCGGTCGCGGGTTGCGCCACCCGGCGCCGGGGGCACCAGGGCGTGCGTACGGGCGGGCGGACCAGCACAAAGTCTACCGGCGCCCGCTGTGCCCCCGTGGTGGCTACCGGTGTCCGGCCTCTGCAGATCCGTCCGCCGAGCCCTCCGCGGAAGCATTCCTTCCGCGGGCCGGCCTGCGAGGGAGCACCCGCAGGGCCTCTCCCATGTCCGCCACCTCGATCACCCGCATCCCCGCCGGGACCTTGCCCGGATCGCCCGGTACGAGTGCATGTGTGAAGCCCAGCCGGTGCGCCTCGGCCAGCCGCCGCTGGACCCCCGTCACCCGCCGCACCTCGCCGGCCAGCCCCACCTCGCCGATCGCGACGAGGTTCTTCGGCAGCGGGGTGTCGCTGGCCGCCGACGCCAGCGCCAGCGCGATCGCCAGGTCCGCGGCCGGCTCCGACAGCTTCACCCCGCCGACCGTCGCGCTGTAGATGTCCCGCTTGCCGAGCGCGCTGATCCGCCCGCGCTGCTCCAGCACCGCCAGCATCATGGACACCCGCGAGGTCTCCAGCCCGGACGTGGTGCGCCGCGGCGACGGGATCTGCGAGTCCACCGTCAGCGCCTGCACCTCCGCCACCAGCGGCCGGCGGCCCTCCAGCGTCACCGTCAGGCAGGTGCCGGGCACCGGCTCGGCCCGCCGGGTCAGGAACAGCCCGCTCGGGTCCGCGAGCCCCGTGATCCCCTCGTCGTGCAGCTCGAAGCAGCCCACCTCGTCGGTCGCGCCGTACCGGTTCTTCACGCCGCGGACCAGCCGCAGCCGGGCGTGCCGGTCGCCCTCGAAGTGCAGCACCACGTCCACCAGGTGCTCCAGCAGCCGCGGGCCGGCGATCGCGCCGTCCTTCGTCACGTGCCCCACCAGCAGCGTGGACATGCCGCGCTCCTTGGACGCCCGGATCAGTGCGCCGGCCACCTCGCGGACCTGCGCCATGCCGCCGGGGGCGCCGTCGATCTCCGGGGAGGCGACGGTCTGCACCGAGTCGAGGACCAGCAGCGACGGCTTCACTTCGTCCAGGTGCCCGAGCACGACGGACAGGTCGGTTTCGGCGGCCAGGTAGAGGTGGTCGTCGAGGGCGCCGATCCGGTCGGCGCGCAGCCGGACCTGGCTCGCGGACTCCTCGCCCGTCACGTACAGCGTCCGGTGCTGCTCGCTCGCCGCCTTCGCCGCGACGTCCAGCAGCAGCGTGGACTTGCCGACGCCGGGCTCGCCGGCGAGCAGCACCACGGCCCCCGGCACCAGACCGCCGCCGAGCACCCGGTCCAGCTCGTCCACACCTGTGGACCGCGCCGTCGCCTGCCGGCCGTCGACCTGCGCGATCGGCAGCGCCGCCGAGGACACCCGGCCCGCCGCCGTGGTCCGCACGGCCACCACGCCCTGCTCTTCGACCGTCCCCCAGGCCTGGCACTCGGGGCAGCGGCCGAGCCACTTGGCCGTGGTCCAGCCGCACTCGGTGCAGCGGTAGGACGGCCGGTCCTTGGCGGATGAACGGGATGTACGGGCAGCCATGCCGGACACGGTAGCGGGCGGCACCGACAGCGCCGCGGGGGAGCGGGCGCCCGTTGCCGGACCCCAACGGATCGGGCCTGGTCAGGCCAGGTCCACGGGCGGTCAACGAGCACGGTCCGGCTTTGTGCGATCTGTTCACCCGTAAGGATTAAATGTGCTCAAGGCTTCCGGGGCGTCGCTTGCCCGGCCCCTACGGTCACGGAGTGACAAGCAGCAGCCAGGGCCAGCCCGCACCGCGCACCGGCGCACACCGGGCGCACGGGCGTGCGCCCCGCGGCGCGGACCAGGTGCCGCCCGCCCGCCACGAGCCGTACCTGGACGGCCTCTTCACCTACTGCCTGTCGGTCCTGTGCGACCACGACGCGGCCACCGACGTCCTTGCCGACGTCCTGGCCGTGGCGGAACGCCAGGCCGGACGCAGCCCCCAGGACCCCTCCGGCCACCGCGCCTGGCTCTACGCCCTGGCCCGCTGGTCCTGCCTCCGCCACCTCGCCGCCCGCCGCCGCCCGGGGGCGCACACCACCCGGCGCGCGCCGGAGCACGCCCGGGTGCACACGGCGGACGCGGCCTCGGGCAGTGCGCCGGAGGGGGGTCTCCCGGACGTGGACGCGATCCGCAGGGACGAGCTGGCCCGGCTGGCCTGGCCCGAGGCGGCGGGCACCACGCCCGAGCAGCGGGAGGCGCTGGAGCTCGCCGTGCGCCACCACCTCGCCGTCAGCGAGGTCGCCGCCGTGCTGGGCACGGCACCCGCCGCCGCCCGGGAGCTCCTCGCCGCCGCGGCCTGCGAGGTCGAACGCACCCGCGCCGCCCTCGCCGTCGTCGAAACCGGCACCTGCCCGCAGGTCTCCCGGCTCACCGGCGACAGCCGGGTCCTCCTCTCCGCCGCCCTGCGCGCCGAGCTCGTACGCCACGTCGACGACTGCCCGCGCTGCCGCCGGGCCGCCGAACGCGTCGGCCTCGGCAGCCCCTGGCCCGGCTCCGGCGGCATCGGCGCCGTCACCCTGCCGCTGGTCACGGCCCCGCGGTCGGCCGTCCACCTGGCCCGGGTCCGGGTCCCCAAGGCCCGCAGCGGCGGCCCCCGCTTCGACCGCACCGGCTTCCCCGTCGACCCCCGGGACCGGGCGGCCCGCCGGGAGAGGCTGCGCGCCCGGGCCGTCACCACCACCGTCGTCGCCACCGTCGTCGCCGCGCCCGTCCTCGCCCTCTGGGCCGCCTACCGCGGCGGCCCCGCGACGGGCGAGGGCGCACCCGGAGCGATCCGTGTCTCCGCGAGCGACGAAGACCGCCAGACGCGGGCGGCCGGCGGCCCGTACGAGGCGTACGAGAACGCGGGCAACGCGCGCAGCGGGAGCAACGGCCGGTTCGTGGCCGGCGGCCGCCACCGCGACGTGCACGTCGAGGTCATCAGCACCGGGGCGCCGGCCGAACCGGCACCGCCGGGCGCCGAGGTGCCCGGGCGACTGACCGTAGGGGCGGTGTCCGAGGGCGGGACCACCGTCGTCACCCTCACGGTGACCGGCGGGTCGCCGGTGGCGTGGCAGCTGTGGTCCGACGCGCCGTGGCTGTGGGCGAGCCGGAGCTCGGGGGTGCTGGAGCCTGGCGAAACGTTCATCGTACGGATCACCGTCGACCCCCGCGGGGAGCCGGCCGGCTACTGGACCGCCCGCATCGGCATCGACCCCGCCGGCGCGGTCATCTCCGTCGAAGGCCGCGGCAAAACCCCTCCGGACCCGCCCGGCCCCACCCTCCCGACCCCCACACCCACCCCGACCCCGTCACCCACCGCATCCCCCACCCCGACGCCCACCCCCACCCCGACCCCCGACCCCACGTCCTCCCCCTCCGACCCCCCACCCCCAACCCCCACCCCAACGGACCCCACCCAGCCCCCCGAATAACCCGCAGCCGAAGCCCGGGCAGGGGGCCACGTTCCCGTCCGCAGCCGAAGTCCGGGCGAGAGGGCCGACTCCAGCCCGTCCGGCGTTTGAGGACCGGGGTCCGGGGCGGAGCCCCGAAATCGAGCCCCGCCGGCGATCGAGGCGCGGGGGTCCGGGGGCGGATCCCCTGCAGCGGAACCCCGCCCAGCCGGCCGCCCCGGCCGGGGCCGACTCCAGCCCGTCCGGCGTTTGAGGACCGGGGTCCGGGGCGGAGCCCCGAAAGCAAGCCCCGCCGGCGATCGAGGCGAAGGACGCAACGGCGCCCGGCCCCGTTACGGCGCCCGGGCCCCTTACGGCGCCGGGTCCGCCGGATGCGGCGCCATGGGAAGCAGCGAAGACAGCCGCTGCTCACACAGCTCGACCAGCTTCCCGTACCCCGCCGCCCCCATCAGCTCGACCAGCTCCGCCCGGTACGACACGTACACCGGCTCCCCCGCCCCGTGCGCAGACGTGGCCGACGTGCACCACCAGTGCAGGTCGTGCCCACCCGGCCCCCACCCCCGCCGGTCGTACTCCCCGATCGACACCTGCAGCACCCGCGTGTCATCCGGCCGCTCGATCCAGTCGTACGTCCGCCGCACCGGCAGCTGCCAGCACACGTCCGGCTTCGTCTCCAGCGGCTCGCGGCCTTCCCGCAGCGCGAGGATGTGCAGCGAACAGCCCGCCCCGCCGGCGAAACCGGGACGGTTCTGGAAGATGCACGAGCCCTCCCAGCGCCGCGTCTGCCGCTCCCCGTCCTCGTCCTTCTGCACCCAGCCCGTCGCCGAACCCACGTCGTGGAACTGCCACAGCTCCGGCGTCAGCCGCGCCACGTGCTCCGCGACCCGCTTCTCGTCGTCCTCGTCGGAGAAGTGCGCGCCCAGCGTGCAGCACCCGTCGTCGGCCCGGCCCGCCCGGATGCCCTGGCAGCCGCTGCCGAAGATGCAGGTCCAGCGGGAGGTCAGCCACGTCAGATCGCAGCGGAAGACCTGCTCGTCGTCCGCCGGATCGGGGAACTCCACCCACGCCCGCGGGAAATCGATGCCCACCTCGTCGCTCACGGCCCGCTTCTTCCCGGCCTTGCCGGCGGCGGCCTTCCCGGGCTCCGCGCCCGCACCGGACCGCTTGCCCTGCTTGGCCTGCTTGGCCTTCTTCGTGTTCGGCACAACCCAAGCCTAAGCGGGCCGAACCCCTCCGTTACCGCCGCCGAGGCAGGCGTTTCCGGAAAGGCGCAGTAGCGTTCCGTACATGAGACTCGGTGTCCTTGACGTGGGTTCGAACACGATCCATCTGCTGGCCGT
Source organism: Streptomyces bambusae (assembly GCF_020532645.1). GTDB lineage: Bacteria > Actinomycetota > Actinomycetes > Streptomycetales > Streptomycetaceae > Streptomyces > Streptomyces bambusae. The sequence goes on from NZ_JAJAUZ010000107.1 coordinate 6,038, forward strand.
GGACGCGCACCCCGGTGCCCGCCCGCTGCCCGCGCACTCCCACAAGGCGGAACTGCGCCTGGCCGAACTGCTCGACGCCAACGGCGCCATCGGCCCCGAAGGCGTCGACAGGCTCGTCGGCGTGATCGCCGGCGCGGTCCAGGCGGCCGAGGACAAGGGCTGCGAGGAAGTGCTGCCGTTCGCGACCTCCGCGGTCCGCGAGGCCACCAACGCGGACGAGGTCCTGGAGCGCGTGCGCAAGGAGACCGGCATCGAGCTCCAGGTCCTCAGCGGGGCGGAGGAGGCCCGGCTCACGTTCCTCGCCGTACGCCGCTGGTTCGGCTGGTCCGCCGGCCGGCTGCTCGTCCTCGACATCGGCGGCGGCTCCCTCGAAGTCGCCTTCGGCATCGACGAGGAGCCCGACGCGGCGGTCTCGCTGCCGCTGGGGGCCGGCCGGCTCACGGCGGGCTGGCTGCCCGGCGACCCGGCGGACGCGGACGACGTACGGGCGCTGCGCCGGCACGCGCGGGCGCAGATCGCGCGGACGGTCGGGGAATTCAGCCGCTTCGGGGCGCCGGACCACGTGGTGGCCACGTCCAAGACGTTCAAGCAGCTCGCCCGGATCGCCGGGGCGGCGCGCTCCGCCGAGGGGCTGTACGTGCAGCGGGAGCTGAGCCGGAAGGCGCTGGAGGAATGGGTGCCGAGGCTGGCGGCGATGACGGCCGCGGAGCGGGCCGCACTGCCGGGCGTCTCCGAGGGCCGCGCCGGGCAGCTCCTCGCGGGTGCGCTGGTCGCCGAGGCCGCCATGGACCTCTTCGGGGTCGACGACCTGGAGATCTGCCCCTGGGCCCTCCGCGAGGGCATCATCCTCCGCCGCCTCGACCACCTGGCGTAGGGGGCCCGGCTCCGCCCCGCCCGCTCCGCGCCCCGGCCGCCCGCGCCCCGGCAGCCGGGGGCCCTGCCCGGGGGCCCTGCCCGGGGCGGAGCCCCGAAAAGCGGCTCCGGGAGGGGCGACCCGTACGCTGTCCCCGTGGCAGAACCAGCGGCTCGCGGAAACACAAAGATCGCCCTCTCCACGGCCTCGGTGTACCCGGAGTCGACGGCGACGGCCTTCGAGATCGCCGCACGCCTCGGATACGACGGCGTCGAGGTCATGGTCTGGACCGACCCCGTCAGCCAGGACATCGAAGCCCTGCGCCGCCTGTCGGACTACCACCGCATCCCGATCCTCGCCGTCCACGCCCCCTGCCTCCTGATCACCCAGCGCGTCTGGTCCACCGACCCCTGGACCAAGCTGGAGCGCGCCCGCTCCGCCGCCGAACGCCTCGGCGCGTCCACGGTCGTCGTGCACCCGCCGTTCCGCTGGCAGCGGCAGTACGCGCGCGAGTTCGTGCAGGGCATCTGGCGGATGGCCGACGAGACGGACGTACGGTTCGCCGTCGAGAACATGTACCCCTGGCGCTACCGCGACCGCGAGATGCTCGCGTACGCCCCCGAATGGGACGTCACCAAGGACGACTACCGCCACTACACGGTCGACCTCTCGCACACCGCGACCGCCCGCACCGACGCCACCGCCATGATCGACCGGATGGGCGACCGGCTCGCCCACGTCCACCTCGCCGACGGCAACGGCTCCGCCAAGGACGAGCACCTGGTGCCCGGCCGCGGCACCCAGCCGTGCGCCGAACTGCTGCACCGGCTCGCCCTCGGCGGCTTCGACGGGCACGTCGTCATCGAGGTCAACACCCGCCGTGCGATGTCCGCGGCCGAGCGCGAGGCCGACCTCGCCGAAGCGCTCGCCTTCACCCGCGAACACCTCGCCGCCGCCCACCGCACCCCGCGGATCACCCACCCGTGACCCCCGCCGACCAGGACCGGACCCCGCCCCGCCGCGGCCGGGGCCGCCCTTCCCGCGCCGAGGCCGAGAGCGCGCCCGGCGGCCTCCAGGAGCGGATCCGGCTCGCCGCCCGCGAGGAGTTCGCCGCCCGCGGCTACGACAAGACGTCCGTACGCGGCATCGCGAAGGCGGCCGGCGTGGACCCGGCGCTCGTGCACCACTACTTCGGCACGAAGGAAGAGGTCTTCGAGGCCGCCGTCGAGATGAGCATCGAACCGGCGCTCCTCGTCCCCGCCCTCCTCGGCCAGGGGCCCGACGGCGTCGGCGAACGCCTGGCCCGCTACTTCCTCGGCGTCTGGGAGAACCCCGCCACCCGGGCCCCGCTGCTCGCCGTCGTCCGCTCCGCCGTCACCCACGAGGCCGCCGCGAAGGTCCTGCGCCGGCTGGTCCTGCGGCGGCTGCTGGAACGGGTGGCGGCCGAGCTGGACGTCCCGGACCCGACGTTCCGCGCGGAGCTGGCCGCCTCGCACATGATCGGCATCGCGTTCCTCCGTTACGTCGTCCAGGTCGAGCCGCTCGCCTCGGCCCCGCCGGACACGATCGTGGCGATGGTCGCCCCCACCCTCCAGCGCTACCTCACCGACCCGGCCCCCTCCTGACCGGGCCGGCGCTCCCGGTCGAATCCCCGCCCCGCCCACCGTCACGGCCGGAGCGGACCCGGGACCCGGGCGCATCCGGGGGGTGACCGCGGAGTGATCCCCCGGTCCCGGCATGCGGACACGCTGTCCAGATCTTGGAGTGCAGGCGTAGGCTCGTAACCGTCAGATCCGTGTCTTCTGGGGAGTGAACCCGATGCCCGAGCTCCGGTCCCGCACCGTCACCCACGGCCGCAACATGGCGGGCGCGCGCGCCCTGATGCGCGCCTCGGGCGTAGCGAGCGAGGACATCGGGAAGCCGATCATCGCCGTCGCCAACTCCTTCACCGAGTTCGTCCCCGGCCACACCCACCTCGCCCCCGTCGGCCGCATCGTCTCCGACGCCATCCGCGCCGCCGGCGCCATCCCGCGCGAGTTCAACACGATCGCCGTCGACGACGGCATCGCGATGGGCCACGCCGGCATGCTGTACTCCCTGCCCTCCCGCGACCTCATCGCGGACAGCGTCGAGTACATGGTCGAGGCGCACTGCGCCGACGCCCTGATCTGCATCTCCAACTGCGACAAGATCACCCCCGGCATGCTCATGGCCGCCATGCGCCTGAACATCCCGGTCGTCTTCGTCTCCGGCGGCCCCATGGAGGCCGGCCAGGCCACCCTCGTCGACGGCACCGTCCGCAAGCTGGACCTCGTCAACGCGATCGTCGACGCCGTCAACGAGAACATCTCCGACGAGGACATCCTCCGGATCGAGGAGAACGCCTGCCCGACCTGCGGCTCGTGTTCCGGCATGTTCACCGCCAACTCGATGAACTGCCTCGCCGAGGCCATCGGCCTGGCCCTGCCCGGCAACGGCTCGGTCCTCGCCACCCACACCGCCCGCCGCGCCCTGTACGAGAACGCCGGCCGCACGGTCGTCGAGATCACCAAGCGGTACTACGAGGACGGCGACGAGTCCGTCCTGCCGCGGAACATCGCCAGCCGCCAGGCCTTCGAGAACGCCATGGCCCTCGACATCGCCATGGGCGGCTCCACCAACACGATCCTGCACCTGCTGGCCGCCGCGCAGGAGGCGGGCCTCGACTACGACCTCAAGGACATCGACGAGGTCTCCCGCCGCGTGCCGTGCCTGGCCAAGGTCGCGCCGAACGTCGCGCCGGGCGGTACGTACTACATGGAGGACGTGCACCGGGCCGGCGGGATCCCCGCGATCCTCGGCGAGCTGCACCGCGGCGGGCTGCTGAACAAGGACGTCACCTCCGTCCACTCCGACAACCTCGACGACTGGCTCGCCACCTGGGACGTCCGCTCCGGCAGCACGTCCGCCGAGGCGGTCGAGCTGTGGCACGCGGCGCCCGGCTGCAAGCGGTCCGCCACGGCGTTCTCGCAGTCCGAGCGGTGGGACACCCTCGACCTCGACGCCGAGGGCGGCTGCATCCGGTCCGTCGAGCACGCGTACTCCAAGGACGGCGGCCTCGCGGTGCTCCGCGGCAACCTCGCCGAGGACGGCTGCGTCGTGAAGACGGCCGGCGTCGACGAGTCGATCTGGACCTTCGAGGGGCCGGCCGTCGTCTGCGAGTCGCAGGACGAGGCGGTCGAGAAGATCCTGTCCAAGCAGATCCAGCCGGGCGACGTCGTCGTCATCCGGTACGAGGGCCCCAAGGGCGGGCCGGGCATGCAGGAGATGCTCTACCCGACGTCCTTCCTGAAGGGGCGGGGCCTGGGCAAGAGCTGCGCTCTCGTGACGGACGGGCGCTTCTCCGGCGGTACGTCGGGCCTGTCCATCGGCCACGCCTCGCCCGAGGCGGCGTCCGGCGGCGCGATCGCGCTCGTCGAGGACGGCGACCGGATCCGCATCGACATCCCGAACCGCTCGATCGAGCTCCTGGTCCCGGAGGAGACCCTGTCCGCCCGCCGGGCCGCGCTCGGCGGCGTCTACGCCCCCAAGTCCCGCGTCCGCACCGTCTCCGCGGCCCTCCGCGCCTACGCCGCCATGGCCACCAGCGCCGACAAGGGCGCCGTCCGCGACGTCTCCAAGCTCGGCTGACCCCCGGGGCTCCGCCCTGGACGCTGCCCGCGGGCTGGATGCGGCAAGTCCAGCCCCCCCGGCGATTGAGGCGCGGGGGTCCGGGGGGCGGAGCCCCCGCTCTTCGGCAGCCCCCGCCCGGCGACCACGGCGGAGCCCGGTTCGGGCAGGGGCGGGCAGGCGAAAGCGCTACCAGCCCGCCGGATCGCCGGAAACGGCCGAGACCACCCCGTCCGGCGCCCCGGAGACGACGACACCCCCCGCCCCCACCACCGGCCACGGAACGTTCGGCGCCAGATCCACACCCCCACCGCCCCGCCCGGACGTCGCCCCCAGCACCCGCCCGCCCGCCGCGGACAGCGCCAGCACCCGCCCGTCCGCCGCCGCCAGATACACCCGCTCACCCACCGGCACGGGCCGCGACACCCGCGACACCAACGTCTCCACCCGCCACCGCTCCCCGGCCGCCCCCACCGCCGTCACCCCACCCGCGAACCCCGCGAGGTACACGGTCCCGTCCGCACCCACCCCGGCCTGCGCCTGGTCCACCGGCGTCCGCAGCGGCACCACCCGCACGGCCCGCGTCGTGAGATCCACCCGCACCACCGCATCCGTCAGCTGGTACCGGTCACTGCGCAGCAGGAACACCGCACCCGCCGCCGCCCCGGCCGGCGCCAGCTCCCCCCGGGCCCGCACCCGCCACCGCACCTCACCGCTCCCCGCGTCGGCAGCCGCCACCGACGTCGACCCGCCGTCCCCGGCCGGCGTCACCACGAAGAGCAGACCCGTCGGCCCGGCCATCAGCACCGAGCCGACCCCGCCCAGCCGCTCCGACCACACCCGCTCCCCGCTCGCCGCGGACCGCGCCGTGACCTTCCCGCCCGGCTCGCCGACCAGCACGGTCTCCCCGCCGGCCCCGGCGTACAGCACCGTCGCCGACTCCGGCAGCGGCCGCGACCACCGCACCGCACCCGTCGCCGGATCCCGCGCGTCCAGCCGCCGTCCGTCCGCGGCCACCGTGTGCACGAGACCACCCGCGAGCACCGGCGCCCGGTCGGCCCCCACCCGGCGCCCGCCGTCCGCCGCCGGCACCGACCAGCGCACCGACCCGTCGACCGCGGACAGCCGTACGGCCGCCAGCCCGGGCCCCGCGCAGTACACCGCGTCCGCCCCGCCCGCCGCACACACCGGCATCCCGCCGCCCCGCACCAGCGGCACCGACCACGGCGCGGGCCGCTGCCCGGCCGTCACCTGCCGCCCGTCCCGGTCCGCCGCGGGCCCGTCCGTACCACCGCCCACGACCACGTACGCCGCCACCGCCGCACCGGCCGCGAGCAGCCCGCCCCCGACGAGAACGGCCCGCCCCACCCCGCGCGGCTTCCGCCGCCCGGCCTGCGCACCGGCCCCGCCCTCGACCCGTTCCCGCCGGTGCGTCACGACCTCCGGCGCCGCACTCGCTGCCGCACCCGCCGCACCCAGCGGTGCCCGCGGCGCCGGTATGAACGCCCGGGTGTCCTCCGACGTCGGATACGCCGCCGACCGCAGCTCCGCCAGCAGCGCGTCCGTCGTCGGCCGGTCCGCCGGGTCCTTCGCCAGACAGCGCGCGATCAGCGGCACCAGCTCCGCCGGCACCCCCGACAGGTCCGGCTCGTGGTGCACCACCTGGTACGCGACCAGGTACGGGCTGTCCGAGTCGAACGGCCCCCGCCCGGTCGCCGCGTGCACGAGCACCGAACCCATCGCGAACACGTCCGCCTCCGGCCCCACCTCCCGCGGCCGCTGGAACTGCTCCGGCGCCATGTACGGCGGGGTCCCGATCAGCTTCCCGGTCTCGGTCCGCAGATCGCTGTCGTACGGGCGGGAAATGCCGAAGTCGATCACCTTCGGCCCGTCCGCGGCCATCAGCACATTGCTCGGCTTCAGATCCCGGTGCACCACACCGGCCCGGTGGATGTCCCGCAGCGCCTCCGCGAGCCCCGCCCCCAGCCGGCTCAGCCCGGCTGCGTCCAGCGGCTTCCGCTTCACCTGCTCGGCGAGCGTCGGGCCCTCGACGTACAGGGTCGCCATCCACGGCCGCGCGGAATCCGGGTCCGCATCGACGACGGCCGCCGTGAACGCGCCGGACACCCGCCGCGCCGCCGCCACCTCCTGCCGGAATCGCGCCCTGAACTCGGGATCCGCCGCGAATTCCGCATGCACGACCTTGACCGCCAGCCGCAATCCGGAAGCGGAACTGGCCAGGTGGACGACGCCCATGCCACCGGATCCCAGCACGGACTCCAGCCGGTACTGCCCGGCGAATTCCGGTTGGACCCGCTCCGGTGAATGCGGTGAATCTGCTGGGCGCGGCATGCCCACCCCCCGTGTGCCTGTTACGCCGACGCGCCCGAGGAGCCTAGACCAGCCTTGCTAACCTGCGCGAGTGACGCACCGTGAAGCGTTGGGGGAGAACAAAGGGGAGGGGCGGCACATGGCCACCGAAGCAATAGGAACCCGTTATCCGGTCGCGCCGGGCGTCCGCGTGAACGTCCGCAGCGGACCCGGCACCGGCTACTCGATCGTGAAGGTCCTGCCGTACGACGCGTACGTGCCGATCTACTGCCAGTGCCCCGGCACCACGGTCACCGGCCCGTACGGCACGACCAACCTCTGGGACAACATAGGCAACGGCCAGTACGTCTCCGACGCGTACGTGCACACGGGCCGTGACGGGTACGTGGCACCGCGCTGCTCCTGACCGGTCCGGGGCCGGCGGGGGATAATCGCTGATGTGAGCGACGAACCGAACCTCCCGGCCGGCCCGCAGCCGGAGCCGATCCGCTATTTCGGCACGACGTGGCTGAACCACGACGGCCACTACGGCCTGCGCCGCGCGGCCGTCGCCGCCGGCTCCCTCATCACGGCCGTGGCTGCAGCCCTCGTACTGCGCTTCGCGTACGAGGGCCTCGAGCTGGGCAACGTGGGCGGATTCGTGTCGTTCACGGTCGTCGCCATGTTCGCGGTCTGCAGCGCCATCGCCTTCGTCAAGACGTGGGAGAGCTACACGCGCCGTCGCCCGCCGTCCTCGGACGAGGCGTCCCTCAAGGGCCTGAAGGCGATCGGTTTCATCGGCTCCCTCATCGCCTACTTCCTGCGCACCCTGTACGAGGCTCCCGGCGAGAAACTCCACCGCGCGGAGTACGAGCAGTCCCTCGCCGCCTACACCCGCCGCCGGGCCACCCGCTCCGGCAACCCCTCCACCCGCAAACCCAAGCCCTGACCCGGCCCCGGGGCCTGCGCCCGCCACCCACCCCGCCACCCACGGCCCCCTGACCGGCGCTCCGCCCCCCACTCCACCTCCCAGCCCCGCGGACTTCCTCGGCCCGGCCTTTGCCGTCCGCCGCCCCCTCCAGCCCCGCCGACTTCCTCGGCCCGGCCGCCCCACCCCCGAGCCCCGCCGACACCCTCGGTCCGGCCTCCGCCCTCCGCTCCACCTCCCAGCCCCGCCGACGCCCTCGGCACGAGGTCCGGGCGCCGCCGCCGCACCTTCCAGCCCGTCCGGCGTTTGAGGACCGGGGTCTGGGGCGGAGCCCCCGTTCGGGAAGGGGCGGGTAGGGGAACAGCCCCGCAGGGTC
>NZ_JAJAUZ010000108.1 GCF_020532645.1 Streptomyces bambusae
CGGGGGCGGGGGGGGGGGGGGCGGGGGGGGTGGCCCCCCCCACCACCGGAAGGGGTGAAGAGTCGTAACTTTCGAACGCTCCGACCGTTCCCCCGCGCCAAACCGTGCTAAGCCGCCGTGGCCCGCCCCGGGCCTCGCACCGGGCCCCGCACCGGGCCCCGCACGGGTCCCCTACGCGCCCACCGGCACCGCGGACGCCGTCGCGCCGGGCTCCGCCCCCGCCCGCCGGGCCGCCCGCCGGGCCGCCGCGGCCGCCGGATCGAGGGCGGGCACGGCGGCCAGCAGCGCCCGCGTGTACGGGTGCTGCGGGTTGCCGTACACCTCGTCGACGGGTCCCTCCTCGACGATCCGCCCGCCCCGCATCACCGCGACCCGGTCGCTGACCTGCCGTACCACGGCCAGGTCGTGCGCGATGAACACGAGCGCCAGGCCCAGTTCCCGCTGGAGGTCCGCGAGCAGGGCGGTGACCTGCGCCTGGGTGGTGACGTCGAGCGCGGACACCGGTTCGTCGCAGACGATCAGCCGGGGCCGGGGGGCCAGTGCCCGGGCGATGCCGACGCGCTGCCGCTGGCCGCCGCTGAACTCGTGCGGGTAGCGGTCGTAGTGCCCGGCCTCCAGGCCGACCCGGACGAGCAGTCCGGTGACGCGTTCCCGGATCGCCGCCTCGTCCCGTTCGCCCGCGGCCCGCAGCGGGTCGGCGATCGACTCGCCGATGCTGCGCCGGGGGTTGAGCGAGGACACCGGGTCCTGGAACACCATCTGCACGCCGGGCACCGCGCCGGACACCTCGCGGCCGTCGTACCGGACCTGTCCGCCGGAGGGTTCCAGCAGGCCGACGAGCATCCGGCCGAGGGTGCTCTTGCCGCTGCCGGACTCCCCGACGATGCCGAGGGTCTCCCCGGCGCGGACGGCCAGGCCGACCCCGTCCACCGCGGTGACGACGGCCTTGCCGCGGCCGAACCGGCGCCGCAGCCCGATCGCCTCGGCCACCGGCTCCGCCGCCCCCGCGGCTCCGGGCGGACCCGCCGCGGCCGCCCCCGCCCGGACCTCCCGTACCCCGTCCACCCGCGGCACCGCATCGAGCAGTGCCGCCGTGTACGGAGCGGCGGGCGCGGACAGCACGGCGGCCACCGGCCCGTGCTCGACGGCCCGCCCGTGCCGCATCACGAGCAGTTCGTCCACGCTCTCGGCGGCGACCCCGACGTCGTGGGTGACGAGCAGCAGCGCCAGGCCGCGCTCCTCGCGCAGCCCGTGCAGCAGGTCGAGGATCTGCGCCTGCACGGTGACGTCCAGCGCGGTGGTCGGCTCGTCGGCGATCAGCAGCCGGGGTTCGCAGGCCAGCGCCATGGCGATGAGGGCGCGCTGGCGCATCCCGCCGCTGAACTCGTGCGGCCGCAGCCGGGCCTTGCGGGCGGCGTCGGGGATCCCGACCCGGTCCAGCACCTCGACGGCCCGGGCCCGGGCGGCCCGCCGGGACACCTTGTGGTGCACCCGGTGGACCTCGGCGATCTGGTCGCCGACGGAGTAGTACGGGTCGAGGGCCGACAGCGGGTCCTGGAAGACCATGGCGGCGGTGCCGCCGCGCAGGCCGCGCAGTTCGGCGGGGCCCGCGGCGGCCACGTCGAGGCCGCCGACCCGGACGGTGCCGCCGAGCCGGGCGCCGGTGCCGCGGTGCAGTCCGAGCAGGGCTGCGGCCACCGTGGACTTGCCGCTGCCGGACTCGCCGACGATGCCGAGGGCGCGGCCGGGCGCCAGCCGCAGCGACAGGTCGTCCACGGCACGCAGCCACTGCCCGTCGCCGACGGGGAAGTCCACGCTCAGCCCGTCGACCTCGACGAGCGGTTCGGGGTGTTCGGTCACGTCAGGGCCACCCTTCGGTCCGCGACGGCGTACAGGAGGTCGGCGAGGGCGCCGGCGAGGACGACCGCGACGCCGGTGACGAGGACCACGCCGGTGACGACCGGCAGGTCGACGACGCGCACTCCGTCGATGAGGGTCTTGCCCAGTCCGGGGATGCCGAACAGGGACTCGGTGAGCACGGCGCCGCCCATCATGGTGCCGAGGTCGACGGCACTGAGCGCGATCACCGGCGGCAGCGCGCCGCGCAGCGCGTGCCGGGTGACGACGGCCCGCTCCCCCACGCCGTACGCGCGGAAGGTGCGGATGTGGTCCTCGGCGAGCGTCTCCAGGGCGGAGCTTCGGGTCAGCCGGGCGTACTTGGCGCTCTCGAAGAACCCGAGGGTGACCCACGGCAGCAGCAGGTTCCAGGCCCACTGTTCGGGATCCTCGGTGAACGGCACGTACGTCGGGAACGGCAGCCACTGGAGGTACGCGCACACCAGCATGAGCAGCAGCAGTCCGAGGATGAAGACGGGGGTGCCGGTGCCGGCGAGGGTGAGGACGGTCAGGGCGCGTTCGGTCAGCCCGCCGCGGCGCAGCGCGGAGAGCAGCCCGGTTCCGACGCCGATGACGAGCCAGAGCACGAGCGCACCGAGGGCGAGCGAGAAGGTGGCGGGCAGCCGGTCGAGCAGCAGCTCGGTGACGGGCCGGTCGTTCTGGTACGAGAAGCCCAGGCAGGGCGCGTCGCAGTGCAGGGTGCCGGTGCCGGCGGAGTAGTCGCGGCCGGCGACCAGGCCCTGGAGGAAGTGTCCGTACTGGGCGAAGACCGATTCGTTCAGGCCGAGTTGGTCGCGCACCTGGGCGACCTGCTGCGGGGTGCAGCGCTCTCCGCAGGCGAGCCGGGCGGGGTCGCCGGGGGCCAGGTAGAAGAGGGCGTAGACGGCGAGGGACAGCGCGAGCAGGACGAGCAGGGCGCCGGCGAGTTTCTTGAGGACGAAGCCGGTCACGGCGTCCGCTCCTTTCGGGACCGGGCCCCGCCGCGGGTGCGGCCGACCCGCAGCCGGCTGCTCTCGCGCGGGTCGAGGGCGGTGCGGACGGCCTCGCCGAGGACGGTGAAGGCGAGCACGGTGGTGAACAGCAGCCCGGCGGGCAGCAGGACGTACATCGGGTCGGCGCGGAACCAGGTCTGCGCGGTGGACAGCATCTGCCCCCACGAGGGGGTGGGCGGCTTGACGCCGACGCCGAGGAAGGACAGGGAGGCCTCGACGACGATGTTGGCCGGCAGCAGGATCGCCGCGTAGGTGATGACGGGTGCCGCCAGCGAGGGCAGCAGTTCGCGGCGGGCGATGCGCAGCGGTCCGTTGCCGGCGAGCCGGGCGGCGGCGACGAAGTCGAGGCTGCGCAGGGTGAGGGTCTGGGCGCGGACGACGCGGGCGGTGCCGCCCCAGCCGAGCAGTCCGATGACGAGGATCAGCAGCAGCGGGCGGGGGAAGCCGGCGGGGACGACCGCGGTCAGCGCGATGGCGAGGATCAGCATCGGCAGGGCGAGCATGACCTCGGTGAGGCGGCTGATGAAGGTGTCGGCGAGCCGGTTGCCGAGTCCGGCGGCGAGGCCGGCGGCCAGGCCGACGGCGACCTGGACGGCGGTGGCGCCGAGGGCGACGAGCAGGGAGATCCGGGCGCCGTACAGCAGCCGGGTGAGCAGGTCGCGGCCGGTGCCGGGTTCGACGCCGAGCCAGTGGTCGGCGGAGGCGCCGCCGAAGGGGCCGAGCGGTACGCCGCCGCGCGCGGAGTCCACGAGGTCGTCGTGGAAGGCGTTCGGGTCCTGGCCGGTGAGGTGGGCGACCAGGGGTGCGGCGGCGGCGAGGAGGACGAGGAGCGCCAGGACGGCGCCGGCCAGGACCGCCGAGGGGCGGTGCCGCAGCCGGCGCAGGACCTGCCGGGCGGTGCCCGCGGCGGGGGTGGTGGTCCCCGCCGCGGGCGCCGCGGCTGTCGGTGCGGTGGTCACTTGACGGCGACCTGCGAGATGTCGAGGACGCCGGTCCAGTCGCTGATCACGATGTTCTTGACGTCCTTGCCGACGAGCCGCTTGTAGACGGGGTGGAACAGCGGGACGTCGAGGGCCTGCTCGCCGATCTTGCTGTCGAGGGCGCCCCAGCGCTTGGCGGCGGCCGCCAGGTCGGTCAGCTTGGCGATCTCGTCGATCTCCTTGTTGACGGCCGGGTCGTCGAGCTGCGCGTGGTTGTAGTTGGAGCCGTCGGTCACGATCTGCCGGCCGTCGAAGATCGGTGCGAGGAACGGGGCGCCGGAGGGCCAGTCGGCGCCCCAGCGGGAGAGGAAGAAGCCGGGGGTGTTCTTCGCGTCCCAGCGGCGCTCGTTGAACGCGTTGTTCTCCAGGCCTTCGAGCTTGACGGTGATGCCGGCGGCGGCGAGGGCCTGCTGGACGGCGGTGGCCACCTCGGGGCTGGTCTGCCGGTTCTGGGCGGTGGAGTGGGTGAGGGTGACGGTCAGCCCGTCCGGGTGGCCGGCCTCCTTGAGCAGGGCCTTGGCCTTGGCCGGGTCGCCGGTCTTGCCGGCCGGGAAGTGGTCGTACTTGGTGAAGCCGAAGGCGGCCTGCTCGGGCAGGAAGGTGGTGGCGGGCTCGGCGAGGGCCGAGCCGCCGGCCGCGTTGATCACGCTGGTGCGGTTGATCGCGTACGAGATGGCCTGGCGCACCTTGGGGTTGTCGAACGGCTTCACCTTCGGGTTGAAGGCGAGGTAGTTGACGTAGCCGAAGTGGCCGGTGCCGACGCGGGCGGCGAGTTCCTTGTTGCCGCCGATCTGGGCGAGTTCGGCGGGGCCGAGGTTGGTGTCGGTGGTGACGGCGGCGGCGTCGGCGCCGGAGCTGGTGGACAGCCGCTGGTTGATGACGGCGGCGTCGAGCCCGGAGCGGACGTCGACCTTGTCCGGGTAGGCCTTGCGCTCGGCGTCGGTCTTCGGGTCCCAGTGCGGGTTGCGCTCCAGCACCAGGCGCTCGCCGTCGTTCTCGTTGGCGGTGACCTTGTAGGGGCCGGAGGAGACGGGGTGCTCCTCGTACTTGACCCCGGTGTCCTTGGCCTTGGGCACGGGAGCGAACTGGGTCTGGGTGGCGACGAAGGGGAACTCGCCCTCGGGCTTGCGCAGCTTGAAGACGATGGTCTTCGCGTCCGGGACGAGGATGGACGCGAGGCCCTTCCCCTTCTTCCCGTCGGATGCAGCCTTGTAGGGGCCCTGGTACGTGTCCCCGCCGACGAGCCAGTCGCGCAGGTAGGGCGCGCCGCCGGACAGCTCGGCGGCGAAGGACCGCTCGATGCCGTACTTGATGTCGGCGCTGGTGATCGGGGTGCCGTCCTCGTACTTCAGCCCGTCCTTGAGGGTGTACGTCCACTCGGTGGCGTCGGCGTTGGGGCGGCCGGTGTCGGTGGCGAGGTCGGGGACGACCTGGGTGCCGGCGGCGCCGTTCTCGCGGTTGCGGGTGGTGAGGGTGCGGAAGACCAGCGAGGGCACGTTGCCGCCGCCGGAGGTGTAGAGGCGGGCGGGGTCGAAGTCGCTCTGCGGCTCGTTGTTGAGGACGGTCAGCGTGCCGCCCTTCTGCGGGGCGCCGGCGGCGCCGGCCTTGCCCGCCCCCTTCGCGGCGTCCCCGCTCTCGGGACCGCAGGCGGCGAGGCCCCCGGCCAGGACCAGGCTGACGGTGACCGCGGCCGTGCGGCGCGATATGCGGGACTGAGGACGCATGGGAAAAGAACCTCTCGGCGGATCGGAACGAAACGGAATGCCGCGCGAGGGGTTGCAGCCGGGAGGCTTCTGCGAGCCGTGCCGGAAAGGGAATTGCAATGCCGCACCCGCGGGCGTGGGAATGCCCGGGCGCGGTGCGGAAGGGATGCCGACGGCGCGCTGGGCGGGTGTCAGCTACAGAAGATGTCGGCCACGCTGTGCGCGGTCACGCCGAGGAGCGCCAGCTCGATGGCGGCGCTCGCGGTGATGGCGTGGTGGTGCGACATGCCGAGAACAATTGCCGATGGCCGGACCGTTGTCAACGCGAATTGTGTACGGAGCGTCAATTGCCGGGATATACCCAGGGGTTGGGCTTGCAGACGATTCCGTTGAGGGAGAGGGATTTGGTCTGCTGCTGCATGATCGGGGCGAGTGCGCCGGGGGTCGTGCAGTTGACGTGGCTGTGGCCGAGGCGGTGGCCGACCTCGTGGTTGATGAGCATCTGCCGGTAGGCGAACATCTTGTCCGGGCCGAAGGTGTCCGAGCCCTGTGCCCACCGGAACGCGTTGATCATGACGCGCTCGGTCTGTGCGGAGTCGCAGGAGACGTTGCCGACGACGGTGTCGAGGTCGGACTTCGCGCACCAGGTGCCGGTGGTGCCGGGGCTGGCCAGCGTGATCACGAACCGGGTGTCGCCGGACGCCACCCGCTCGAAGGTCATGTCGCCCTTGCCGGCCCAGCTGCGCTTGTCGTTGAGGGTGCGCTGCACGGCCTCGGCGAACAGCGCGGCATCGAGGTCGAGCCCGTTCTCGACGTCGACCCGGTAGCGGATCTTCTCGCCCTTGCCGGGGGCCTTCGCCGTGCCGGGCACGGTCCGGAAGGTGTCGGGGCCCTTGAGCTTGGGGTCGATCGGGTACTGCGCGGCCATCTTCTGGTCGTACGTGAGCACCGCCGGGGCGGCGGGCCGCTGCGGGGCGGGCCGGTCCTCGGAGCGGGAGGCCGGCGGCAGGGCTGCGCGGTCGGCTCCGCCGGGCGCGGCCTGGGCGTCGGGTTTCTCCTTCTCGCCGGTGACCTGTCCGGTGACGAACACGGCGAGCACCGCCGTGACCAGGGCGGCGGCGATCCCGGTGTATGTGCGCAGCCGCGGGCCGCGGCGGGCGGGCCGGGCGGCAGGGGCGGACACCCGGCGGTGCGAGCCGGTGGTGGCCGACTCGGATGCGGCGGGGGCCGGGACCCGGGGCCGGGCTCCGCTGTCCGCGGGCGCGGGAGCGGGGTCGAAGGCGGTGTCGAAGGCCGTGCCGGTGCCGGTCCCGAGGTCCGTGCCGAAGGCCGTGCCGAAGTCCGTGCCGAAGGCGTCCTCGAAAGCGGCCGGTGCGCCGGGTGCCGGGTCCCGCCGGGGCCCCGGCACCGAGGGCGCGGCGGCCGGTGCGGTGACACGGACCTGCGGGATGCCGAAGGCGGGCGTGTCGGTGGTGCGGGGCACGCCGCGCCAGTCGCCGTAGCGGGTGGTCGGGCCGTCGCCCCAGCCGCCGCCCGGCTCCCGGGTCTCGGGGTGGCCGCCGCGGACGCCCGGGGCTGCAGAACCGTATCCGCTGTGGGTGACGGTGGGCTCGGACGGCGCGAAGAGGGCCGGCCCGCCGGTCTGCGACAGCGCGGTGAAGGCGGGGAACGCCTGGTGGGCGCCGGTCTCGGTGAACTCGGGGTACTGCGCGTGGGCCGAGAAGTCGGAGTGCTCGGGGAAGCCGTGCACGTCCTCGTGGCGGTCCGCCCCGTAGGAGCGGGCCGCGAACGGATCGCTGGGGTCTTCGCCGGCGGTGCCGTACACGTCGCCGCCGGTGTCGTACCCGCCGTCGAACGGCTCGTACGCGGCAGCGGGTGCCTGCTGCACGGGCGGCTCGGGGGCCGGGCCCTTGCGGCTGTGTCGTCCCACGGTGTTCCTCAGCCCCTGTCCGCGTCGCGCTGGAGGTCGCGGAAGGCGGCGGCCACGGTCTCCGGGTATTCCATCATCGCCACGTGCCCCGCCTCGGGCAGCGTCAGCAGCCGTGAGCCGCGGAAGGCGGCGGCGGCCCGGCGGGCCATCCGGTACGAGACGAGCCGGTCGCGGCCGCCGTAGACGAGCAGGGTCGGCGCGAGCACCCGCTCGGCCTGCCGCCACAGCCCGTACTGGCCGGGCAGCGTGTACGCGTCGACGATGCCGCGCGCGGACTTGACCATCGCCTCCCAGAACCAGGGGAGGGCGAGCCGGCGCTCCATCTCCGCGACGGCGTGCCGGAAGGCCTCCGGCGTGACCCGGTCCGGGTCGCCGTAGCAGAGGCCGAGGGCGCCGCGGGTGCGCTGCTCGGGCGTCCAGTCCTTGGTGAGCCGGCCGAACAGGCCGGCGGCGCCGGGCACCGCGAGGAGCGCGGTGGGGACGGCGGAGGCCTGCACCCGCAGCTCGGGCAGGGCGGGCGAGACGAGGGTGAGGGTGCGCACCAGGTCGGGGCGGGCGGCCGCGACCCGGGTGACGACGGCGCCGCCCAGCGAGTTGCCGAACAGGTGGACGGGTCCGCGGTCGTTCGCGTCGAGGTGGCGGATGACGGCCCGGGCGAGCGCGGTGACCGAATAGTTCCCGTCCGCCGGCGGCGGGGAGTCGCCGAAGCCGGGCAGGTCGAGCGCTTCGCCGTCGACGCTGCCGGCCAGCTCGGCCATCAGCGCGGTCCAGTTGAGGGAGGAGCCGCCGAGTCCGTGGACGAAGAGCGCGGGCGGCAGCCCGTCGACGGCCGGCGGCCGGGACCGGACCGTGAGGGTCAGGCCGGGCAGGGCCACGCGCCGCAGCTGCTCTCCTTCGGCCACGCGCACCGCGCTCACCTGCACGTCCACCGCGGTGGTCGCCCGGACGTCCGGCAGCTCGGTCGAAGACATGCGGCCAATGTTACGAGACGATCACGCCCGGGCTCGTGTGTTCGCGGTCACAGGTCTGCCTAGCGGTGCACCGGCGGCTCTCCTAGGCTCGTAATGAGACAGAAAGGAGGGGAGCGACGATGACTGTCGACCCGACGGAGCCGGACACCTTCCAGGATCAGCTCCAGAAGGTGCTCGACACCGAGGCCCCTGAGGCGGACGCCGCGGAGCAGCACACCGACCTCAGCCCACAGCAGGACGACCCGCTCGCCGGCGGCCGACGCGACGACGCCACCGAGGGGGACACCGCCGAGCAGGCCCGGGTGGTCGCCCTCGACGAGGACGACTACCGCTGATCCGGCCGCGGCCTGATCCGCACCGCACGGCTACCGCCGAGTACCCCGTCCGACACCCCTGACCAGCCCCGGATCCGTGTCCGAAGACCGAGAAAAGTCGGTCTCGACCCCCCAGATTCGGTTACCGAAAAGTACGATGGCGGGCGCGGCGCAGAGCGCACTGTGTTCAGGAAGAAAGTGGGAGGCGGCGTGACAGCCATCGAGCAGACCGAGGCGGCGCGACCGCGGGGCACCCGCCTGCCGCGCCGGGCCCGGCGCAACCAGCTGTTGGGCGCCGCCCAGGAGGTGTTCGTCGCCCAGGGCTACCACGCGGCCGCGATGGACGACATCGCCGAGCGCGCGGGCGTCAGCAAGCCGGTGCTGTACCAGCACTTCCCCGGCAAGCTGGACCTCTACCTGGCGCTGCTGGACCAGCACTGCGAGGCGCTGCTGCTGGCCGTGCGCGGAGCGCTGGCCTCCACCTCCGACAACAAGCTGCGCGTGGCCGCCACGATGGACGCGTACTTCGCGTACGTGGAGGACGAGGGCGGCGCGTTCCGGCTGGTCTTCGAGTCGGACCTGACGAACGAGCCTGCGGTGCGCGAGCGCGTGGACCGGGTGTCGCTCCAGTGCGCCGAGGCGATCTCGGACGTGATCGCCGAGGACACCGGCCTGTCGAAGGACGAGTCGATGCTGCTGGCCGTGGGCCTGGGCGGGGTCTCGCAGGTGGTGGCCCGCTACTGGCTGTCCAGCGAGAGCCCGGTGGCCCGCGACAAGGCGGTCGGCCTGCTGACCTCGCTGGCCTGGCGCGGCATCGCCGGCTTCCCGCTGCACGGCACGGACCAGCCGCAGCACTGACACCTCGCGGCTCGGTGTTCGCTCGCAGCGTGCGGCGGCACCACGGTCCGTGTCCCCTCTCCGGGCTAATGTGGTCCGGGTACGGCGCGGTGACACCGCGCGACCCGGACACCGTCGGAGGGACATAGCCGTGGAGGTCAAGATCGGCGTGCAGCACGCGCCCCGCGAGATCGTGCTGGAGAGCGGGCTCGCCGCCGAGGAGCTGGAGAGCGTCATCGCCGCTGCCCTGTCCGGCGAGTCGCAGCTGCTCTCGCTTACGGACGTCAAGGGCCGCAAGGTCCTGGTGCCGACCGACCGGCTCTCTTACGTGGACATCGGCGAGCCGTCGACCCGCAAGGTGGGCTTCGGCGCCTGACGCAGGACGCAGGACGCATCCGGGGACGGCCCGGCGGTTTCGACCGCCGGGCCGTCCTCGTGTGTGCGCACCACGTCCGCGCACCACGCTCACGACCGGAGCAAGTCGTACCGGAAGAGGGTTGCCCCGCGGGAGCACCGGGTAGGACGGCCAGTGACCGATTTGCCCGGACGTGCGGGAGGGAACCCATGGTCGTGGAGACACTCGGCTCGGCACTGCTCGGCCTCGCGCTGGCCTGGCTGGCGCTGCGCAGACTGCCCGGCCGGCTGCCCTCCGCGCCCGCGGTCCTGGCGACCGGCACCCTCGGCGCGGCGTTCGGCGGCTACCTCACGCACTACGTGCTCGGCCCCGGCCACACGACGGTGACGGCCTCCCTGGTCGGCGGCGCGCTGGTGGCGGCCGTGGTGCTGTCGCTGCTGCTGCGGCCGGCCCCGACGGCCGCGCGCCACCGCCCCTTTTCGGTCCCCTCGGGCGGCTGACCCGCCCCCGTACGCACTCCGGCTCCGGCGGATCTTCCGCCGGAGCCGGTGACGCGCGTACTCGTACGCGTACGCGGTGCTGCTAGGCGGCGAGGCCCAGCGCGGCCATGCGCTTGGTGTGCGCCTTGGTGATGCGCGTGAACATCTCGCCGACGGCCGCGAGGTCGAAGCCGGCGGCCATCCCGTCGACGCCGCCGACCAGCATGGTCGACAGCGCGTCGCGCTCGGCGACCACCCGCTGGGCCTGCGACAGGGCCTCGCCCATCAGGCGGCGCGCCCACAGCGCGAGCCGGCCGCCGACCCGCGGGTCGGCCTCGATGGCGGCGCGGACCTTCTCGACGGCGAAGTTGCCGTGGCCGGTGTCGTCGAGGACACCGAGGACCAGCGCGCGGGTGTCGGCGTCGAGGTGGGTGGCCACCTCGCGGTAGAAGTCGCTGGCGATCGAGTCGCCGACGTAGGCCTTGACCAGGCCCTCCAGCCAGTCCGACGGGGCCGTCTGGCGGTGGAAGTCGTCCACTCCCTTGGCGAACGGCTCCATGGCGGCGGTGGGCTCGGCCTCGATCGCGGCGAGGCGGTCGCGCAGCCGCTCGAAGTGGTGGAACTCGGCGGAGGCCATCTTCGCCAGCTCGGCCTTGTCGGCCAGGGTCGGGGCCATCTTCGCGTCCTCGGCGAGCCGTTCGAAGGCCGCCAGCTCGCCGTACGCGAGCGCGCCCAGCAGGTCCACCACGGCCGCGCGGTACTGCGGCGTGGCGGAGGCCGTCGCCCAGTCCTGGGAGGCGATTCCGGCCGGGGTCTCGTCGGCCGGGGCAGCACCGGCGTCCGGCGCGGTCACGGCGTCGGAGGCGGCCTCGGTGGGCTCGGCGTTCTGGGCGGTCTCAGGGTTCTCGGCACTCGGCATGCCGGGAACAATAGCCCGCCCGGGGGCGTCCCGAACTGCCTGGTCAGTCGGGGGAAACCTGCCGCTCTGGTGAATTCACCCGACACACCTGCGCGAATCCGGGGTACAGTGGTAATGCGCCTGCCGAATACTCGGCGGGCCATCCGAATGAGGATGCCCGGTCGGTGGCCCGATCGGCTCCAACCCGACCGCCCTCGGCGTGGTGTGTGCGTTCAAGCGCGTCACCGCCCATGAGGGGCCCCCTCAGCGGTATGAGCGCTTGAGCGAAGGCCGTGGTCCCGCGCAGCTGTGTGAAAGCCAGGCACGGTGAGACCCCCTTCCCGCCTCATGCCGCGTCTCACAGAAGAGGCAGCACCCTGACTACGTTCCGAGACCTCGGGATCTTTCCCGAGACCGCCGAAGCCCTTGAGGCCGTCGGCATCGTGTCCCCCTTCCCCATCCAGGAGATGACCCTCCCCGTCGCCCTTTCCGGCACGGACGTCATCGGCCAGGCGAAGACCGGTACCGGCAAGACGCTCGGTTTCGGCCTTCCGCTGCTGGAGCGCGTCGTGGTCCCCGCGGACGTCGAGGCCGGCCGGGCGCGGCCCGAGCAGCTGACGGACTCCCCGCAGGCCCTGGTCGTCGTGCCGACGCGCGAGCTCTGCACCCAGGTGACCAACGACCTCCTGACGGCGGGCAAGGTCCGCAACGTCCGCGTCCTCGCCATATACGGCGGCCGCGCGTACGAGCCCCAGGTCGAGGCGCTGAAGAAGGGCGTCGACGTCATCGTCGGCACCCCCGGCCGCCTGCTGGACCTGGCCGGGCAGAAGAAGCTCGACCTGTCGAAGGTCAAGGCGCTCGTCCTCGACGAGGCCGACGAGATGCTCGACCTGGGCTTCCTGCCCGACGTCGAGAAGATCATCAACCTGCTTCCGGCCAAGCGCCAGACGATGCTGTTCTCGGCGACCATGCCGGGCGCCGTCATCGGCCTGGCCCGCCGCTACATGTCGCAGCCCACGCACATCCGCGCCACCGCGCCGGACGACGAGGGCGCGACCGTCGCGAACATCACGCAGCACGTCTTCCGCGCCCACTCGATGGACAAGCCGGAGATGGTCGCGCGCATCCTGCAGGCCGAGGGCCGCGGGCTGGCGATGATCTTCTGCCGCACCAAGCGCACCGCGGCCGACATCGCCGAGCAGCTGGAGCGGCGCGGCTTCGCGTCCGGCGCCGTGCACGGAGACCTCGGCCAGGGCGCCCGTGAGCAGGCCCTGCGGGCCTTCCGCAACGGCAAGGTGGACGTCCTCGTCTGCACCGACGTCGCCGCCCGCGGCATCGACGTCGAGGGCGTGACGCACGTCATCAACTACCAGTCCCCCGAGGACGAGAAGACCTTCCTGCACCGGGTCGGCCGCACCGGCCGCGCCGGCGCGAAGGGCACCGCCGTCACCCTGGTCGACTGGGACGACATCCCGCGCTGGCAGCTCATCAACAAGGCGCTGGAGCTGGACTTCCACGAGCCGGAGGAGACGTACTCCACGTCGCCGCACCTGTTCGAGCTCCTGCACATCCCGGCGGGCACCAAGGGCGTGCTGCCGCGCGCCGAGCGCACCCGGGCCGGCCTGAAGGCCGAGGAGATCGAGGACCTGGGCGAGACCGGCGGCCGGGGCGGCCGCCGCGCTGCCGCCACCGCGGTCGAGGAGCGTCCGGCCCGTACCCGTACGCCGCGCCAGCGCCGCCGCACCCGCGGCGGGTCCGAAGTGGGCGCCGAGGTTCCGGCCGAGGCGACCACCGAGGCCGTGACGGCGCCGGAGGCGGACGCGGAGGCCGCGGCGGAGCCGCGCAAGCCGCGCCGCCGCCGGACCCGCTCGGTGTCCGCCTCGGCGGCCACCGCCGCGGTGACGCCGGTCGCCGAGCCCGCAGCC
>NZ_JAJAUZ010000109.1 GCF_020532645.1 Streptomyces bambusae
CCCCCCCCTGCCCGGCGCCAGCCGGGTTGCAGTTCTGGGGGCTCCGCCCCAAACCCCGCTCCACAAGCGCCGGAGGGGCTGGGGTTTGCCCTGTCCGGTGGGCAGCCGGGCCTGGCGGGCTGGGGGCTTTGCCCCGGACCTCGCTCCTCAAGCGCCGGAGGGGCTGGGGTTTGCCCTGTCCGGTGGGCAGCCGGGCCTGGCGGGCTGGGGGCTCCGCCCCAAACCCCACTCCTCAAGCGCCGGAGGGGCTGGAGTGTGCTCTGTCCGGTGGGCAGCCGGGCCTGGCGGGCTGGGGGGCTTTGCCCCGGACCTCGCTCCTCAAGCGCCGGAGGGGCTGGAGGTTGCCCCGCCCGGTGGGCAGCCGGGTCGGGGGGCTGGGGTCAGGGCGTGGGGACGGGGGCGCGGGTGGCGGCGAGGAGGGAGTGCATGAGGCGGAGGTCCGTGCCGCGTTCCGGGTGCCACTGGACGCCCAGGACCCACTGGGGGCCCGGGAGTTCGACCGCCTCGACCGTGCCGTCGTCGGCCCAGGCCGAGACGACGAGGCCGGCGCCGAGCCGGTCCACGGCCTGGTGGTGGTAGGTCGGCACGTCGGTCCGCTCCGGCGCGATCGACCCGTACAGCGTGCCCGCGACCGGCTGCACCGGGTGCGGGACGACGACGGCCGGCCCCGCCGCATGCCCGTCGACGTGCTGGACGAGCGTGCCGCCCAGCGCCACGTTCAGCACCTGCATGCCCCGGCAGATGCCCAGGACCGGCAGCGTCCCGCCGGACAGGGCGGCCCGTACCAGCGCCAGCTCCCACGCGTCCCGCTCCGGCGCGGCCGGCCCGGTGCGCGGGTCGCGCACCGCCCCGTACCGGGCCGGGTCCACGTCCGGGCCGCCCGCGATCACCAGCGCGTCCAGCCGGGAGACCAGCCCGGCCGCCGCCTCCGGTTCGTCCGGCGGCAGCAGCACCGCGGTGCCGCCGCACGCCTGGACGAACTCGTGGTACCCGGAGGGCGCCAGGGCCGCGGGCACGTCCCAGGGGCCGTAGCGGGTGGACGCCTCCAGATAGGTGGTGATGCCGATGAGCGGCCTGTGCACGGTGGGAACCTCCGGTGGGGATCGGGCGGCAGGATCAGCCGCGGTCGAGTTCGGCTTCGGCCGCGGCCAGGGCGGCGAACTCCTCCTCGGGCGCGTTCGCCACGAGACGGTGCCGACTGTAGAAGGCGAAGTAGGCCAGGGCGACGGCGTACACGGCGACTGCGATGAATGCCGCGTCCTTGTCCACCAGGAAGGTGGCGACCAGGGCCGACAGGGCGAGCACGAACGCCGCCGCCGACGTCGCGACCCCGCCCGGCGTCCGGTACGGCCGCTCCAGCCCCGGCTCGCGCCGCCGCAGCACGATGTGCGACAGCGCCATCAGCGCGTACGAGATCGTCGCGCCGAAGACCGCGATGTTCAGCATCCGGGCGCCGTTGCCGGTGCCCGCGGCCAGCGCGAAACCGAGCGCGCCCGGGATCAGCAGGCCCAGGTACGGGGCCTTGCGGCGGCTGGTCAGCGACAGGAACCGGGGCAGGTACCCGGCGCGGGACAGCGCGAACAGCTGCCGGGAGCCGGCGTAGATCAGGGAGAAGAACGAGGCCACCAGCCCGGCCAGGCCCGCGTAGTTCACGAACCGGCTCAGCGCGGTCGGACCGCCGTCCCCCTCCAGCGCCACGACCAGCGGGTTCCCGGCGTCCTTCACCGCGGCCGCACCCTGCGCCCCGGTCGCCGCGAAGAAGGTCAGGACGGCGAGCAGCACGAGGATGCCCATGGAGATCGCCAGCGCCTTCGGCAGGGACCGCACCGGGTCCTGCGCCTCCTCCGCGGCCAGCGGCACCCCCTCGACGCCGAGGAAGAACCACATGCCGAACGGGAACGCCGCCCAGATGCCCAGCACCCCGAACGGCAGCCAGGAACTCGCCCCGGCCGCCGACGGGTCCACCGGGATGTCGTCCAGCCCGCTCGCGTCGAACTCCGTGAACGCGCCCACCGCGAAGACCAGCAGCGCTGCCACCGCGATGGCGGTGACCACCAGGCTGAACCGCAGTGCCTCGCCGACGCCCCACAGGTGGATGCCGATGAACAGCGCGAAGCACACCAGGTACACCGGCCAGCTCGACGTCAGCCCGAACAGGCCCAGGGACTCCACGTAGTCGCCGATGAAGATGACGATCGCGGCCGGCGCGAGGACGTACTCGATCAGGATCGCGGTGCCGGTCAGGAACCCGCCCCAGGTGCCGAGCGCACGCCGGGCGAACCCGTAGCCGCCGCCGGCCGTCGGGAGGATCGCCGACAGCTCTGCGAGGGAGAACACCAGGCAGGCGTACATGGCGCCCATCAGCACGGTGGCCAGCGCCAGACCGCCGAAGCCGCCCTTGGCCAGGCCCAGGTTCCAGCCGGAGAAGTCGCCCGAGACCACGTACGCCACGCCCAGCCCGGTGAGCAGCAGCCAGCCGGCGCTGCCCCGGCGCAGGGTACGGCGTTCCAGGTAGGCGGCGTCGGCGTCGGTGCCCGGAGAGGCGCCGGGGGAGGCGGGAACGGCGGGCGGTGCGGATGCAGCTGCGGATGCGGGCGGGCCCGCGGACGCCGATGGGGTGCGTTCGTCGGCATAGTCGGCCATGTGCGCTCCTGCCTCGGGATGCTTGCGCAGGGTGGACGGTACCCCGGCAAAGGTTTAGTCGCATACCTTTGCGGTGAGTTCCGGCCATGCGCAAGACCCGTGCGTTAAACGCGGGTTACGGAACCCTCACGCGGAACCCTCACGCGGAACCCTCACGCGGAACCGTCACGCGGGGGCCTCACGCCAGGAACCCGCGCAGCAGGGCCGCCGTGCCGCAGCAGTGCTCGCGCATCACCTCGCGGGCCGCCTCCGCGTCCCGCTCCAGCACCGCCTCCACCAGCACCTCGTGCTGCTGCTGGGAGTGTTCGAGGTTGCGCACCAGCAGCGGGATGCAGTCCAGCAGCTCGTTCACGGTCGCGCGGACGGCCGCGTACTGGGCCGTGA
Source organism: Streptomyces bambusae (assembly GCF_020532645.1). GTDB lineage: Bacteria > Actinomycetota > Actinomycetes > Streptomycetales > Streptomycetaceae > Streptomyces > Streptomyces bambusae. The sequence goes on from NZ_JAJAUZ010000109.1 coordinate 3,028, forward strand.
GGGTCGGCGAGCCGGCCAGCTCCACCAGCGCCAGGTGGAACAGCGTGTCGCGACGCCGGTAGTCCGCCAGCGGTGCGTCGTGGGTGGCCCGCAGCGCCGCCCGCAGCCGGTCCGCCTGCGGCCCGGTCAGCCCCTGCGCGGCGCACAGCCCGGCCGCGCCCGACTCCAGCACCTCCCGGAACCGCAGCACGTCCTCGATGTCCACGCCCGCGACCCGGCGGCGCAGCTCGGCCTCGGCGCTGTCCGCCGGGGTGTCCGGGCGCGGCAGCACGAAGGTGCCGCCGTACCGGCCGCGCCGGCTCTCCAGCAGGCCCTGCTCCTGGAGCGCCTTCAGCACCTCGCGCAGCGTGACCCGGCTGATTCCCATCCGTTCGGCCAGTTCCCGCTCCGGCGGCAGGCGTTCGCCGGCGGGCACCAGGCCGAGCCGGACCACCTGGAGGATCTGGGCGAGCGCCTCCTCGAAGCCGTTGCCGGCCCGGACCTGCCGCAGCACTGGGCCCAGCCCGTCCCCGCCCCCCGGGTTCACGCTTTCGACCGCCATCGCGGCCTCCCCTCTTCCCAAGCAATGGTTCTTCCCCATACCTTATGGCTCCTCGGCGCACCGAAGGAGAGAATCCCGTGGTAGACCGCACACCGCCGCTGGCGATCGGGGAGCTGCGCTCCCTGGTGGCCGCCGGCGAGATCGACACAGTCGTCCTGGCCTTCCCCGACATGCAGGGGCGGCTCCAGGGCAAGCGGTTCGCCGCACCGTTCTTCCTCGACGACGTCCTCGCCCACGGCACCGAGGGCTGCAACTACCTGCTCGCCGTGGACGCCGACATGAACACCGTCGACGGCTACGAGATGTCCTCCTGGGACCGCGGCTACGGCGACTTCGCCATGCACCCCGACCTGTCCACGCTCCGCCGGGTCCCCTGGAACGAGGGCACCGCGATGGTCATGGCCGACCTCGCCTGGCACGACGGCACCCCCGTCGCCCCCGCCCCGCGCCAGATCCTCCGCCGCCAGCTGGACCGGCTCGCCGAGCACGGCTGGACCGCCCAGGTCGGCACCGAGCTGGAGTTCATCGTCTTCAAGGACACCTACGAACAGGCCTGGAACGCCCACTACCGCGGCCTGACCCCGGCCAACCAGTACAACATCGACTACTCCGTCCTCGGCACCGCCCGCATCGAGCCGCTGCTGCGCCGGATCCGCAACGAGATGGCGGGCGCCGGCCTCACCGTCGAATCCGCCAAGGGCGAGTGCAACCTCGGCCAGCACGAGATCGCCTTCCGCTACGACGAGGCCCTCGTCACCTGCGACCAGCACTCCGTCTACAAGACCGGGGCCAAGGAGATCGCCGCCCAGGAGGGCATGTCCCTGACCTTCATGGCCAAGTACGACGAGCGCGAGGGCAACTCCTGCCACATCCACCTCTCGCTCGCCGACGCCGACGGCCGCAACGTCATGGCGGGCGACGCCGACGGCCCGCCGCACGGCATGTCCCCCGTCATGCGGCACTTCCTCGCCGGACAGCTCGCCGCCCTCCGGGAGTTCTCCCTTCTCTACGCCCCGAACATCAACTCGTACAAGCGGTTCCGCCCCGGATCCTTCGCGCCCACCGCCGTCGCCTGGGGCGTGGACAACCGCACCTGCGCGCTGCGCGTCGTCGGCCACGGCCGGTCGATGCGCTTCGAGAACCGCCTCCCGGGCGGCGACGTCAACCCGTACCTCGCCGTCGCCGGCCTGGTCGCGGCCGGGCTGTACGGCATCGAGAACCGGCTGGAGCTGCCGCCCGCCTGCCCCGGCAACGCCTACACCGCCGACTACGAGCATGTACCCGGCACCCTGCGCGAGGCCGCCGAGCTGTGGGAGAACAGCGCCATCGCCAAGGCCGCGTTCGGCTCCGACGTGGTGGCCCACTACCGCAACATGGCCCGCGTCGAGCTCGACGCCTACGACTCCGCGGTGACCGACTGGGAACTGCGCCGCTCCTTCGAACGCATGTGAGGCACCGCTTGCACCCGCTCGAACACCAGGTACTCAACCCCGCCACCGAAGAGGTCGTGGCCACCGTCCCGGCCGCCTCCGCCGCCGACGTCGACGCGGCCGTCACCCGCGCCGCGGCCGCCCAGCGCGGCTGGGCCGCCGCGGCCCCAGCCGACCGGGCCCGGCTGCTGCGCCGGTTCGCCGCCGTCGTCGACGACCACCGCGAGGAACTCGCCCGGCTGGAGGTCACCGAGGCCGGACACACCCTCGGCAACGCCCGCTGGGAAGCCGGCAACGTCCGCGACCTGCTGGAATTCGCCGCCGGCGGGGTCGAACGGCTCTCCGGCCGGCAGATCCCGGTGCCCGGCGGCCTCGACGTCACCTTCCTCGAACCGCTCGGCGTGGTCGGCGTCATCGCCCCGTGGAACTTCCCGATGCCGATCGCCGCCTGGGGCACCGCCCCCGCGCTGGCCGCCGGCAACGCCGTCCTCCTCAAGCCCGCCGAGACCACCCCGCTCACCGCGCTGCGGCTCGCGGAACTGGCCCTGGAGGCGGGCCTGCCCGAGCACCTGTTCCAGGTCCTGCCCGGGGCCGGCCCGGTCGCCGGCGACGCACTCGTCGAGCACCCGGGCGTCGCGAAGATCGTCTTCACCGGCTCCACCGCGGTCGGCAAGCAGATCATGGCCAAGTGCGCCGCCCGCGTGAAGCGCGTCACCCTCGAACTCGGCGGCAAGAGCCCCAACATCGTCTTTGCCGACGCCGACCTCGAAGCCGCCGCCGCGAGCGCGCCGATGGCCTTCCTCGACAACAGCGGCCAGGACTGCTGCGCCCGCACCCGGATCCTCGTCCAGCGGTCCGTGTACGACGACTTCCTCGCCCGCCTCGCCCCCGCCGTCGAGAAGGTCGTCGTCGGCGACCCCGCCGACGAGCGCACCGAGATGGGCCCGCTGATCTCCCGTGCCCAGCTGGACCGCGTACGGTCCTACGTCGGCGACGACCTCGCGGCCGTCCGCGGCACCGCACCCGACGGCCCCGGCTTCTGGTACCCGCCGACCCTCGTCACCGGCGCCGCGCCCACCGACCCGGTCGCCGCCGAGGAGGTCTTCGGGCCGGTTGCCGTGATCCTCCCCTTCGAGGACGAGGAGGACGCCGTACGGCTCGCCAACGCCACCGAGTACGGGCTCTCCGGCTCGCTGTGGACCCGCGACGTGGGCCGCGCCGTCCGGGTCTCGCGTGCCGTCAAGGCCGGCAACCTGTCCGTCAACTCCCACAGCAGCGTCCGCTACTGGACCCCCTTCGGCGGCTACGGCCAGTCGGGACTCGGCCGCGAACTCGGCCCCGACGCCCTCGCCGCGTTCACCGAAACCAAGAACGTCTTCATCAGCACGGAGGCCTGAACCCGATGAGCACCGAAGAGATCGTCTGCCGCCGCCTGGTCGGCCGCACCGCCGTCATCACCGGGGCCGGCAGCGGCATCGGCCTCGCCACCGCCCGCCGGCTCGCGTCCGAGGGCGCGAATGTGGTCTGCGCGGACATCGACGAGAAGGCCGGCAAGGCGGCCGCCGAGGAGGTCGGCGGCACGTTCGTCAAGGTCGACGTCACCGACGCCGAGGAGGTCGAGGCGCTCTTCAAGACCGCGTACGACACCTACGGCTCGGTCGACATCGCCTTCAACAACGCCGGCATCTCGCCGCCCGACGACGACTCGATCCTCACCACGGGCCTGGAGGCCTGGAAGCGCGTCCAGGACGTCAACCTCACCTCCGTCTACCTGTGCTGCAAGGCCGCCCTGCCGTACATGCAGCGCCAGGGCCGCGGCTCGATCATCAACACCGCCTCCTTCGTGGCCGTCATGGGCGCCGCCACCTCGCAGATCTCGTACACCGCCTCCAAGGGCGGCGTGCTCGCCATGTCCCGCGAGCTCGGCGTGCAGTTCGCCCGCGAGGGCATCCGCGTCAACGCGCTGTGCCCCGGGCCGGTCAACACCCCGCTGCTGCAGGAGCTGTTCGCCAAGGACCCGGAGCGGGCGGCGCGCCGCCTCGTGCACATCCCGCTGGGCCGGTTCGCCGAGCCCACCGAGATCGCCGCCGCCGTGGCCTTCCTCGCCAGCGACGACTCGTCCTTCATCAACGCCACCGACTTCCTCGTCGACGGCGGCATCTCCGGCGCCTACGTCACCCCGCTGTAGGCCCGTTCCCCGAGCCATCTGTCCCCCGGACGACCGTGCCCCCACCGCCGGGCGCAGCCAACGGCCGTCCGGATCCCCCCACCCCGGCAGCCGGGCCGTCGTACGACGCCCGGCTGCCGGGCATGGCGTCCGCGCACCGAGCCCGACCCCCATCCCCCTCCAGACGGGAGCGCCCCCGCGTGACCTCCTTCGGCATTCCGCGCGTCCTGCCGGCCGTCGCCGCGGCCCTTGCGCTCGCGGCCGGCGGGCTCGTCGCCGCCACGCCCGACGCCCGCGCGGCCCGCCCGGCGGCGGCCGACTGCACCGGCCCGAGGCTCTCCGGCGGCTGGTACGGCACCAACCAGGCCCGCCTCCAGGAGCTCGTCGACACCTACGGCAGGTGCAGCCCGTACCGGCCCGGCGGCCGCGCCAGGCCCGTCGCCGTCTTCGACTGGGACAACACCGTCGTCAAGAACGACGTCGGCGACGCCACCATGTTCTGGATGCTGCGGAACGGGAAGGTCCGCCGGCCCGCCGGCGACTGGACCACCACCAGCCGCCACCTCACCGCCCCCGCCGCCGGAGCCCTCGCGGCCGCCTGCGACGGGCTCGCCGCCCCCGGCGCCCCGCTGCCCACCGGCACCCCCGCCGGGACCGGCTGCGCCGACGAGATCAACACCGTCTACGGCACCGGTGCCACCACGTCCGGCGCGCCCGCCTTCGCCGGCTGGAACCGCCGCACCACCGAGCCCGGGTACGCCTGGCTGGCCCAGCTCCTGCACGGCTGGACCTCTGCGCAGATACGTTCCTTCGCTGCGGCCGCCCGGACCGAGAACCTCGCCGCACCCATCGGTGCCACCCAGCGCGTCGGCAGCGGCACCGCCACCGGCTGGGTCCGCTACTACGACCAGCAGCGCGACCTCGTCCGCACCCTCCACCGGGCCGGGTTCGACGTGTGGATCAGCTCCGCCTCGCCGCAGCCCGTGGTCGAGGTCTGGGCCGCGGGCATCGGCATCGACGCCGGCCGCGTCATCGGCATCCGCAACCTCACCACCCCCGGCGGCCGCCTCACCCCGCACTTCGAGGGCTGCGGCACCGTCCGCGACGGCCGCGACACGATGATCACGTACATCGACGGCAAGCGGTGCTGGCTCAACAAGGTGGTCTTCGGGGTGCGCGGCGCCGCCGCCGAGCGGGTCCAGCCGCCGGCCCGCCGGCAGGTGTTCGCCGCCGGCGACTCCGACACCGACGTGTCGTTCCTGCGCGACGCGACGGCCCTTCGGCTGGTCCTCAACCGCAACAAGAACGAGCTGATGTGCCGGGCGTACGACGACGCCGACGGGCGCTGGATCGTCAACCCCATGTTCATCGAGCCGAAGAAGCAGAAGACGACGCCGTACCCGTGCGCCACCACCGGCCACACCGGGGCCGACGGCACGCCCGGGCCGGTCCGGCGCGGGGACGGCAGCATCGTCCCCGACCAGACCGACCGCGTGTACTGACGACGTGCCGGCGAGGTGCACCGACGACGTGCACCGGCGAGGTGCACCGACCGGGCGTCAGGGCCGCGTCAGCTCACAGGAAGGTGCGGCCCTCGCCCCGGTACGTCGGCACGGTCGCCGTCACCCGGTCGCCCTCGACCAGGTGCAGCGCGTCGAAGCGCTCGCACATCTCGCCCGCCTTGGCGTGCCGGAACCACACCCGGTCGCCGATCAGCAGGTCGTCGGCCGGCGCCCCCAGGAGCGGGGTCTGCACCTCGCCGGCCCCCTCCTGCGGGTCGTACCGCAGCCCCTGCGGCAGGTACGGCGTCGGCAGCCGGTCCCGGCCGGCCGCGCCCGAGGCCGGGTAGCCGCCGCCCAGCACCGTGACCACGCCCACCCCGGGCCGGCGGACCACCGGCTGCGCGAACAGCGCCGCCGGACGGCCGCGGAACGACGTGTAGTTGTCGAACAGCCGCGGCACGTACAGGCCCGAGCCGGCCGCGATCTCCGTCACCGCGTCCTCGGCGGCCGTGTGCTGCACGCTGCCCGTGCCGCCGCCGTTGACGAACTCCAGTTCACCGACGGCCTCCCGCACCGCGCGCACCGCGGCCGCCCGGCGGGCCGCCAGCTCCTTGCGGGCCGCCGCCTGCATCAGCCGGACCGCCCGCGAGCGCAGCGGCCGGCCCGCCACCGCGTCGCCGACGCCCGCGACATGGCCCTCGTACGCCATCAGTCCCACCACGCGGAACCCCGGCCGCCGGTGCACCGCCCCGGCCAGCGCGGCCAGCGCCGCCGGCTCGCGCAGCGGGGAGCGCCGGGCGCCCACCCGGACCCGGCCGCCCAGCAGGTGCAGCGCCGTGTCCAGCTCCAGGCAGACCCGGACCTCCTCGGCGCCGCCCGCCCGGGCGGCGTCGATCAGGTCCAGCTGCGCCAGGTCGTCGACCATGACGGTCACGGCCGCGGCCAGCTTCGGGTCCCCCGCCAGCTCTGCGTACGCCGCCCGGTCCGCGGACGGGTAGGCGAGGAGGACGTCGTCGAAACCGGAGCGGGCCAGCCACAGCGACTCGGCGAGCGTGAACGACATCAGGCCCGCGAAACCGTCCCGGGCGAGCACCCGCTCCAGCAGGGCCCGGCAGCGCACCGACTTGCTCGCCACCCGGATCGGCTTGCCGCCGGCCCGCCGCCGCAGATCCTCGGCGTTCGCGTCGAACGCCTCCAGATCCACGATCGCGAGCGGAGCGTCGAGAGGGGCGGTGGCCCGGTCGTAACGGGCCCGGTCGGCGGCAGGGGAAGTCATGCGCGCAGCGTGCCAGATCGCTCTACCGGTGGGTAGGGGCCACCGCCACACCGATCCCCGTAAAGTACGCCGCGTACGAGGGAACGGAACGGGGGGCGGACCCGCATGACGACCGATCACCACGCCCCCGAACCAGACCGACACCCGGAACCGAACCCCGGCCCGAACCCCGGCCCGGACCGCGATCCCGACCTGCGCCCGAGGTCCGGCCGGTCCCCTGAACCGGGCCGGTCCGCCGCACGGTGCCCCGGCCCGGGTCCGGTTTTCGGTCCCCCTCTGAGGTACGCCCGGTACCCGGAGCACGGGCCGGGACCGGTGCCGTGGGACCTGCCGCCGCCCGCGCCGGGCCGGAGTCCGGCGGGGGAGCAGCCGCCTCTGACGGCCCCGCAGCCGGTGTCCGGCCGCGACCCGGCAGGGGCCCGGCCGCCAGTGCCGGGCCCGCGCCCGCCCGCCGCCCCCTCGCCGGCTGCCGAGGCGTGGAGCGGGGACGGGGAGGCGCGGACCGGGCGGGTGAGCATGGCCGCGGCCGTCGTCTGCTGGGCGCTGGGCGGCGGATTACTGGCGGGTGCGGTGGTCGGGGGATGGGCCGCGGGAGCCGCGGAGGAAGTACCCGCCGACCGGGCGGCCTGGGAGCGGGCCGGCGAGCTGTGGCGGGAGGAGACCGCCGACACGCTGCTGCCGCCCGTGCTCGTGGGGGACGGCGCCGGGCCCGGCGGGGCGGACCGCCGGTGGACGCGCACGGCCGTCGCAGCGGACGGGCCCTGCGCCCCCGCACTCGGGGCCGAGTGGAACGCGGCCCTTGCCCCCGTCGGCTGCACCCGGCTGCTGCGCGCCACCTACACCGACGCCACCCGCAGCTCCCTCCTGAGCGTCGGCCTGGTCTTCACCCCGGCCGGCCGCGCCGCGACGGACACCCTGCGCACCCGCTTCGAACCGGCCGCCCCGCCGCCCCGCGCGTACGGCCTCGCCGACCGGCAGCGCGCCAGCTGGGCGGTGTCCGTCCTGCCCGACGCCCCCGTCGTCGTGTACGCCGTCTCCGCGTTCGCCGACGGCCGGGCCGTGGACCGCCCCCGCCCCGCCGCCGCGGCCGGCGCCACCACCCCCGCCGCCCAGTCCGGCCTCGCCCACGAGGCCCGGGCCGTCACCGACCGCCTCGAACGCGCACTCCGCCGCACGGCGGCCACCCCCCACCGCCCGGAGGCCGGCCGATGAGCGGCACACCCCACCGCCCGGCGCCGACCCCGGCGGACCCCCTGGCGCCGTACCGGCCGACGGCGCGGGTGGGGTGTGGCGGGCCGGAGCGCCCGGAGTGCGGCTCCGCGGGCGGGGGCCCGCACCAGGCCGCTGCCGGACGCCCCGGCCGGGGAAGGGCCGGTGGGGCGGCCGGCCGACCCCGCGCGGGGCGGCGGTGGACGCGCGGCGTCCGGGCGTTCGCGGTGGCGCTGGGGCTGGCCTCGGCCGGGGTGACCGTGACGGCGCCGCCCGCGTACGCCGACGGGATCCGGGACCGGCAGTGGGCCCTGGAGGCACTGCACGCACGGCAGGCGTGGCGGACCACCGACGGGGCCGGGGTGACCGTGGCCGTGCTCGACACCGGGGTCGACGGCACCCATCCCGACCTGCGCGGGCAGGTCCTCGAAGGGGCCGACCTCGTCGGCATGGGCGCCGGCCGCGGCGAGCGGGCCTGGGCCCGGCACGGGACCGCCATGGCCGGGATCATCGCCGGCCGCGGACACGGTCCCGGCCGGAGCCGGGGCGTGCTGGGCATCGCGCCGGGCGCCCGCATCCTGCCGGTACGGGTGATCCTCGAAGAGGGCGACCCCGGCCGCGCCAAGGCCCGGCAGAGCAAGGGCGGCGCCCTCGCCGAGGGCATCCGCTGGGCCGCCGACCACGGCGCCGACGTGATCAACCTCTCGCTCGGGGACGACAGCGCGTCCGCCCACCACGAGGCCGCCGAGGACGAAGCCGTCCAGTACGCCCTCGCCAAGGGCATCGTGGTCGTCGCCTCCGCCGGCAACGGCGGCCAGGGCGGCGACCGGGTCTCGTACCCCGCCGCCTACCCCGGCGTGATCGCCGTCACCGCCGTCGACCGGCACGACACCAAGGCCCCGTTCTCCACCCGCCACTGGTACGCCACCGTCAGCGCCCCCGGCGTCGACATCGTCATCGCCGACCCCGACCGCAACTACTACGAGGGCTGGGGCACCAGCGCCGCCGCCGCCTTCGTCTCCGGCTCCGCGGCCCTGCTGCGCGCCGCCCGCCCCGACCTCTCGCCCGCCCAGATCAAACGCCTGCTCGCGGACACCGCCCGGGACGCACCCGTAGGCGGCCGGGACGACGCCCGCGGGCACGGCCTCGTCGACCCCGCCGCCGCACTCGCCGCGGCGGCGGAGCTGC
>NZ_JAJAUZ010000011.1 GCF_020532645.1 Streptomyces bambusae
TTCCAGCGCTTTCGCGCTTTCCCTTCCGGCGTTTCCGACTCTATCAGCGTTTTTCCCGGCTCCGGACCACCGGATTCCGCAAGGCATGCGGAAGCGGTCCGAATGTGGCTGACGCTCAAGAGTGGGTTGCCCGCCGACCTGTTGTTCACGTGGTGTTCACGTGCCCGGCCAGGCAGGACTTACGACAGTACAGGCCCCGTGGTGAGCGGGCAAATCGAAACAGGCGTATGGTCTAGTCCACTGGTCCACGGTGCTCGGCCGAGGTGGAAGACATCGGGCGGAACCGGGACTTTTCATGACTTACCCTTCACACGAGTACGCCCTCCCGGGACTTCGGGGAGTGGCGACACCTCGAAGCCCCACCCCCCTGGGAGGCCCTTCATGACCACCGTGACGTCCCCTCTTGCCGGGCGCGCCATCGGACTCGCGGCTGTGCCGGATCCGGTGTTCTCCGGCGCAATGGTGGGTCCCGGTACCGCCATCGACCCCGTGCGCGAGCCTTCCGCGGCGGTCGCTCCCGTCGACGGTGTGGTCGTCTCACTGCACCCGCACGCGTACGTCGTCGTGGACGGCGAGGGCCACGGGGTGCTGACGCACCTCGGGATCGACACCGTTCAGCTCAACGGCGAGGGCTTCGAGCTCCTCGTGAGCAAGGGCGACACCGTGGTGCGCGGTCAGGAGATGATCCGCTGGAACCCGCAGGCCGTGGAGGCCGCCGGGAAGTCCCCCATTTGCCCGGTCGTGGCGCTCGAAGCCACCGCGGAGGCGCTCTCCGGTCTCGTCGAGAGCGACGTGAAGGCCGGCGACGCGCTCTTCAGCTGGGCCTGACGGCCCTCGCCGCGGCGGGGCCGCGGCGGCAGATCCAACATCCACCGCGGCGCCGCGACCGCCGCACGACCGGAGACGGTGAAATGGAGACAACGCTGCGAGGCGTCGGCGTGAGCCACGGGGTGGCGATCGGCGAGGTACGGCACATGGGCACCGCGGTTCTGGAGCCGCCGGCCAAGCAGATCGCCGCCGACGAGGCGGAGCGCGAGCAGGGGCGCGCCCGTCAGGCCGTGAAGGCCGTGGCGGCCGACCTGATCGCGCGTGGCCAGCTGGCGGGTGGGGAGGCCCAGCACGTGCTGGAGGCCCAGGCGATGATCGCCGAGGACCCCGAGCTGATGGCGGACGTGGACCGGCGGATCGTCGTCGGAAGCACGGCCGAGCGCGGTGTGTACGACGCGTTCGCCGCCTACCGGGAGCTGCTGGCCGGGGCGGGTGAGTACATGGCCGGCCGGGTGGCCGACCTGGACGACGTACGGAACCGGATCGTGGCGCGGCTGCTGGGCGTGCCGATGCCGGGTGTGCCGGACAGTGACGAGCCGTACGTGCTGATCGCGCGGGACCTGGCGCCGGCGGACACGGCGCTGCTGGACCCGGCGCTGGTGCTGGGGTTCGTGACCGAGGAGGGCGGGCCGACCAGCCACAGCGCGATCCTGGCGCGGGCGCTGGGCGTGCCGGCCGTGGTGGCGCTGCCCGGTGCGGGCGAGCTGGCCGAGGGCACGGTCGTGGCCGTGGACGGCAGCACGGGTGAGATCTTCGTGGATCCGAGCGAGGAGAAGCGGGCGGAGCTGCAGGCCGCGGCGGCCGAACGGAAGGCGGCGTTGGCGGCGTCGTCAGGTCCGGGCGCCACCTCCGACGGTCACAAGGTGCCGTTGCTGGCGAACGTGGGCGGGCCCGCGGACGTGCCGGCGGCGGTCGAGGCGGGTGCGGAGGGCGTGGGTCTGTTCCGCACCGAGTTCCTGTTCCTGGACGACAGCCGGAAGGCGCCGTCCGAGGAGAAGCAGGTCGAGGCGTACCGGAAGGTGCTGGAGGCGTTCCCGGAGGGCCGGGTCGTGGTGCGGGTGCTGGACGCCGGTGCCGACAAGCCGCTGGACTTCCTGACGCCGGCGGACGAGCCCAACCCGGCGCTCGGTGTCCGTGGTCTGCGGTCGCTGCTGGACCACCCTGAGGTGCTGAGGACGCAGCTGACGGCGCTGGCGAAGGCGGCCGAGGGGCTTCCGGTGTACCTGGAGGTCATGGCGCCGATGGTGGCGGACCGTGCGGACGCGAAGGCGTTCGCCGACGCGTGCCGGGCGGCGGGGCTGGTGGCGAAGTTCGGCGCGATGGTGGAGATCCCGTCGGCGGCACTGCGGGCGCGGTCGATCCTGCAGGAGGTCGAGTTCCTGTCGCTGGGCACGAACGACCTGGCGCAGTACGCGTTCGCCGCGGACCGGCAGGTGGGTGCGGTGTCGCGGCTTCAGGACCCGTGGCAGCCGGCGCTGCTGGACCTGATCTCGATGGCGGCGGAGGCCGCCCGGGCCGAGGGCAAGAGCTGTGGGGTCTGCGGCGAGGCGGCTTCGGACCCGCTGCTGGCGTGTGTCCTGACGGGTCTGGGCGTGACCAGCCTGTCGATGGGCGCCGCTTCGATTCCGTACGTGCGCGCGACGCTGGCGAAGTACACGCTGGCGCAGTGTGAGCGGGCGGCTGCTGCGGCGCGGGCCGCGGACAGTGCCGAGGAGGCCCGGATCGCCGCGCAGGCTGTGCTGTCCGGGGAGTGACGTCGGGCCACCGGCCGGCTGTGGGGCCGGCCGGTGGTCCTGGTCCCGAGGGGCCCTTCGCCTGGGTGGCGGAGGGCCCCTCGGCCGTGTCCGGGCCGGGTCGGCCGGCCCGGATGCCGGGGGCTTCGGTCGTCAGTGATGCGGGTCCGGTTCGTCGACGGGGTAGCCGGGGCAGTACTCGACGCCTGGTTCCGGGGCGAGGAGGTCGCCGGTGTCGGCGTCGGTGCAGTAGGCGTTGAAGACCTCGGCAGCGGAGATGGGGAGCAGGGCGCCGTGGTCGAGGCGCCATCCGTGCAGACGGTCGGGGGCGCCTTCGGTGCTGCGGCGCAGCACCAGTCCCCCGGTGCGCTGGAGGCCGAGCCCGGCGGCGAGCACGGTGACGAACTCAGCGCGGGTCCGGGGCGGGGCGCCGCTGTGCAGGGCGGCGACGAGTTGGTCGGCGTCGGCGGGGACGCTGACGACGAGGTGGTGGTCGCCGGGTCCGGCGCCGTCGAGGAGCCGGTCGAGGATGCGGTCGGCGCGGGTGAAGGCGCTGTGGCCGATGTCGGTGCCGCAGTCGGCGCAGGGTCCGAGTCCGGCGAGGAGCAGGGTGGCGTACTCCCAGGTGGTCTGGCGGACCGACTCGTCGACGAGGAGCGGGACGAGGGTGTCGAGGGGCTGGCCTTCGAAGGGGACGGCGGTGCCGGTGGCGGCGAGGCCGGCGGTGAAGCGGGTGCGGGCTTCGGGTGTGTCGGGGTCGAGGGTGTGGTGGGTGCAGAAGTCGAGGTAGTCCTCCGGGTCGAAGAGGGCGACGTCGGTGTGCCGGCCGCGGGCGGTGCGGGCGTGCAGCAGGCCGTGGACTGCGTGCAGGTACGCGTCGTGGTCGGCGGGGTCGTGGAAGGGGAAGGTGTCGTAGGCCGTCATGGCGGCGAAGTCGGCGGGGTCGGTGAGGAGGCCGACGGTGCCGGGTACTTCGCGGTCGAGCGTGCGTCGCAGGCGGGCGGTGGTGTGGACGGGTCGTGCGGTGTGCGCCATGGTTCCCCCCGGTGGCGTGGTGTACGGCGTGCGATCAGTTGTTACGCACTGTAATCGGGGGGACCGACAGTGCGGGTCCGGGGAGTGCGGTGCGGACCAGGCGGTCCTGGCCGAGGCAGGTGAGGGCGAGGGCGGCGCCGAGGGCGGCCCAGGCGAGTGGGCCGGCGGCGACGGCGGCGGTGGCGGCGAGCGGGCCGAGGCTGCGCTGTCCGGCGGCGGCGAGGCCGTGGACGCCGAGGTAGGCGCCCTGGGCTTCGTCGGGGGCGAGGGCGAGGGAGAGTTCCCACGAGGCGACGGCGTGGACCATCTCGGCGAAGGTGAGGGCCGCGGCGGCGACGACGAGGGCGGCGGTGGCGGTCCAGGGGCCGCCGAGTGCGGCGGCCGCGAGGGCCGCGCAGCCGAGGCCGAAGGAGGCGGCGAGCGGGCGCAGCAGCCGGCGGGCGGCGTCGGTGCTGGTGCCGTAGCGGGCGAGGGGGACCTGGCAGAGGACGACCAGGACGTTGTTGAGGACCATCAGCAGCGGTGCGAGGCCGTGCGGGGCTTCGGTGGCGTGGATGATCCAGAGCGGGATGCCCACCTTGAAGATCGCGTCGTCGAAGAAGAGGGCGGTCTCGGTGAGGGTGTAGAGGAGGTAGGTGCGGTCGCGCCACGGGCTCGCGGGCCGGGCGGCGGGCGGTCCTGCGGGGTCGCCGGAGCCGGTGACGACCTTGCCGGGGGCGGCGGTTTCGGTGCATCGCAGGGTGAGCGCGGCCATGGCGAGGTAGGAGAGGGCGTCGCCGAGGAGCAGGGCGCGGTAGGCGCCGGTGGTGCCGAGGGCGAGGGCGCCGGCTGCGGCGAGGCCGCCGATGCCGAAGCCGATGTTCATGACGGTGCGGTTGAGGGCCTGGAAGCGGACCCGGTCGGGGCCGGCGATGCGGGCGGCGTAGAGCTTGGTGGTGACGTTGGCTCCGCGGTCCCCGAGGCTGCCGACGGCGGAGTAGGCGAGCAGGAGCCAGAAGTCGTGGGTGGTGAGGAGGGCCAGGGCGGCGGCGGCGCGGACGAGGTGCAGGCAGGCGCTCAGGCGGGTGACCGGGATGCTGTCGGCGGCGCGGCCGGCGAGTGGTGCGCCGGCGATGCCGATGCCTCCGGAGACGGCGATGAGGAGGCCGACCTGGGCGAGGCCGAGGCCGGCGACGGTGGAGAAGTAGAGGACGGCGGTGCCGGCCCAGAGGCCGGTGCCGATCTTGTCGACGAGCGAGATGACGAGGACGCGGCGGCCGTCGGGGCCGCCGGGTATCCGGGCGCGGAGTGCGGCGGCACGGGTGCTGGTGGTGCTCACGGTTTCCCCCGTTGACGTGAGTTTTGTATCGATACATAATCATGTACGTGACAACACAATATTCGTTCACCGGTACGACCGCCAGGGAGATCGCGGCGTCCGTCGAGCGCGGCGTGTCCGAGGGTTCGCTGGCGCCGGGCACCGCGCTGCCTCCGGTGCGCCGCCTCGCGGACGGGCTCGGGGTCAGCCCGGGCACCGTCGCGACGGCGTACAAGGAGCTGCGCTCGCGCGGGATCGTCGTGACGCGCGGGCGCGGCGGGACGGTCGTGGCTCATGCGCCGGCCGTGGGTTCGCGGCGGCCGCCGCGGGTGCCGGCGGGGGTGCGCGACCTCGCGGGCGGGCACCCCGATCCGGCGCTGCTGCCGGCGCTCGCGCCCCCGACGGAGGTCTCGCCCGTACACGGCTCGCACCGGGCCAGTCCGCGGCTGCCGCAGCTGGAGGAGGCGGCCCGGGCGTGGCTGGGCCGGGACGGGGTGCCGGCGGACGGAGTGACGTTCGCGCACGGTGCGCTCGACTGCATCGCGCGGCTGCTGTCCGCGGAGCTGAAGCCGGGTGATGCGGTGGCGGTGGAGGACCCGGGGTTCCACCACCTGCTCGACCTGGTGCCCGCGCTCGGGCTGCGGATGCTGCCGGTGGCGGTGGACGACGAGGGGGTGCGGCCGGCGGAGCTGGCCAGGGCGCTGCGGGGCGGGGCGCGGGCGCTGGTGTGCAGTCCGCGGGCGCAGTGTCCGACCGGGGGCCGGTTCACGGCGGGCCGGCGGGACGAACTGCTGGCGGTGCTGGCGGAGTTCCCGGAGGTGCTGGTGATCGAGGACGACCACAACGCGGACATCTCCGGGGTGCCGCTGAATTCGCTGACGGCCGGCGGGCTGCCGCGCTGGGCGCACGTCCGGACGGTGTCCAAGCACCTGGGGATCGACCTGCGGTGGGCGGTGCTGGCCGGAGATCCGACCACACTGGCACGGCACGACGGGCGGCTGCTGCTGACGTCGGGCTGGGTGAGCCACATCCTGCAGGCGACGGTGGCGCGGGCGATGGCCGATCCGGTGGCCCGGCTGCTCGTGGCGCGGGCGGAGGAGGCGTACACGGAGCGCCGGGAGGGGCTGATCAGGGCACTCGGGCGGCACGGGATCGCGGCGGCCGGGGTGAGCGGGCTGAACGTGTGGGTGCCGGTGCGCGACGAGTCGGCGGTGGTCAACGGGCTGCGGACGCACGGCTGGTGGGTGGCGGCGGGGCAGCGGTTCCGGATCGGGGCGCCGCCGGCGGTGCGGATCACGAGTGCCGGGCTGGAGGGGGCCGATGCGCTGCGGCTGGCCTCGGACTTCGCGGCCGTGCTGGGCGAGTCCGAGGCCACGTACGGGGGGTGAGGCCGGAGCGGTGCGGCTCCGGCCCCCGGCCCGTCCTCCGGGCTACTTGCGGGTGCGGGCCAGTTCCTCGTAGAAGCGGAGGAGTTCGGCGTTGTCCACCGAGCCCGGGTTGACGGCCTTCTCCAGGGCGGTGCCCTGGAGAAGGCGCTTGACGGGGACTTCGAGGCGCTTGCCGGTGAGGGTGTGCGGGATGGCGGGGACCTCGACGACCTCGTCCGGGACGTGCCGCGGGGAGAGCTCCTCCCGGATGGTCCGGCGGATCCGGTCGATCAGGTCCTCATCGAGGGCGGCGCCGGGGGCGAGGTGGACGAACAGCGGCATCCAGTAGCCTCCGTTCGGCTCCTCCAGGCCGATGACGAGGGATTCCTTGATCTCGGGGAGGCGTTCGACGGCCTCGTAGATGTCGGCGGAGCCCATCCGGACGCCCTGCCGGTTCAGGGTGGAGTCGGAGCGGCCGTGGATGACCACCGAGCCGTGGTCGGTGATCGTGATCCAGTCGCCGTGCCGCCAGGTGCCGGGGAACATCTCGAAGTAGCTGTCGCGGTAGCGGCTGCCGTCGGGGTCGTTCCAGAACCGGATCGGCATCGAGGGCATCGGGTTGGTGACGACGAGTTCGCCGACCTCCCCGGTGAGCGGCTTGCCGGCCGGGTCCCAGGACTGGAGGTCGGTGCCGAGGCAGGCGGCCTGGAGTTCGCCGATGTGCACGGGGAGGGTGGGGACGGCGCCGGCGAAGCAGCTGCACACGTCCGTGCCGCCGCTGACGGAGGCGATCCACAGGTCCTCGGCGACCTCGTCGTGCAGCCAGCGGAAGCCGTCGGGCGGCAGCGGGGAGCCGGTCGTCGCCACGCACTTGACGGCGGACAGGTCGAAGTCGCGGCCGGGGTGGACCTCGGCCTTGCGGCAGGCCATCACGTACGCGGCGGAGGTGCCGTACAGGGTGGCGCCGGTGCGCTCGGCGATCCGCCACTGGGCGCCGGTGTCCGGGAAGCCGGGGCTGCCGTCGTACAGGACCACGGTGGTGCCGGTGAGCAGGCCGGAGACGAGGAAGTTCCACATCATCCAGCCGGTGGAGGTGTACCAGAAGAACCGGTCCCCGGGGCCCAGGTCGCAGTGCAGGCCGAGCTGCTTGAGGTGTTCGAGGAGGATGCCGCCCTGGGACTGGACGATCGCCTTGGGCAGGCCGGTGGTGCCGGAGGAGTACAGGACCCACAGCGGGTGGTCGAAGGGGACGTCCTCGAAGACGGGCTCGGTGTCGGCGGAGGTGAGCGCGGACCAGTCGAGGGTGCCCTCGGGGGCGGCGGTGCCAAGCAGCGGGATGTGCACGACGGCGCGCAGGGTGGGCAGTTCGCGGCGGAGTTCGGCGACGGTGTCGGTGCGGTCGTGCTGCTTGCCGCCGTAGCGGTAGCCGTCGACCGTGAACAGGACGACGGGCTCGACCTGCTGGAAGCGGTCCAGCACGCTGCGGGCGCCGAAGTCGGGGGCGCAGGAGGTCCAGACGCCGCCGACGGCCGCGGTGGCGAGGAGGGCGACGACGGCCTCGGGGATGTTGGGCAGGTAGCCGCTGACCCGGTCGCCGGGGCGGACGCCGAGGGCGCGCAGTTCGGCGGCGAGCGAGCCGACCTGGCGGCGCAGGTCCGCCCAGGTCACCGGGACCGGCTCGTGGGTCTCGTCGACGCACAGCAGGGCGGGCTCGCCGGCCCGGGCCGGGTCCTCGGCGGCGCGCAGGGCGTGCTCGGCGTAGTTGAGGGTGGCGCCGGGGAACCAGTGGGCGCCGGGCATGCTGCGGTTGCCGAGCACTTCCTCGTACGGCGTGGTGAAGCGGACGTCGAACCAGGTGGCGACGGCCTGCCAGAAGGTGTCGAGTTCGTCGACGGACCAGCGGTGCAGGGCCGGGTAGCCGCCGTCGGCGGGGGCTCCGTACCGTTCGGCGGCCCATTCCTGGAAGCGGGTCACCTGGGCTGCGGCGATCCGCTCGGGGCCCGGCGACCACAAGGGCTGGGGCGTGGCTGAGGTCATGGGTCGGCTCCCGGGGTCTGCGGCTCTGCGCGTCGTGTGCGTACGGTGCCACCGCGCGGTGGGTGGCGCGTGGAGGCTCACAGGGACGATGCCATGTGATCGGGTTCCGCACCAGAGCCGTCAGCCACAGCCAGAACCCGGCCGGATGTGGGTGAACGCCAGTTGAACGGACCCTCCTGACCTGCGCCGGGATGGCAGGGTGAGCGCCATGGACGGTCGTGATCTCCTGCGTGCGGTGAAAGACCTCGGTTCGGTGCGCGGGCGGCGCGCGTGGGGGGCGGCCTGGCGCCATCGGCGCGCCGATGCGGGTGCGCTGCCGGCGCGGGGTGCGGAGCGGGCGCGGGTGCCGGGCCCGCTGGCGGGGGCGGATCCGCGGCCCGGTGGCGGGGTGCTGCATTTCGCGCGCTCGGAGCTGACCGTGCAGGTGGCGGTGGGCGGGGCGGTGTTCTGGGGCTGGGACGGGGCGGCGCCGCTGCCGTCGTACGGGCTGGCCGGGGAGGGGCCGGAGCCGGACGGGCGGGCGGTGCTGGAGCCGGACACCGACGGCGGCTGGCGCGTGGTCTCGGAGCGGGTGACGGTGGCGATCTCCCGGAACGGCGCGGTGGAGGTGCGCACGCCGGGCGGGGCGGTGCTGCGGCGGGAGCTGCCGCCGCGGTGGTGGGAGCCGGTGTCGGGAGACGGTCCGGCGCGCTGGGTGCAGCGGTCGGAGGTGGCGCCGGACGCGCGGTTCTTCGGGCTGGGCGGCCGGGCGGCGGGGCCGCGGCTGCGGGACGGCTCGTACCGGCTGTGGAACACGGATCCGAAGGGGGGTTTCGGGCCGGGTGACGATCCCCTGTACCTGACGATGCCGGTGCAGCTGGTGGTGGCGGACGCGGGGACGCACCTGGTGTTCCACGACAACACGTGGGACGGGCGGGTGACCCTGCGGGAGGGCGAGGAGGGGGCCGGGTCGGGCCAGGACCGGCCGGGCGGCTGCGAGCTGCGCATGGACGGCGGGCCGCTGCGGACGTGGGTGCTGGTGGGCACGCCGGCGCGGGTGCTGCAGGGGTGGGCGGGGCTGACCGGCGGGGCCGCGGTGCCGCCGGCGTGGGCGCTGGGTCACCAGCACGCCCGCTGGGGGTTCGGCAGCGCTGCGGAGGTGCGGCGGGTGGTGGCGGGCTACCGGGAGCACGGGCTGCCGCTGTCGGCGCTGCACCTGGACATCGACCACTACGACGGGCACCGGGTGTTCACGGTGGACGAGGAGCGGTTCCCGCGGCTGCCGGAGCTGGCGGCCGAGTTGCGGCGGGAGGGCGTGCGGCTGGTGTCGATCGTGGATCCGGCGGTGCCGGCGGAGCCGGGGAACGCGGTGTACGAGTCGGGGCGGGCGGCGGGGGCGTTCGTGCGGGACGCGTCGGGGCGGGAGGTGCGGGGGGTGGTGTGGCCCGGTGACTGCGTGTACCCGGACTTCACGCATCCGCCGGTGCGGGCGTGGTGGGGGGACCAGTACGGGGAGCGGCTGGCGCAGGGGTTCGCCGGGGTGTGGCACGACATGAACGAGCCGGTGTCGTTCGCGCCGTTCGGGGATGCGACGCTGCCGCGGTCGGCGCAGCACGCGCTGGACGGGAGTCCGGGCGACCACCGGGCGGGGCACAACGTGTACGGGCTGGCGATGGCGCGTGCCGGGTACGAGGGGCTGGTGCGGCTGCGGCCGGCGGAGCGGCCGTTCCTGTTCTCGCGGTCGGGGTGGGCGGGGCTGCAGCGGTACGGGGGGACCTGGTCGGGGGACGTGGAGAGCAGCTGGCCGGGGCTGCGGGCGTCGCTGGCGCTGGTGCTGGGGCTGGGTCTGTGCGGGATCCCGTACTCGGGTCCGGACGTGGGCGGGTTCGGCGGGTCGCCGTCGCCGGAGCTGTACCTGCGGTGGTTCCAGCTGGGGGCGTACCTGCCGTTGTTCCGTACGCATGCGGCGATCTGGGCGGGGCGGCGGGAGCCGTGGGAGTTCGGGCCGGAGGTGCTGGAGCACGCGCGGGCGGTGCTGGCGGAGCGGGAGCGGCTGCATCCGTACTTCGTGACGCTGTCGCACCTGGCGCGGCGGACCGGGGCGCCGTACGTACGGCCGGTGTGGTGGCGGACGCCGGCGGACCGGGCGCTGCGGGACTGCGAGGACGCGTTCCTGCTCGGGGACGCGCTGCTGGTGGCGCCGGTGCTGGAGTGCGGGGCGGACCGGCGGGCGGTGCGGCTGCCGCGCGGACGCTGGTACGACGTGGTGACGGGGGCGGCGCACGAGGGTCCGGGGCAGGTGCTGGTGGAGGCGCCGGCGGGGCGGATCCCGGTGCTGGCGCGGGCCGGTGCGGTGCTGCCGGTGCGGGCGCCGGACGGGGCGCTGGAGCTGGAGGTGTGGGCGCCGGCGCGGGGGCGGACGGGCAGCGGGCTGCTGGTGCGCGATCCCGGGGACGGCTGGCAGGTGCCGCCGGTCGAGCGGTACGTGACGCGGTGGCGGGACGGGCGGGTGGAGGTGGAGCGGGAGGACGGGCTGCCGGTCGCGGAGCGGGTGCGGGTGCGGGGGGTGTGAGCGCGCGGGCCGGCGGGTGGCGGCGGGGGTCAGGCCGGGCGGGGGCGGGTGCGGGCGGCGACGACGAAGGTGACGGAGATCAGCAGCGACCAGGCGCCGAACTTCGCGAGGGACACCGGCTGCCAGCCGTCGAGCTGGTCGGGGTAGCTCCAGGCGCCGGCGTACGTGGCGGCGTTCTCGGCGATCCAGAGGAAGAAGCCGATGAGGGCGAAGGCGAGGGCGAGCGGCATGCGGTGGTGGGTGTCGCCGACGGTGTAGCGGACCCAGGTGCCGGTGGTGGCGGCGAGGAGGAGGGCGGCGAGCACCCAGCGGGCGTCGGGGAGCCAGTGGTGGGTGAAGAAGTTGAGGTAGACGGCGGCAGCGAGGGCGGCCATGGTGCGGGGCCGGTAGCCGTCGAGTTCGAGCCGCAGCAGGTGCCAGGCCCGGCAGACGTAGCTGCCGACGGCGGCGTAGAGGAAGCCGCCGTACAGCGGCACGCCGGCGATCTTCGTGAGGGCTTCCTCGGGGTAGCTCCACGAGCCGAGGCGGACCTTGACGAGTTCGAAGAGCAGGCCGATGGCGTGGCAGCCGAGGAGGACCCGGGTGTCGCCGGGGCGGTCCCAGCCGAGCCGGCGGGCGAGGACGGCGAGGAGGAGCCCGTAGAGCAGGACGAGGTCGTAGCGGGCGACGGGGAGGGCGGGCAGGAGGCCGGAGACCGCGATGCCGGCGACCAGGGCGACGGCGAAGGCACAGCTGCGGGCTTGCAGGAGGCCGAAGTGGAGCAGCTGGTGGGCGGCGTGCCGGAGCCGGGCGGGGGTGCGGGGGGGGCGGGCGGGCTCGTGGTCGCGGTCACGCGTTGCAGGACGCGGGGCGGGGGGCCGGTGGTTCTGCGGGGGCGGGGCCGCCGGCGGGCGGGTCAGGGGGTGGCGGGGGCGGGGGCCGGGTAGTGGCCGGCGAACCAGCGGGCGGCGGCCTCGGTGTGGAGGGGGAAGGCGAGTTCGGCGGGGGCGTGGAGGACGTGCCAGCCGGTGGTCTCGTCGGTGGGGACGGACGGGGGCAGGGCGGCGGCCGGGCGGGCCGGGAGCAGGCCGAAGAGGAGGAGGTGCCCGGCCGGGGAGCTGAGGGCGTCGGCGAGGACGACCTCGGCGGCCGGGGCGTCGATGCCGGTCTCCTCGCGGAGTTCGCGGACGACCGCGTCCCGCCAGTCTTCGCCGTGGTCGATGAACCCGCCGGGCAGGGCGATGCCGCCGAGGGCCGGCTGGATGGTCCGGGTGATGACGGCGAGGCCGGTGCCGGCGTCGTCCTCGACGGGGAGGAGGGCGACGGCCACCGGGAGCGGGTTGCGGTAGGCGGTCGCGCCGCAGGCGGGGCAGGTGCGGGGCCATGCCGTCGTGGCGTACGCGGCGCCGCAGCCGGAGCAGTGCGAGTCCTTCAGGGGTGCTGACACCCCGCGATGGTAAGGGAAGGGGCATGAGAATTCCGGTGGTTGCCGTACTGGGGACGCTGCTGCTCGGCGCGCTGCCCGCGGGGTGGGCGGGTGCGGATGCGGGCGGGCGCCCGGGCGCGGGGCCGTTCGTGGCGCTCCGGGCGGTGGATCCGTCGGTGGTGCAGGACATGCGGTACGCGTCGCGGCGGAACTTCACGGGGCGGCCGGTGGACGGATACGAGGAGCCGGTGTGCCTGCTGGCCCGGCCGGCCGCGCTGGCGCTGCGGCGGGCGCAGCGGGGGCTGCTGCTGCGGGGCTACTCGCTGAAGGTGTACGACTGCTACCGGCCGCAGCGGGCGGTCGACCGGTTCGTGCGCTGGGCGGCGGAACCGGAGGACCCGGCGGTGCGGGCCGCGTTCCACCCGCGGGTGCCGAAGTCCCGGCTGTTCGAGGAGGG
This sequence comes from Streptomyces bambusae, assembly GCF_020532645.1. Lineage (GTDB taxonomy): Bacteria > Actinomycetota > Actinomycetes > Streptomycetales > Streptomycetaceae > Streptomyces > Streptomyces bambusae. The sequence goes on from NZ_JAJAUZ010000011.1 coordinate 12,711, forward strand.
GTACATCGCGCGGCGGTCGGGGCACAGCAGGGGCAGCACGGTGGACGTGACGCTGGTACGGGTGCCGGGGTCCGGGGCGCCGGTCCCGGCCGGTTCGTGGGCGGGTGAGGGGCCGTGTGCGGCCGGGGCGGGGCGGCGGGATCCGGACGGGTCGGCGGACATGGGGACGGGGTTCGACTGCTTCGATCCGCTGGCGCACACGGGTGCTCCGGAGGTCGGGGCCGGGGTGCGGGAGCGGCGGGAGGTGCTGCGGCGGGCGCTGGAAGCGGAGGGGTTCGTGAACCTTCCCGAGGAGTGGTGGCACTTCACCCTCCGCCCGGAGGCGTATCCGGAGACGTATTTCGACCTCCCGGTACGGGTCCGTTCCGCCGCCCGGTGAGTACCGTGCGGCCATGACTGAGAGCCGTACTTTCGGATCGTACGAGGAATTCTGGCCCTACTACGTCGCGATGCACTCGCGGGCCGCGACCCGCTGGGTGCACCTCGCCGGCACCCTGACCGGTCTCGCCGTGACCGCGTACGGGCTGGCGCGCGGGCGGAAGCGGTACGCGCTGGCGCTGCCGCTGATCGGCTACGGGACGGCCTGGCCGGCGCATTTCCTGATCGAGGGCAACAACCCGGCGACCTTCGGGCATCCCGCCTGGTCGCTGCGCGGGGACGCGCAGATGATCCGGATGATGCTGGCGGGCCGGGACGCGGAGCTGGCGGAGACGGCCGCCAAGTGGCTCGCCGAGAACGAAGGCGCCATGGCAGACTTCTGACGATCCGTCAGCTCGACGGACCGTCAGCTGTCCGTCCGCTTCCGGACGGTTCTGCTCGGGAGGGGTCTTGGCGCGCACACGCACACCCGTGGTGGCCGGCTGGTTCACCGACGACGTACAGGCCGAAGACGGTTCCGGGGAGCGGGGGTTCCGCCTGCTGGGCACCCGGTGCACGGCGTGCGGTTCCGTGTTCTTCCCGCGCGAGGACGCGTACTGCCGCAATCCGCACTGCGCCGGGGACGAACTGGTGGAGGTCCCGCTGTCCCCGCGCGGCACGGTCTGGTCCTACACGGACGGGCGGTACCGGCCGCCCGCCCCCTACGTGTCCGACCCGGCCGTGCCCTGGGAGCCGTACACGCTGGTGGCGGTGGAGCTGGCGGCCGAGCGGATGGTCGTCCTGGGGCAGGCCGCGCCCGGGGTGACGGTCGCCGACCTCGCCGTGGGCATGACCGTCGAGGTGGTGCCGGGCGTGCTGGACGAGGACGCCGGCGGCGTCCGGACCACCTGGCACTTCCGGCCGGTGCCCGAGGCGTCCGGTCCGCAGGCGCGGACCGCGCGGGAGTCGTCGTGAGCACGGACGTGGCGGTCCTCGGGGCCGGGATGCACCCGTGGGGCAAGTGGGGGCGCAGCTTCGTCACGTACGGGACGGCCGCCGCGCGGGCGGCGCTCGCCGACGCCGGGCTGGAGTGGACGGAGGTCGGCGCGGTGGTCGGCGCGGACACCGTGCGCGGCGGCTACCCCGGCCACGTCGCGGGGGCCACCTTCGCGCGGGCACTGGGCTGGCAGGGCGCGCGGGTGACCAGCGTGTACGCGGCCTGCGCGAGCGGGGCGCAGGCGATCGCGGCGGCCCGGGCGCAGATCCTCGCGGGGCTCGCCGACGTGGTGCTGGTGGTGGGCGCGGACGCGGCGCCGAAGGGGTTCTTCGCGCCGGCCGGCGGCGACCGGCCGGACGACCCGGACTGGCTGCGCTTCCGGGTGCTGGGGGCCACCAACCCGGCGTACTTCGGCCTGTACGCGCGCCGCCGGATGGCGCTGCACGGGGACGGGCCGGAGGACTTCGCCCTGGTCAAGGTGAAGAACGCGGCGGCCGGGGCGCTGAACCCGAACGCCCGCTACCGGGTGCCGGTGTCCGCCGAGGAGGTGGCGGCCTCCCCCGTGGTCGCGGATCCGCTGCGGCTGCTCGACATCTGCGCGACCTCCGACGGGGCGGCGGCGCTGGTGCTGACGAGCCTGGACTTCGCCCGCGCGCGGGGGGTGGCCGACCCGGTGCGGATCCGGGCGGTCTCGACGGTCACGCCCGCCTACCCGCGGACCGAACTCGACCTGCCCGACATCGCCACGGACTCGGCGGCCGCGGTGGCACCGGCGCCCGGCAGCTTCCGGTCCGCGCTCGCGCGGGCGGCGTACGAGGAGGCCGGGCTGGGGCCGGAGGACCTGTCGCTGGCCGAGGTGTACGACCTGTCCACCGCGCTGGAACTGGAGTGGTACGAGGACATCGGGCTGTGCGGGGAGGGCGAGGGCGCGAAGCTGGTGCGGGAGGGTGCGACGGCGCTGGGCGGCCGCATCCCGGTCAATCCGAGCGGCGGCCTGGCCTCGTTCGGCGAGGCCGTTCCGGCCCAGGCGATCGCCCAGGTCTGCGAGCTGACCTGGCAGCTCCGCGGCACGGCGGGAGCCCGGCAGGTGGCCGGCGCGCGGGTGGGGATCTCCGCCAACCAGGGACTGTTCGGGCACGGGTCGGCGGTCGTGGCGGTGCGGTGAGGCGCCGGCCGGGCACCGGCACCGCAGTGCGCCCCCGGACCCGCCGCCGACCACGCCTCGGCAGCCGTCGGCGGCGGGGCGGGAAAATCCGTGCGTGCAGGGGTTCTTGACGGCCCCTCACGGCAGGTGAACACTGCCTCCACAGTCCGCGTACCCCCACCGGGCACGCGGAGCTGCGGTCCCCCACGAGAGCCGCGGCCCGTACCCCAGTCGGCGGGGGTACGGGCCGCCTCCGTGTCAGCGGGGTACGGGCCGCCTCGTGTCAGCGGCGGGCGGAGGGGCGGCGCACCAGCGCGTGCTCCACCACGCCGGCGAGGACCTCCTTCACGGAGTCCCGGGACCGCGCGTCGCACAGCACGAGCGGCACGTGCGGGTCGAGGTCGAGCGCCGCGCGCACGGTCGGGGCGGGGTGCCGCTGTGCGCCGTCGAAGCAGTTGACGGCGACCAGGAACGGGATGCCGCGCCGCTCGAAGTAGTCCACGGCGGCGAAGCAGTCCTCCAGACGGCGGGTGTCGGCGAGGACCACCGCGCCGAGGGCGCCCTGCGCCAGCTCGTCCCACAGGAACCAGAACCGGTCCTGGCCGGGCGTGCCGAACAGGTACAGGACGAGGTCCTCGCGCAGGGTGATCCGCCCGAAGTCCATGGCGACCGTGGTGGTGTGCTTGCCCGGGACGCCGGACGTGTCGTCCACCGGGGCGCCGGCCTCGGACAGCCGCTCCTCGGTGCGCAGCGGCCGGATCTCGCTGACCGCGCCGACCAGGGTGGTCTTGCCCACGCCGAAGCCGCCCGCGACCAGGATCTTCAGGGCCAGCGGTTCGACGGCGGCGATGGGGGTTCCGGTGCCGCCGACGGCCTGGAGCCGGCTAGAGCGCCCGTAGGCCATCGATCACCTCACGCAGAATGGATTCGTCGGGCAGTTCGGCCGGGGGCACCGGCCGGGTCACGTGGACCAGTTCGTCCTCGACGAGGTCGCCGACGAGCACCCGGACCACCCCGACGGGGAGGTCGAGGCCCGCGGCCAGCTCGGCTACGGACTGCGGCCGCTGGAGGCAGAGCCCGAGGATGTCCGCGTGCTCCGGTGAGAGGGTCTGGTCCCACACCGGGTCGTGCGCCGCGTCCTCGGCGACGACCAGGGCGATCAGGTCGAGGCGGTGGTGGCCGGCACCGGTGGTGCGGCCGCGGGTCATCGCGTACGGGCGGACCACGGGGCCGGCCTCGTCGTCGAACCAGTGGCCGTCGGCGGGGCCGGCGGGGTCGGTGGCGGGGCCCGTGGTCCCCGGGTGTCCGGGGCCGGCGTCGGGATGCCCGGGTTCGGAGCCGGTGCCGGTTCCGGTGCCGGTGCCCGCCGTCGGGCCGGTGGCGTCGGGGTCCGCGGCCGCCTGGGCCGCCGCGGAGCCGGTGTCGTCGACGGGGTCCCTGCGGACCCCGTCCTGACCTGCTGCACTCATGCGGTCCGACTCACCCGCCGGCGGGCAGTCCGGTGCGCGGCGCGGTCGCCAGGTGGTCGCCCACCCGCTTGACCATGAGGGTCATCTCGTACGCGACCTGGCCGACGTCGGAGTCCGCGTCCGCCAGGACGGCCAGGCAGCTGCCGTCGCCGGCGGCGGTCACGAAGAGGAACGCGTCCTCCAGTTCGACCACGGTCTGACGGACCTGGCCGGCGTCGAAGTGCCGGCCGACGCCCTTGGCCAGGCTGTGGAAGCCGGAGGCCACGGCGGCCAGGTGCTCGCCGTCCTCGCGGGTGAGCGCCTTGGAGCTGCCGGTGGCGAGGCCGTCCCCGGAGAGGACCACCGCCTTGCGGATGCTGCCGACCCGGTCGACCAGCTCGTCCAGGAGCCAGTTCAGGCGGCCGGCCTCGCGGGACGTGGCCTCGTGCGCTGCGGTCTTCGGTTCGGTCATCGACCGTCCCCCTCGGGTGTGTCTCGTCGTGCGGGGTGGCCGCCCTGCGGACGGCCATCGTGATGCGGGACGCCGGATTCCGGGTCCGCGGTTGCGCGACCTGCGGTTTTCCATCCGGCGGCCTGGTCGGTGCCGCCGTCCCGGCCTTCGTACGGGCCGCTGCTCGGGGCCCGGTACGGGTCCGCGTTCCGGCCGTCGTTCCGGTCGTGATTCCCGTCGTCGTTCGGGCCGTTGTTCGGGCCGTCGTTCCGGTCCTCGTTCTGGCGGCGGGCGGCGGTCCAGCCGCGCTGGAGGGCGGCCATGCGGCTGCGGACCTGGTCGGCGTCGCGGTCGTCGGCGAGGCCCGGGTCCACCCGACGGGCGGGGGCGTCCTTGAGCTGCGGGGCCAGGCTGGCCTGGCGGACGCGCCGGGGCAGGCCGCCGGCGGGCTCGGGGTCGCTGCCGCCCCGGTGGCCGCCCGCGCTGCCGTCGGGGTTGCCGTTGCCGTTCGAGCCGCCGTGGGCATTGGCGCTGCCGTTCGCGCTGCCGTTCTTGTTGCCGTGGCGGGCGGCGGACCCGGCGTCGTCGTCGGCCGGGCGCGGGACCACCGACACCGGCCGGGCGGCGACCCGGCGGCCGTGTTCGGCCACGAGGGTCGGCGGCCGGCGGCGGCGCGGGAGGGGCAGCGGGCCCCCGGGCGCGGTGTCCGGCTCGTCCGGTTCGGTGGCGCTCTCCAGGCGGACCGGGCCGGTGGGCCGGGCGCGTCCGGCGGTGCCGAGGAGGCCGCCGCGCGGGCTGCCGGTGCCCTCGAGCCCGGGCAGCGGGCCGAGGATGCCGGCCTCTTCGAGGCCGTCCAGGCCGAGCGGGCCCTCCAGTTCCACGGGGCCGTTCAGCGGGCGTCCGAGGACGGCCGGCGGGCCGGTCGGATCCTGGGCGGGTACGCCGGTGAGGCCGGGCCGCGGGGAGGCCGTACCGGCGGCGATGCCGCGGGCGCCGGACGTCCGCCCGGACGTGCCGATGCCCGGGGTGGCGCTGCGCGCGCTGCGGTCGGGCCCGTCGAGGCGGAACCCGACGCCGTTGGTGTCGGGGGCCTCGGTGAGCAGCTCGGCGGGCAGGAAGACGACCGCGGTGGTGCCTCCGTACGGGGAGGGCTGGAGGGAGACGCGGACGGACTGGCGGCGGGCGAGCCGGCTGACGACGAACAGGCCGAGCCGGTCGGTGTCGGAGAGTTCGAACTCGGGGGTCTCGGCGAGCCGCAGGTTCGCGTCGAGGAGCGCATCGGCGTTCATGCCGAGACCGCGGTCGTGGATCTCCAGCGTGAAGCCGTTGGCGACCCGCTCGCCGAGAACCTGGACGGCGGTGTGCGGGGGCGAGAACACCGTGGCGTTCTCCAGCAGTTCGGCCACGAGGTGGGTGACGTCGGCGACGGCCGGGCCGGTGATGCCGAGCCGGGGCAGCCGGCGGACCTCGATGCGCTCGTAGTCCTCGACCTCGGCCACGGCCGCCCGGACCACGTCCATCAGCTGGACGGGCTTGCGCCACTGCCGGGACGGAGCGGCGCCGGACAGGATGACCAGGCCTTCGGCGTGCCGGCGCATGCGGGTGGTCATGTGGTCGAGGCGGAAGAGGTCGGCGAGTTCCTCGGAGTCCTCGGTGCGCCGCTCCATCGCGTCGAGCAGGGTGAGCTGGCGGTGCAGGAGGACCTGGTTGCGGCGGGCGAGGTTGACGAACACCTCGGAGACGCCGCGGCGCATCGCGGCCTGCTTGACGGCGGCTTCGACGGCGGCACGCTGGAGGGTGTTCAGCGCCTGCCCGACCTGGCCGACCTCGTCCTTCTCGTACTCGAGGCGCGGTGCCTCGGTCTCCACGTCGACCTGCTCGCCGGCGGCGAGCCGGCGCATCACGGCAGGGAGGCGGACGCCGGAGACCTCGTGGGCCTCCTTGCGCAGCCGTGACAGGTCCCGGACGAGTTCGCGGCCGATCCGGACGGAGAGGAACACCGACAGGCCGAGCGCCAGGAAGCCGAGCACGCCCGCGACGGCGGCCTGGGCGAGGACCCCGAAGGCCACCGGCTCGACGCGCGCCTGGTAGCGGTCGCCGGCGGCGGTGCCCATCTCCGCCAGGTCGTGCAGGACCTTCTCGGAGGTGGTGTCCCAGGTGGTGTGGTCGACGGCGCGCGGGCGGCGGGTGGCGCCCTGCGCGAGGATCTTCTCCTCGGCGTCGCGCAGCGGCTGGGTGACCGGGCCGCGCCAGTACTCCTCGAACTCCTGCCGGTCCCGGGCCGGGAGGATGGCGAGGTTGGTCTCGTAGAGGAGCTTGCGGTTGGCGATGTAGTCGGAGAGCAGGCGGGCGTCCTGGCTGCTCACGCTGCGGGCCGCGAGGGCGGCGGCAACGACGGCGTCCTCGCGGGACAGGGTCTCGCGGGCGCGGGTGATGCCGACGAGGGCGCGGCCCTGCTTGTCCATCTCCACGTTCTCCAGGGCGTGGAGGTTCATGAGGAAGGCGTAGCAGGGGTCGACGAGCCGGTTGTAGAGCTCCAGCGCCTGGGCGGGCTCCAGTTCGGTGCGGTCGACGGCGCCGCGCAGGCCGTCGATGCCGTCGAGGGCCTCCATGATCGAGCGGAGGCGCTGGGCGGCGGCCGGGGAGAGCTCTTCGGTGACGTCGGGGTCGAGGGCGTCGACGCGGATGGCGTCGATCTCGCGGTCCGTGGCGGCGCGACGTTTCTGCAGCTCGTCGACGGCCGTGGAGGAGCGCGGGTCGCCCAGCACGACGAGGGTTTGCCGGCGTTCCTTCTGCAGGACGCGTACGACGTCCTCGATGGGGTAGCCCACCTTGCCTATGACGTACGCGACATCGAGGAGTTGGGCCGCTTCGCGGCCCGTGATGACGGTGGCGAAGCCCCAGAGGGCGGTGAGGGACACGAGCGGCACGACCAGCAGCGCCACGATCTTCCGGCGGATGGACTTCCCGCGAAAGCGCATGGCCTCCCCCAGCTCAACCCCCTTGTGCGGGGTCGGTGTTCCGTCAATAAACGGCGTGAGCCTACTACTGCGTCGGAGGCAACTCGAAGGCGTGTCCGGACGTTTTCAGCCGGGCACGCAGGCGAAGATCACCACTTGTCCGATACTTCCCGTCAGGAGCGGCCCGAAATGTGGCACATGACACCTCGTGGGGTGTCAGTTCACTCGATCAGGTGGATGGCTGGAAGTCTTCTCTCCGCGGGAATCCCGCGGAGCCGTCGTACGTCTTCTTCTACGGAGCACGAAACGCGGCATCGGGGAGCCGCAGGGTGGGGAGTGAGCGGACATGGGCAGGGAGCAGCAGCGCGGGGGCGGCGCCGGGAGCACGGCACGGGACGCGGAGGCGTACGGCTACCGCACCGGGGTGTCCTTCGGGTACGGGTTCCGGGACGCGGATCCGGCGGTGCGGCCGGCGGACGGGGCACGGCCGGTGCGGCCGGCGCAGTCGCTGTGGGTCGAGGAGCCGTTCGGGACGCGGCGGATGGCCGATCCGGTGCGGGAGGCGGCGGTGCGGGCGGTTCTGCTGGTGGCGGTGACGCTGATACAGGCGTCGGTGACCTTCCTCCTGACGGTGACCGGATCGTGGCTGGCCTTCCCGATGGTGCTCGGCTCGATCGCCGCGACGATGGTGGCCACGTGGGGGGTGCTCGACGTGTGGGTGACCCGCCAGACGTGGCACCAGCGCAACGGGGTGGTGTCGGTCCCGAGCAGCACGGCCCGCCGGCTGCGCCGTGAGCGCCGCCGGGCCCGCCGCGCAGCACGAATACGGCAACGCGGCGGGCAGCTGAGCGAGGCCTGACGGCGGCCCCGGTCAGGCCGGGGTGTCGGCCGGGTCCGCGGGCGCGGGCTGGTCGGGGATCGGGACCGCGGCGGCTGCCGGGGTCCGGTCCGGCGACGGGGCCTGCGGCGGGACCTGGGCCGGCACGGGGGTCTGCGCGGGGGTCTGGCTGCGGCGGAACATGCGGGTGGCGGTGATCTCGCCGTGGACCGTCTCGGCGGCCTCCGGGTCGGGCTGGGGCAGGCCGGGGCGCAGGTGCTCCTCCACGCTGATGTACTTCAGGCCGGCCCGCAGGTCCGCGTCGTTGCGCAGGCGGATGACGAGCGGGAACTCCGCGAGGGCCGTCGTGTCGAACAGGCCGGTCGTGTACAGCAGCTGGACGCCGAGCGCGTCCGAGACGGCCCGCTGGAGCTCCAGCAGGTACGTCGCGTTGGCCCGGCCGATCGGGTTGTCGAGGAACAGGGTGCCGGCGTGCCGGTGCCGTTCGCGGCCGCGGTCGTTGCTGCGCAGGGCGGCCATCGTGCAGTAGAGGGCGATGGCGGCGGTGAGCAGCTGGCCGCCGGAGAACACGTCGCCCATCTGGCCGACCGGCACCCGCTCGGCGCGCAGCACGGCGTCCGGCTTGAGGATCTCGACGGAGATGCCGCGCGGCTGGAGGGCGGCCTGGACACCGCGCAGGAGCAGGGACATGCCGTCGCGGCGGCCCTCGCCGAAGGAGGCGTTCTTCTTCACCGCGGAGCGGGTGGCCTCGTCGATGACCTCGCCGAGGCGTTCGGTGAGGGTGGCCTGGTCGGGCTCCTCGAAGCGGATGCGGAGGAACTCCTGGCCCGACCACTCCCCCAGACCTTCGGGGAGCTGGGAGAGCCGCTGCGCGGAGCGGAGGGTGGCCAGGGCGGACTCGACGAGGCCGCGCAGGCGGTCGACGATGCTGTCGCGGTTGCGTTCCAACTGCGCCAGCTCGTCTGTGAGGACGCGCAGCCGGGGGGCGAACGCGGCGGCCCAGGCCGCGGCGTGCTCCGGGATCGCGGAGGCGGGGAGTTCGCGGATCTGCTGGCGGGCCGGGGTGCGGACCTGCTCGTAGCGGGTGGCGTTGGCGTGCCGGACCAGGATGTCGCTCGCGTCGCGGACGGCGGACTCGGCGGCCGACAGGTCGGCGGAGCAGCCGCGCAGGGAGCGGCGGGTCTCGGCGGCGGACTGCCGGGCCTCTTCCAGGCTGCCCGGGTAGGGGCCGGCCTCCTGCTCCTCCTCGTCCTGCTGGTGGTTCTCGCGGAGCAGGTCGCGCAGGAGGGCGGCGGTCTCGTCGAAGCCGCCGGCGCCGTCCTCGGCGGTGCGGTGGGCGCGCAGCAGTTCGGCGTGGGCGGCCTTGGCGCTCTCCACGGCGCTGCTGTGGGCGGCGAGCTGGGCGGAGGCGGCCCGCAGCAGGGACTGCGCCTGCTCCACGTCCTCGGGGACGTGGTCCTCGGGCAGCTCGGTGTGGGCGTCGCCCTCGGACGGGGCCAGGCGTTCCGCTTCGCCGCGGAGCCGGCCGAGCTGCTCGCTGGCGGCGGTGGAGCGGGTCTCCAGCAGCTGGACCAGGGACTCGGCGCGGGCCGCGGCGGCCTGGCGGGACGGGCCGTCGGCGCCGTCGGTGCCTTCGAGGAGCTGGGCGGCGCGGGTGCGGACCTTGTTGGTGAGGCGGTCGAGTTCGGCGGTGGCGGCGCTCTCGTCGCTTTCGGCGCGGGCCTGTTCGGCGCGCAGGTCGGCGCCGACGCCGACCTTCTCGTACAGCTGGGAGGCGGCCCGGTAGGCCTCGCGGAGGGCCGGCAGGGCGGCCTTGGGCGCGGGGTCGGTGTCGTCGGGGAGCGGTTCGGGGGCTCCGGCGATCTCGGCGCGCTCGGCGCGCAGGGCGCGGGCGGTGCGGCGGGCGTCGTCGCCGGCGCGCTGGGCGGCGCGCCGGTCCTCGTCGGCGGCGCGGGCGCGCTCCAGGCAGGCTTCGGCGCGGGCTTCGGACTCGACGGCCTCGTCGGCGAGTTCCCTCAGGCGGGACTGCCAGCCGGCGCGTTCGCGCAGTCGGAAGGCGAGGCCGGCGAGGGCGTCGGCGGCGCGGCGGGCGCGCTGGGCGGCGTCCTGGCGTTCGTCGCGTACCCGGACGGTCTCGGCGGCGGCCTCGTCCGCCTCGGCGCGGGTGGTGCGGGCCTCGGCGAGTTCGGCCTCGGACTCCTGGGCGAAGGCGCGGGCGGCTTCGGCCGCGGTGGCGAGTTCGGTGAGGCGGCCGGCCGGGCAGCCGGTGCGCCAGGAGCCGAGCCGGGCGGCGAGGGCGCGGTCGCCGGCGAGGCGGGCGGCGAGGTCGCGGATCTCGGTGTCGCGGGCGGTTGCGCGGCTGCGCAGGGCCTGGCGTTCCTCGTCGGCGGCGTGCTCGTCGTGCATGGCCGGGTTGGGCGGGACGAGGAACACCGCGGTGTCGGAGGTGTCGGCGGCGGGGACCGGGGCCAGGAGGGCGGCCGCGGTGCCGACGGCGACGGCGGAGCGGGGCAGCAGGGCGGCGCTGCCGAGGACTTCGCGGGCCCGGCCGTGGGCGTCGGGGTCGGTGATGACCACGCCGTCGACGAGTTCGGGGCGGGCGGCGAGGACGGCCGCGTGGTCGGCGGGGGCCACGGCCTGGGCGAGGTAGCGCCAGCCGGGCAGGGCCGGGATGCCGTGCTCGCCGAGGTACTCGACGGTGGCGAGGACGTCGGGGCCGGGCGGCAGCAGGCCGCCGTCGCCGAGGGCGCCGAGGATGCGGGCGTCGTCGGCGGCCGCGGTGCGCAGGTCGAAGAGCTGGCGTTCGGCGGCGGTGACGCCGGTGTCGAGGAGGTCCTTGAGGTCGTCGGCGTTGCGGTCGAGGTCCTCGGCGGTGAGCGGTCCGGTGCCGTGGTCGGGGTCCGGGGTGGTGGGCAGGCCGAGGAGTTCGGCGAGCCGGGGGGCCTCGGCGAGGGAGCCGGCGGCGCGGTGCTCGGCCCGGTGGGCTGCTTCGGCGGCGTCCGCGGCGTCGGCGGCGCGGGCCGCGGTGAGCTCGGCGCGGGACTCGGCTGCGGCGGCTTCCCGGGCGGTCTCGGTGGTGCGGCGGGCGGCCTCGCGGGCTTCGTCCCAGGCGGCGACGGCGGTCTTCTCGGCGTCGCTGGCGGCGAGCGCGGCGCGGGCCGGGTCGGCGTCGGGCGCCGAGTCGTCGAGCCAGCCGGCCCGGACGGCTTCGGCGGTCTCCTGCTCGACCTCGGCGAGGCGCTGGCGCAGGTGGTCGGCTTCGCTGCGGGCGCGCTGGGCGCCGGTCGCGGCGGCGGTGGCGTCGCGGTGGGCGGCCTCGGCGGCCTCCTGGAGGGCGGCGGAGCGCTCCTCCTCCTCGTTGGCGAGGCGTTCGCCGTCCTCGGCCGCGGTGTGCAGGGCGCGTACCAGGTCGGCGGCGGCGGTGGCGCGGGCGGCCAGGGCGGGGGCGGCGTCCCGCTCGGCCTCGCGGATCGCGGCGGCGACCCGGGCCGAGCGGTCGGCGGCGGCGCGGTGGCGCAGCACTGCTTCGGCGGCCTGCCAGGCGGCGTAGAGGGTGCGGGCGTCGGCGAGTTCGCGCTTCTGGGCGGCGGCGGCCTTCTCGGCGACGCCGAGGGCCAGCGAGGCGTGCCGGTAGGCGAGTTCGGCGGCGATCAGGGAGCTGCGGCCGCGGGCGCTCTCGGCTTCGGTGACCTGGTGGGCGGCCGTGGTGACCTGCTGGGCGAGTTCGGTGGCGCGGCCGCGTTCCGCGGCGGCGCGGGCGGACAGCCGGCGGGCCAGGCTGCGGGTGCGGCGTTCGGCGCCCGCGTGCACGTCGCGGGTGCGGGCGCGGGTCTGTGCCGCGTCGGCGATGCGGTGGAGCAGGTCGACGGAGCCGGCGGTGAAGTCGCGTTCGGCCATCAGCTCGGCGCGGCGGCCGAGCTTGTTGCCGAAGCCGTGGACGAGGTCGGCGAGACCGTCGGTGTCACGGGTGTCGGTGACGGCGCGCAGCAGCAGGTCGGTGAAGTCGGAGTCCTTCTTCACCGCGAAGAGGCCGGCGGCCTCGCCTTCGTCGGCGTTCATCTCGCGCTGGTAGCGGAAGAGTTCGGGGTCGAGTCCGAGGTCGCCGAGGTGTTCGTTCCAGCGGTCGTGGATCTCTTCCCAGTACACGTCGAGGTGCGGGTAGACCTTGGCCGCTTCGGTGACGGCGTCGCGGAAGCCCTTCATGGTGCGGCGCCGGCCCTGGGCGCCGGAGGTGCCTTCGGCGGCGGGGCGTACGGAGGTGGCCTCGGCGACGGGCAGGGAGTCGAGGCTGAGTCCGGGGCCGGGGCGGAAGGAGTACCAGGCCTCGGCGAACTTGCGCGGGTCGTTGGAGACCTGGCGGCCGCGCCATTCGCTGACCTTGCCGACGACGACGCACTCGCCGGTCCGGGTGTGCTGCCATTCCAGGGCGACGTGGCCGCAGTCGTCGGCGAGGAGGAACTTGCGGAGCACGCCGGAGCTGGCGCCGCCGAGGGTGTTGCGGTGGCCGGGGAGCATGACCGAGAAGATCAGCTTGAGGAGGACGGACTTGCCGCCGCCGTTCTCCAGGAAGAGCACGCCCGCGGGGGCCGGCCGGCGCGGCGGGCCGGTGGGCTCGTCCTCGAAGAACTCCGCCTGGGTGGGCGCCGGGTGGGGCACCGGCTCGCCGACGCCGCGCAGGTCGAGCACGGTGTCGGCGTAGCGGGCTCCGGCGGGACCGATGGAGTAGAGGCGGATCCGGGACAGCTCGTACATGGCGGCGGACTCTCGTGGTGTTTCGGGAACGGCGTGGGGGCGGGGCGGGGCCCGGGGGTCAGGCGTGGAACGGGAGGCCGGCGTCGGCGGCCAGTTCCAGGTCGTCTCCCTCGGGCGGCGGCAGCAGGCTTGCCGTGCCGTCGGTCACGGGGACCACGCCGAGTTCGAGGAGTTCGGCCATCGCCGCGCTGCCGGCCATGTCGCGGACCTGGAGCTGGTAGCGGGCGGTGGTGCGGTAGGTGCCGCCGGCGTCGTCGCCGGTGCGCTGGAGGAAGCCGGAGTCGGTGAGGAAGGCGACGGCCTTGCCGACGATGCCGGTGGTGGAGCCGGCGAGGCGGCGGGCGTCCTTGGTGGCGCCGGTGGCGCTGCGGCGGGCGTAGACCCGCCAGGCGGCCTCCAGGCCGGGGGCGTCGGAGGCCGGGTCGGTGTTCTCGCCCTGCTCGGCGGCGCGTTCTTCGAGCCGGCGGCAGGTCTGGCGGACGAACGCGTCGACGCCGTTGACGGTGATGCGGCCGATGTAGCCGTCGTCGGCGAGGTCCTCGGGGCGGGGGAAGGCGAGGGCGGCGACGGCGAGGTGGGCCAGGCCGTGCAGGAAGCGGTCGCCGGAGTCGGCGGCGGTGCGGCGGGCGTAGTCGCCCATGCGGACGGCGAAGACGGAGTCCTCGCCGGCGGCGACGGCCATGCCGGCGCGGGTGGAGACCTCCAGGACCACGAGGCCGAGGCCGGTGGCGACGGCGTCGGTGAGGCGGCCGAAGGCGGGCTCCTCGCGGTAGCGGCGGAGGAGTTCGGCGTACTCGGCGTCGCGGGCGGGCAGCAGCTTGGGCTGGAGTCCGAACGCGACGAGCCGGGCCGCGTCGGCGGCGTCGGCGGGTGTCAGGGCCGCGGCCGGGTGGGCGGGGCCGGCCGGTGCGGGCCCGGCGGGCGCCGTCTCGGGCTCGCTCCACGCGGGGTGCTCGGCGTGGTGGTCGCTCACGGCTGGGACTCCTTGGCTGTACGGGCGGTGCCGGTGGTACGGGCGGTACGGGTGCGGGGTGCGGCGGGGGTGCGGGCGGCGGCGTGGGCGGCGGGCGGGCGGCCGGGCCGGGTGGTCATGCCGCCTCCGTGCGGTCCGCGGCCATGCCGGCCGCATCGAGGAGGGCCGTGCCGACGATGAGGTCGGCGCCGCCGAACTCCGGGTCGTCGAGCACGGTGCCGTCGTCCACGGCGAACAGGAGGCGTTCCTCGCCCTGGCGGTAGGCGGTGCCGACGGCGGGGCTGGCCGCGTGGACGGCGAGCAGGGCCACGAGGTACGGCAGGTCGGGGTCGCGGCGGCGGGCGTCGGCGAGCAGGCCGGACAGCCGGCGGGGCGCGTCGTGCGGCAGGTCGAGGAGTTCCATGGCGGCGGCGAGCTGCCCTTCGCTGAACCGGCTGTCGTCGGGGGTGGCGACGAGGTCCGGCTCGGGCATCTCGGCGCCGAGGTGCTCGCGCTCCAGCGGCGGGGTGAGGAGTATCTCGACGAGGTCGGCGACGCGCACCGAGACGGGGGTGCGCAGGCCGGTGCCGGCGGCGAAGAAGGCGTCGGTGACGCGGGTGGCGTGCTCCAGTGGCAGCGGCAGGACGGGCGCGACGAGCTGCCCGTACAGGTCGATGCCGGAGCGGGCGGCGGGGGTGGCGAAGGCCTGCCGGTCCTGTTCGGCGCGGAACAGCGGGCCGGCCTCCAGGAGCCGGGACTGGAGCTGGGTGTGGCGGCGGATGCAGTCCTTGACGATGTCGACGAGCTCGGCGGCGCGCCGCTTGTGCTCGGGGTCCTCGGCCTCGTCGCGGGCCTTGCGGATGTTGGTGAGGATCGCGTTCTCGTGGCGGTAGCGGTCGGCCACGTGGTCGAGGGCCTCGGCGATCATGTCGGGTACGGCCTGCAGCCAGTCCACGGCGCGGACGTTGCGCCGGGTGGCGTCGAGGGTCTTGCGGAGGGTTTCGGCGTACTGCACGGTCCGGTAGCGGGCCTGTTCGGCGGCGAGCTGGGCGTCGGCGAGCCGGCCCCGGCTGATCAGGACCTCGAGTTTCACCTCGGCGGCGATCTGGGCGCTGGTGACGTCGGTGTCGAGGGCGCCGACGAGGACGTTGACGGCTTCGTCGGTGGTGCGCAGGTAGACGGTGCCGCCGTGGCCGGGGACCTCTTCGACGAGTTTGAAGTCGTAGTCGCGGCGGACGTAGACGCCGTCGGGGCCGAAGGTGCCGTAGATCGCGCGGAAGCCGCGGTCGACGCTGCCGACGTTGATCAGGTTCTCCATGACCCAGCGGGCGACGCGCTCGTGCTCGGCGGCGGGGCGCTGCGGGGCCTGGGCGGCGACGCGGGGCAGCAGCCGGGTCACGACGTGCTCGTGGTCGGCGCCGGTGTCGAAGTCCATGTTGAGCGTGACCAGGTCGATCGCGGCGAGCGCGACCTCGGCCATGGCGTACACGCCGTATTCGCCGGCGAGGTTGGCCTTGCGCACGTCGAGGTCGTGCAGGGGGGCGGTGCAGGCGAGGGCGCGCAGCCGCCGGGCCAGGCCCTCGTCGGCGGCCGGGCCCGGCGCCGGGGAGGGTGCGGTCTTGGCCGGGGCAGGAATGGTCACGACGGAAAGATTAGGCGGTCGCACGGACAACGACCCAAACGCGATGGTTCGTCCCGGGCGGGCGCGGGGCCCGGCCGGGGCCGGGATGCGGCTGCTGTCCTACGCTCACGCCATGGCACCTGTGATCGATCTCAATGCCGACCTGGGCGAGGGCTTCGGCCGCTGGACGCTCACCGACGACGAGGCGTTGCTGTCCGTGGTCACCAGCGCCAACGTGGCGTGCGGTTTCCATGCCGGTGACCCGTCGACGATGCGGCGGGTGTGCGGGCTGGCGGCGGAGCGCGGGGTGCGGATCGGGGCGCAGGTGTCGTACCGGGACCTGGCGGGCTTCGGGCGGCGCGCGATGGACGTGCCGGCGCGGGAGCTGGCGGACGAGGTGGCGTACCAGATCGGGGCGCTGGAGGTGTTCGCCCGGGCGGCCGGGGCGCGGGTGTCGTACGTGAAGCCGCACGGGGCGCTGTACAACCGGACGGTGCGGGACGCGGAGCAGGCGGCGGCGGTGGTCGCGGGGGTGCGGCTGGCGGGCGGGGAGCTGCCGGTGCTGGGGCTGCCGGGGTCCGAGCTGCTGGCGGCGGCCGGGGCGGCGGGGCTGGTGGCGGTGCCGGAGGCGTTCGCGGACCGGGCGTACACGGCGGCGGGCACGCTCGTGCCGCGGGGCGAGCCGGGGGCGGTGCTGGTGGACGCGGAGGCGGTGCTGGCGCAGGCGCTGTCGCTGGCGCGGACGGGGACCGCGGCGGCCGCGGGCGGCGGCACGGTGAGCGTGCCGGGCCGGTCGCTGTGCCTGCACGGGGACACGCCGGGGGCGGCGGTGCTGGCGGCGCGGGTGCGCCGGGGGCTGGCGGCGGCCGGGGTGACCGTGGCGGCGTTCACGTGAGCGTGCGGGTGCTGCGGGTGGGGGCGTCGGCGCTGCTGCTGGAGCTGGGGTCGGGGGCGGAGGCCGGGGCCTGGCACGCGGAGCTGCTGCGGCGGCGGGACGCGGGCGAGCTGGGGGCCGTGCGGGAGGTGGTGCCGGCGGCGCGGACGGTGCTGCTGGACGGGGTGGCCGACCCGGCGGGGCTGGCGGCCCGGCTGGAGCGGTGGGAGGTGCCGGCGCTCGCGGCGGCCGCGGGGCCGCTGGTGACGGTGCCGGTGCGGTGGGACGGGCCCGACCTGGCGGAGGTCGCCGGACTCTGGGGGGTGTCGTCGGCGGAAGTG
Source organism: Streptomyces bambusae (assembly GCF_020532645.1). Lineage (GTDB taxonomy): Bacteria > Actinomycetota > Actinomycetes > Streptomycetales > Streptomycetaceae > Streptomyces > Streptomyces bambusae. The sequence continues at coordinate 29,446 of NZ_JAJAUZ010000011.1, forward strand.
GGGCGGATCGTGGCGGGTACGGAGTTCCGGGTGGCTTTCTGCGGCTTCGCGCCGGGCTTCGGGTATCTGACGGGGCTGCCGGAGCGGCTGCAGGTGCCGCGGCGGGCCACGCCGCGGACGGCGGTGCCGGCCGGGTCGGTGGCGCTGGCGGGCCCGTACGCGGGCGTCTATCCGCGGTCCTCGCCCGGTGGCTGGCGGCTGATCGGGTCGACGGACGCGGTGCTGTGGGATCCGGAGCGGGAGCCGGCGGCGCTGTTGGCGCCGGGGGCCCGGGTGCGGTTCGAGGAGGCGCGGTGACGGTGCTGGAGGTGGTGCGGCCGGGGGCGCTGACCACGGTGCAGGACCTGGGGCGGCCGGGCTGGGCGCATCTGGGGGTGCCGCATTCGGGGGCCCTCGACCTGCCGGCGCACCGGCTCGCGAACCGGCTGGCGGGCAATCCCGCCGGGGCGGCGACGCTGGAGACGACGGTGGACGGGGTGGCGCTGCGGGCCGTGGGCGGGGCGGTGACGGCCGTGGTGACGGGGGCGCCGTGCCCGGTGCGGGTGGCGGGGCGGCCGGCGGCCTGGGGAGCGCCGGTACGGGTGCCTGCGGGGGCGGTGCTGGACGTGGGGCGGGCCTCGGCCGGGCTGCGCAGCTATGTGGCGGTGCGCGGGGGTGTGGACGTGCCGGCGGTGCTGGGGAGCCGGTCTTGCGACCTGCTGTCGGGGCTGGGGCCGGGGCCGGTGGCGGCGGGCGCGGTGCTGCCGGTGGGGGCGGCCGGGGCGGGGGCCGGGGCCGGGGCGGACGTGGTGCCGGTGGGCGGACCGCCGGCGGAGCTGCTGCTGCCGCTGCTTCCGGGGCCGCGGGCGGACTGGTTCGCGGCGGATGCGCCGCGCCTGCTGGGGCGGGCGGTGTACCGGGTGTCTCCGGCGAGCAATCGGATCGGGTTGCGGGTGGAGGGGCCGGGGGTGGAGCGGGTGCGTACGGATGAGCTGCCGAGTGAGGGCATGGTCCTGGGGGCCGTCCAGGTCCCGCCGGACGGGCTGCCGGTGGTGTTCCTGGCCGATCATCCGGTCACGGGCGGGTACCCCGTCATCGGCGTGGTCCCGCCCGCCGCCCTGGCTGCCGCGGCCCAGGCCGTTCCCGGCACGCCGGTCCGTTTCCTGCCGGCGCGCTGAGCCCCGCCCGACGGGGCTCCGCCCCGGACCCCGGTCCTCACACGCCGGACGAGCTGGATGGGCCTGGCCGGGCGTGTCCGGTCGGCCCGGCGAGCGTGTCCGGCCCGGCAGGGGCTCCGCCCGGGCCGGATGCGGCGTCTCGGGCCTCGGCGGCGTTCGAAGCAGGGGGTCAGGGGCGGAGCCCACGGGTTTTCGGGCTCGGCGGCGTTACATCGGGTGGGGGTCGGGGGTGATGCGGCTGCGGACGGCGGACTGGACGTCCTCCTCCTCCGCCGGATCGGCGGCGAGGCGGCGGAGCCGGTCGACCACGCGCACGTCACCGGTCGCGGCATGCCGCGCGGCGACCTCGCGGGTCGTCTCCTCGCAGTCCCACAGGCACTCGACCGCGAACCCCGCCGCGAAGGACGGGTCAGTGGCCGCGAGCGCCCGTGCGGTGCGGCCGCGCAGGTGGGACGAGGAGGTCTCGCGGTAGACGTGCCGCAGCACGGGCGCCGCGCAGCCCACGGAGAGCCGGCAGGCGCCGTCCACGAGCGCGTACAGCCCGGCCGCGTCGGGCCCTTCGGCCCGTACGGACTCCCGCAGCGCGCCCAGCACCAGCGGCGCGTCCTCGGCCCCGCCCCGGGTGGCGAGGGTCCGCCCGGCGGCGGCGCCGAGCGCGTCGGGGCGGTGGATCCAGGCCCGGGCCCGGTCGAGCGCGGCCTCGCCGCACATCCGCTCGTAGGCGGCGACGACCGCGTCGTCGTCGGCCGCGGCTTCGATGAGGTCGAGGACCGCCGGGTTCTCCGGCTCGGCCACGACCAGGTGGTGCAGGGCGGTGGCGCGGGCGGCCGGTCCGGCCGCTCCGGCGGCCGCGGCGAGGATCTCGCCCCGGTCCTCGGGTCCGGCCACCGCGGCCAGACAGCGGGCGGCGGGCACGTGCAGCGGGGTGCCCCGCCGCAGTCCGTCCTCGGCCCACTCGAACACGGCCTGGACGCCCCAGCCGGGCCGCGGGCCGGACGGGGTCAGCTGGCGCTGCCAGCGGTCGAAGGAGCCTTGCTCCCGGGCGGTCCGGAGGCGCTCGCCGTGGGCGGCGGTCTCCTCCCACAGGCGCCACGGCCGGGGTTCGTAGGCGTCCCGTACGGCGGCGGCCAGCCGCGCCTCGCCCTCGGGGGTGGCGGGGAAGCGGGCCAGGACCGGTCCGGCGAGACCGCGCAGCCCGGCGTCGTCGTCGCGCAGGGCGAGCTCGTCGAGGGCCCAGGCCCAGTTGGCCCCGGACGCGGCGTAGCGGCGCAGCAGCCGCAGGGCGTCCTCGCGGCCGTAGGCGGCCAGGTGGCCGAGGACGGACAGGGCGAGCCCGGTCCGCGCGTCGGAGTCGTCGAGCAGGTCGTCCGCGCAGAACAGGTGCTCCTCGATGCCGGCGAGGTCGCCGGCGAGGTCGAGGTAGAGGCGGGCGTAGTACAGGGAGCGGTTCTCGACCTGCCAATCGCGGCGGGGGTCGCGCACCACGCACTGGTTCACGGCGTCGAGCGCTTCCGCGCGCGGCGCTGCGAGGGCGTGCAGCGTGCCGTCGCCGCGGCCTCTCTGCAGGAGGCCGAGCAGGGTACCGCTCGGCGCTATGACTGGTTCGAACATGGGAATGGCCTCAAATCAAGCTGGGGACGCAACCGGGAATCGGAATTCACGTGGCCGCGTAACAGCATGTCGGGGCGCCCGCCGTCGTCTTCCGCTCGATGTAGACCATTGTCTTCTCTCTCTCGTCGGTGACCGGAGCTCCCCCGTACCCCGTACTTCGGGGTGCTCTCCGGATCCGTCGCCATGATGGACCAGCCGGTTTGTGCACCGCGACCAGATTTATGGCCCGGCCTGCGGCGCAGCGTCCTGCAGGGGGCTCACTCGGCCCCGAACAGCTCCAGCAGATCGGCCTTCCCGAACATCCGGGCCGTGTCCACGGCGGAGGGCGTGCCCGCCTTCGGGTCGGCGCCGCCGTCGAGGAGGGCGCGGATGACGTCCTGCTGCCCCTTGAAGACGGCTCCGGCCAGCGGCGTCTGGCCCCGGTCGTTGGCGCGGTCGGCCTCGGCGCCGCGGGCCAGCAGGGCGGTGACGGCCGCAGCGTGGCCGTGGTAGGCGGCGAGCATGACGAGGGTGTCGCCGCGGTCGTTGGTGAGGTTGGCCGGGACGCCCGCGTCGACGTACGCCGCGAGGGCCTCGGCGTCACCCTGCCGGGCGAGGTCGAAGATCTTGGTGGCCAGCTCCACCACGTCCGCGTCGGGGCCCTCGGAGCCCGGGGTCTGCGGTGCGTGCTGCTCACTCATGGGACGTGCCGCCTTTCGCCTCTGTCGCGCCTGTGTGTCGGAGTCTCCCCAGGCCGGGCGGGCATGGGGCAGTACGGCACTGCGTCCGTACGGGTGAATCGACAGGGTACTGCCCGTCCCGGGACATGCCAGGCCTGGCCGGAGGTAAAGATCAGGCCGGATCACCCGCCCGCCCACCGCGCCAGTCGTACTGCGCCGGTCAAGTGAAAACAGTCTGGATTCACCCGTATGCACCTTTTATCGCATTGATACTTGCTGTGAGCCTGGAAGGACTCATGGTGACTGTCCCCACCAACCAGGAGAACTTCCGATGGTCCTCAACATCTCGGGCGTGGTGCTGCTCGGCATCATCTGCTTCCTCTTCTTCCGCAAGGACGGAATGAAGCTGTCGCACGCCTTCGTCTGCGCCCTGTTCGGCTTCTTCCTCGCGGGCTCCGCGATCGCGCCGAGCATCACGGCCAGTACCGCGAGCATCGCCTCGCTCCTCGGTGGCATCAAGCTCTGATCCCGCCCGCTCGACCCGACAACTCCAGGAGACGCCCGTGGCCCGGCGACCACTCCCCCGCATCCTCACCAGCGGTACCGTTTCGCTGGCCCGGGGCCGCGAGTTCGCTCGTACGGCCGCCGACAGTGCCACGGACGTCATCCATCCGCTCCTGACCATCGGGCGCGGCCTGCGTCTGCTGGCCGCGGCCGGCCGGCGCGCCTGGTCCGCGACCCCGAAGGACCGGCGCGGCCCCACCCTGTTCCTCGCGGCGGCGGCCGTGCTGGCCGTCGCCCTCGTCCCGTACGGCCCCGCCCTGGCCCTCGCCGCGCTGACGGCGGCGGCCGCCTGGCGGGGCCGCGACCGCACACCCGTACGGACCGGCCCGGGCGAGGCGGAGACCGAGCGGCTGACCGCGCTGTACGAGGCGCTGGTGCCGTACTTCTCGCTGCCCGAGGACCCCAACCCGCTCTACGCGCACGGCGGCGAATGGCAGAAAGCGCTGGCGGACCACGCCTTCGACGAGGCGGGCCGGATCAGCCGGCTGCGGATCCGCTACCCCGCGTACTTCACCGACGGCGAACCCGCGTCCCGGGCCCGGATCGAGCAGCTGCTGCACGCCAAGGCGGGCCGCGGCCGCGAGTACCTGTTCGTCTGGCACGAGGAGGAGAACCACCTCGACCTGAGCGTGCTGCCGGCCCTGCCGACGGGCATCACCGCCCAGCGCTTCGTCACCGGGCCCGGCGAGACCGTGCTCGGCTTCACCGATCCCACGACCGTGCAGCGGACCCTGCCCGTGCTGGTCGGCGAGGAGGCCCGGGACGTGCCGGCGGTGCTGTGGCGCACCGGCGCCCGGTCCGCCGAACCGCACCTGCTCGCCGTGGGCCAGCCCGGCAGCGGCACCTCTTCGCTGCTGCGTTCCCTGGCCCTGCAGGCGCTGCGACAGGGGGACGTGCTGGTGGTGGAGGGCGGCGGGCACGGCGAGTACGCGTTCCTGACCGGCCGGCCCGGGGTGCTGGCGGTCGAGTGCGGGCTGACGGGGGCGCTGGCGACGCTGGAGTGGGCGGCGAACGAGACCGAGCGGCGGCTGGTCGCCGCGAACCGGGCCCGGCAGGCGGGCCTTCCGGCGCCTGAGGACACCCGGCGGCCGCTGTGGATCCTGCTGGACCGGCCGGGCGTGCTGGGACACCTGGCGGCGGCCGACGGCCGGCCCGGGCCGCTCCCCCTGCTGCAGGTTGCGCTGCGGCACGGGCGGGACGTGAACGTCACGGTGGTGGTGGCGGAGCAGTTCGACCACCTGGAGCTGCTCGGCGACGCCGTGTTCGCGCACACGCGGGCCCGGGTGGTGCTCGGTCCCGCGTCGTTCGCGCAGATCGCGGCCGTGCTGGGCGAGCCGCCGCGCACCACGCCGGCGGGCGAGGTGCCGGCGGGGCGCGGGTACGCGCGGCTCGGCACCGGGCCGGTGCACCGGCTGCAGGTGCCGGCCACGCCGGATCCGTACGACGAGACGGTGGGCGGGGGGCAGCGGGAGGCGGTGCTGGCGTTGGTGCCGGAACGTCCGCCGGTGCCGGACGTTCCTGCCGCGTCGGCGGAGCTTCCCGGGCCCGCCGTCACCAAGCTCCCCCGCTGACGCCGCGCGTCCCGTCGCCAGGACCCCCGCCACGCCGTTTCGGGGCTCCGCCCCGGACCCGGTCCTCAATCACCGGACGGGCCGGCTTCGCCCCGCCGGGTCCGCCCGCCCGGCAGGGGCTCCGCCCCCACACCCCCGGTCCTCAAACGCCGGACGGGCTCGATTCCCCCGGGGCTCCGGCCTGCGGGAATCCAGCGTCAGGCGACGAACGTGCGTGGGGGTTCGGCGCCCGTGCCGGAGCCGGTGGCGACCAGGCGGGCCGCCGTGGCCAGCCGGACCGCCGCCTCGTCGGCCACGGGCCCGCCGACGGTGAAGGGGAGGCGGACGTAGCCTTCGAAGGCGCCGTCGACGCCGAAGCGCGGCCCGGAGGGGACCCGGACGCCCACCCGCTCGCCCACCTCCGCCAGCCGCGACCCGGACAGCCCGCCCGCCCGCGCCCACAGCGTCAGCCCGCCCCGCGGCACCTCGAACTCCCAGTCCGGCAGCTCCCGGCGGACCGCCGCCACCAGTGCGTCCCGGTTCTCCCGGGCCTGCGTGCGCCGCACCTCCGCGGCCTGCTCCCAGCCACCGGTGCTCATCAGCCAGTTCACGGCGAGCTGCTCCACGACCGGCGTCCCCAGGTCCGCGTACGCGCGGGCCGCGACCAGGCTGCGGATGACGTCGGGCGCAGCCCGGACCCAGCCGATCCGCATGCCCGCCCAGAAGGCCTTGCTGGCCGAGCCGACCGTGATCACGGTGCTGCCGGCCGGGTCGAACGAGCACACCGGCCGCGGCATCTCCAGCCCGGGCTCCAGCCACAGCTCGGTCATCGTCTCGTCGACGACGAGGACGGTGCCCGCCGAGCGGGCCGCCTCGACCAGGGCCCGCCGCTGGTCCTCGTCGGCGAGCGCACCGGTCGGGTTGTGGAAGTCGGCGACGACGTACGCCAGGCGCGGGGCGGCGTCCCGCAGCACCTGCCGCCACACCGGCAGGTCCCAGCCGCCGAGCGCGTCGGCCATGGCGACCGGCACCAGCCGGGCCCCGGCGGCCCGCATCAGCTGGAGGATGTTCGCGTACGAGGGGGACTCGACGGCGATCCGCTCGCCCCGCCCGGCGAACAGGTGGCAGATGGCGTCGATCGCACCCATCGCCCCGGTGGTCACCATGATCTGCTCGGGCATCGTCGGGATGCCCTGCGCGGTGTACCGGTCGGCGAGCATCCGGCGCAGCACCTGGAGGCCGGCCGGGTAGTCGCCGTGGGTGTGCGCGTACGGCGGCAGCTCCTCCAGCGCGCCCTGCACGGCGCGGGTGAGCCACGGCTCGGGGGCGGGCAGCGCCGCGCAGCCGAGGTCGATCATGGAGCCAAGGGCCTCGGGCGGCAGCGGCTCCAGTCCGCGGGCGGGCAGCGGGTTGCCGGCGGGCACCGAGGTCCAGCTGCCGGCGCCGCGGCGGGACTCCAGGAAGCCCTCCGTGCGCAGCGCCTCGTAGGCGGCGGCGACCGTGGTGCGGCTGATCTCCAGGGCGACGGCGAGTTCCCGCTCGGCGGGCAGCCGGGCGGCGACCGGCACCCGGCCTTCGAGGACCAGCAGGCGGATCCCGTCGGCCAGCGAGCGGTACGCGGGCGGCCGGCGGGCGCCGGGCACTGCGGGCCGGGGCTGCTGTGACGTGATCAGCCGGGCGAGCTGGGCCGCACCGACGGCCGAGGTCCACTGCGCCATGATGACGGTCCACCTTCGCAAGATTGGCCTGAGTCCGACCGCCATTGGATCGCGGTGGACCCCTTCAGGGTGTCACGGGCCGGTCCACCCCCACCAGAGGGGCCCGGAGCCGCCCCGCCTCGGGCGTCCGCGCCCTGCCCCCACCCGGAGTACGCCCCGCCCGGCGCCGGGTGCATACTGCCGCCGTGACGCACGTACGCCCCCGCCACCCGTACCTCGACCACCCCGCTCCGCTCGCCTTCGCGCATCGCGGCGGGGCGGCGGACGGGCTGGAGAACACCCTGACGGCCTTCCGCCGGGCCGCCGACGCCGGCTACCGGTACTTCGAGACCGATGTGCACACCACGGTCGACGGCAAGCTGGTCGCCTTCCACGACTCCACCCTGGACCGGGTCACCGACGCCTCCGGGCGGATCGCCGAGCTGCCGTGGAGCCGGGTGCGCGAGGCCCGGGTGGCCGGCAAGGAGCCGCTGCCGCTCTTCGAGGAGCTGCTGGAGGAGTTCCCGGAGGCCCGCTGGAACGTCGACGTGAAGGCGGAGGCGGCGGTGCACCCGCTGCTCGGCCTGATCGCGCGGACCGGGGCCTGGGACCGGGTCTGCGTGGGGTCGTTCTCGGAGAGCCGGGTGGCCCGCGCCCAGCGGCTGGCCGGCCCGCGGCTGGCCACCTCGTACGGGATGCGCGGCGTGGTCGGCCTGCGGCTGCGGTCCCTGTCGATCCCGGCGGCGCTGCGGGCGGGCGCGGTCGCGGCCCAGGTGCCCGAGACGCAGGCGGGGATCCGGGTGGTGGACCGCCGGTTCGTCCGCGCGGCGCACGAGCGGGGCCTCCAGGTCCACGTGTGGACCGTGAACGAACCGCAACGTATGGAGGCTCTTCTCGACCTGGGTGTCGATGGCATCATGACCGACCGGATCGACATCTTGCGCACGGTGCTGGACCAGCGCGGAGCCTGGGCCTGACGTGCCCGGACCCGGTACGCGCCGCCCCGTGCGCGTACCTGCACGGGGCGAGGGGACACACCGGTGAGTGCGGAGAACACGGAGCCGACGGGCGCGGCAGCGGCCCCGGAGGGTGCCGCGGAAGGTCCGGCCGAGGGCTCGGCGGCCGTCGCCGAGCGGCGCCGGGAGCAGACCGGCTGGTACTTCTACGACTTCGCCTGCTCGGTCTATTCGACCAGTGTGCTGACGGTGTTCCTGGGCCCGTACCTGACGGCGATCGCCAAGCACGCCGCGGACGCCGAGGGGTTCGTCCACCCGCTGGGCGTTCCGGTGCGGGCCGGTTCCTTCTTCGCGTACACGGTGTCGGCCTCGGTGATCCTCGCGGTGCTGGTGATGCCGCTGGTGGGCGCCGTGGCGGACCGGACCGGGCGGAAGAAGCCGCTGCTGGCGGCGGCCGCGTACACGGGTGCGGCGGCGACCCTGGGCATGTTCTTCCTGGAGGGCGACCGCTACCTGCTGGGCGGCCTGCTGCTGATCGTGGCCAACGCCTCGCTGGCCGTCTCGATGGTGCTCTACAACTCGTACCTGCCGCAGATCGCGGAGCCGGACGAGCGGGACACGGTGTCCTCCCGGGGCTGGGCCTTCGGCTACGCCTCGGGCGCGTTCGTGCTGGTGCTGAACCTGGTGCTGTTCCAGGGGCACGAGGAGTTCGGGCTGTCGGAGGGCGCGGCGGTGCGGATCTGCCTGGCCTCGGCGGGCCTGTGGTGGGGCGCGTTCGCGCTCGTGCCGCTGCGGCGGCTGCGGGACCGGGCGGTGGTGCGCAGCGGGGCCGAGGCGCCGGTGGGCACCGGCTGGAAGCAGCTGGTGGCGACCCTGAAAGACATGCGGAAGCACCCGCTCACGCTGGCGTTCCTGCTCGCCTACCTCGTCTACAACGACGGCGTGCAGACGGTGATCTCGCAGGCCTCGGTGTACGGCTCGGAGGAGCTGGGGCTGGAGCAGTCGACGCTGATCACGGCGGTGCTGCTGGTGCAGGTGCTCGCGGTGGTGGGCGCGCTGGGGATGGGGCGGCTGGCGCGGACGTACGGCGCCAAGCGGACGATCCTGGGCTCGCTGGCCGCGTGGACGGTGACGCTGGGCGCGGGATACTTCCTGCCGGCCGGGGCGCCGGTGGCGTTCTTCCTGCTGGCCGCCATGATCGGGCTGGTGCTGGGCGGCAGCCAGGCGCTGTCCCGCTCGCTGTTCTCGCACCTGGTCCCGCGCGGCAAGGAGGCCGAGTACTTCTCGGCGTACGAGATCAGCGACCGCGGGGTCAGCTGGGTGGGGCCGCTTGTGTTCGGTCTCACATACCAGCTGACGGGGAGCTACCGGGACGCCATCATCTCCCTGGTCGCCTTCTTCGCACTGGGATTCGTGCTGCTCGCACGGGTGCCCGTACGGCAGGCGATCGCGGCGGCCGGAAACCCCGTTCCCGACCGGATTTAGACGTCGAACTAAAAGGCCGGTAGTGTACGCCTTTGGCCTGCCAGGCGGACCGTTACTGCGTGCTGATGAAGTGAAAACGCCGGGTGACATCTGCTGCCAGATGTGACAAACCGGGCATTGGTGGGTACAACAAGGGGCGGCACGACGGGCGACGCACGACTGGGAGCGGGAATCTATACCGCCGACCGGACGTTGACCGGATGACGACGACAGCGACACCTGTCCTGTGGGCGACAAGCCCGGGAGGCACGATTCATGAGTGAGCGAGCTCTCCGCGGTACGCGCCTCGTGGTTACCAGCTACGAGACGGACCGCGGCATCGATCTGGCCCCGCGCCAGGCGGTGGAGTACGCATGCCAGAACGGACATCGATTCGAGATGCCGTTCTCGGTTGAGGCGGAGATTCCGCCGGAGTGGGAGTGCAAGGCGTGTGGCGCCCAGGCACTCCTCGTGGACGGCGACGGCCCTGAGGAGAAGAAGGGCAAGCCCGCGCGAACGCACTGGGACATGCTCATGGAGCGGCGTACCCGCGAAGAGCTGGAAGAGGTGCTGGCCGAACGGCTGGCGGTCCTTCGTTCCGGCGCCATGAACATTGCCGTGCATCCGCGGGACAGCCGCAAGTCCGCCTGACCAGCGGGGGCGCACAGCGCAGAGAGAAGAGCCGTGGGGCTCCGCCACCTCGTGTGGCGGAGCCCCACGGCTCTTCGGCGTGCCCGAGGAAACGTGCCTGCGGGGCAGACGCGCCTGCGGGGGCCGGCCCGCTCCGGGCCGGCCCCCGCAGGCGGGGAGCCTCGGTGACGGCTCAGGGAGTCAGCGGCGGCCGGGCCGGGTCCTGGCTCCGGCTCTGGCCGGGGCTCTGGCTGGGGCCGGCGGGCCGGTCCTCGCGGATGACCTCGCCCTGGACGACCTTGCCGTCCGGGAAGTGGATGCGGGCCTGCTGGTAGGCCTGGCCGAAGCCGCCCGGGGCCGCGGCGACCACCTGGCGCTCCAGCAGCCGGCCGGCCCGCCGGGTCACCAGGGAACGGACCGGCGGCACCAGGAGCAGCAGGCCGAGGGCGTCCGAGAGCAGGCCCGGCATGATCAGCAGCAGGCCCGCCAGCATCGTCAGGCCGTTGCCCGAGCCGCCTCCCGCCGCCGGGGCGGCCGGCGGCACGCCCCCGGACTGGGCCTGCGCCTGCGCCTGCTGAAAGGTTTCGGTCAGATTCCTGAAGGCCCGGCGCCCGGCCCGCTTGATGACCACGACGCCCAGCGCGGCGGCACCGGCCAGCAGGGCGAACACGCCCAGCCCGCCGATCTGCCCGCCGACGACCGTCAGCAGCCAGATCTCCAGCACCAGCCACGCGGCGACCGCGAGCGGAAGGAAGGTACGGGCGCGCGAGCGCCGGGGGGCCGTCGGAGTGGATGCGCCGGTCGTCATGCATCCAGTGTGCCCCGACTGCCGTAAAAGCCGCCTCAGGGCCGTACGGGTTCCCGCGGCCCCCGGGAGCCCGACCGGGGGCCGCGGGCTCCGGGGGCGCCACGGAGCCGGTCAGGGGCGCCGGGCGGCCGCGCCCTTCGCCTTGTCCACGAGCTGCGAGGCCCGGGTGCCCAGGCCCCAGCCGGTGACCCGCCACAGTGCCTCGACCACGATGTCCCGGCTCATCTTGCTGTCGCCGAACTCGCGCTCGACGAAGGTGATGGGCACCTCGACCACGTGGAACCCGGCCTCCACGGACCGCCGGGCCAGGTCGACCTGGAAGCAGTAGCCCTGCGAGGCGACCGCGTCCAGGCCCAGCCCTTCCAGCGTCTCCTTGCGGAACGCGCGGAACCCGCCCGTGATGTCACGGATCGGCACGTCCAGCATCAGCCTCGAGTACGTGCTGCCGCCGCGGGAGAGGAACCGGCGGTGCCAGGGCCAGTTGACCACCCGGCCGCCGGGCACCCAGCGGGAGCCGAGCACCAGGTCGGCGCCGGCCAGCGCGGTGAGCAGCCGGGGCAGCTCCTCCGGCTGGTGCGAGCCGTCCGCGTCCATCTCGACGAGCACGCCGTAGCCGTGCTCGATGCCCCATCGGAAGCCCGCCAGGTAGGCGGCGCCCAGGCCCTCCTTGCCCTTGCGGTGCAGCACCTGGACCTGGTCGTCCTCGGCCGCGATGTCGTCGGCGATCTTGCCGGTGCCGTCCGGGCTGTTGTCGTCGGCCACGAGGATGTGGGCCTCGGGCACCGCGGCACGCACCCGGGAGACGATCGGTCCGATGTTCTCCGCCTCGTTGTAGGTCGGAATGATCACCAGGGCCGTCCCGAGCGGTCCGTACCGCCGCTCCCCGCCGTCGCTCACTGAATCCCCTTTGCACGTCCGTTCACAGAAACCCCACCTTAGCGAGCGCCGCACGGCGGGCGGCGGATCGGGGCCCGGCCTCCTTCGGGCCGGTCGGGGCCGCCCGCCGGCTGCGGACGGCCCCGACCGTTGTCTACTGGAGGCCCGGGCCCCACCCGGGTCGCACCGTCCGGCCTCCGATGGCGAAACCTTCCCCCGCCCCCGAGGCGCGGGCGCGCAGAGGTACCGGTCCGCCGGTGCCGGACGTCCTGTGGTGGACGCGGCAGAACCTACCGGCCTCCCGCGCCCCACTGTCAACACCCGCCTGACCTGCGACGTTGCCCGAAAGTTCCAGGTCAGTACGGAATCCGCCGGGAACCGCCGGGCAGCCCGTGCACGTCGATCGGCGCAACGTCGCCGGCCCCGCTCACCCCTGTGGGCGTACGTACACCTCGCGGCCCCCGACGTACGTGCCGAGGCACACGGGCAGCTCGCGGCCGGGGGTCAGGTCCGGCAGCCCGGGGGTGCCGGAGCGCGGGTCGGTGGACCAGCGGGCCACCCGGTCGTCGGGAGCCTGCACCACCAGCTCGTCCGTGCGCCAGAGCGCATAGTCGGCCGGGGCCCCGGGGACCAGCACACCGGCGTCGTCGCGGCCCAGGGCCCGCCAGCCGCCGCGGGTGTGGGCGGTGAAGGCGGCGCGCACCGAGATCCGGTGCCCGGGGGTGCGGTGGAAGGCGGCGGCCCGCACGGTCCCCCACGGGTCCAGCGGGGTCACGGGTGCGTCGGAGCCGAAGGCCAGGGGCACGCCGGCGCGCAGCATGGCCGCGTACGGGTTGAGGGTGCGGGCCCGTTCGGCGCCCAGGCGTTCGGCGTACATGCCGTCCTCGCCGCCCCAGGCCGCGTCGAAGGCGGGCTGGACGGAGGCGGTCAGGCCCAGCTCGGCGAAGGCGGCGATGCCGGCCGCGTCGAGCATCTCGGCGTGCTCGACGCGGTGCCGGGCGGCCCGGATGCGGGCGATGCCGACCTTCTCCGCGGCGGCCCGGACCCCTTCGACGACGGCGGTCAGGGCGGCGTCGCCGATGGCGTGGAAGCCGGCCTGGACCCCGGCCTCGGTGCAGGCTGCGACGTGGTCGGCGATGGCGGCGGCATCGAGGTAGGCGGTGCCGGTGTGGGCGGCGTCCCGGTAGGGGGCGTGCAGGCAGGCGGTGTGCGATCCGAGGGCGCCGTCGGCGAACAGGTCGCCGCCGGCGCCGACCGCGCCGAGCGCGACGGCCCGGGCCACGTCCTGCTCGGCCCAGTAGCCGAAGACGCGGGGGCCGGGCTCGCGGCCGGCCAGCTCCAGCAGGCCGGTGAAGTCCTCGGCGGAGGAGATGTCGGGGCCGCCGCACTCGTGCAGGGTCCCGATGCCGAGGGAGGCCGCGTGCCGCAGGGCCGCCCGCTGGGCCTCGTCGCGCTGGGCCGGGCCGACGGCACCGAGTGCGGCCCCCCGGACGGCGTGGTGGGCGTCGCGGGTGAGCGGTTCGCCGTCGCGGAAGCCGGGCAGCTCGCGGACCCCGCCGACGAGGTCGAGGAGGGCGGTGGTCACGACGGCGGAGTGCACGTCGATGCGGCTGAGGTAGAGCGGCCGGCCGGCGGCGGCCTCGTCCAGCTCGGCGCGGTGCGGGGCGCGGCGCTCGGGCCAGCGGGCGGCGTCCCAGCCGTGGCCGAGCAGCACCCGGTCGTCGGGCCGGGCGGCGGCGTACGTACGGACCAGGCCGAGGGCCTCGGGCAGGGAGCGGGCGCCGGTCAGGTCGAGGCCGGTGAGGGCCAGGCCGGTGGCGGTGGTGTGCACGTGGGCGTCGGTGAAGGCGGGGGTGACCAGGGCGCCGTCCAGGTCGACGACCTCGTCGACGCCGTCCGCGAAGGCGTCCGCGGCGCCTTCGGAGCCGACCCAGGCGACGTGTCCGCGCTCGACGACCATCGCGGTGGCGAAGGGGTCGGCGGGGCTGTGGACCTCGCCCCGGCGGAGCAGGACGGTGCGGTGGGGTGCGGCGGGGGCTCCGGCGCCTTCGGCGGAGCCCGTGGGGATCTCGGTCATGGGGACCAGTCTCGCGCCTCGCGGCGGTGCTCCCGGCACGGGGTGGCGGGAAACGCCCGGCGGCCGGATCCGGTGCTTGCGGGCGACGGCCGCGGGGCGGGGCCCGGCGGGGAGGTGGGAACGCCGGGCCGCGGCGGCGGGCGGCGGAGTGCGGGGGGCGGCCGGGACGGGGGGCGGCCGCGGGCGGGTCAGATGCGGGGCGGGCGGGCCTCGTAGGGGGTGGAGAGGACCACGGTGGTGCGGGTGGACACGCCGGCGAGGGCGCGCAGCCGGCCGAGCAGGTCCTCCAGTTCCAGCGGGGTGGCCACCCGCACCTTGAGGATGTAGTTCTCGTCGCCGGCCACGCTGTGGCAGGCCTCGATCTCGGGGACTCCGGCGAGCCGCTCGGCGATGTCGTCGGGCGCGCTCAGGTCGAAGGGCTTCACCGAGATGAACGCCGTCAGCGGCAGTCCCACGGCCTCCGGATCGACGACGGCCGCGTACCCGCGGATCACTCCGCGCTGCTCCAGCCGGCGTACTCGTTGATGGACCGCCGACGTGGACAGGCCCGTGGCCTTGCCCAGGTCCGTGTAGCTCATGCGTCCGTCCCGGACGAGGAGATCCACGATCTGCCGGTCCAGTTCCTCCATTGCGCTCATAGCCGCTCAACCTATTGCCCCGGGGGCGCTCCGGCACAGTGGCGGCGGGCCCGAATCGGCACCTGCGGCGGGCATGTGACGAAGGCCACAACCGCAAGTAGGTCCAGGCCGGAGTGTTGTGGTTACTCGTGCCGCACGGCGGGAAGTGGTTGCTGTGGCCGAGGCAGATCCTGCCGCCCGGCCCAGCCAAGGGGGAGTACATCCATGCCGAACAACAAGCGCACCGGTCGCCCGGAGCCGGAGCCCCTCGATCTCGCCGATCCCGTCGAGGAGGAGGAACCGGAGGACCTCTGGACCGCGGAGTCCTTCGAGGTCCACCACGCGACCTGCCCCGACTGCTCCCAGTCGATCGCCCTCGTCGCGGACGAGGAGTTCCTTCCCGAGCACGCGCTCTGCCTGACGCCGTGGAACCCGTTCGGGCTGACGGTCTGCCCGGGCACCGGCCGGCCGGCGTCGCCGGCACCCGGAGCGGACTCCCCCGCGGAGCGCGAGCTGGAGCCGGTGGTGCTCCTGACGCTCCCCCAGGGCCTGGACTGGCGTACGCAGCCGTTCTCGCACGTCGGCGGCCCGGGCTCGCGGCCGCGCCGTCCGGAGCGGCCCGCGCCGGTGCAGAGCCGGCACGCGCAGGCGGCCTGACCGCCCGGTCTTCCCTACCAGTAGGTGCCCTGCACCATGGCGGCGAGGCTGGCATGGTGCAGGATCAGGCCGTCCGGGTCCGCCGGTACGGCCACCTCGCCGAAGTGCGCCTGGCGGTAGGCGATCCGGAGCATCACGATCGCGTGCCGCAGGGCCGCGTAGAGGGTGTGGAACTCCATGTCGCGCGGGGTGTGCCCGGTGAGTTCGGCGTAGCGGCGTTCGACGGCGTCGCGGCGCAGGAAGTCGGGCAGTCCGGGCTGGCCGAATCCGACCGTCAGGTCCTGGAAGAAGCGATGCAGGTAGACCGTCCAGCCGAGGTCCACTTCGCGCGGGGCCAGGGCGGCCATCTCCCAGTCGAGGACGGCCACCGGTTCGAAGCCGTCGTAGACGACGTTCCCGATGCGGGCGTCGCCCCAGTTGAGGACGGCGGGTCCCTCGTCGGCGGGCCACAGCTCCTCCAGCCGTCCGAAGGCCCGCTCGATCAGCGGTGACCGGGACAGACCGGCCACCACCCAGTCGTAGTAGGCGCGTTGGGCTTCGACGTGCCGGCGCAGCGGGCTGCCGGTGCCCTCGGGGAGCAGGAACTCCGCCTCCTTGGCGGGGAACTGGTCGTGCAGCCGGGCCAGCAGACCGATGCTCTCCTCCTCCAGACCGGCCCGTTCGGCGTCGGTCGCCGCGTGCAGCCAGTTGCCCTCGTACGTGTAGGGCATGACGTCGGGCGGCACCCGGCCCTCGGCGCGGGCCATCACGAAGAACGGCGCCCCAAGCGGTTCGGGATCGATTTCCAGCCATTGCACCCGCGGGACCGGCAGGTCGGTGTACTCGGCGACCAGGCTCATCACGCGGTGCTGGCGGGGCATGTCGTACGTGGGGAACACGGTGTACGCGGCGGGGTCGGCGGCGAGCCGGAGGGCGCAGGCGCGCAGCGGGGTGCGGGGGTGCTCGATGTCGAAGAGCAGGGTCTCGCTGGACATGCCGTTGGAGGCGGGGGTGGTGATCCCGGTGACGCGGGCGCCGGGGAGCCGCCGGCCGAGCCAGGCGGTGAGGCGGCGGCCGATCTCCTCGGGCTCGCGGGTGGAGGTGCGGGGACGTGGCGCGGTTGCCATGCGGTGCTCCTGTCCGCTGCGGGCGGGGGTGGGGTGCGCGGGCCGCGGCCGGGTGGCGTTCCTGCGGCCGGCCGACGGTCCTGCGAGGGGGGCGGTCCTGCGGCGGCCCTGCGGAGGGCCTCGGATGCCGGTCCGGAGGGGCGGCCCGGGCGCCCCGGTTCAGGGTGCGACGGACCCGTAGTCGGTGAACCCGCTCGGGTCGTGGCGGCCGAAGCTGCCGTGCTCGAAGATGCCGTGGCCGATGCGGCCGTCGAGGGTGAAGCGGGCCGAGTGGTCGGTGACTCCGAAGGCGGCCATCGGGTGTGCGGCCGGGTCGGAGAGGTCGTAGGTGCGGCGGTCGGTCCAGCCGCGCCCCTGCCAGCTGCCGTGCTGCCAGTCGGTGGCGGGCGGGTAGCCGGCGCCGACGGCCAGCGGGGAGGAGGCCAGGATCTCCACGCCGAGTTCGAGGGGTTTGCGGGCCGGGTCGGTGAGGTGGATGACGGCGCTCTCGGGGTGGCGGGTGCCGGGGCGGTAGCGGATGTCGGTGTGCGGCCAGCCGAGCTGGACGTCGGGGCGGCCGCTGTCCGCCGGGAAGACCTGGAGGGCCTCGTTCAGGGTGCGGTGGCCGTCGGCGTCCTCCTGGACGACGACCATGAGGAAGCGGTCGTCGAAGCGGACGGGCACCCAGAGCCAGTGGAAGCCCTCGGGGCGCAGTTCGGCTGCGGCCCGGCCGCCGTCCTCGCCGGGGATCGGGCGCACCCCCCAGCTGCGGTCGCGGGTGCCGGTCCACTCCCCCTCGGTGAGGGTGGTCCGTTCGCCTCCGGCGGTGAGGGTGCCGGTGACGGTGCCCGCCTGGACGAACCGGCGGCCCTCCAGCATCAGGCGGTCGCCGCGCCGCTGCACGTGGTGGGGCTCCCAGACGGCGGGGAAGGCCGCGGTCCAGGTGATGTCGCAGGAGAGTCCGTCGGGGTCGGCGGGGTCCGGGTCGCAGTGCAGGTGCAGGCGGCGCAGGGGGGTGTCGACGGTGATGCGCAGCGGGCCGACGGCGAGGTTCATGCGGTCGTCGCCAAGGGCGTCGGAGGCGCGTACGGCGAGAAGTTCGCCACCGCGGCGCAGGGTGGCGTAGGCGTCGATGACGCCGGCGTTGGGGTAGACGCCGAGGCCGAGGATGAGCACGGCGCGTCCGGCGTGGTCGAACACGTGGAAGATGCACCGGTCGTAGGCGTTGCGGTCGCCGGTGGCCACGTGCTTCATCGACAACGGGGCCTGGTGGATGGGGTATTCGTCGAGGGCGATGGGGCGGTCCGCGGGCACGGCGAGCCTCCTGGGCGCAGCTGGGGCGGTTCCGGGCGGAGATGACGCTACGTCAGGAACCGCGCACACGACCAGACTTCTGTCACCCGCTGACAGAAAAGGGTGCCGGGGACCCGTCGAACGGATCCCCGACACCCTGCGGGGGTTACCTGGTCGTACGGCCCTGCGTTGGCCGTGCGTGACCATGCTGCAGACGTCAACCGGACGACGACGCCGCCCGATGCCTCCGGGCTCCGAAGAATCGGTTCAGCAGGTGCCTGCCGACCCACCGATCTACCGGGCCCTGCTGGCCCGCTGGAGTAGTGACGGCCGGACCCTGCCGGGGCGGCGGGACCCCGAGTGGACCCGCCTCACCACCTCGCCCGTGTGGCCCTCGGGCGGCCTGTATCCGCGCGATCCGACCAGGCCCGGTTCCGGCTGAGCGGTCAGCGGGACTCGGGGCCCAGCAGGTGGCGGCCGATCACCATGCGCTGGATCTGGTTGGTGCCCTCGACGATCTGCAGCACCTTGGCCTCGCGCATCAGGCGCTCGGCCGGGAAGTCCGCGGTGTAGCCGTAGCCGCCGAGGACCTGGACGGCGTCCGTGGTGACGGACATCGCGGCGTCGGTGCAGAACAGCTTCGCCATGGCCGCCTGCTTGGAGAACGGCTTGCCGGCGTCCCGCAGCCGCGCCGCCGCCAGGTACAGGGAGCGGCCCGCTTCGATCCGGGTCGCCATGTCGGCGAGCATGAAGCGCAGGCCCTGGAAGTCGCCGATGGGGCGGCCGAACTGCTTGCGCCCGGCCGCGTAGGCCAGCGCCTCGTCGAGGGCCGCCTGCGCCACACCGACGGCACAGGCCGCGATGCCGAGGCGGCCGGAGTCCAGCGCGGAGAGCGCCAGCGTGAAGCCCTGCCCCTCATCGCCGAGCCGGCGGCGGTCGGAGACCCGTACGCCGTCGAAGTGGACCTGGGCGGTGGGCGAGCCCTTCATGCCCATCTTCTTCTCCGGCAGGGCCGCGCTCAGGCCGGGCGCGTCGCCGGGCACCAGGAAGGCGGTGATCCCGCGCGGGCCCTCGGCGCCGCTGCGGGCCAGGACGGTGTAGAAGTCGGCCACGCCGCCGTGGGTGATCCACGCCTTGGTGCCGGTGAGCACCCAGTCGTCGCCGTCCCGGACGGCCTTCGTGGTCAGGGAGGCCGCGTCGGAACCGGAGGCCGGCTCGGAGAGGCAGTACGCACCCAGCAGGCCGCCGCCGAGCATGGCCGGGAGGAACTCCTCCTGCTGCTCCTTGGTGCCGAAGCCGGCCAGCCCGTGGCAGGCCAGGGAGTGCACGCTGACGCCGAGGCCGACCGTCAGCCGCGCCGCCGCCAGCTCCTCCAGCACCTGGAGGTAGACCTCGTACGGCTGGTCGCCGCCGCCGGACTCGGAGCCGTACGGCAGGCCCAGCAGCCCCGACTCGGACAGCAGGGCGAACAGCTCGCGCGGGAACCGTCCGGCCTCCTCCTGCTCCGCGGCGTGCGGCCGGATCTCCCGGTCGGCGATGTCGCGTACCAGCGCGAGGAGGTCACGGGACTCCTCGGTGGGCAGCTGTCGGTCCACCGGCTGCGGGGCGCGGTCGGTCATGGCGGCGCTCTCCTCCCTCGTTGGGCAGTGCGAAGACGCGCGCCGGGTGAGCACGCGTCTCCGTCGTCGATGCTCTCGCAACCGAATGCCGCCCTCCCGGATCACGGGAGCGGCGCGTGTTGTCGGCTGCGGCGCGCCCGAGTATGCCCGATGACGGCAGTTCCGTCACGGGTCCGATATCAGGAACCTGCCGGTCAGGGGCGTCGCAGGCGCTTTCCGGCAGCCTGCGGGGCCGGGCATTCCGGTACGAATTCCACCCCGGTCGGGCCGTGCCCCGCGGCCGGGCGGAGGGTCACATCAGGCCGGTCTGCGTGACGAACATCGCGAGCACGACGACGAGGGTCCAGCCGAGTACGTGCTCCAGCCAACGGGGGCCGTCCTCGGGGCCGCCGGTACGGGTGGCGGCTTCGTCGGCGGGCCCGGCGGACGGGTCCTTGCCGAGCCGGGAGAGGGCTGCACTGTTCGCGGTCATGGTGTCTCGCATCGGTTCGTCTGGCGGTCGGACGTCCCCCCGGTGTGCCGTCCAATGTGCCAGCGGACCGGCCCGCCCCGGTAGGGGCGGCGGGGCACGGTGACCCTCCTCACAGGGCACCGGGCAGCCGCGCGGGCACGGCGCCGGGCCCCGGCGCGACGGCCGGGGCCCGGCGGTTCGGGCACGGACGGGGTTCAGGTCTTCCTGCGGTCGGCCAGGGTCATCGCCAGGCCGAGCAGCAACGCGACCGCGCCGGTGATGACGTTGCTGACCACGCTGCGGGTGGTGTCGACGTTCCCGGTGATGACCCACGGGGACACGATGGTCCAGGCGCCGATGGCGATGCCGGCCCAGGCGAGCGAGTGCGTGCGCTCGTAGGCGGAGCCGAGACCGCCCATGAACAGGCAGTACGCGGCACCGGTGATCAGGTTGCAGACCGCCAGCGGGGTGAGGTTGCTGAACCCGGCGATCCACGGCGAGGCCGCGAGGTACAGGCCGGTGACGACGGCCAGGGTCTCGACGGCCTGGGCGCTCGGGGTCGCGGTCGCCCGCTCGAACCGGGTGCGCATCTCGGCGAGGTCGGGGTGGTGCTCGATGGTGGGGTGTAGGGACATGTCGGGCCGCCTCCTGTGAAGCATTTATCTGCCCTTTATCCCTTATGTAACGCTTCTCCGTGCCGCAGGTCAACGGCCCGCCGGAAGCGGTCCGGCGGACTGCCGGGAGCCGCTCGTCCGGCAGGCCGCCGGTGCCGGCGCTCAGATCACCCCGACCGCCGCCAGGGCCGCGATCTGGGTGGCCGAGGGGCGGGCCGGAACGTACAGGTAGCAGATGCCGCCGGAGCCGCCCACCACCTTGCCGGCCGTGTTGTGGCGCCGGGTGCGCAGCCAGACGTTCTCGAACTCGCGGCGCCGGTAGATCCGCCGTACGGCCGTGTTGGTGGGCGCGTGCGGGTCGTTGGCGACCACGTCGCCGGCGCCGGTGAAGCCGACCACGGTCATCAGGTGGCCGGCCGTGCCGTACCCGGCACCGGTCAGCTCCTCGGCCCGGAAGGACTGCGAGGTGATCACCGGGATCCCGGCCCTGATCAGGCGCTCGGCGTCGGACAGCGAGCACAGCCGGGTGACGACGGCGGCCAGGTCCGGGTAGGTGGCCGCGTAGGCCGCGTTGAAGGGCCAGTTGCCGCAGCCGCGGTACTGGTGGTCGTACGTCTGCCGGGCCGCGTGGCAGATCTGCGGGTCGCTATACGAGCGGTCCACCCAGGCCAGCGCGGCCGGGTCGGGCCGGCGGCCCCAGTACTCGATCGTCATCTGCGAGGAGCTGGGGCTGCACCAGGCCTCGCCGCCATTGTCGTACTGGGGGTACCGGCCGGTGTGGACCTCCTGCGAGTACCGCGGCACGGCCAGCTCTCGGCCCGGGCCGGGCACCGACGCGGGGACGGAGAAGCGGTCCGGCACGTCGGAGGCCATCGCCCCGGCCAGGAACACGGACGGGGTGACCGCCGCGCCCGGGGTCCGGTACAGCGTGAGCCGCAGCTGCCAGTGGGTCAGCCGCAGCCCGCTCGCCGGGGCGTCCACGGACAGGGTGTCGGTGCCGACGCTGCTGCGCCCGTCACCCTGGCCGTCGACCGAGGCGCGCCGGATGTCGGCGTCCCCGGCGGCCCAGCGCGCCATCACGTACCAGGGGCTCCGGGTGCCGTCCGGGTAGGTGGCGCGCAGTTCCACACCGAGCCAGGTGCCGCGCGGGGTGTGCGCGTTCCAGGAGGCGATCACCTCGGTGGCGGGCACCGTGGAGCGGTGCACCGGGGAGACCCAGCGGGCGTACTCCCAGGCGGCCGTCCGGCCGGTGTGCGGGTCCGTGTGGTCGGTGCGGCCGGCGGGCGCCGCGATGCGCAGCGCGGGGCGCACCCCGCCGGCGGCGGCCGTGCCCTCGTGGCTGCCGGCCCGCCAGTGGCCGTGGGAGAACCAGAAGCGGTTGTCGACGGTACGGGCCGGGGCCGCGGCGCGGGGCCCGGCGGCGGCTGCGCCGGGGCCGGGTGCGGCGGTCGCGGCGGCGACGGCGAGGGCGGCGGCCAGGACGGCCCGGCGCGGCGTGGAAGCGGTCATCGGCGGGGAACCCCCAGTCGGATCCGGACGGGTCGGGCCGGCTCGTCCGGACCCTGCGGTGCAGGGACGGTCCGGACGGGACGACCGGGGGTCCGTCCGGCCCTGATCCGCCGGGCGGACCCCCGGCCACCTTCGCAGTCCGCGGGCGCTCGCAGCCAGGCCCGCGGGTCGTGTCCCGGCTCAGTAGGCTGGCCGGGTGACACCTCTGGAGACCCTGGCCCGCGAGCTGCGCGCGCTGCCGCCGTCCTGCGGGCCGGTCCGGCTGATCGCGGTCGACGGGCACGCGGGCTCGGGCAAGAGCACGTTCGCCGGGCGGCTGGCCGGGGCGCTGGGCGGGGTGCCGGTGCTGCACCTGGACGACGTGGCCTCGCACGCGGAGCCGTTCGCCTGGACCGGCCGGTTCCGCGAGCAGCTGCTGGCGCCGCTGGCCGGCGGGCGGGCCGCGCGCTGGGAGCCGTACGACTGGACCGCGCGGCGGTTCGGGTCGGCCCGGGTGCTGGAGCCGGTGCCGCTGCTGCTGGTCGAGGGGGTGGGCAGCGGACGGCGGGCGCTGCGGCCGCACCTGGCGCGGCTGCTGTGGATGGAGACGCCCCGCGAGGAGTCCTGGGCGCGGGGGCGCCGGCGGGACGGGGGCGCGCTGGCCGGCTTCTGGGACGGATGGGAGCGCGCGGAGGCCGCGCACTTCGCGGACGATCCTTCGCGCCCCTTCGCCGATCTCCTGGTACGGCAGTGCGGTACGGGATACGAGTGGACTTCGGGGGCGGGTGCGACGGCGGAGGCGGCCAGTTCGGTGACCGAGGGTGACGGCCTGCCCCCGGTTTGAGCAACGTTCAAGCGGACCGGCCCGAGGGGGCACCGGGGCGCTTGACCGGAGCCCCGGGACGGCCTTACGTTCAGAAGGTGCGGCCCCCACCGGCCGACACGGACGCGAAGCCCCCGATTGTTCCCCCGTGATCGGGGGCTTCGTTCTATCCCGGCGCGGCCGCGTCCGGCCCGCCCTCCCCCGCCTCCCGTTCACCCTGCGTCACCTCAGCGGGCCCGGCCGGCGCTTGCCCGAGTGCTCGCCGCACCCTGCGGCGCAGCCGTAACCGCAGGTACGATGCGAGTCTGATCCGGCGGAGCGGCCTGCGTAACTCCCGTCCATGACGCGGAGGTTGGGGGATGCGATGGATTTCGGCACGCAGGGCGGCAGCCATCACGCCCCGGCCGAACTCGCCTGGCTGCGCGGGGTGGACGCCTACACGATGGGCGCCTACCCGCAGGCCGAAGAGGAGTTCAGGACCGCGGTCCGGCTCGACCCCTCGATGGCCGACGCCTGGCTGGGCCTGCACGCCCTGCGCGTGGACACCACGACCGCCCTCCTGCGCATGTACGCGCACCGCGACCGGTTCGGCGAGCAGCGCGCCCGGCAGCGCCGCACCCTGAACTCCTGGTACTGGCTGGGCTGGTGGGTGCAGCCGGTGCTGGAGAGCCGGCGGGACCTGCTGCTGGCGCACGCCTCGCACTGGCTGGACGGGCGGCACGTTCCGGAGCTGGACCAGGCCCTGGCGGGGCTGCCGCCGGTGGACGCCGACCCGCAGGTCCGCTTCCTGCACGCCTGCCGCGCGTACCTCGTCAAGGACTGGGACCAGCTGGTCCGGCACACCGAGCCGCTGGTGGACGACGCGCTGCTCGGCATCGAGTCGGGCCTGTTCGGCGGGATGGCGCGGGTCCGGCTGGAGATGTACGGGCAGGCCGAGCCGATCCTGTCGGCGGCCCTGATGCGCTGCCGCAGCGAGCAGCCGCAGCGCAAGGAGCTGCGCTACTGGCTGGCCCGGGCCCACGAGGGCACCGGCCGCAGTGCGGCCGCCCTGCCGCTGTACCGCGCGGTGCACCGGGTGGACCCGGCGTTCATGGACACCGCCGCCCGGCTGACCGCGATCGCGGAGGCCGACGGGCTCGACGGGCCGGACGGCGCCGGCTGGGACTCCGGCGGGGACTACGCGGCCGTGGCGCTGGCCGGTGGTGCCGGGCAGGACACCGCGGAGGGCTTCGCCGAGCCGGAGCCGGTGCCGCCGGCCCCCGAGCCGCCGGAGGGCCGGTTCGGGCCGCCGCCGGGCACGGCACCGCCGGGCGGGCCGGCCGGCGGCCCGGCGCCCGGGGCGGTCCGGCGCAAGGTGCCCGCGCAGACCGGGCCGACGAAGCTGCCGACCGGCCCGGCGGACCCGGCCCTGCTCGCCGACGCACTGGCCGAGCTGGAGCGGATGGTGGGGCTGGAGCCGGTCAAACGCCAGGTCAAGGCACTGTCCGCGCAGCTGCACATGGCCCGGCTGCGGGCCGTTCAGGGATTGCCGGTGCAGCCGCCGAAGCGGCACTTCGTCTTCTCCGGCCCCTCGGGCACCGGGAAGACCACCGTGGCACGGATCCTGGGCCGGGTCTTCTACGCCCTCGGGCTGCTCGGCGGCGACCACCTGGTGGAGGCCCAACGCCCCGATCTCGTCGGCGAGTTCCTCGGTCAGACCGCGGTGAAGGCGAACGAGCTGATCGACTCGGCCATCGGCGGGGTGCTGTTCGTGGACGAGGCGTACAGCCTGTCCAACTCGGGCTACAGCAAGGGCGATGCGTACGGCGACGAAGCCCTCCAGGTGCTGCTGAAGAGGGCCGAGGACAACCGGGACCAGCTGGTGGTGATCCTGGCCGGCTACCCGGCGGGCATGGACCGTCTGCTGGCCACCAACCCCGGCCTGTCGTCCCGGTTCACCACCCGGGTGGACTTCCCCAGCTACCGGCCGCTCGAACTGACCGCGATCGGCGGGGTGCTGGCCGACGCGAACGGCGACCGCTGGGACGAGGAGGCCCTCGACGAGCTGCGCAGCATCAGCGGGCACGTGGTCGACCAGGGCTGGATCGACGAACTCGGCAACGGCCGGTTCCTGCGCACCCTGTACGAGAAGAGCTGCGCCTACCGCGACCTGCGGCTGGCCGGCTACCCGGGGGTCCTCAGCCGCGACGACCTGGCGACGCTCCGGCTGGCGGACCTGATGCAGGCGTACGGGGAGGTGCTGTCCGGCCGCGGCCCGCAGGACCGCGGCCGGCCGGAGCCGCCGCCGCTGTGAGCGGCGGCGGCCCGGACCTCAGCCGGCCAGTGCGGCCGGTGCGGGCAGCGGCGGCCGGCGCCGGTGCGCGGGGTCGCGGACCTCGCCCACCAGCATCTCCAGT
Organism: Streptomyces bambusae; assembly: GCF_020532645.1. Lineage (GTDB taxonomy): Bacteria > Actinomycetota > Actinomycetes > Streptomycetales > Streptomycetaceae > Streptomyces > Streptomyces bambusae. Next base: position 54,538 of record NZ_JAJAUZ010000011.1, read on the forward strand.
ACGTCCTCCAGCGCGACGAGTCCGAGGACCCGGCCCGACGGGTCCGCGACCTGCGCCAGATGGGTGGCGTCGCGGCGCATCACGCTGAGCGCGTCGTCGAGCGGCAGGGTCGCGCAGAGGGTGGTCATGCGCCGCCAGACCTGCTGGGGCACCGCCCGCTCCCGGTCGTCCAGGTCCAGTACGTCCTTCACGTGCACGTATCCCATGAACGCACCCCCGTCCGAACGGACCGGGAAGCGCGAGTACCCGGTGCGGACGGTCAGCGCCTCGATCTCCCGGGGCGTGGCCGACGGGCCGACCGTGACCAGCTGGGCGCGGTCGAGCAGGACGTCGGTCACCGGGCGGCTGCCCAGTTCCAGGGCGTCCTCCAGCCGCTCCTGCTCGCCGGGCTCCAGGAGGCCGGCCTGCCGGGAGTCCTCGACCAGGCGGCCGAGCTGGGCGCTGGTGTAGACGGCCTCGACCTCGTCCTTGGGTTCGACTCCGAACATCCTGAGGACCAGGCCGGCGCAGGCGCCGAGGGCGGTGGTGACCGGCCCGCACAGCCGGGCGAAGCCGACCAGGCCCGGGCTCAGCCACAGCGCGGTCCGCTCGGGGGCCGCCATGGCGAGGTTCTTCGGCACCATCTCGCCGATGACCAGGTGCAGGAAGACCACCGCGGCCAGCGCGAACGCGTACCCGAGGGGATGGATCAGGCCCTGCGGGACGTGGACCGCGTGGAACAGCGGCTCCAGCAGCCGGGCGACGGTGGGTTCGGCCACCGCGCCGAGGGTCAGTGAGCAGATGGTGATGCCGAACTGGGCGGCGGCCATCATCCGCGGCAGGTTCTCCAGCCCGTGGAGGGTCTGGCGGGCCCGCTTGGAGGTGGCGGCCAGCGGTTCGATCTGGCTGCGGCGCACCGACACCAGGGCGAACTCGGCACCGACGAAGAACCCGTTGGCGAGGACCAGCAGCAGGGCGAAGACGAGTTGCAGCGCGTTCACCGGCCCACCGCCTGCAGCGCGGGCTCCGCGGCGGCGGGGACGGTGCGCACCAGGCGCACTCGCTCCGCGCGGTAGCGGCCGACCTGGCGGACGGACAGCTTCCAGCCGGGGAGTTCGGCACGGTCCCCGGGGGCCGGGATCCGGCCGAGCAGGTCGGCAACGAGCCCGGCGACCGTCTCGTACGGGCCTTCCGGCACGTCGAGGCCTATCCGGCGCAGGGTGTGCACCCGGCAGGAGCCGTCGGCGTCCCAGGCGGGGCTGCCGTCCTCGGCCGGCACGGTGGCCAGTTCGGGGGTCTCCTCCTCGGCCAGGTCGTGCTCGTCGCGGACCTCGCCGACGAGTTCCTCGACGATGTCCTCCAGGGTGACCACTCCCGCGGTGCCGCCGTACTCGTCGACGACCACGGCCATCGGCTGCTCCTTGCGCAGCCGCTCCAGGAGCAGCCGGCCGGGCAGGGTCTCGGGGACGAGCAGCGGGGGCACGGCGATCCGGCCGACCGTGACGGAGGTCCGCTGGGCCTCCTGCACGGCGAGGGCGTCCTTCAGGTGGACGACTCCGACGATCTCGTCGATGCGCTCGCGGTAGACCGGGAAGCGGGACAGGCCGGTGGCCCGGGTCAGGTTGAGCACGTCGGCGGCGGTCGCGGTCGACTGCAGGGCGCTGACCCGCACCCGGGGGGTCATGACGTGCTGGGCGGTGAGCCCGCCCAGCGAGAGGGTGCGGACGAACAGGTCCGCGGTGTCCTGTTCGAGGGCGCCGGCCTGGGCCGAGTGGCGGACCAGGGAGACGAGTTCACCGGGGGTGCGGGCGGAGGCCAGCTCCTCGGTGGGCTCGACGCCGAGCGCGCGGACCAGGCGGTTGGCGACCGCGTTGAGGCCGGAGATGACCGGCCGGAAGACGCGGGAGAAGGCGTTCTGCGGGCCGGCCACGAAGCGGGCGACCTGGAGCGGCCGGGAGACCGCCCAGTTCTTCGGCACGAGCTCGCCGACGACCATCTGGACGGCGGAGGCGAGCAGCATGCCGATGACGACGGAGACTCCGGACACGGCGCCCCGGGGCAGGCCGGCCGCGGTGAGCGGGCCGGCGAACAGCCCGGCCAGGGCGGGCTCGGCGAGCATGCCGACCACCAGGGAGGTGATGGTGATGCCGAGCTGGGTGCCGGAGAGCTGGAAGGACAGCTCGCGCAGGGCCTTCACGACTGTGCGGGCCCGGCGGTCGCCTTCGGCGGCGGCGCGCTCCGCATCCGGCTTCTCGACGGTGACGAGGCCGAACTCGGCGGCCACGAAGAACCCGTTGGCCAGGATCAGGGCGAAGGCCGCCACGAGCAAAAGTAGCGGGATGGTCATGCCGCCGCCTCCGGGGAGGGGGCGGCGCAGGTACTACCGGACGATCCGTCCATTGCTGGAGGGAGTCACTCCTCGAGTTGCAGGGACCCACGGGCCGCGTGCGGACGCGGCCGGTGGCGGGGCGCACGGCTGCGCCCCGCCACCAGGGTAGTCATTGAGATCGTCCCCGCAATGGGGACTCAGGCGCCGGGTGTGCCGGTGCCCCGGGTTTCGGCGAGGGCGCGCAGGGCGCGCGCGTCGCCGATGGCCTGCTGCCTGGCGACGCCGGGCTGGATGCCGAGGGCGGGCAGGCTGGTGCCGTCGTTCAGGTCGAGGAACACCCAGGGGTCGCCCGGGCGGAGGTTGACCCGCAGGATCTGCGCCCACTCCAGGCGGCGCTTGGTGGTGAGGTTGACGACGGTGACGCCGGTCTCGTCCGCGACCACCTTGGGCCGGCTGAGCAGCACCAGGACGGAGCTGAGCAGGGCAGCGGTGAAGACGAAGCTGACCCGCTCGCCGGTGCTGAGGCGTTCCAGCATGAGGGCGACGACGGTGATCGTCGCGAACATGGCGGCGCCGACGGTGAGCAGGACCACCCGGGTGCGGGTGGGCCGGAAGGTGACGGGCAGGGCGGGCGCGGCCGCCTGGTCGGCGGCCATCAGAGGCGGCAGGCGTGGATCGAGGTGGTCAGGATCGCGCGCGCGCCGAGTTCGTACAGGTCGTCCATGATGCGCTGGGCCTCCTTGGCGGGGACCATGGCGCGGACGGCGACCCAGCCCTCGTTGTGCAGGGGGGAGACCGTCGGGGACTCCAGGCCGGGGGTGAGGGCGACGGCGCGCTCCAGGTGCTCGGCGCGGATGTCGTAGTCCATCATCACGTAGCTGCGGGCCACCAGGACGCCCTGGAGGCGGCGCAGGAACTGCTGGACCTGGGGGTGGTCGGCGTCGGCGCCGTTGCGGCGGATGACCACGGCCTCGGACTTGAGGATCGGCTCTCCGATGACCTCCAGTCCGGCGTTGCGCAGGCTGGTGCCGGTCTCGACGACGTCCGCGATGATCTCGGCGACGCCGAGCTGGATCGCGGTCTCGACCGCGCCGTCGAGGTGCACGACGGAGGCGTCGATGCCCTGGTCGGCGAGGTGCTTGGCGACGATTCCCTCGTACGAGGTGGCGATCGTCATGCCGTTGAAGTCCTCGGGGCCCTTGGCGGTGCCCGGACGGGTGGCGTAGCGGAAGGTGGAGCGGCCGAAGTTCAGCGGCAGGATCTCCTCCGCGTTCGCCCCCGAGTCCAGGAGCAGGTCGCGGCCGGTGATGCCGATGTCGAGCTTGCCCGAGGCCACGTAGATCGCGATGTCCTTGGGGCGGAGGTAGAAGAACTCGACCTCGTTCTCCGGGTCGACCGTGACGAGCTCCTTGGACTCCTTGCGCTGCCGGTAGCCGGCCTCATGGAGCATCGCCGACGCAGGTCCGGAGAGTGAACCCTTGTTGGGGACGGCGATGCGCAGCATGAGGTCGGTTTCCTTTGTTCGTGTGAAGGGAGTGCTGTGCGGAGCGTGAGCGGCGGCGGGGCCTGCGGCTCAGAGGTGGGCGTAGACGTCGTCCAGGGAGATCCCACGCGCGACCATCATCACCTGGACGTGGTACAGCAGCTGCGAGATCTCCTCGGCGGCGGCGTCCTTGCTCTCGTACTCGGCGGCCATCCAGACTTCGGCGGCCTCCTCGACGACCTTCTTGCCGATGGCATGGACGCCCTTGCCGACCAGCTCGGCGGTGCGGGAGGAGGTGGGGTCGCCGTTGGCGGCCTTGAGCTGGAGCTCGGTGAACAGCTCCTCGAAACTCTTGGGGGTTTTGTTCGCCATGATGCCCATAGCCTAAGGCTTCCCCCCGGCGCCGCGGCGCCGGGGTTCACTCCTTGGACTCCTCCGCGGACTCCCTCCCGCGGCTACCGCCAGGGCTCGCTGACGGTGCGGAGCGTCATGGCGGTGGCGACGGCGGCGGTGACCGCTTCGTGGCCCTTGTCCTCGTTCGAGCCCTCAAGGCCGGCGCGGTCCAGCGCCTGCTCGTCGTTGTCGCAGGTCAGCACGCCGAAGCCGACGGGGACGCCGGTGTCGATGGAGACCTGGACGAGGCCCTGGGTGACGCCCTGGCAGACGTAGTCGAAGTGCGGGGTGCCGCCGCGGATGACCACGCCGAGGGCGACGATGGCGTCGTAGCCGCGCTCGGCGAGGACCTTGGCGACGACCGGCAGCTCGAAGCTGCCGGGAACGCGCAGCAGGGTGGGCTCGTCGATGCCGAGCTCGTGGAGGGCGCGCAGGGCTCCGTCCACGAGCCCGTCCATGACCTTCTCGTGCCACTGCGCCGCAATGACGGCGACCCGGAGGTCTCCGCAGTTCCGTACGCTCAGTTCGGGTGCGCCCTTGCCGCTCACAGCTCTCCTCGTTCCTACTGCCTGTTCGGTGCGTGTCCGGCCGTTCGTGCCGGGGTGGTGCCGGGGCCCGTCGGACGGGCCCCGGGGGGTGGTGCTGGTCGCCGGGGGTCCGGCGTCACTGGCTGCCGCAGGCCGAGACGGCCGCTGCGGCGTCCAGCCAGGGCAGGTCGTGGCCCATCCGGTCGCGCTTGGTGCGCAGGTACCGGAGATTGTGCTCGCCCGCCTCGACGGGCATGGGCTCGCGGTCGGCGACCTCGACGCCGTGCCGGACGAGGGCGTCCGACTTGGCCGGGTTGTTGGTCATCAGGCGGACGCTGTGGACGCCGAGGTCGACCAGGATCTGGGCGCCGGCGCCGTAGTCGCGGGCGTCGGCGGGCAGGCCGAGTTCGAGGTTGGCGTCGAGGGTGTCGCGGCCGCGCTCCTGGAGCTCGTACGCGCGCAGTTTGGACAGCAGTCCGATGCCGCGGCCCTCGTGGCCGCGCAGGTAGACGACGACGCCGCGGCCCTCGATCTTGATGCGCTCCATGGCGGCGTGCAGCTGGGGGCCGCAGTCGCAGCGCAGCGAGTGGAAGATGTCGCCGGTGAGGCACTCGGAGTGCATGCGCACCAGGACGTCCTCGCCGGTGCCGATCTCGCCGTGGACGAGGGCGACGTGCTCGACGCCGTCGGTGGTGGAGCGGTAGCCGTACGCGGTGAACTCGCCGAAGGAGGTCGGCAGGCTGACCTCGGCCTCGCGGCGGACGGTGGGCTCGGCGCCGCGGCGGTAGGCGATCAGGTCCTCGATGGAGATGATCGTCAGGCCGTGCTTGCGAGCGAAGGGGATCAGCTCGGGCAGCCGCAGCATGACACCGTCTTCGCCGGCGATCTCGACGATCGCGCCGGCCGGGCGCAGGCCCGCCAGGCGGGCGAGGTCGACGGCGGCCTCGGTGTGGCCGGGGCGGACCAGGACGCCGCCGGGCTTGGCGCGCAGCGGGAAGACGTGGCCGGGGCGGACGAAGTCCGAGGCGTCGGTGGTGCCGCTCGCGAGCAGCCGCAGAGTGGTGGCGCGGTCCCAGGCGGAGATGCCGGTGGTGACGCCGTGCGCGGCGGTGGCGTCCACGGAGACGGTGAAGGCCGTCTGCATGGACTCGGTGTTGTGCGCGACCATCTGCGGGAGTTCGAGGCGCTCCAGTTCGTCGCCCTCCATGGGGGCGCAGATCAGGCCGCGGCACTCGCTCATCATGAAGGCGACGATCTCGGGGGTCGCCATTTCGGCCGCGATGACGAGGTCGCCCTCGTTCTCGCGGTCGGCGTCGTCGACGACGACGACGGGGCGGCCGGCCGCGATGTCGCGGATGGCCTGCTCGACGGGGTCGAGGCGGAAGCTCTCGAAGTCGTCCGGGACGGGCGTCAGGGTGGGCTTGGGGGAGGTCATGCCGCCGCTCCTTCCAGGGCCGTGGCGGGGTGGGTGGTGCGTGAGCGCTGGTACCAGTCGTAGGCGCCCCAGAGGACGAGGGCTCCGTAGATCACGTAGACGAGGCCGGAGAAGGCGTAGCCGTTGGCGAAGGCCAGCGGGACGCCGACGGCGTCCACCAGCAGCCAGGCGAACCAGAACTCGACCATGCCCTTGGCCTGGGCGTACATGGCGACGACGGTGCCGACGAACACGTAGGCGTCGGGCCAGGGGTCCCAGGAGAGCTGCGGGTAGGCGGTGAAGAGCCCGCCGACGGCGAGGGTGCCGAGGGCGGCGGCGCCGAGGAGGGCGCCGCGCTCGCGCCAGGTGGCGAAGCGGACGGCGAGGGTGCCGTCCTGGGCCTGCTGCCGGCCGCGGGTCCACTGGAGCCAGCCCCAGGCGGCGACGAGGACGACGACGACCTGCTTGCCGGCGCTGCCGGAGAGGTGGCCGGCGGCGAAGGCGGTGAAGAGGATCGCGCCGGAGAGGAGCTGGATGGGCCAGGTCCAGATGGACCGGCGCCAGCCGAGGGCGAGGGCGATGAGACCGGCCGTGTTGCCGATCATGTCGGCCCATTTGATCTGCTGCCCGACGACGGTGAAGGCCTCGGAGTTCAGCCAGGTCACGGCGCTCATTCCGTGGCCTCCGGGGCGTGCAGCGGGTCGACGCCGGCGCCGAGCAGCCGCTCGACGTACTTGGCGAGGACGTCCACCTCCAGGTTGACCGGGTCGCCGGGCTGCTTGATGCCGAGCGTGGTCAGGGCGAGGGTGGTGGGGATGAGGCTGATGGTGAAGTGGTCGGCGGCGGCCTCGACGACGGTGAGGCTGACGCCGTCGACCGTGATCGAGCCCTTCTCGACGACGTAGCGGGACAGCTCGGCGGGCAGCGAGACCTTCACGAGCTCCCAGTGCTCGGAGGGGGTGCGGGAGACGATGCTGCCGGTGCCGTCCACGTGTCCCTGGACCAGGTGGCCGCCGAGGCGTCCGCCGAGGGCCATCGGGCGCTCCAGGTTGACCCGGGAGCCGACGGTGAGGGCGCCGAGGCTGGAGCGCTTGAGGGTCTCGGCCATGACGTCGGCGGTGAACTCGCCGTCGGCCGTCTCCACCACGGTGAGGCAGACGCCGTTGACGGCGATCGAGTCGCCGTGCTTGGCGTCGTCGGTGACGACGGGGCCGCGGAGGCGGAAGCGGGAGGCGTCGTCGAGCTGCTCGACGGCGGTGACCTCGCCCAGTTCTTCGACGATTCCGGTGAACACTCAGTGCTCCTTGGGGGCGGTGGTGGGGACGGCTGTGATGCGGAGATCGGGGCCGATGCGCACGGTCTCGGTGATGTCGAGGCGCAGGGCGTCGGCGATGGTGGTGATCCCGGCGTCGGCGAGGGCGGCGCGGCCCGCGCCGAGCAGGACCGGGGCGAGGTAGCCGACGACCTTGTCGACTGCTCCCGCGGCGACGAAGGCGCCGGCCAGGGTGGGGCCGCCTTCGAGGAGGACGGAGCGGACGCCCCGCGCGTGCAGCACGTGCAGCAGGGCGGTCACGGAGAGGCCGGGACCGTCGTACGGCAGCCGGGCGACGTCGAGGCCTTCGGTGCCGGCGAGGTGCCGGACGTCGGCGTCCTCGGCGACGGCGAGCAGGGTGGGTGCGGCGGAGTCGAGGACGCGGGCGTCGCGGCGGATCCCGGCGTGCGTGTCGACGACGACCCGCAGCGGCTGGACGGCGCCCTCGACGCCGCGGACCGCGAGGTGCGGGTCGTCGGCGCGCAGGGTGCCGGAGCCGACGACGACGGCGTCGGCCTCGGCGCGCAGCCGGTGGACGTCGGCGCGGGACTCGGCCGAGCTGATCCAGCGGCTGGTGGTGTCGGCGGCGGCGATCCGGCCGTCGAGGGTGGCGGCGTACTTCCACAGGACGTACGGGCGGCCCAGGCGGACGGCGGTCAGCCAGGCGGCGTTGCCCTCGGCGGCTTCGGCTTCCAGGAGTCCGCCGGAGGTCTCGACGCCGGCCGCACGCAGGGTGGCGGAACCGCCGCTGGCCTGCGGGTTCGGGTCGGAGACCGCGTAGTGGACGCGGCTGATGCCGGCGTCGATGAGGGCCTGCGCGCAGGGGCCGGTGCGGCCGGTGTGGTTGCAGGGTTCGAGGGTGACGTAGGCGGTGCCGCCGCGGGCGGCGTCGCCGGCCGCGCGCAGGGCGTGGACCTCGGCGTGCGGGCCGCCGGCCTGCCGGTGGAAGCCTTCACCCACGACGGTGCCGGCGGCGTCGGTGATGACGCAGCCCACGACGGGGTTGGGGCTCGTGGAGCCGAGGCCGCGGGCGGCGAGCGCGATGGCTCGTCGCATGGCGTCTGCGTCGGCGTGGTTGCCCACCGGGTCCTCCTGCCTCATCGGGCACGGACTCCGGGGCCTGTCGGGATACGACAGATGAAGCGGGAAAGCACACCGGGACGCCAAGGCCGAGGACCCGCCCCACCTGCGAAAACATGGTGGAACGACCTACAGCGGCGTACCTGTGACTGGCCCGCCGCGCACTGCCTCCCATCCGGACTTTAACCGTCGGTCCAGGAATTTCACCTGGTCAACCGGCCGCTGGCTGCGGACGGGTCGCGGACTATAACCGCCGGTTCGGAATTACACCGACCCCGGAGTGCGCTGCTACTGGTACTGAAGTCAGTGTGCCACGCCTGATCCGCCCCCATGCGGGTGACGGGCTGTGGCCTGGCTCACAACCGAGCGCACTTTGCCAGGTCGGGATCGGCCAATTCGGCTTTGGTCCAGACCTATTGACGGGCTGGTCTAGTCCTCTTAATGTCTGCTTCACATTCCCGGGAGACAGCCCGTCAGATGTGCGCACATCTGGGGCGATAGCGCCACCTTTCAGTCCGTTGTGTCCTGCCAACCTCCCCTCCCCAGGAGGCACGATCGTGCTGTCCCCCACGCGCACGAGAGCCACGTTGACGGCAGCCGGAGCCGCAGTTGCCGGCCTGCTGTTCAGCTCGCTCTCGACCGGCGTCTCGCACGCCGCCGACAACGAGACCTGTCGTCCCGACGGGCTCTACAAGACCGCGGGCGTCGACGTCCCGTACTGCTCCGTCTACGACTCCGACGGCCGCGAGAAGATGGGCGCCGACCACAAGCGCCGCGTCATCGGCTACTTCACGGGCTGGCGCACCGGCAAGAACGGCGAGCCCGCCTACCTGGCCAACAACATCCCGTGGGACAAGATCACCCACATCAACTACGCCTTCGCCCACGTCGCGAGCGACAACAAGATCTCCGTGGGCGGGGACAGCGCGAACAATGCGGCCACCGGGATGACCTGGCCGGGCGTGGCCGGGGCCGAGATGGACCCGGCACTCCCCTACAAGGGCCACTTCAACCTGCTGACCAAGTACAAGAAGCTGCACCCTGACGTGAAGACGCTGATCTCGGTCGGCGGCTGGGCCGAGACGGGCGGCTACTTCGACGACGGCGGCAACCGCGTCAACTCCGGCGGCTTCTACTCGATGGCCACCAACGCGGACGGCTCGGTCAACACGGCCGGCATCAACACCTTCGCGGACTCCGCCGTCGCGTTCATCAAGAAGTACGGGTTCAACGGCGTCGACATCGACTACGAGTACCCGACCACCATGAAGGACGCGGGCAACCCGCTGGACTGGCAGCTCGCCAACGCCCGTCGCGCCGGCCTGGTCAAGGGCTACGCGGTCCTGATGAAGACCCTGCGGGAGAAGCTGGACGCGGCCGGCGCCGCCGACGGCAGGCACTACCTGCTGACCGTGGCCGCCCCGTCCTCCGGGTACCTGCTGCGCGGCATGGAGACGTTCCAGATGCAGCAGTACCTGGACTACGTCAACATCATGTCGTACGACCTGCACGGCGCCTGGAACGAGTACGTCGGCCCGAACGCCTCCCTCTTCGACGACGGCAAGGACGGCGAGCTCGCCGCCGCCGGCGTCTACGGCAGCCAGCAGTACGGCGGCATCGGCTACCTGAACACCGACTGGGCCTACCACTACTTCCGCGGCTCCATGCCGGCCGGCCGCATCAACATCGGCCTGCCGTACTACACCCGCGGCTTCAAGAACGTGCAGGGCGGCACCGACGGCCTGTGGGGCAAGGCCGCGGCCACCAGCTGCCCGGCCGGCGCGGGTCTGACCAAGTGCGGCGACGGCGCGGTCGGCATCGACAACCTGTGGCACGACAAGGACACCAACGGCGTCGAGTCCCCGGCGGGCTCCAACCCGATGTGGCACGCCAAGAACCTGGAGAAGGGCGTCGTCGGCGACTACGTCACCAAGTACGGCTTCCCTGCCAACACCTCGCTGACCGGCACCTACGCCCGCAAGTACGACTCCACCCTGGTGGCGCCGTGGCTGTGGAACGCGCAGAAGAAGGTCTTCCTCTCCACCGAGGACGAGCAGTCCGTCGCCGCCAAGTCCGACTACGTGGTGGACCGCGGCATCGGCGGCACGATGGTCTGGGAACTGGCCGGCGACTACGGCTACAACACCGCCAAGGGCCAGTACGAAATGGGTGACACGCTCACCACCCTGATGTACGAGAAGTTCAAGAACGCGACCCCGTACGGCGCGAAGAAGGCGGGCGGCACCCTGCCGACCCAGGCCGTGGACGTGAAGGTCGAGTTCACCGACTTCAAGCTCGGCGACTCGAACTACCCGATCACCCCGAAGATCAAGATCACCAACAACACCAAGGCCAGCCTGCCCGGCGGTACGGAGTTCCAGTTCGACTACTCGACGGCGGCTCCGAACAACGCCTCCGACCAGTCCGGCTTCGGCACCAAGGTGATCAGCAGCGGCCACACCGGCAACAACGTCGGCGGCCTGAAGGGCGACTTCCACCGGGTCTCGCTGAAGCTCCCGGCCTGGCAGTCGCTGGCCCCCGGCGCCTCCGTCGACCTGGCCTTCAACTACTACCTCCCGGTGTCCACGCCCTCCAACTGGACGGTGAACGTCTCGGGTACGACGTACGCCCTCGCCGGCGACCTGGCGCGCGGTACCACGCTGGTGGACCTCGGCTCGGGTGGCACGACGGGCGGGACCACGGGCGGGACGACCGGCGGAACCACGGGCGGGACCACGGGCGGGACGACCGGCGGAACCACGGGCGGCACGACGGGCGGAACCACCGGCGGCACGACCGGCGGCAGCACCGGCGGCGGGGGCACCTGCACCAACCCGCCGTACGTCGCGGGCAGCGTCAGCACCGGCGGCACGGTTGTGTCCCACAAGGGCCGCAACTGGAAGGCCAAGTGGTGGACGCAGAACGAGGAGCCCGGCACCACCGGCCAGTGGGGTGTCTGGGAGGATCTCGGCCCCTGCTGACCCGGTAGCGGGCGGCAGCAGCCGATGACGTGAGGACCCGGTGGCCCGGCGGCCACCGGGTTTTCGCATGCCGCCGTCTGGCACCCTCGACCCGTGACCACACCCGACGCCACCACGCTCGCGTTCCAGTCGCACCGGCCCCGGCTGTTCGGCATCGCCTACCGGATGCTCGGCTCCGCCGAGGAGGCCGAGGACACCGTGCAGGACGCGTACCTGAGGTGGCGGGCGGCCGACCGCTCCGACGTCGGGCACCCGGGAGCCTTCCTCGCCAGGACCGTCACCCGGCTGTGCCTGAACCGGCTGGACTCGGCCCGGGCCCGGCGCGAGGTGTACACCGGCCCCTGGCTTCCGGAGCCGGTGCTCACCGGCTCCGGTGTGCTCGGCCCGCTGGAGTCGGCCGAGCAGCGCGACCAGGTGTCGATGGCGCTGCTGGTGCTGCTGGAGCAGCTGACGCCGGCCGAGCGCGCGGTGTACGTGCTGCGCGAGGCGTTCGGCTACGGGCACCGCGAGATCGCCGGGCTGCTGGAGCTCTCCGAGGCGAACTGCCGGCAGCTGTACCGGCGGGCCGGCACCCGGCTGGCGGGCCGCCGCCCGCGGTTCACCGCGGACGACGGGCGGTGGCACGAGCTGGTCGACCGCTTCCTCACCGCGGCCCGCGAGGGCGACCTGGCCGGGCTGGAGCGGCTGCTCGCCACCGACGTGGTGTGCGTGTCCGACGGCGGGGACCAGGTGTCCGCGGCCCGGCGGCCGGTGGTCGGCCGGGACAAGGCGGCCCGCTACCTGCTGGGCACACTGGAGCGGTTCGCGGCCGGCCTGGCGCTCACCCCGGTGGAGGTCAACGGCGGTCCGGGGGTGCTCGTCGGCCCCCCGGAGGCACCGCTGTGCGCGCTGGCCCTGGACTTCCGCGACGGGCTGCTGGAGGCGGTGCGGACGGTGGTCAATCCGGAGAAGCTGGTGTTCCTGCGCGGTCAGCTGTCACATTCCGGCGGGCCGTCCGGTCTGAGCTGAGTACGCACTCCTCCGGCAAAGGCAGGCACAGCGATGAGCACCATCCTCGTCACGGGCGGCACCGGCACCCTCGGCTCCCTCCTCGTCCCCCGGCTGCGGGCCGCGGGCCACGAGGTCCGGGTGCTCAGCCGCTCCTCCCCCGAGTACCCGGTCGACCTGCGGGACGGCACGGGCCTGGACGCGGCCCTGACGGGCGCGGACACCGTCGTGCACTGCGCCTCCTCGCCGTCCGGCGGGGACGAGGAGGCCGCCCGGCACCTGATCGCGGCGGCGCGGCGGGCCGGCCTCGGCCACCTCGTGTACATCTCGATCGTCGGGGTGGACGCCGTCCCGCTGGGCTACTACCGGGCGAAGCACGCGGTGGAGCGGCTGATCGAGCGGTCGGGGGTGCCGTACACGATCCTGCGGGCCACTCAGTTCCACGAGCTGCTGGTGCAGCTGTTCCGCACCGTGTCCCGGCTGCCGGTGCTCCTGGTCCCCGCGGTGCCGGACCAGCCGATCGCCGCCGAGGAGGTCGCCGACCGGCTGGCCGTGCTCGCCGCGGGTGCCCCGTCCGGCCGGGTCCCCGACCTGGGCGGCCCGGAGGTGGCCTCCCTCCCGGACCTGGCCCGCAGCTACCTCCGCACCCGCGGCACCCGTCGCCCGGTCCTCCCCGTCCGCCTCCCCGGCAAGACCTTCACCGCCTTCCGCCAAGGCGCCCACCTCACCCCCACCCGCCCCACAGGCACCACCACCTTCACCACCCACCTCACCGAACCCACAACCAAGAGCGCCCTGTAACGGGTGGTCCGGCGGGGCGAAACCGCTCCGGCCCCGCCCCGCCCGGGAAGGCCAAGATCCGGCAGGACCAACTCCAGCCCCGCCGGCGGTTGAGGCGCGGGTCCGGGCAGCGCCCGGCAGGACGCCCCCGCCCGCCCTGCACGACCCGGCGGGGCAAGATCCAGCCCCGCCGGCGGTTGAGGCGCGGGTCCGGGCAGCGCCCGGCAGGAGGCGGAGCCGCCTGCTACACCACGCCGAACACCGCGTCCTGCGCCGCATCCCGCGCAACCAGCCGCGCCCCCGCCAGCACCGCCGCCCCGCCCAGCGACGACCCCCGCACCACGGTCGGCACCGGCGTCAGCCCCCCCAGCCGAGCCGCAACCCGCCCGGCCAGATCCGCACCACCCGCGAGCCCCAGCTCCCCGCCCAGCACCACGCACCCCGGATCCAGCACGGCAGCCACCGCCGCCGCCCCCACTGCCAGCCGCCCGGCGAACGCATCGAGGAAGCCCTCCCCGGCCGCCCCCGCCACCGCCTCCTCCGCGGTCCCGGCGAAGCCGTGCTCCCGGGCCAGCGCCCCCACCGCCGCCCGCCCCACCAGCGCGTGGAACCCCCCGTCGCACCCGGTCGCCGACGGCAGCCCGCCGGTACCCGGCACCGGCAGGAAGCCGATCTCCCCGGCCCCGCCGGAGGCCCCCCGCCGCAGCCGCCCGTCGAGCACGACGGCGGCGCCCACCCCCGCCCCCAGCCACAGCAGCACGAAGGAGTCGATGTCGCGCGCGGCCCCCAGCCGCTGCTCGGCGACGGCCGCCAGATTGGTCTCGTTCTCCACCCGCACCACGGCCGGCAGCCGGCTCTGCAGCAGCGCGTACAGCTCCCGGTGCCAGGCCGGCAGCCCCGCGGTGTCGCGCAGCTCGCCGGTGGCCGGCGAGACCAGCCCGGGCGCGCCCATCACCACGGTGTGCAGCGCCCGCTCCCCCGCCAGCCGCTCCAGCGCGGCCACCGCCTCCGTCGCGGTGCCGGTGGGCAGCTCGCCTTCGGCCAGCGGGTTGCCCAGCAGGTCGGTGACGACCGCACTGGCCCGGTCCGTACGCACGTCCAGCGCGGCCAGGTGGGCCCGCCCGGCGACGATCCCGTACAGCCGGGCGTTGGGGCCGCGCCGCTGCGCGCCGGACTCCCCCACGACCTCGATCAGCCCGGCCTCGGACAGCCGGTCCACGAGGTCGGCGACGGACGGCCGGGACAGCCCGGTCAGCGTCTTGAGCTGGGTCGCGGTCAGCGGCCCCTCCTCCTGGAGGAGTCGCAGCGCCAGCCGGTCGTTGATCGCCCGGGCCGTACTCGGGGAGGCAGGTGACATCGCGCGCACGCTCCAGAACCTATCGGTGCCCCCGGCGGCCCGTCCGGTCGGGGCCTTAATTATCAGGCAGGCTCCCTGATAGTTTATGGCGCATGACAGGGGAACCCGACCTCACCCCGCGGCGGCTGCGCCGCGCCCGCCTCGCGATCGCCGCCGTCTTCTGCGTGCACGGCACCGTCACCGGCAGCTTCGCCACCCGGATCCCGTGGATCCAGGAGCACGCCTCCCTCGACGCCGGTGCCCTCGGACTGGCCCTCGCCTGCCCCGCCGTCGGCGCGGCGCTCGCGATGCCGCTGGCCGGCAGGATCAACCACCGCTTCGGCGCCCGCACCGCCCTGACCGGCCTGCTCGCCCTGTGGACCCTCTCCCTCGCGCTCCCGAGCCTGGCCACCGGCCTGCCGGCGCTCTGCCTCGCCCTGTTCGGCTACGGCATCGCGGCCGGCATGTCCGACGTGGCCATGAACGCGCTCGGCGTCGAGACCGAGAACCGCCTGGGCCGCTCGATCATGTCCTCGCTGCACGGCATGTGGAGCGTCGGCGCCCTCCTCGGCTCGGCCGGCGGCACCCTCGCCGCGCACGCCGGCACCGACGCCCGGCTGCACCACCTGCTGGCCGCCCTGCTGCTCACGGCCATCGGCCTGGTCGCCTGCCGGGGGGTGCTGGACCTGCGCAGCGCGCCGGACGAGGAGCCGCCGCCGCACTTCGCGCTGCCGCCGCGGTCCGCCGTACTGATCGGGGCGGTCGGGTTCTGCGCGGTGTTCGCGGAGGGCGCCAGCCTCGACTGGTCCGGGGTGTACCTGAAGGACGTGCTGCACACCGACGCCGGTCTGGCCGCCGCCTCCACCACGGCCTTCGCCCTGACCATGGCGGTGGCCCGGCTCGCCGGCGACCGGGTGGTGGACCGGTTCGGCGCGGTCCGCACGGTCCGCACCGGCGGGCTGCTCGCCACCGCCGGCGGCCTGCTGGTCGTGACGGCCGGCCACCCGGCCGCGGCCCTCGCCGGCTTCGGCCTGATCGGGCTCGGCATCGCCGTCGTGGTCCCGCTCGCCTTCGCCGCCGCCGGGCGCAGCGGCCCGGCACCGGCGCAGGCTATCGCGGGCGTGGCCACGGTGACGTACACCTCCGGCCTGATCGCGCCCTCGGCGATCGGCGCGGTCGCCGACGCCAGCTCGCTGTTGGTGTCGTTCGGCCTGGTCACGGCGCTGGCCTTCGCCCTGGTCCCCGGCGCCGCCGTACTCGGTCCCAAGCGGCGCTCCGGCCCCCGGGCCACCGGGTCCGACCAGCAGGAACACACCGGAATCCGGCCGTAGGATACGGTCGGCCGCCCCGCGGCCCGTGATCTTCAGACGACCGGCGAAACGGAGTGGAACATGCGCCTCGGCGTGGGCTGGACCCTGCACGGAGACGGGCGGACCCCGGCCCCGGGGGCGGTGGTCCGCCCGGACGAGCGGCTGTCCTGGCCGCGGACCGCCGGTCTCGGCGCCCAGCACGTCGTGGCCATGTTCGGCGCCAGCTTCGTGGCCCCGGTCCTGATGGGCCTGGACCCCAATCTGGCGATCATGATGTCCGGCGTCGCGACGGTCATCTTCCTGCTGGCCACCCGCGGCCGGATCCCCTCGTACCTCGGCTGCTCGCTGTCGTTCGTCGGCGTGGCCGCGGCGATCCGGGCCTCCGGCGGGGACAGTGCGACCGTGACCGGCGCGGTGTTCGTGGTCGGGGGCGCGCTGCTGCTGGCCGGTCTGGCCGTCCAGCGGTTCGGCGCGCGGATCATCCACGCCGCGATGCCGCCGGTGGTCACCGGCGCCGTCGTGATGCTGATCGGCTTCAACCTGGCCCCGGTGACCGCGTCCGTGTACTGGCCGCAGGACCAGTGGACGGCGCTGCTGGTGATGCTGTTCACCGGCCTCGCGGTGGTCTGCCTGCGCGGCTTCTGGTCCCGGATCGCGATCTTCCTCGGCCTGCTCTTCGGGTACGGCATCTCCTGGCTGTTCGACCGGCTCTTCGGGAAGATCCACTCCACGGCGGGCGGGCCCGAGGCCGTGGACCACTGGCGGCTGGACCTGTCGGGCGTCGGCAAGGCGGACTGGATCGGGCTGCCGTCCTTCCACGCGCCGGCCTTCGAGTGGTCGGCGATCCTGGTCGCCCTGCCCGTGGTGATCGCGCTGATCGCGGAGAACGCCGGGCACGTGAAGGCCGTCGGCGAGATGACCGGCGACCCGCTCGACGACAAGCTGGGCACCGCGATCGCCGCCGACGGCGCGGCCTCGATGCTGTCCACGGCGCTGGGCGGCCCGCCGAACACCACGTACTCCGAGAACATCGGCGTGATGGCCGCGACCCGGGTGTACTCGACGGCCGCCTACTGGGCCGCCGCCGGCTTCGCCCTGCTCTTCGGCCTCTGCCCCAAGTTCGGGGCGGTCGTGGCCGCCATCCCCGGCGGCGTGCTCGGCGGCATCACCGTCATCCTGTACGGCATGATCGGCCTGCTCGGCGCCCAGATCTGGATCAACGGCCGGGTGGACCTGCGCAACCCGCTGAACCTGGTGCCGGCCGCGGCGGGCGTCATCATCGGCGTCGGCGGGGTCAAGCTCCAGATCACCGACAACTTCGAACTCGGCGGCATCGCCCTGGGCACCCTGGTGGTCATCACCGGCTACCACGCCCTGCGCGCCTTCGCCCCCGCCCACATGAAGCAGGCGGAGCCCCTGCTCGACTCGGGGACGTCGGCGTACGACGAGCAGCAGGACGCTCCGTACGAGGACCGGCCCGGCGGGAAGCCGGACGCGAAGCCCGGGCCCGCCGGCCGGTAGGACCGGCACCCGGCCCGGCCCGGTGCGGTGACCGCCGCCGTTTCGCCCAAACCGGCGAAACACCCGGCGACGGCTCCCCTGCGCGGGCCGGGCCTGGGACGCTCTCCCGCATGGCTCAGATGACGGTCGGGGTGTCGCTGGATCCGGTGGTGGCGCGGATGCGCGCGCTGGAGGAACGCCTGCACCCGCGCGACGGCGTGGCGGTGTTCAACCGCGTGTACCTGGCGGTCACGGAGGAGCTACGGCGGCGCATCGACGACGGCGGCTTCCCCGTGCCGCACACGGCCGAGTCGCTGGCGGCGCGGTTCGCCGGCCTGTACCTGGCGGCCGTGGACGCGGCGGCCGCCGACCGGCCGGTACCGGCCTGCTGGCGGCCGCTGTTCCAGTACCGCCGGCACCCCGGCGTACGCCCCCTCCAGCACGCCCTCGCCGGGATCAACGCGCACATCGGCCACGACCTGCCGCTGGCGGTGGTGGCCGCCTGCCGCACCCTCGGGGTGCCGCCGGCCGCCCTGGAGGCCGACTTCGACCGGGTGGGCGACACCCTCGTGGCCCTGGAGGAGCGGATCCGCGAGGACCTGATGCCGGGCCCGGACCTGCTGGAGGTCGCCGATCCGCTCACCCACCTGCTGGGCTCTTGGAGCCTGGACCGGGCCCGGGACGCGGCCTGGTCCTCGGCCCGGCTGCTGTGGACGCTGCGCGGCCACCCGGCACTGGCCGACGAGGTCACCGGCTCGCTCTCGGCCGGGGTCGGTCTGGTCGGCCGCTGCCTGCTCACCCCGTCGGGACGCTGACGGCGCCCCGGACATGGGGACGGGCCGCCCCCGGCGCTGCGTGCGCGGGGGCGGCCCGTTGTCACGGGGGCGCGACCGGAGGTCAGTCCTCCGGCAGCTCGACCGGGGCGATCTCGTCGTAGCGGTCGCCCGGGCCCGGGTTGGTGCCGTCGGTGGCACCGCCGAAGTGGTGCATGACGCCCCAGACCGCGTTCAGCGCGGTCTGCACGGCACCCTCGGCCCAGCCGGCCGTCCAGGAGATGTCGTCACCGGCGAGGAAGATGCCGCGCTTGTCCTCGGGGAGGCGGTCCTGCATGAAGTGCGTGTACAGGCGGCGCTGGTAGCGGTAGTGGCCCGGCAGGTTGGCCTTGAACGCGCCCATGAAGTAGGGCTCGTCCTCCCAGGAGACGGTGACCGGGTTGCCGATGATGTGGCGGCGGATGTCGACCTTGGGGTAGATCTCGCCCAGGGACTTCAGCATGACCTCCATCCGCTCGTTCGCGGACAGCGGCAGCCACTTCAGGCTGTCGTCGCACCAGGTGTACGACAGGCAGATCACGGCAGGCTGGTCCGGGCCGTTGTCCAGCAGGTACGTACCGCGGGTCATCCGGTCGGTCAGCGTCATCGACATGACGTCGCGGCCCGTCTCCTCGTCCTTGTCCAGCCAGAACGGCCGGTCCACGGGGACGAAGAGCTTGGAGGACTCCATGTAGTGGGTGCGCTCGATCGCCGTCCAGTGGTCGATCGGGAAGAGCGAGTCGTCGCACTCGATCTTCGAGAGCAGCATCCACGACTGCGCGGTGAAGATCGCCGCGCGGTAGGTGCGGATGTCGCCGGCGGCGTCGGTGACGGTGATGCGGTTGCCGGCGGTGCGGTGCAGGCGGGTGACCGCCGGGCGCGGGGTGCCGCCGTGCAGGGAGGACAGCGAGGTGCCCTGCGCCCAGTGCACGATCTTCTCCGGCTCGCGCTCCCAGAGGCGCAGCGGCAGCTGCTGGGAGCCGCCGACGATGCCGCGGTGGTGGTCGTCGGCCTCGGTGTAGACGACGCGGAGGATCTCCAGGATGGAGTTCGGGAAGTCGGTGTCCCAGCCGCCGGTGCCGAAGCCGACCTGGCCGAAGATCTCGCGCTTGCGGAAGGACTTGAAGGCCTCGGACTTGCAGAGGAAGCCGTAGAAGGTCTCGTCGTCGAGCTTCTCGACGAGCTTGGCCCAGATCTCGCGGATGCGCGGGACGTCCCGCTCGCGCATCGCGGTGTTCATGTCCGAGAAGTCGGCGCCCTCTTCGAGGCAGGCGTTCCAGGCCTCGGCGACGTCGCGGTAGATCTGCGGGAGGTCGGCGATGGTCTCGGCGTAGTGCGTCTCGCCCTTGAGGTCGACGACCGTGGAGGGCGTGGCCTCGGCCAGCGGGTTCGGGAAGGGCTCGGTGGTCAGGCCCACCAGGTCGATGTAGTGCTGGAGCGCGGTCGACGAGGGCGGGAAGCGCATGGCGCCCATCTCCGCCGTCAGGCCCTCGGTGCCCTGGCCCTCGAAGCCGACGGTCCGCAGCCGGCCGCCGATCTGGTCCGCCTCGTAGACGACGGGCTTGAGGCCCATCTTCATCAGCTCGTACGCCGAGATGATGCCGGACAGGCCGCCGCCGATGACCGCGACCTCCGCGCCGTGCTCGGTCGCCGGTATCTGGCCCAGGCCCGCGGGGTGCGCCAGGAAGTCGTCGTAGGCGTACGGGAAGTCCGGACCGAACATGGTGATCGGCGGCTGGCCGTCGGTGTGCGGGACGGCGGTGGGGACCGTGGACGTCATGGGGTACGGCTCCTTGCGGGCAGGGGGGTGCAGGGGGAGGGCGGGGAGGGCGGCGCGGGTCAGACGAGGGAGGCGTAGAGCCCGGGGCGGCGGTCGCGCAGGTACGGGTTGTTCTCCCGCGAGGCGGCCAGCAGCTCGGGGTCGACCTCGCCGAAGACGATCTCCTCGCCGCGGCCGGCGCGGGTGCGGGTGACGCCGTCGGGGCTCGCCAGGCAGCTCAGGCCGACGAACTCGAACTCGCCCTCGGGGCCCGTCCGGTTGACGTACGCGACGTACATCTGGCTCTCGAAGGCCCGGACCGGCACCAGTTGTTCGGCGACGAACTGGAACGGGTGCATCTGCGCCGTGGGCACGACCAGGAAGTCGGTGCCCGCGAGGGCGTGGGCGCGGACGTTCTCCGGGAACTCGACGTCGTAGCAGATCAGGATCCCGACCGTGAGCCCGCCGAGCTCGGCCTGGACCACCGGGACGTCGCCCGGCACGAAGCTGTCCTGCTCGAAGCAGCCGAACAGATGGGTCTTGCGGTAGTTCGCGAGCGAGGCGCCGTCGGGGCCGATGAGCTGCGCCGAGTTGTAGACGGCCTCGCCGTCGCGCTCGGGGTAGCCGTAGAGGACGGCGATCCCGTGGCGGCGGGCGATCTCCCCGATGGCCCGCGCGGACATGCCGTCGCTCGCCTCGGCCAGCCGCGGCACGTCCTCGCCGATCGCGTACCCGGTGAGGAACATCTCCGGGCTGATCAGGAGGCCGGCTCCGGCGCCCGCCGCACGCTCGGCCGCCTGTTCGAGGACCTTCAGGTTCTCGGCGACGTCACCGAGCCGTCCGGAGCTCTGAAGCAGTGCGGTGCGCAGCTGGGGCATGAGCGACCTCTGAGACGTGAGGGGGTTTGTGGGGACCTTTAGACCGTACGGTGCGTCCTTCGGCCCGGACAAGGCGCGACCATTGCACGCTGCTGAACGATTCGTTGCGCGTTATGCGCGCGAAACGGCGATTCGTTGTGCGTGGGTCCCGTCCACGGGACAGTCCCGGCCCCCGCTCGTACGCAGCGGATCAGCCCGGGGCGCCCGAGGTGAAGCGCCTGAGCAGCGGAGACAGCACGAGGACGGACTTGGTGCGCTCCACGAACGGCTCGCCGGCGATTCGTTCCAGGACCCGTTCGAAGTGGCGCATGTCCGAGGCGAAGACCTGGACGAGGGCGTCCGCGTCGCCGGTGACGGTCGACGCGGACACCACCTCGGGGTACCGCTCCAGCCCCCGCCGGATGTCGTCCGGCGAGGTGTTGTGGCGGCAGTAGATCTCGATGAAGCCCTCGGTCTCCCAGCCCATGGCGGCCGGGTCGACGCGGACGGTGAAGCCGGTGATGGCCCCTTCCGCCCGGAGCCTGTCCACGCGCCGCTTCACCGCGGGCGCGGACAGGCCGACCTCGGAGCCGATGTCCGCGTAGGAGCGGCGGGCGTCCTCGGCGAGGGCGTGGACGATGCGTTCGTCGAGATCGTTCAGGCGCACGGGGCTTGGATCACTTATCTGTCAGTTCCTCGGCCGCGGCCAGCGCGGTCAGACCCAGGCTGGAGCGGCGCATTCCGTAGAGGAAGTAGATCACGAGTCCGACGGCCATCCAGCCACCGAAGTACGCCCAGGTGAGCCAGGGCAGCTCGTACATCAGGTAGGCGCAGAAGACGAAGCCGAGGATCGGGGTGACCGGGAACAGGGCGACCTTGAACGTCCGGTTCATGTCCGGGCGGGTGAAGCGCAGGATCACGACGGCCGCATTGACCAGGGCGAACGCGAAGAGCGTGCCGATGCTGGTGGCGTTGGCCAGCTCGCCCAGCGGGATGAAGGCGGCGAGCACGGCGCAGAACAGGCAGACGATGATCGTGTTGATCCGGGGGGTGCCGGTCTTCTCGTCGACCTTGGCGAACGCCTTGGGAACCAGGCCGTCGCGGGACATCGCGAACAGGATGCGGGTCTGGCCGTAGAGGACGGCGAAGACGACGCTGGCGATGGCCACGACCGCGCCGGCGGCCAGCACGACGCTCCAGAAGGAGTGACCGGTGACGTCCTCCATGATCTGGGCCAGGGCGGCCTCGCTGCCCTCGAAGTCCTGCCACGGCATGGCGCCGACGGCGACGAGCGCGACCAGGCAGTAGAGCACGGTGACGATCAGCAGCGAGAGCATGATCGCGCGGGGCAGGTCCTTCTTCGGGTTCTTGGCTTCCTCACCCGCGGTGGAGGCGGCGTCGAAGCCGATGTACGAGAAGAAGAGCATCGAGGCGGCGGTGCTGATGGCGGTGACGCCGAGCGGGGCGAGCGGGGTGTAGTTGCCGGCCTTGATGCCCATGAAGCCGATGACGCAGAAGAGCACCAGCGTGACGATCTTGACGCCGACCATGATCGAGTTGATCCGGGCGCTCTCCTTGGCACCGCGGAGCAGGAAGACCATGCAGAGCAGGACCACGACGAGGGCCGGCATGTTGATGTAGCCGCCCTCGCCCAGCGGGGCGGAGAACGTCTCGGGGATGGTGATCCCGACGGTGCCGTCGAGCAGCTCGTTGAGGTACTGGCCCCAGCCGACCGCCACGGCGGCGACGGAGACGCCGTACTCCAGGACCAGGCACCAGCCGCAGATCCAGGCGACCAGCTCGCCCATGGTGGCGTAGGCGTACGAGTACGAGGAGCCGGAGACCGGTATGGAGCCCGCGAGCTCGGCGTAGGACAGCGCGGAGAACAGCGCGGTCAGGCCGGCCACGATGAACGCGATCCAGACGGCGGGGCCCGCGATCGGGGTCGCCTCGCCCAGCACCACGAAGATGCCGGTGCCCAGGGTGGCGCCAATGCTGATCATGGTCAGCTGCCACATGGTCAGCGAGCGCCTGAGCGATCCGCCCTCGCCGTGGCCGCCCTCGGCGACCAGCTGCTCCACCGGCTTGCGGCGCAGCAGCGGGTTGCGGGGGCCGGCTGCCGCGGGGGACGAAGCGGGCGAAACGGGTGGCGCCTGGCCGTGGTCCAGCACAGGGGTACTCCTTGTCACTGCGGGGAGAGGGGTTGGCATCGACCGCAGCGATCCGGAGCGGGGCCACCCTGAACGAGAGCAGGGTCGGGCCGGGGGACCGCGGGCAGGGCGGTCGCACCACTCCACGTACAGCGAGTGAGCCTACGAGCTGGGGGTTCCCGCCCGTAATGCACCATCCTTGCACGTTCGTGCACGATCATTGCGCGCATTGGACCGGAATGGCCCTTTGTTGCGCATGACCGTTCGATCGCTGCGTGGTCTGGACCACCAGCCGCTCTTGACAACCTGTCAGAAATTGGGCTCCGTTGCCTCTGCTCAGCCATGTCTCCCGGCGTCCCGGGCAGGCTCGCTGGGCAGGGATGGGTGTGTGTTTCCGCATCGGACGATCGGAGGGGCCCGGTGAGCAGACCGGTGGGCGGTCAGGAGACCCGGGGGGCCGGGGAATGGCACGGGGAGTGGCTGGACCCGCTCGCCTTCCTGCGCGGGGTGGCCTGGCTGGAGGGCGGCCGGGTGGTACGGGCGGACCCCGCGGACTCGATGCGGCTGCCCTGGGACACCGGGGAGCGGGCCACCCTGCCGATCGGGGTGCGGCTGGAGTTCCGGGCCGGGCCGGGCACCACGGCCGTGGAGATCCGCTACCGGGCCACCGTCCCGGGCCCCACGGACTCCCTGCGTGACCTTGCGCACGTCTTCTCGCTCTGGAACCGGCACGGGCTGCTGCGCGAACTGTTCACGGACCCCGCGGAGGAGTCCGTGGTCCGGATCACCCTGCCGGCGGGCCTCGGCCCGTACACCGTGTACCCGCCCGAGGCCCAGTCCCCGCTGGTCCTCGGCGTCCGGGGGATCGGCGGCCCGGTGCTGCCGGCCGAGCCGGCGCCGCGCTGGGTGGTGCACGGTGACTCGATCACCGAGGGCTGGTGGTCCACCCGCCCCGCGCACGGCTGGCCCGCCGTCGCCGGCCGCGCCCTCGGGGTCGACACGGTGAACCTCGGGTACGCGGGCGCCGCCCGCGGCGAACTGCCGACCGCGGAGCAGCTCGCCACCCTGCCCGCCGACCTGATCACCCTGGCGTTCGGCACGAACTGCTGGTCCCGGATCCCGTACTCGGTGCCCCTGCTGTACGAGACCACCCGGGCCTTCCTCGACCTGATCCGCCAGGGTCACCCCGAGACCCCGCTGCTGCTGGTCTCCCCCGTGCTGCGGCCCGAGGCCGAGCACACCCCCAACCGGCTCGGCGCCACCCTCGGCGAGCTGCGCGCTGCGATGGAGCGTGCGGTCCGGGACCGGATACTCGGCGGCGACCGCCGCCTCGCCCTGCTGCCGGGCCTGCCCCTGCTGCGCCCGGAGCACCTCGCCGACGGGCTGCACCCCAACGACGAGGGGCACGCCGTGCTGGGCGCCGCGGTGGCCGCCTCCCTGCACGAGGAGGGCTTCGCGTAGGCGGCGGCCGTACGAGTACACCGGCCGGACGGGCGCATCGGCCGTACGGGCGCGGAAAGGTCCGTGGCCCCCGTCCGGAACGGATCGGGGGCCACGGACCTCTGTGCAGGCGGTGACTAGCTCCAGCTGGCGTGCAGCGGCTTGCCCTCGGCGTAGCCGGCCGCGGACTGGATGCCGACGACGGCCTTCTCCTCGAACTCCGCCAGGGAGCCGGCACCGGCGTAGGTGCAGGAGGAGCGGACGCCGGCGATGATCGAGTCGATCAGGTCCTCGACGCCGGGGCGCTGCGGGTCCAGGAACATCCGCGAGGTGGAGATGCCCTCCTCGAAGAGCGCCTTGCGGGCCCGGTCGTACGCGGACTCGTCCGAGGTGCGGTTGCGCACGGCGCGGGCGGAGGCCATGCCGAAGGACTCCTTGTACAGGCGGCCGTCGGCGGCCTGCTGGAGGTCGCCCGGGGACTCGTACGTGCCGGCGAACCAGGAGCCGATCATCACGTTCGAGGCGCCGGCGGCCAGGGCCATCGCCACGTCGCGCGGGTGACGGACGCCGCCGTCGGCCCAGACGTGCTTGCCGTACTTCTTCGCCTCGGCGGCGCACTCCAGCACCGCGGAGAACTGCGGGCGGCCCACGCCGGTCATCATGCGGGTGGTGCACATGGCGCCGGGGCCCACACCGACCTTGATGATGTCGGCGCCGGCCTCGACGAGGTCCTTGACGCCCTCGGCGGCGACGATGTTGCCGGCCACGATCGGGACCTGCGGGTCCAGCGCGCGGACCAGCTTGATCGCCTCGATCATCTTCTCCTGGTGGCCGTGCGCGGTGTCGATCACGAGCACGTCGGCGCCCGCGTCGAGCAGCTGCTTGGCCTTGCCCGCCACGTCGCCGTTGATGCCGACGGCGGCCGCGATGCGCAGCTTGCCCTCGGCGTCGACCGCCGGGCTGTACAGGGTCGCGCGCAGCGCGCCCTTGCGGGTCAGGATGCCGACCAGCCGGCCGTCGGCGTCGACGGCGGGAGCCAGCTTGCGGTGACCGGCGTCGAGCTGGTTGAAGGCCTCGCGCGGGTCCATGTCGGCGTCGATGAGCAGCAGCTCCCGCGACATGACCTCGGAGAGCTGGGTGAAGCGGTCCACTCCGGACAGGTCGTGCTCGGTGACCACGCCGACCGGGCGGTGGTCCGCGTCCACGACGACACCGGCGCCGTGCGCCCGCTTGGGCAGCAGCGAGAGCGCGTCGGCGACGGTCTGGGTGGGCGCCAGGGTGATCGGGGTGTCGAGCACCAGGTGGCGGGTCTTCACCCAGGAGATGACGTCGGTGACGACCTCGATGGGGATGTCCTGCGGGATGACCACGAGGCCGCCGCGGCGGGCGACCGTCTCGGCCATGCGGCGGCCGGCGATCGCGGTCATGTTGGCGACCACCAGCGGGATGGTCGTGCCGGTGCCGTCGGGCGCGGAGAGGTCGACGCCCTGGCGGGAACCGACCGCGGAACGGCTCGGCACCATGAAAACGTCGTCGTACGTCAGGTCGTACGGCGGCTTGAGGTCATTGAGGAAACGCACGTGCAGACATCCCAGTCGATCGGAGGTACCTCGGACAGGGCGGCAGCCGAGGAAAACGCACGTACTTCATTCTCCCATGTCCGGACCATTGCGACTCCCGGGACAATCGTCCAGGACATACCGGGCCGGTTGGTCTCTTCCTACGGGTCTTTCTGCCCGGACGGCCGCCACGGCGGCCGGAATCCGGTGGTGCGGCGGAGCCGGAGGCAGGTCCGGGGCGGCCCGGCGGCCGCCGCCGAGCACCGCGGCCGCGTGGGCGACGCTGGCGAGGGTGGCGTGGTGGTGCCAGCCGCGGAAGGAGCGGCCCTCGAAGTCGCGGATGCCGACCCGCTCGCACACCTCGGCGCAGTCGAGGTCCACCCGGTCGGCGAGCTTGGCGAGCAGGAACAGCTGGGCGGGCGTCCGGTCGGCCACGTTGGTGATCCAGAACTCACCGGGCTGCGGCTCGTCCCCGGCCCAGGCCCCGAGCAGCAGCAGCGGAGCGGGCACCGGGACCGCCGGGCCGGACCCGCGGTCCGCGGCGGGGGCGGCGGTCACGGCGGTTGCGGCCAGCCGGGTGACCGCTCCCCCGGCCCCGCCGGGCCGGGTCCACTCGACGGTCCGCCGGCGGCCCCGCAGCGCGGCGGCGACCTCGCGGGCCGGTGCGGCGGGCGGGCCGCCCCGGGCGCGGCCCGAGCCGCAGCCGGCGACCGGCAGGTCGCCGTCCACCTTGAGGACGAAGGGAATGCCCCGGAGGGCGAACGCCGCGGCGCACGGCAGGAATTCGGTGCGGCCGACCTCCATCACCACGGGTCTGCGCCGCAGTTCCCAGCCGGACGCCATCCGCAGCACGGCCAGTACGGCGTCCTGCGCGGGGCTGAGGGCGCGTGCGGTGTCGGGGATGCCGGCCCGGCGGCGCAGCCGTTCGCTGGTCCACGGCACGGGGAGGGTCAGGCTCCACTCGACCGGGAAGCCGGCCTCGCCGCTGGCCAGCCAGATCCCGTTCGCCTGCTGGCAGTTGGCGGTGCGGCCGAGCTGCGGGACGAACTGCCGGCCGACCCCGACGGAGCGGTCCCCCGCCTTCTCGATGACCAGCGGCCGGACCACCCAGGCCAGCGGCGCCGGCACGGTCCCTTCGAGGTACCGGGCGAGCGAGCGGCGGACCGGTGTCCAGTCCCAGGGCGACTTGCTGATGAACTGCTGGAGGCTCTGCTCGACGGAGCCCGCGTCGGCCCCGGCGATGTTGCGGATGGTCTTCTTCCCCGTGGTGGAGAGGAGGCCGTTCAGGTAGACGCGGGCCCAGTTGCGCTGGTCCCGCCGGGGTAAGGACTCGTAGAACAGCGGTACGAGGGCGTCGAGCGATCCGGCGGCCGCCTCCGACGGCTCCTCCGGCAGGACTCTGCAAGCCACGTGTGCCTCCCCTTCCCCGCTGTTCCCGTCGGTGCAACGGCAGAGAGCGGGCGCGCCGCGCCCTCCCCGTGACGCTACCCGGATGCGAGGAGGACCACGAGCCCCGGGCCGCCGTCTTCGTCCGCCGCCGCAGACCCGGCGCCGGCGCCGGCCCCTTCCGCCCAGTAGTCGGAGGCCCCCTCCAGCACCTCGCGGAACACCTCCCAGTCGTGCGGCCGGGTCTTCGCGTACTCCTGCCAGGCGGTGACGGCGAGCAGCACCCGAACCCCCTCCTCCGGATGCCAGACGGGGTCGGTGAGCACGTCGGCGAGCGCGTCCCAGTTCCGCCCGAACCACTCCGGCAGCTCCAGGGTCCGCGCGCACCGCTCCATGAGCGCCGCCTTGGTCCGTACGCCGTCCAGGTCGAGCACGACCACGGCCCGCCCGGACTGCCGGGCGGCCGCCACGGCGGGGGCGAGCGGCTGGGGGTCCAGAGTCATCGGAGCACCGCCTTGAACGTCTTGTAGTGGTCGTCCGTGTAGTAGAACTCCACCTGGCCACCGGTCACGATGCGGCGCGCCCCGCGGGTCGGCGAGCCGGGGGTCTTCACCGTGTACTCGTGGTAGTAGCCGCGCTTCTGACGGGGCAGCACCCGCTCGAAGTTCCCGAAGACGGTGCCGTCCTGGCGGTACGGGTAGGGGCCGCCGCGGTCGATGAGGCGCAGGGTGTCACGGGCCTGCGACGGCAGGTCCGCCTCCCGGACCGTCTTCATCCCCCGCGCCCAGCCCGGGACGGCCGTGGCCGTCCCGGAGCGGCCGGGGGTGGCCTTGGCGCCGGGTGATGCCGGTTTCCCGGCCGTGCACCCGGCCGCGGCGGCCACCAGCGCGGCACAGAGGAACACGGCCCCGAGGGCGCGCAGCACCGGCGGCAGGACGTTCCGGAAGATCATGCTCCGATGCTGGCAGACGCACCGGCCGACCGCGAACCGCCGACGCGCCGACGGCGCGCGGTCACGCGGTCAGCGTGTCCGGGTCCGCCCGGTCCAGGGCCGGGCGCAGGCCGGGCGCCGACTCGGTCAGCAGGTAGTCCGCGGCGGCGGTGTCCGTCACCAGGCTGGTGACCAGCCCGGAGCGCAGCACGGCGCCGATCGCCGCGGCCTTGCGCAGCCCGCCGGCGATGGCGACGACCTCGGGGATCCGGCGCAGCCGGTCCGCCTCGACGGTGATGCAGCGCTCGCCGAGGTCCCGGCCGACCCGGCGGCCGTCCTTGTCGAAGAGGTGCGCGGACATCTCGGCGGCCACGCCCAGCGAGGCGTAGTGGGCGCGCTCCTCGTCGGTCAGCATGTCGTGCACGGTCGAGATGCCCGGCTCCCAGGAGCCGATGGAGACGGCGGCGACCGTCACCTTGTCGAAGTACTCGAAGGCGCGCGCGATACCGGTCTGGTTGCGCAGCGCGGCCGCGGTCGCCGGGTCGGGCAGCAGCATCGGTGCGTAGATGGGGTGCGCATCGCCGCCGGACACCTGGGCGGCCCGGCGTACGGCCTCCACGGAGCCGCGCTCGGCGGTGCCCGCGTCGTACACGCCGGTCAGCTGGACCACGGTGCACGGGGGCAGCCGGTGCAGGGCCGCCGCCATGTGGATGGTGGAACGGCCCCAGGCCAGGCCCAGCACGTCGCCCTCGTTGACCAGCTCGCCGAGCAGGTCGGCGGCGACGGCGCCCAGGTTCTCCGGGTCCGGGGCGTCCTCGGCGGCGTCCGCCGGGGACTCCACGACGACCGCGTGCCGCAGCCCGTACCGGGCGCGCAGCGCGTCGGAGCGCTCCGCGTCCAGCTCGGCGGGCACCCGGATCTCGATCCGGACGAGATCGCGCTCCAGGGCGGTCTCCAGGACCCGGGCCACCTTGAAGCGGCTCACGCCGAACTCCTCGGCGATCTGGATCTTGGACTTGCCCTCCAGGTAGAAGCGGCGGGCCATGGCCGCCGCCTGCACCAGCTCCGCGGGTCCCATCCGCAGGGCTGACCGACCCGCCGACACACCAGACACCGCGATCTCCTTAGCTTTGTTCACACTCTCGACTCGCCGTTCATCCTGTCAGATCCGGCGGCCGTTGATCAGCCCGGACAGCTCCCGTTCACCGAGCCGTCCGCCGGGGCTTCTCCCGCGGCCGCTCAGTGGTCGCAGGCCCAGGGGGCCGCGGCGATCGCAGCGCCCGCCTGCTCGCGCAGGGTGCGCACCGCCGCGGCCGGGTCCACGGCCCCGTAGACCGCGCTGCCGGCCACGAAGACGTCGGCGCCGGCCTCCGCGCACCGCTCGATGGTGGTGGCCGAGACCCCGCCGTCGACCTGGAGCCACAGCTCCAGCCCGTGCTTGCTGATCAGCTCGCGGGTGCGGCGGATCTTGGGGAGCATCACGTCCAGGAACGGCTGGCCGCCGAAGCCCGGCTCCACCGTCATGATCAGCAGCATGTCCAGCTCGGGGAGGATGTCCTCGAACTGCTCGATCGGCGTCGCCGGCTTGAGGGCCATCGAGGCGCGGGCGCCCTTGGCCCGGATCTCCCGGGCCAGCCGCACCGGCGCGGCGGCCGCCTCCGCGTGGAAGGTGACCGATCCGGCGCCGGCCTCCACGTACTGCGGGGCCCAGCGGTCCGGGTCCTCGATCATCAGATGCAGGTCCAGCGGGGTGTCCGTGGCCCGGCTCAGCGACTCGACGACGGGCACGCCGAGGGTCAGGTTCGGGACGAAGTGGTTGTCCATGACGTCGACGTGCAGCCAGTCGGCGCCCTCCACGGCCTTCGCCTCCTCGGCGAGTCGGGAGAAGTCCGCGGACAGGATGCTGGGATTGATCTGAACGGCCATGCCCCCAAGCGTGCCATGCCCGTTGCGGCTTCCGGCCCCGGCCCCTCGCTTCCGGGGGGCCGGACCGGTACCGGATTCGCTACGCCGTCCGCCGCAGCAGCGCCAGGTACATCGCGTCGGTGCCGTGCAGGTGCGGCCACAGCTGGACGTCCGGCCCGTCGCCGAGGCCCGGTACGCCCTCCATCAGCGGGCGGGCGTCGATCCACTCGGCCGCGACCGGGCGGGCGCCGCCGCGTCCCTTGAGGACGTCCTCGACGACCACCCGGGTCTCGGCCAGGTGCGGGGAGCAGGTGGCGTAGCCGACCACGCCGCCGACGCGGACCGCGGACAGCGCCTCGCGCAGCAGGCCGCGCTGGAGCGGCGCGAAGCCGTCCATGTCCTCGGGGCGGCGCCGCCAGCGGGCCTCAGGACGGCGGCGCAGCGCGCCCAGCCCCGAACAGGGCACGTCCATGAGGACGCGGTCGAAGGAGCCGGGCCGCCACGGCGGGCGGGTGCCGTCGGCGGCGATCACCTGGTACGGGCCGGGGTTCCCGGCGAGGGCGCGCTCGACCAGGCGGGCCCGGTGCGGCTGCTTCTCGGAGGCGAGCAGGGCGGCCCCGCGCCCGGCGGCGAGCGCGGCGAGCAGGGCTGCCTTGCCGCCGGGGCCGGCGCAGCCGTCGAGCCAGCGCTCGTCGCGGCCTTCCAGCGGGGCGTTGGCCAGGGCCATGGCGACCAGCT
This sequence comes from Streptomyces bambusae, assembly GCF_020532645.1. Taxonomy (GTDB): domain Bacteria; phylum Actinomycetota; class Actinomycetes; order Streptomycetales; family Streptomycetaceae; genus Streptomyces; species Streptomyces bambusae. The sequence continues at coordinate 85,486 of NZ_JAJAUZ010000011.1, forward strand.
GGCTGCCTTCGTCCTGGACGCCGGCGCGGCCCTCGCGGACGGCATCGATGGCGCCGGGCTCGCCGCCCTCGGCGAGCCGCACCGCGTACGGGGACCAGCGGCCGGGCAGCGCCGAGTCCTCGCCGACGGCGGTCAGCAGCTCCTCGCGGGTGGCCCGGCCGGGACGGGCGACCAGGGTGACCTCGGGCCGCTCGTTGTCGGCTTCGAGGAGGTCCTCGATGCCGGCGCGGCCGCCGCCGAGGGCGTCCCAGAGGGCGGAGACCACCCAGCGCGGGTGCGAGTGGACGACGGCGAGGTGGTCCTCGGCGTCCTTCTCGTACGGCGGGGCGACCTGCTCCAGCCAGCCGTCGAGGTCGTGGGCGGCGATCCGGCGCAGCACGGCGTTGACGAACTTGGCCCGGCCGTCGCCGAGCACCACGCGGGCCAGCTCCACGCTCGCGGAGACCGCGGCGTGGGTGGGGATGCGGGTGCCGAGCAGCTGGTGGGCGCCGAGCGAGAGGACGTCGAGGACCGGCGGGTCGACCTCGCGCAGCGGCCGGTCGATGCAGGCGGCGATGACCGCGTCGTACGTGCCCTGGCGGCGCAGGGTGCCGTAGACCAGCTCGGTGGCGAGGGCCGCGTCCCGGGCCTCGAACCGGCCGCCCTTGGCCGCCGCGTCCTCCCGCGCCTTGCGCAGCAGCGGGGGCAGCACGAGGTTCGCGTACGCGTCCCGCTCGTCCACCGCCCGCAGGGCCTCGAAGGCGAGGATCCGCACGGGGTCCTTCTGGGGGCGGCGGTACGGCTTGCCCTGCTTGGCGGCGGGACGGCGACGAGGCTGTTCGGTCACGTGGAAGGTGCTCCGCAGAAAAGTGGTGAGAAGAGAAGAAGAGAGGGCCGGTCCGGCCCTTCTCAGCGTACGTCGGCTCAGCCGAGGCGCTCGCCCGGGGCGATGCGGACGCCGCGGGCCCAGTCGGCGCCCTTCATGGGCTTCTTGCCCTGCGGCTGCACCCACAGCAGCTCGACGGCGTGCGAGCCGGTGCCGACGTGGACGCTGTTCTTGGCGGGGGCCAGGTCGCCGGGCGCCAGGTCGGTGCGCTCGGGGGCCAGGCCGAGCTGGATCAGCTTGAGGCGCTCGCCGCGGAACACGGTCCAGGCGCCGGGGGCCGGGGTGCAGCCGCGGACCACGCGGTCGGCGCGCAGTGCCGGGGCGGTCCAGTCCACGCAGGCGTCGTCGACGGTGATCTTGGGGGCCATGGTGACGCCGTCGGCGGGCTGCGGCTCGGCGCGCAGGGTGCCGTCCTCGATGCCGTCCATGGTGGCGGCGAGCAGCCCGGCGCCCGCGAACGCGAGCCGGGTGAGGAGGTCGCCGCTGGTGTCGGTGGGCCGGACCTGCTCGGTGAGCACGCCGAACACCGGTCCGGTGTCGAGGCCTTCCTCGATCCGGAAGGTGGAGGCGCCGGTCATCTCGTCGCCCGCCATCACGGCGTGCTGGACGGGCGCGGCCCCGCGCCAGGCGGGCAGCAGGGAGAAGTGCAGGTTGACCCAGCCGTGCGCGGGGATGTCGAGCGCGGCCTTGGGCAGCAGCGCGCCGTACGCGACGACCGGGCAGCAGTCTGGGGCGATCTCGGCGAGCCGGGCGAGGAACTCCGGGTCGCGCGGCCGGGCGGGCTTGAGGACCTCGATGCCGGCTTCGGCGGCGCGCTCGGCGACGGGGCTGGCGACCAGCCGGCGGCCGCGGCCCGCGGGGGCGTCGGGGCGGGTGACCACGGCGGCGACCTCGTGCCTGCCGGAGGCGATCAGGGCGTCCAGGGCGGGGACAGCCACCTCGGGGGTGCCTGCGAAGACGAGCTTCACGGGTGGGTTACCTCACTATCTCGGGCGGCCGCGGTAAGCAGCCTCCCAGTCTAGGGGGTGTTGCGAAGGTCCTGTGCGGTGCCCGCGGTGTCCGGTGCGTGCTCTCGGCGTGCCGGGCGAAGGCCCTCGTACTGGGCGTACTCGGGGCTTCGGCCGGTGCGGCGAGAGTGCGTGCCGGGCGCCGTGGGCGCCGTGCAGGACTTTCGCAACACCCCCTGGGGGCCATGCGGTCTCCGCTCACCCGGGGGGCGTACGGGGTTGCGTGCGCTCCTCGCATATGCCGGTACGCCCCCGGGGCGTGACCACTCGCCGGATCGAGCGTTGGTCAAGAGAGATTGACCGAATCGGGCCGCATTTGCGCCGCGGCCCGTCCGTTTCGACGCCGGTTCGAGAGGCTTGTAAATGGCCGACCACGCCACCCACGACGCCCAAGCGCGGGCCAGCCTGCATCTACTGGTGCGGGACATCGAGCGGGTCCGCCGGCAGGTGGATGCGCTGAGGACGCTCACCGCCCAGCTCGGCAACGTGTACCGCCCACGCCGCTCCGGCCCGTCCACGGGCTTCGTCGTCTACGGCCGGGCGCCCGCGCCCACCGTCCGTCTCGCCCAGGAACTGCGCGACAGCGTCGAGACGCTGGTGACCGCCGCCGTGGACTTCGACCGGTCGCTCGGCTTCTCCTGGGACGCGGTGGGTTCCGCCCTCGGCGTGACCAAGCAGGCCGTGCACCGGCGGTACGGGGCCCGGCGGGCCGGGGCCGCGGGCGCCGCGACGGCAGAGGTGGAGCCGCCGGCGGAGGGCACGACGACCCGGACCATCGGGATGCCGTCGGTGCCGGCGGCGCGTGCGATGCCGCCGCAGCCGACCTCGGGCAGCCAGACGCTGCGCGAGGAGGCCGCGGCCGCCCGCACCGGCGCGTTCCCGGGCCCCCGCACGGGCTGACCCCGTCCCCGCCGGGACGGGCCCCCGACACTGCCCTGCAGGGCCTTCCCCTCCCTGCAGGGCAGTTCCGCGTCCGGCCACCGGTGCGCGCCGCGCCGGGCGGCTGCCGAGGCCGGGTGTCAGCCGATGTCGAGCGGGTCGATCCGCACCCGCAGCGGTTCGGCCGGACCGCGGGCCAGCCGGGCCGCCTGGGCCGTCTTGAGGGCCGCGGCCAGGGCCGCGCCGCTGCCGGGCGGGACCCGGATCAGCGCGCGCTCTCCCGCGTCCGGTGCGCCCCGCCGGGCGGGCAGCGGCACCGGGCCCAGCACCTCGGCGTCCTCGGGCAGCCGGACGGAGGCCAGGAAGGCGGCGAGCGGTTCGGCCGCGCCGGCCACCGAGGCCATCCGGGACACCGGCGGGAAGCCCAGTTCGGCCCGCTCGGCCAGCTCGCGCAGGGCGTGCCCGACCGGGTCCCAGCGCACCAGCGCCTGCACCGGCCGCAGGGTGGCTTCGGCCACGATCACCACGGTGCCGCCCGCGTCCTGCCCCCGGACCAGCGAGGCCGCGCCGATCCAGCGGCGCAGCGCCTCCTCGGCGGCCCGCAGGTCGGGCCGGCCCAGCATGGCCCAGCCGTCGAGCAGCAGCGCGGCCGCGTACCCGGCGCCCTCGGCGACCGGTTCGGCGCCCGGGGTGCTGACCACCAGGGCCGGCCGGTCCGGCACGGTGTCGAGGACGTGGTCGCGGCCCGAGGTCCGCACCGGCACCGCGGGGAACGCCCGGCCCAGTTCCTCGGCGGTTCGCCGGGCGCCCACCACCTGGGCGCGCAGCCTCACCGACCCGCAGGTCTCGCAGTGCCAGGAGGCTTCCGGCCGCCCGCACCAGCCGCAGTGCAGCTCCCGTTCGTCGGGGGCCTCCAGCGGGCCGGCGCAGTGCCGGCAGCGGGCGGGGGTGCGGCAGCGCTCGCAGGCCAGCCGGGGCACGTACCCCCGCCGCGGCACCTGGACCAGCACCGGCCCGGTCTTCAGGCCCTCGCGCACGGCTTCCCAGGCGAGGCTGGGCAGCCGGGCGGCACGGGCGGCCTCGTCCCGGCCGAGGTCGTCGTCGCCGACGGTCCGGATCCGCGGGGCGGCGGCCCGTACCTGCGTGCGGTCGGCGGCGAGCGGCCGTGCCCAGCCGGACTCGACCAGCTGGGCCGCCTCCACGGTGCAGGAGGTGGAGCCGAGGAGGAAGGCGCACCCGTCGTGGGCGGCCCGCAGTTCGAGCACCTCGCGCACGTGCGGGAACGGTGCGTTGTCGTCGCCGTGGCTGGAGTCCCCGTCGTCCCAGATCGCCACCAGTCCCAGGTCGCGTACGGGGGCGAACATGGCGGCGCGGGTGCCGATGACGGCCCGGACCGAGCCGCGGTGCACGGACAGCCACTGCCGGTACCGGGCCTCGGGCCCGGAGCCGGCGGTGAGGACGGCGTGCCGGCCGGCGCCGAGCACCTCGGTGAGTGCGGCGTCCAGGCGGGCGGTGGTCCGCCCGTCGGGCAGCACGGCCAGCGCGCCCCGCCCGGAGGCCAGGGTGGCGGCCACGGCCCGGGCCAGTTCCCCGGCCCAGTCCGGCCCGGGCAGTGCGGTCCACACCGCCCGCGGGTTGGCGCCGGCCGCCAGGGCGTGCAGGAACGCGGGCCCGGAGCCGTACCGCTGCCAGCTGCCGGGGGCGGGTGCGGGCGGCGGCGGCAGCGGCGCCGGGGACGGCTTGGCCTCGGCGCGGGCGTTGCGGGGCGGCACGGCGAGCTGGAGCACGTCGGCGAGGCTGCCCGCGTACCGGTCGGCGACGGCGCGGGTGAGGGCCAGCATCCGGGGGGTGAGCACCGGCTCGGGGGACACGACGTGCGCGAGCGCGGCGAGCGGCCCGGTGTAGTCGGTCTCGGCGCGGCGCTCGACGATGAAGCCGTCGATCAGGCCGCCGCCCTCGCGGCGGCCCTCGCGGACGTGGTGGGCGCCGGCCCCGAACCGGACCCGGACCCGGACGCCGGGCTGCGCGGCCTCGTCGAGGTCGGCGGGCACGGCGTAGTCCCACAGCTGGTCGAGGTGGAGCACGCCCTTGTTGACGAGGATGCGGGCGACCGGCAGCTCCTTGGCGAGCGCGGCGCCGCGCCAGGTCCGCGGCTTGGCCTTGGGGACGGCCTTCGCCTTGCGGACGGTCTCCCGGATGAGCGCGAGCTGTTCGGGCGGGCCCCCCGGGCCGTGCTCCCCGGGGCGCTGTGCGGACTCGTTCGCGCTGCTCACCCCGCATTCTTACCAAACGGCACCGACAACGCCGTACGGCCCCGGACCAGTGGTCCGGGGCCGTACGGGGTGGTTGCCGGGAAGCCGGTGCGGCTTACAGGCCGGCGGCGGCGCGCAGGGCGTCGACGCGGTCGGTGCGCTCCCAGGTGAAGTCCGGCAGCTCGCGGCCGAAGTGGCCGTAGGCGGCGGTCTGGGCGTAGATCGGACGCAGCAGGTCCAGGTCGCGGATGATCGCGGCCGGGCGGAGGTCGAAGACCTCGGCGATGGCCTGCTCGATCTTCGCGGTGTCGATCTTGGCGGTGCCGAAGGTCTCGACGAAGAGGCCGACCGGCTCGGCCTTGCCGATGGCGTACGCGACCTGCACCTCGCAGCGGCCGGCGAGACCGGCGGCGACGACGTTCTTGGCCACCCAGCGCATGGCGTACGCGGCGGAGCGGTCGACCTTCGACGGGTCCTTGCCGGAGAAGGCGCCGCCGCCGTGGCGAGCCATGCCGCCGTAGGTGTCGATGATGATCTTGCGGCCGGTGAGGCCGGCGTCGCCCATCGGGCCGCCGATCTCGAAGCGGCCGGTCGGGTTCACCAGCAGGCGGTAGCCCTCGGTCTCCAGCTTGATGCCGTCCTCGACGAGCTGCTTGAGCACGTGCTCGACGACGAACTCGCGGATGTCGGGGGCGAGCAGCGAGTCCAGGTCGATGTCGGACGCGTGCTGCGAGGAGACGACGACCGTGTCGAGGCGGACCGGCTTGTCGCCGTCGTACTCGATGGTGACCTGGGTCTTGCCGTCGGGGCGCAGGTACGGGATGGTCCCGTTCTTGCGGACCTCGGCGAGCCGGCGCGAGAGGCGGTGGGCCACCTCGATCGGCAGCGGCATGAAGTTCGGGGTCTCGTCGGTCGCGTAGCCGAACATGAGGCCCTGGTCGCCGGCGCCCTGCTTGTCGAGTTCGTCGTCGTCGCCCTCGACCCGCTTCTCGTACGCGGTGTCGACACCCTGGGCGATGTCCGGGGACTGCGCGCCGATGGACTCGGAAACGCCGCAGGAGGCGCCGTCGAAGCCCTTCTTCGAGGAGTCGTAGCCGATCTCCAGGATCTTCTCGCGGACCAGGGAGGCGATCGGCGCGTAGGCCTTCGTCGTCACCTCGCCCGCGATGTGCACGAGACCCGTGGTGATGAGGGTCTCCACGGCGACGCGGGAGGTCGGGTCCTCGCGCAGGAGCGCGTCGAGGATCGTGTCGCTGATCTGGTCAGCGATCTTGTCGGGGTGGCCCTCGGTCACGGACTCCGAGGTGAACAGGCGGCGGGACACATCGCTCCCTGGGGTTGCAGCGGCTGCTGGCTGATCATTTGACGGCACCGTACCGGAGGCTGCTCCCGGCTTGGTCCCACGTTCAGTTTATCGGTCACTGCCGTGCTGCAGACCACGTGTCTCGCCCAGTGGGAGGCCTGTGACCTGCGGCACTTCATTCTTGCCTACGCCCGATGCGGCGAACAAGGTCCGCCGGGCAGGGCGCGCCGCGCGGCCGGAGCCACGCGGCGACTTGGCCAACTGCCTGTTCGAATCAGGCAAGTCGGGGTGCTACGAGGTCCCAGAGGAGGTCGGCGAGGTCTTCCTTGGGGCCGTGCGGCACAGACACCTCGGCACCATCGGAACCAAGGATCACCGCTTCGTTCTCCTCGGATCCGAAGGTCTTGGTTTCGCCCACCTCGTTGACGACCAGGAGGTCGCAGCCCTTGCGGCGGAGCTTGGCCCGGCCGTTGGCGAGGACGTCGTCGGTCTCGGCGGCGAAGCCGACGACGAGCAGGCCGGGCCGGGCCCGGTCGGCCGACACCTCGGCCAGGATGTCCGGATTCCGCACCAGCGCGACCGGTGCGGGCTCCTGCCCGTCCTTCTTCTTGATCTTCCCGGAGGCGTACTCGGCGGGCCGGAAGTCCGCGACGGCGGCGGCCATCACCACGGCGTCGGCGTCCGCGGCGGCTTTGAGCACGGCCTCCCGCATCTGCACGGCGGTGCCCACGCGGACCACGTCGGCGCCGGCCGGGTCGGGCAGCGCGGTGTTGGCCGAGACCAGGGTCACCCGGGCGCCGCGGGCCACGGCCGTACGGGCCAGCGCGTAGCCCTGCTTGCCGGAGGAGCGGTTGCCGAGGAAGCGGACCGGGTCCAGGGGTTCGCGGGTGCCGCCGGCGCTGATCACCACGTGCCGGCCGGCCAGGTCGCGGCCGGACTGCGGGCCGCGGGCCAGCACCCGGCGGCAGACCTCGAAGATCTCCTCCGGGTCGGGCAGCCGGCCCTTGCCGGTGTCCACGCCGGTGAGCCTGCCGACGGCGGGCTCGATGACGACCGCGCCGCGGCGGCGCAGGGTGGCCACGTTCTCCTGGGTGGCCGGGTGCTCCCACATCTCCGTGTGCATGGCCGGGGCGAAGACCACCGGACAGCGGGCGGTGAGGAGGGTGTTGGTCAGCAGGTCGTCGGCGAGCCCGTGGGCGGCCTTCGCCAGCATGTCGGCGGTGGCGGGGGCGACCACGACCAGGTCGGCCGCCTGCCCGATCCGCACGTGCGGCACCTCGTGCACGGTCTCCCACACCTCGGTGGCGGCCGGGTGGCCGGACAGCGCCGACCAGGTCGCCTCGCCGACGAAGTGGAGGGCGGAGGCGGTGGGCACCACCCGGACGTCGTGTCCCGACTCAGTCAGCCGCCGCAGCAGCTCACAGGCCTTGTACGCGGCGATCCCGCCGCTGACGCCCAGCACGACCTTCGGCTTGTCCACTGCTTCTCCCGGACTCGACTCATGCCTGTGACACACCACAGGCCCGGCAGTGTCGCTGCCGGGCCTGTGGTGAAAAAGGAATCTCTGCTCGCCTGCCGGCCTTACTGGGCCGGGGCCTCGATGGCCTCGGAGGTCAGCAGACCCGCGTTGATCTCGCGCAGCGCGATCGACAGCGGCTTCTCGTGGACGTGGGTGTCCACGAGCGGGCCGACGTACTCCAGCAGCCCCTCACCGAGCTGCGAGTAGTACGCGTTGATCTGACGCGCCCGCTTGGCCGCGTAGATCACGAGGCTGTACTTCGAGTCCGTGGCCTCAAGCAGCTCGTCGATCGGCGGGTTGATGATGCCCTCGGGCGCGGTGATGGAAGAGGACACGCTCTACCTTCCGAAGATGGGTAAAAGATCAGACAACTTCCATCAAGGCTAGCAGCTCACGCGCCACGTCCTCGACGGAGGTGTTGACCAGGGTGGTGTCGAACTCGGATTCGGCGGCGAGTTCGATCTTGGCGGCCGCCAGCCGGCGCTCGATGACCTCGGGCGCCTCGGTGCCGCGGCCGGTGAGGCGGCGGACCAGCTCGTCCCAGCTCGGCGGGGCGAGGAAGACCAGCTGCGCCTCCGGCATGGACTCCCGGACCAGGCGGGCGCCCTGGAGATCGATCTCCAGGAGCACCGGCTCGCCGTTGTCCAGGCGTTCCAGGACGGCGCTCCGGGGGGTGCCGTAGCGGTTGCCAGCGAACTCGGCCCACTCCAGCAGCTCGCCGTTGGCGATCAGCTTGTCGAACTCGTCGTCGTTGACGAAGAAGTAGTGGACTCCGTGTCGCTCACCGGGCCGCGGCTTGCGGGTGGTGGCCGACACCGAGAGCCACACCTCGGGGTGAACCTTGCGCATATGCGCGACGACCGTGCTCTTGCCCACCCCGGAGGGGCCGGAGAGCACGGTCAGCCGCGGACGAACCTCTGCTGCCATGAAGCGATTATCCCGGTTCTCGGGACTGCCCGAGAACACCGGACCGGCTTCGGGCGGCGCGTCAGGCGCCGCCACCGCCGAACTCGCGCTCCAGAGAGGCGATCTGGTTGGAACCGAGACCCCGGACACGGCGGGACTCGGAGATGCCGAGACGTTCCATGATCTGCTTGGCGCGGACCTTGCCCACGCCCGGCAGGGACTCCAGGAGCGCGGAGACCTTCATCTTGCCGATGACGTCGTTCTCCTGCCCCTGCTTGATGACCTCGTGCAGGGAGGCGCCGGAGTGCTTGAGTCGATTCTTCACCTCGGCCCGCTCCCGGCGAGCCGCGGCGGCCTTTTCGAGCGCGGCTGCGCGCTGTTCAGGGGTAAGGGGCGGAAGAGCCACGCCTACGTCACCTCGGATGTCGAACTGTCGGATGTGGACCGGTGGGGTCCTTCGCCGCACCTGTCGGCACGTTCGGGCACCACACCGGGCGAGCGAAGAACAGCGGATGCGTCGTTCGCTCTGGGTCGGAGACTAGCGGCCAAGGCCGCTCCAGTCAGCGAGAACGGACGAAAAGTCCTGGTCAGCCTCCACTGAACCGTACATCACAGACAAAACACCACGGTTTTTTGACGGGAATTCGTCATGCGGGACGCAGGGCGGCACCCGTGGTGTCCACCACGTGGGCAATCCGACGCGCCGAACGGGCATTGCGCAGGTCGCCGGGGTGCCGGCCGGGGCCGCTGAGGTGATCGACCTCACACCTGCGGCCCCGGCGCCGGCTCCGTCAGGCGCCGGCCTCCTGCGCCGCGCGGATCTCGTCGGCGAACCGGGCCGCGGCGGAGCGCAGCGCCTCCGGGTCGGGTCCGTGGCGCAGGACGCCCCGGGAGACGTTGGGGACCACGTTGCGGACCGCGGCGCCGAACACCGCGGGCAGGTCCGCGGCGGTGGCGCCCTGGGCGCCGATGCCGGGGGCGAGCAGCGGGCCGTTGATGTCCAGGTCGAAGGAGGACAGGTCGCCGAGGGTGGCGCCGACCACCGCGCCGAAGGAGCCCATGGGCTCGGCGCCGGCGTTCTCCGCGGCCAGGTGCGCCAGCATGGTCGCGCCGATCGTCCGGCCGTCCTCGCGGACCGCGCGCTGGACCTCGGCCCCCTCCGGGTTGGAGGTCAGGGCCAGCACGAACAGGCCGGCGCCGGATTCCCGGGCCAGGTCGACGGCCGGCTTCAGCGAGCCGTAGCCCAGGTACGGGGAGACCGTCAGCGCGTCGGAGAAGAGGGGCGAGTCCGGGCGCAGGAAGGCTTCCGCGTAGGCGGCCATGGTGGAGCCGATGTCGCCGCGCTTGGCGTCCATGAGGACCAGCGTGCCGGCGGCCCGGGCGTCGGCCACGGTCCGCTCCAGCACGGCGACGCCCTTCGAGCCGAACCGCTCGAAGAAGGCGGCCTGCGGCTTGAAGACGGCGACCTGGCCGGCGAGTGCCTCGACGACGGTGCGGGAGAACCGCTCCAGCCCGGCGATGTCGTCGTTCAGGCCCCAGGAGGACAGCAGGGCCGCGTGCGGGTCGATGCCGACGCACAGCGGGCCGCGCTCGTCCATGGCGGTGCGGAGGCGGGCTCCGAAGGAGGGGGTCACAGGCCGGCCTTTCGGGTTTCGGCGCCGACGGCCTCGGCGAGGGTGGCGTACGGGCTGGCGGCCAGGCGGGCGGCCAGGCCCTTGTGGATGGCGCGGGCGTAGCACGGGCCCTCGTAGATGAAGGCGCTGTAGCCCTGGACGAGGGTGGCGCCGGCCAGGATGCGCTGCCAGGCGTCCTCCGCGGTCTCGATGCCGCCGACACCGACCAGGGTGATCCGGTCGCCCACGCGCGCGTACAGGCGGCGCAGGACCTCCAGCGAGCGCTCCTTGACCGGGGCGCCGGACAGCCCGCCGGTCTCCTTGACGAGGGCGGGGTCGGACATCAGGCCGAGGCCGTCGCGGGCGATGGTGGTGTTGGTGGCGATGATGCCGTCCAGGCCCAGTTCGAGGGCGAGGTCGGCGACGGCGTCCACGTCCTCGTCGGCGAGGTCGGGGGCGATCTTCACCAGGAGCGGGACCCGGCGGTCGGTGACCGTGCGGTCGGCGGCCTCCCGGACGGCGGTCAGCAGCGGTCGCAGGGACTCGGTGGCCTGGAGGTTGCGCAGCCCGGGGGTGTTCGGGGAGGAGACGTTGACGACCAGGTAGTCGGCGTGGCGGGCGAGGCGCTCGGTGGAGGTGACGTAGTCGCCGACGGCCTCCTCCTCGGGGACCACCTTGGTCTTGCCGATGTTGACGCCGACGACGGTCTTGAAGACGGGCACCCGACGGGCGAGCCGCTCGGCGACCGCCGCCGAGCCCTCGTTGTTGAAGCCCATGCGGTTGATCAGCGCGCGGTCGGGCACCAGCCGGAACAGTCGCTTCTTGGGGTTGCCGGGCTGCGCCTGGGCGGTGACGGTGCCGATCTCGACGTGGTCGAAGCCGAGCATCGCCATGCCGTCGATCCCTGCGGCGTTCTTGTCGAAGCCGGCGGCGAGGCCGAACGGGCCGTGCATCCGCAGGCCCAGGGCCTCGGTGCGCAGTTCCTTGTGGCGGGGCGCGAGGGCGGCGGCCGCGAACGTGCGCACGACCGGGGTGCGGGCGGCAAGCCGGATCCACCGGAAGGCCATGTGGTGGGCCTCTTCGGGGTCCATCCGCTTGAAGACCAGGTTGAAGAAGAACTTGTACATCGTCCGAAATATCCCTTGTGCGGTCATGAAGAGGGGGACACCCGTTGTCACCGGTGTCCCCCTGCTTCGGACGGGCTCTTAGTCGCGGGCCGCGATCAGCTGCTTCGCGTGCTCCTGGAGCGAGCGGACGCCCACGTCGCCGTGGTTGAGCGCGTCGATGCCCTGGACGGCGGCGGCGAGCGCCTGGACCGTGGTGAGGCACGGGACGCTGCGCGCCACTGCTGCCGTACGGATCTCGTAGCCGTCGAGGCGGCCGCCGGTGCCGTACGGGGTGTTGACGATCAGGTCGACCTGGCCGTCGTGGATGAGCTGGACGATGGTCTTCTCGCCGTCCGGGCCCTCGCCCTCGGACTGCTTGCGCACGACCGTGGCGTTGATGCCGTTGCGCTTGAGGACCTCGGCGGTGCCGGAGGTGGCCATCAGCTCGAAGCCGTGGGCGACCAGCTCGCGGGCCGGGAAGATCATCGAGCGCTTGTCGCGGTTGGCGACGGAGATGAACGCGCGGCCCTTGGTGGGCAGCGGGCCGTAGGCGCCGGCCTGCGACTTGGCGTACGCCGTGCCGAAGACCGAGTCGATGCCCATGACCTCGCCGGTGGAGCGCATCTCCGGGCCGAGGACGGTGTCCACGCCGCGGCCCTGGATGTCGCGGAAGCGGCTCCACGGCATCACGGCCTCCTTGACGGAGATCGGCGCGTCGAGCGGCAGGGTGCCGCCGTCGCCGTTCTTCGGCAGCAGGCCCTCGGCGCGCAGCTCGGCGATGGTGGCGCCGAGCCCGATGCGGGCGGCGGCCTTCGCGAGCGGGACCGCGGTGGCCTTCGAGGTGAAGGGCACGGTCCGGGAGGCGCGCGGGTTGGCCTCCAGCACGTAGAGGATGTCGCCGGCCATGGCGAACTGGATGTTGATCAGGCCGCGCACGCCGACGCCCTTGGCGATGGCCTCGGTGGAGGCGCGCAGCCGCTTGATGTCGTGGCCGCCGAGGGTGATCGGGGGCAGGGCGCAGGCCGAGTCGCCGGAGTGGATGCCGGCTTCCTCGATGTGCTCCATGACGCCGCCGAGGTAGAGCTCGTGGCCGTCGTAGAGGGCGTCGACGTCGATCTCGATCGCGTCGTCGAGGAAGCGGTCGACCAGCACCGGGCGGGTCGGGGAGATCTCGGTGGACTCGGCGATGTACGACTCCAGCCGGGTCTCGTCGTAGACGATCTCCATGCCGCGGCCGCCGAGCACGTACGAGGGGCGCACGAGGACCGGGTAGCCGATCTCGTCGGCAATGGCCTTCGCACCCGCGAACGTGGTGGCGGTGCCGTGCTTGGGGGCCGGCAGGCCGGCCTCGGCGAGCACCCGGCCGAAGGCGCCGCGGTCCTCGGCGGCGTGGATGGCCTCGGGCGAGGTGCCGACGACCGGGACGCCGTTGTCCTTGAGGGCCTGGGCGAGGCCCAGCGGGGTCTGGCCGCCGAGCTGGACGACCACGCCGGCGATCGGGCCCGCGAGGGACTCGGCGTGCACGATCTCCAGCACGTCCTCGAGCGTGAGCGGCTCGAAGTACAGGCGGTCGGAGGTGTCGTAGTCCGTCGAGACGGTCTCCGGGTTGCAGTTGACCATCACGGTCTCGTAGCCGGCCTCGCTGAGCGCGAAGGAGGCGTGGACGCAGGAGTAGTCGAACTCGATGCCCTGGCCGATGCGGTTCGGGCCGGAGCCCAGGATGATCACGGCCGGCTTCTCGCGCGCGGCGACCTCGGTCTCCTCGTCGTACGAGGAGTAGAAGTACGGGGTCTTGGCGGCGAACTCGGCGGCGCAGGTGTCCACGGTCTTGTAGACCGGGCGGACGCCGAGGGCGTGCCGGACCTCGCGGACGACGTCCTCGCGCAGGCCGCGGATCTCCGCGATCTGGGCGTCGGAGAAGCCGTGCCGCTTGGCCTCGGCGAGCAGGCCGGGCTCCAGCTTCTCGGCGCCGGCCAGCTCGTCGGCGATCTCCTTGATCAGGAAGAGCTGGTCGACGAACCAGGGGTCGATCTTCGTGGCGTCGAACACCTCCTCCTGGGTGGCACCGGCGCGGATGGCCTGCATGACGGTGTTGATGCGGCCGTCAGTCGGGCGGACCGCGAGGCGCAGCAGTTCGTCCTTGTCGCCCGGCTCGCCGGTGAAGGCGAACTGCGAGCCCTTCTTCTCCAGCGAGCGCAGGGCCTTCTGGAGGGCCTCGGTGAAGTTGCGGCCGATGGCCATGGCCTCGCCCACCGACTTCATGGTGGTGGTGAGGGTGGAGTCGGCGAGCGGGAACTTCTCGAAGGCGAAGCGGGGGGCCTTGACGACGACGTAGTCGAGGGTCGGCTCGAAGGAGGCCGGCGTCTTCTCGGTGATGTCGTTGGGGACCTCGTCCAGCGTGTAGCCGATGGCCAGCTTGGCGGCGATCTTGGCGATCGGGAAGCCGGTGGCCTTGGAGGCGAGCGCGGAGGACCGCGAGACGCGCGGGTTCATCTCGATGACGATGACGCGGCCGTCGTCCGGGTTGATCGCGAACTGGATGTTGCAGCCGCCGGTGTCGACGCCGACCTCGCGGATGATCGCGATGCCGATGTCGCGCAGCCGCTGGTACTCGCGGTCGGTGAGGGTCATCGCCGGGGCGACGGTGATGGAGTCGCCGGTGTGGACGCCCATCGGGTCGAAGTTCTCGATGGAGCAGACGACCACGACGTTGTCGGCCTTGTCGCGCATCAGCTCCAGCTCGTACTCCTTCCAGCCGAGGATGGACTCCTCCAGGAGCACCTCGGTGGTCGGGGAGAGCGTCAGGCCCTGGCCGGCGATGCGGCGCAGCTCGTCCTCGTTGTGGGCGAAGCCGGAGCCGGCGCCGCCCATGGTGAAGGAGGGGCGGACGACGACGGGGTAGCCGCCGAGGGTGTCGACGCCCTTGAGAACGTCGTCCATGGAGTGGCAGATGACCGAGCGGGCGGACTCGCCGTGGCCGATCTTGCGGCGGACCTCCTCCACGACCTCCTTGAAGAGGTCGCGGTCCTCGCCCTTGTTGATCGCCTCGACGTTCGCGCCGATCAGCTCGACGCCGTACTTCTCCAGGACGCCCTGGTCGTGCATGGAGATGGCGGTGTTGAGCGCGGTCTGGCCGCCGAGGGTGGGCAGCAGCGCGTCGGGGCGCTCCTTGGCGATGATCTTCTCGACGAACTCGGGGGTGATCGGCTCGACGTACGTGGCGTCGGCGATCTCCGGGTCGGTCATGATCGTCGCGGGGTTGGAGTTCACCAGGATGACCCGCAGGCCCTCGGCCTTGAGGATGCGGCAGGCCTGGGTGCCGGAGTAGTCGAACTCGGCGGCCTGGCCGATGACGATCGGGCCGGAGCCGATGACCAGGACGGACTGGATATCGGTGCGCTTAGGCACGATCGGCCTCCATCAGGGAAACGAAGCGGTCGAAGAGGTACGCGGCGTCGTGCGGGCCCGCGGCGGCCTCCGGGTGGTACTGGACGCTGAAGGCGGGCTGGTCGAGCAGCTGGAGGCCTTCCACCACGTTGTCGTTGAGGCAGACGTGGGAGACCTCGGCGCGGCCGTAGGGGGTCTCGGAGACCTTGTCCAGCGGAGCGTCGACGGCGAAGCCGTGGTTGTGCGCGGTGACCTCGACCTTGCCGGTCGTGCGGTCCTGCACGGGCTGGTTGATGCCGCGGTGGCCGTACTTCAGCTTGTACGTGCCGAAGCCGAGCGCGCGGCCGAGGATCTGGTTGCCGAAGCAGATGCCGAAGAGCGGGGTCTTGCGCTCCAGGACGCCCTGCATGACGGCGACCGGGTGGTCGGCGGTGGACGGGTCGCCGGGGCCGTTCGAGAAGAACACGCCGTCCGGGGAGACCGCGTAGACGTCCTCGACGGTGGCGGTGGCCGGCAGGACGTGCACCTCGATGCCGCGCTCGGCCATCCGGTGCGGGGTCATGCCCTTGATGCCGAGGTCGACCGCGGCGACGGTGAACTTCTTCTCGCCGATCGCGGGGACGACGTACGGCTCCTTGGTGGCGACCTCTGCGGACAGGTCGGCGCCCTTCATCTGCGGGCTGGCCTGCACCTTGGCGAGCAGGGTCTCCTCGCGGACGCCGGTCCACACGTCGCCGGAGAAGATGCCGACGCGCATGGCGCCGCGCTCACGCAGGTGGCGGGTGAGCGCGCGGGTGTCGATGCCGGAGATGCCGACGACGCCCTGGGCGGCGAGCTCCTCGTCGAGCGAGCGCCGAGAGCGCCAGTTCGACGGGATGCGGGCGGGGTCGCGGACGACGTAGCCGCTCACCCAGATGCGGGAGGACTCGGGGTCCTCGTCGTTGACGCCGGTGTTGCCCACGTGCGGGGCGGTCATCACGACGACCTGGCGGTGGTACGACGGGTCGGTGAGGGTCTCCTGGTAGCCGGTCATGCCGGTGGAGAACACGGCCTCGCCGAAGGTCTCCCCCACGGCCCCGTAGGCGCGTCCGCGGAAGATGCGCCCGTCCTCCAGGACGAGTACGGCGGGAGCTTGCGCTCCCCTGGTGGAGGTCGTCATCGTTCGGCGCCTTCCGTCGTGGTGGTTTGGTTCATGAGAGTGAGGGCTTCGACCCAGGCGGCGTGCTCGGCCGCGCGGTCGGAGCGGAATCCGGAGTCGATCAGCTTGTCGCCGTGCGCCCAGGTGACGACGAGAAGACCGCCCTCGGTGAGCACCTTGCCCGCGATTCCCTTGTCGAGGCGGGCGCCACGCAGCTGCGCGGCCGGTACGAAGAAGTCGGTGGCCCCCGGTCGGACCACGTCGAGGCCCGCGTCGGTGAGCGTGAGCTCGACCCGGCTGCGGACGCCGAGGCCGTGCGCCACGATCCGGTCGAGCCACTGCCCGGCCGTCGTGGACCCGTGGTACCGGCCGGTGAGGGCCAGCCGGTGCTCGGGGAGTCCGTCGGGCGCGACGGGCAGCTCGGGCAGGTCGACCTGGAGGGCGCCCCGCCACTTCCAGCCCTGCCGCATCAGCCAGTAGACGAAGGCGATGAAGAGGACCAGGCCGATCACCCACGCGATCCGCGGGCCCCAGTCGGTCACCTCCGCCGAGCGCCGTTCGGCGGCCTGTGCGGCCAGATGGATTGCTGCTGGTGTCACGCGAGTTTCCCGTCCACGACCGTTGCCCGGCCCCGCAGGAAGGTGTGAGTGACGCGACCCGGCAGCTCACGGCCCTCGTAGGGCGTGTTGCGGCTGCGGGAGGCGAAATGTGCGGGGTCCACGACACCACGGTACGAGGTGTCGACCAGCGTGAGGTTCGCGGGTTCACCTGCCGAGACGGGGCGTCCGTGGTGGTCGAGGCTGCCGATGCGGGCCGGCGCGGAGGACATCCGGTCCGCGACGCCGGCCCAGTCGAGCAGGCCGGTCTCGACCATCGTCTGCTGGACCACGGACAGCGCGGTCTCCAGGCCGACCATGCCCATGGCGGCCGCGGCCCACTCGCAGTCCTTGTCCTCGTGCGGGTGCGGGGCGTGGTCGGTGGCGACGATGTCGATCGTGCCGTCGGCCAGGGCCTCGCGCAGCGCCATGACGTCGCGCTCGGTGCGCAGCGGCGGGTTGACCTTGTAGACGGGGTTGTAGCTGCGGACCATCTCGTCGGTGAGGAGGAGGTGGTGCGGGGTGACCTCGGCGGTCACGTCGATGCCGCGGGACTTGGCCCAGCGGACGATCTCGACGGAGCCGGCGGTCGAGAGGTGGCAGATGTGCACGCGGGAGCCGACGTGCTCGGCGAGGAGCACGTCGCGGGCGATGATCGACTCCTCGGCGACGGCGGGCCAGCCGCCGAGGCCCAGCTCGGCGGAGACGATGCCCTCGTTCATCTGGGCGCCCTCGGTGAGGCGGGGCTCCTGGGCGTGCTGGGCGACGACGCCGCCGAAGGCCTTCACGTACTCCAGGGCGCGGCGCATGATCACGGCGTCGTCGACGCACTTGCCGTCGTCGGAGAAGACCTTCACCTGGGCGGCGGACTCGTGCATGGCGCCGAGCTCGGCCAGCTGCTTGCCCTCCAGGCCGACGGTGACGGCGCCGATCGGCTGCACGTCGCAGTAGCCGTGCTCCCGGCCGAGGCGGTAGACCTGCTCGACCACGCCGGCGGTGTCGGCGACCGGGAAGGTGTTGGCCATGGCGAAGACGGCGGTGTAGCCGCCGGTGGCCGCGGCGCGGGTGCCGGTGAGGACGGTCTCGGAGTCCTCGCGGCCCGGCTCGCGCAGGTGGGTGTGGAGGTCCACCAGGCCGGGCAGCAGGACCTGGCCGGCCGCCTCGATCACCTGGGCGCCGTCGGCCGGCAGGCCGGTGCCGACGGCCGCGATGGTCTCGCCGTCGATCAGGACGTCCTGGGGCTCGCCGCCGAGGATCTTCGCACCGCGGATCAGGATCTTGCTCATGGTTACTTCGTCTCCTCGGTGCGGGGGGTCGTGCTGGTGGTGACGGCGGGCTCGGAGCCGCCCAGGAGCAGGTAGAGGACGGCCATCCGGATGGACACGCCGTTGGCGACCTGCTCGACGACCGTGCAGCGGTCGGAGTCGGCGACCTCGGCGGTGATCTCCATGCCGCGGACCATCGGGCCGGGGTGCATCACGATGGCGTGCTCGGGCATCTTGGCCATGCGCTCGCCGTCGAGGCCGTACCGGCGCGAGTACTCGCGCTCGGTCGGGAAGAAGGCGGCGTTCATGCGTTCCCGCTGCACACGCAGCATCATCACCGCGTCGGACTTCGGCAGCACCTCGTCGAGGCCGTACGAGATCTCGCAGGGCCAGGTCTCGACGCCGACCGGGACCAGGGTGGGCGGGGCCACCAGGGTGACCTCGGCGCCGAGGGTGTGCAGCAGGTCCACGTTGGAGCGGGCGACCCGGCTGTGCAGCACGTCGCCGACGATGGTGATGCGCTTGCCTTCGAGGTCCTGGCCGAGTGCGTCCTTGCCGACGAGCCGGCGGCGCATCGTGAAGGCGTCCAGCAGGGCCTGGGTGGGGTGCTGGTGGGTGCCGTCGCCCGCGTTGATGACCGGGGCGTCGATCCAGCCGGAGGTCGCCAGCCGGTACGGGGCCCCCGAGGCGCCGTGCCGGATGACCACGGCGTCGACGCCCATGGCCTCCAGGGTCTGCGCGGTGTCCTTCAGGGACTCGCCCTTGGAGACGCTGGAGCCCTTGGCGGCGAAGTTGATGACGTCGGCGGACAGCCTCTTCTCGGCGGCCTCGAACGAGATCCGGGTTCGGGTGGAGTCCTCGAAGAAGAGGTTGCAGATCGTGCGGCCGCGCAGGGTGGGCAGCTTCTTGATCGGCCGGTCGGCGATCCGGGCCATCTCCTCGGCGGTGTCGAGGATGAGGACGGCGTCGTCGCGCGTGAGGTCGGCGGCCGAGATGAGGTGGCGCTTCATCTGGGTGCTCCGGGGGTGAGGGAGGGCAGCTGGGTTGCGGGCAGGGCAGGCTGCGGCGCGGGCCCGGCCTCCGGTCGGAGGACGGTCCCGTGCGGGTACGGGCTACTGCGCTTCGGCGGGTGCGGTCCGCTGCCCGAGCAGCACGGCGTCGCGGCCGTCCTCCTCCTGGAGCTGGACCTTGACCGTCTCCCGCAGCGACGTGGGGAGGTTCTTGCCGACGTAGTCGGCGCGGATCGGGAGTTCGCGGTGGCCGCGGTCCACGAGGACGGCGAGCTGCACCGCGCGCGGGCGGCCGATGTCGCCGAGGGCGTCGAGGGCGGCGCGGATGGTCCGGCCGGAGAACAGGACGTCGTCGACGAGGACGACGAGACGGCCGTCGAGGTCGTCACCCGGGATCTCGGTGCGGCCGATGGCCCGCGCCGGCTTCATCCGCAGGTCGTCCCGGTACATGGTGATGTCCAGGGAGCCGACGGGGATGGTGGAGCCGGTGATCTCTTCGAGCTTGGCGGCGATCCGGCGGGCGAGGTGGACGCCGCGCGTCGGGATGCCGAGGAGCACCACGTCGTCGGCGCCCTTGGCGCGTTCGACGATCTCGTGGGCGATGCGGGTCAGCACCCGCGCGATGTCGGAGGCCTCGAGCACGGGCCGGGCCGCATCGGAAGTCTGCGTGTCCATGAAAAACGGACCCCCTTCTCCGCCTCACGGGACGGACCTTAAAGGACGTCTGATGTACGCCGAACACAGTAGCAGGAACGATCGGCTCCGCGCGCCACGGGGCCGCCGGCGCACCCCGGGGCGGGGGTCCGCTCGTACGGGGGCGATGAAGACCATTCGGCTTGACGCATCCACGTAACGCTGCGTAACCTCACAGTGAGTTACCAGCCGCGCGGCGGAGCCGCACGTCGACACAGCGTCCGGGAGCCTTATGTCCAGCGAATACGCCAAACAGCTCGGGGCCAAGCTCCGCGCCATCCGCACCCAGCAGGGCCTTTCCCTCCACGGTGTCGAGGAGAAGTCCCAGGGCCGCTGGAAGGCGGTCGTGGTCGGGTCGTACGAGCGCGGCGACCGCGCCGTCACGGTCCAGCGCCTGGCCGAGCTGGCGGACTTCTACGGGGTGCCGGTGCAGGAGCTGCTGCCGGGCACGACTCCCGGCGGGGCGGCCGAGCCGCCGCCGAAGCTGCGCCTGGACCTGGAGCGCCTGGCCCACGTCCCCGCGGAGAAGGCCGGCCCGCTGCAGCGCTACGCGGCGACCATCCAGAGCCAGCGCGGTGACTACAACGGCAAGGTGCTCTCGATCCGCCAGGACGACCTGCGCACCCTCGCGGTCATCTACGACCAGTCCCCCTCGGTCCTCACCGAGCAGCTGATCAGCTGGGGCGTGCTGGACGCGGACGCCCGCCGTGCGGTCGCCCACGAGGAGATCTGAGGCAGGGACCGCGCGACCCGGCACCACCGGGGAGAACCCTGCAGAAACGTGCCGCCGGGGGCGGTGGGACCGTACCGGTCCTGCCGTCCCCGGCGGTGTTTTCGTGCGTCTCGTGTGTCTGCGCCCCCGAGGGGGCGCGGCCGTCGGCAGCTGCCCGGCGTCGTGCGGAGACGCCGAAGGGGCCGCGGCGCGTCGTGCGCCGCGGCCCCTTCCGCATGCCGCCTTCACTCGTTCGGGCTATTCGCCCCGTCGGAGGCTCGGCTTGAGGTCCTTGAAGCGGGCCAGCAGCCCGTTCACGAACGCCGGGGAGTCGTCGGTGGAGAACTCCTTGGCCAGCTGGACCGCCTCGTCGATCGCCACGGCGTCCGGGGTCTCGTCGACCCAGATCAGCTCGTAGGCGCTCAGGCGCAGGATGTTCCGGTCCGCGACCGGCATCCGGTCGAGGTCCCAGTCCACCGCGTACGTGGCGATCAGCTCGTCGATGCGGGTCACCTTGTCGGCGTAGCCCTCGACGAGGTCCATGGTGAACGCGTTCACCGGCGGCTGCCGGTCGTCCGACCGGTGGTGGCGGACCCAGTCCGCGAGGACCTCCCGCACGGGGACCCCGCGCTGGTCGGCCTCGAAGAGGATCTGGAAGGCGCGCTTGCGCGCGTTGCTCCGGGCAGCCACGGTTAGCTGTTCACCCGGCCGAGGTAGTCGCTGGTGCGGGTGTCGACCTTGATCTTCTCACCGGTGGTGATGAAGAGGGGGACCTGGATCTCGTGGCCGGTCTCCAGGGTGGCGGGCTTGGTGCCACCGGTGGAGCGGTCGCCCTGGACGCCCGGGTCGGTGTGCTGGATGGTCAGCTCGACGGCGGCCGGGAGCTCGACGTAGAGCACCTCGCCCTCGTGCTGGGCGACGGAGGCGGTGAAGCCCTCGATCAGGAAGTTGGCGGCGTTGCCGACCGCGGCCTTCGAGACCATCAGCTGGTCGTAGGTCTCCATGTCCATGAAGACGAAGTACTCGCCGTCCATGTAGGAGAACTGCATGTCGCGGCGGTCGATGTTGGCCGTTTCGACCTTCACGCCCGCGTTGAAGGTCTTGTCGACGACCTTGCCGGACAGCACGTTCTTGAGCTTGGTGCGCACGAAGGCCGGGCCCTTGCCGGGCTTGACGTGCTGGAACTCGACGACGGACCAGAGCTGGCCCCCGTCGAGCTTGAGCACCATGCCGTTCTTGAGGTCGTTCGTGGAAGCCACGGTTGCCAAATCTCCTGGACTGAAAGACCGCGGGTGCGCGCTCAGCCGAAAGCTAGAGCGCGAGCAGCTCCTTGGTCGTAATGGTGAGTAGCTCGGGTCCGCCGTCCGCCTCGGGGCGTACGACGAGCGTGTCAACAATCCGGACGCCGCCCCGGCCCGGGAGGTGGACTCCCGGTTCGACGGTGACCGGCACGCAAGCGTCCAGTTTACCCATTGCGGCAGGTGCCAGCTGCGGGTCCTCGTGGATTTCGAGTCCGACCCCGTGTCCCACCGAGCCCGGGAGGGCTTCGCCGTGCCCTCCGGTGTCCACGACCTGGCGCGCAGCGCGGTCCACGTCGCGGTACGCGGCGCCCGGCAGGAGCGCCTCCCGGCCGGCCCGCTGGGCGGCGAACACCAGGTCGTACAGCTCGATCTGCCAGTCGGCGGGGCTGGTGCCGATGACGAAGGTGCGGCCGATCTCGCAGCGGTAGCCGCGGTAGTTGGCCCCCAGGCAGACGGAGAGGAAGTCGCCCTCCTCGACCCGCCGGTCGGTGGGGCGGTGGCCGCCGCGGCCGGAGTGCGGGCCGGTGCCGACGGAGGTGGGGAAGGCCGGGCCGTCTGCGCCGTGGTCGACCAGGCGGCGTTCCAGTTCCAGTGCCAGATGGCGTTCGGTACGGCCGACCAGGATGGACTCCAGCAGTTCACCGAGGGCCTGGTCGGCGATCTCCGCGGCGATCCGCAGGCACGCGATCTCCTCCTCGTCCTTCACCAGCCGCTGCTGCTCGACGGCGGGGCCGAGATCGGCCAGGCGGAGCCGGGGTGCCACCGAGCCCATGGCGCGGTGCCGGGCGACGGTGAGGTGGTGCTCCTCCACCGCCAGCGCGTCGGCGCGGGCGCCGGCCGCGGCATCGGCGGCCGCGACGGCCGGGTCGCCCTCGGTGGCGTGCAGGACGGTGCAGCGGAGCAGTTCGTCGAGCCGGCCCTCGTCGGGCTCGCCGGTCGGGGCGCCGGCGCAGAAGAGGACGTCCTCGGCGGGGCCGACGAGCAGGACCGCGCCGCGGGGGGCGGCGCCGGTCAGGTAACGGACGTTCGCGGGGCGCGAGATGAGGGCGGCCGCGTTGCCGGCGGCGTTGCAGCGGTCTCTGAGCCGGCCACGGCGGGCCGCGTACACCTCTGACATGTCACGAGCGTACGAGTGTGCCCGGTGCGGGGCCTGTTGAGCGCGTCCGGATGGGGCGGGCCCCCGGGACGGCCTCCGTTTGGCTTCCGGTCACGGTGCGGGGACCTTGCGGGGCTGCGCCCGGTACCCCGGTCCTCAAACGCCGGACGGGCTGGATTTCGGGCCCTCGGGGGGTCACCAGCGGGGTGGGGTCGATATCGCTCGGGCCAGGGTTTCGTCGAGGGCTCGGGCGGTGGCTTCCACGTCGTGGTGGGAGTTGTCGATGATCGGGAGGCCCGAGCCGTACCAGCCGGCCATGCGGCCGTGGATGCGGGCGACCTCCTCGTCGGACAGGCGGCGGTTGCCGCTGCGCTCGGCGTTGCGCTCCAGGACGATCTCCAGGCCGGGCAGCAGGACCACCGGGAGCAGCCCGGGGCCCACGTGCCGCTTCCAGCCGCCGAGGCCGACCACCGGCCGGTCGGGGAAGACCGCGTCGTCGAGGATGCAGGAGATCCCGTTGGCGAGGAAGTTGCGGGCGGCGAAGCCGCAGGTCCGGCGGGCCAGCCGGTACTGGGCCTCGGAGTGGTCGTTCCAGCCGGACTGCGGGTCGGCGAAGCCGGAGACGACCCATTCGCGGACGTCGTCGAGGCTGATGTGGGCGGTGGGCACCGGGCGGGTGCTCGCCCAGTGCCGGGCGACGGTGGTCTTCCCCGCGCCCGCCGGGCCGATCAGCAGGACCGCGAGGGTGGCGCCGCGGGTGCCGGGCACGGCCGGGGGGAGCGTCACGTGGCCGGTCGGGTCCGGCACCGGCTGCGGCATCGGCGGCAGCATGGCCGGCGGCGGCACCGGCGGGGCCGTCCAGCCGCCCGCGGACGGACCGGCCGGCGGTACCGGAACGCCGGGGTGCGGTCCAGGATGATGTCCCGGCTGACCCCACCCGCCCACTGCATGCTGCATTCGGTGCCACTCCGTCTCGCGCGCCCGCTGGTTCTTCACAACCGATGCAGGAACGTTATCGCCCCCGGCCGTCTCGCAGTGAACGGGCGGGGGCGGTCCGAAGTGCCCGGGGTCCGGCGATGGCCGGAAGGACCCGGCCCGGGCGGGTGCCCGGGCCGGTCCGTCAGGCGTCGAGTTCCTCGGCGAGCGCCCGCAGGGCGAGCCGGTAGGAGCCGATGCCGAAGCCCGCCACGGTGCCGCTGGCCACGGCCGCGATCACCGAGTTGTGGCGGAATTCCTCCCGCGCGTACGGGTTGGAGATGTGCACCTCGATGAGCGGGGCGGTGCGCTGGGCGGCCGCGTCCCGCACGGCGTACGAGTAGTGCGTGAACGCCCCGGGGTTGATGACCACGGGGGTCCGCCCGTCGGCCGCCTCGTGGAGCCAGCGGACCAGTTCGCCCTCGTCGTTGGTCTCGCGGACCTCGACCTCGAAGCCGAGGTCCTTGCCGAGGGCGGTGCAGGCCTCGACGAGACCGGCGTACGAGGTGGCCCCGTACACGTCGGGCTCGCGGGAGCCGAGCCGGCCCAGGTTGGGGCCGTTCAGCACGAGCACCCGGCGGGTCACGCGGACACCTCGCCGTAGGCGGCGAACAGCACCGCCGGGTCCGGGCCCTCCAGCACGGTCGGCTTGCCGAGCCCGTCCAGCACGATGAAGCGCAGCAGGTCGCCGCGGGACTTCTTGTCGACCTTCATGGTCTCCAGCAGCTTGGGCCACTGGTCGCCGCGGTAGGTCAGCGGCAGGCCCACGGAGGCCAGGACCGCCTTGTGCCGGTCGGCGGTCGCGTCGTCGAGCCGGCCGGCCAGCCGGCCCAGCTCGGCGGCGAAGACCATGCCGACGGACACGGCCGCGCCGTGCCGCCACTTGTAGCGCTCGTTCTTCTCGATGGCGTGCGCGAGGGTGTGGCCGTAGTTGAGGATCTCGCGGAGGCCGGACTCCTTGAGGTCGCTGGAGACCACGTCGGCCTTCACCCGGATGGAGCGCACGATCAGCTCGGCGGTGTGCGGGCCGGCCGGGGTGCGGGCCGCCTCCGGGTCCTCCTCGATCAGGTCGAGGATCACCGGGTCGGCGATGAAGCCGGCCTTGATGATCTCCGCGAGGCCGCTGACGTAGTCGTGGACCGGCAGCGACTCCAGCGCGGCGAGGTCGCAGAGCACACCGGCCGGCGGGTGGAAGGCGCCGACGAGGTTCTTGCCCTCGGCGGTGTTGATGCCGGTCTTGCCGCCCACGGCCGCGTCCACCATGGCGAGCACGGTGGTCGGCACGGCGATCCAGCGCACGCCGCGCAGCCAGGTGGCTGCGACGAAACCCGCGAGGTCCGTGGTGGCGCCGCCGCCCACGCCGACGATGACGTCGGTGCGGGTGAAGCCGGACTGGCCGAGGGCCTTCCAGCAGTAGGCGGCGACCTCGGCGGTCTTGGCTTCTTCGGCGTTGGGCACCTGGATGGCGACCGCCTCGTAGCCCTGGTCGGCCAGGTCGGCGCGGAGCGCCTCGCCGGTCTCGGCCAGCGCCTCGGGGTGGATCACGGCCACCCGCTGGGGCCGGGTGCCGATGAGGCCACCGAGTTCGCCGAGCAGCTGCCGGCCGACCAGCACCTCGTACGGATCGTGGCCGGCGCTGCCGCCGATGTGGATCCGGGTCACCTGGTCCGTCATACGTCCTTCAACTCCAGTGCGTCGAGGACCGCCTGGGCGACCTCTTCGGGGGTGCGGTCGTCGGTGGCCACGACGACCCGCGCGACTTCGGTGTACAGGTGGCGGCGGGCCTCCATCAGCTCGCGCCACTGCCGGCGCGGGTTGACGGCGAGCAGCGGCCGGGCGGCGCCCAGGCCGACCCGCCGTACGGCCTCTTCGACGTCCATCGACAGGTAGGCGACGGGCAGGCCGGACAGCAGGGTCCGGGTGCCCTCGTCGAGGATCGCGCCGCCGCCGAGGGCCAGCACGCCGGTGTGTTCGGCGACGGCCCGGCGGACCGCCTCCCGCTCCAGCTCGCGGAAGTGCGGTTCGCCGTCGTCGACGAAGATGTCGGAGATCTCGCGGCCCGTGGCCGCGACGATGTCCGCGTCGGTGTCACGGTAGGGGGCGCCCAGCCGCTGCGCGAGCAGGGCGCCCACCGTGGACTTGCCGGACCCCATGGGTCCGACGAGCACCACACGTGGCCCGCCGGTCACCGGATCTGCAGGTTGTCGAGGTAGGACCGGACGTTGCGGCGGGTCTCGGCGACCGAGTCGCCGCCGAACTTCTCGACGACGGCGTCGGCGAGGACCAGCGCCACCATCGCCTCGGCGACGATGCCGGCCGCGGGCACGGCGCACACGTCGGAGCGCTGGTGGTGGGCGGCGGCCGCCTCGCCGGTGGCGACGTCGACGGTGGCCAGGGCGCGCGGGACGGTCGCGATCGGCTTCATGGCGGCGCGGACGCGCAGCAGCTCGCCGGTGGTCAGGCCGCCCTCGGTGCCGCCGGAGCGGCCGGTGGTGCGCTTGATGCCCTCGGGGGTGGACACGATCTCGTCGTGCGCCTTCGAGCCGGGCACGCGGGCCAGTTCGAAGCCGTCGCCGACCTCGACGCCCTTGATCGCCTGGATGCCCATGAGGGCGGCGGCGAGGCGGGCGTCCAGCCGGCGGTCCCAGTGCACGTGCGAGCCGAGGCCGACGGGCACGCCGTAGGCGAGGACCTCGACGACGCCGCCGAGGGTGTCGCCGTCCTTGTGGGCCTGGTCGATCTCCGCGACCATCGCCTTCGACGCGTCGGCGTCGAGGCAGCGCACCGGGTCGGCGTCGAGCTTCTCGACGTCGGCGGGGGTCGGGTAGACGCCGTACGGGGCCTTGGCCGCGGCCAGTTCGACGACGTGCGAGACGATCTCGATGCCCGCGGCCTCCTTGAGGAAGGACCGGGCGACGGCGCCGAGGGCGACCCGGGCGGCGGTCTCGCGGGCGCTGGCGCGCTCCAGGATCGGCCGGGCCTCGTCGAAGCCGTACTTCTGCATGCCCGCGAGGTCGGCGTGGCCGGGGCGGGGGCGGGTCAGGGGGGCGTTGCGGCCCGTCTCCTTGAGTTCGGCCGGGTCGACCGGGTCGGCCGACATGACCTTCTCCCACTTGGGCCACTCGGTGTTGCCGACCATGACGGCCACCGGGGAGCCGAGGGAGAGCCCGTGGCGGACGCCGCCGAGGAAGGTCACCTCGTCCTGCTCGAACTTCATGCGGGCACCGCGGCCATAGCCCAGCCGCCGCCGGGCCAGGTGGTCGGCCACCAGCTCAGTGGTGACCGGGACGCCGGCGGGAAGACCCTCCAGCGTCGCGACCAGTGCGGGCCCGTGGGACTCCCCTGCGGTCAGCCAACGCAACCTGCTCAACGATGCTCCTCATGCTCGCGCCGGAACTACTGTGGCGCGACCGGGTGCGCGGCCTGGCCCGCCTGGTCCGATCCTCCCACGTCCGGGCGGGTGAACCGATCTCCGGTCCAGCTATCGGACGCCGCCGTCCTGCGGGCCGGTCGTACGGGCTAGCGGGAGGCGAGGGCGGCCTCGCCCGCGGCGCGCATCGCGGCCAGCGGGGCGGGGGTCCGGCCGGTCATCTGCTCGACCTGGAGCACGGCCTGGTGGACCAGGAGGTCGAGGCCGCCGACGAGGGCTCCGCCGCGGGCGGACCAGGCCGCGGCGAGGGCGGTCGGCCAGGGCTCGTAGAGCACGTCGAACAGGGTGCCGGGGCGCTCGGGCACGGCGGCGGCCAGCGCGTCGGTGGCGCCGGCGGGGGTGGTGGCGATCACCAGGGGGGCGTTCAGGGCCTCGGCGGCGTCGGCCCAGCCGGCGGTGCGGACGGATATGCCGAGCCGCTCGCCCCACTGCTTCATCTCGGCGGCGCGCGCGGCACTGCGGACGTACGTGGTGATCTCGCCGGTGCATATCCGGGCGAGGGCGGCCAGCGCGGAGGAGGCGGTGGCCCCGGCGCCGAGGACGGCGGCGGAGTCCACCTCGGTCACGCCCCGCTCGGCGAGGGCGGCGACGATGCCGGGGATGTCGGTGTTGTCGCCGAGGCGGCGGCCGTCGGCCGTGAGCACGACGGTGTTCACGGCTTCGACGGAGGCCGCGGTGTCGGTGACGCCGTCCAGCAGCGGCATGACCACCCGCTTGAGCGGCATGGTCAGCGAGAGCCCGGCCCACTCGGGGCCGAGTCCCGCCACGAACTCCGGCAGCGCGGCCTCGTCGATCTCGAACCGGTCGTACGACCAGTCGTCGAGGCCCAGCTCCCGGTAGGCCGCCCGGTGCAGCACCGGCGAGAGGGAGTGCTCGATGGGTGATCCGAGCACTGCGGCCCGTCGTACCGACATGGTGTTGCTACCCGCCGCTCTGTCGCTTCTTGTTGAACTCCGCCACGAGCTTGTTGTGCTCGGCGAACGTCTTCGTGAACTTGGTGGTCTCGTTGTCGAGGGTGATGAAGAACATCCAACCACCCTTGTCCGGCGAGAAGGCAGCCCGGACGGCGTCGTCGCCGGGGTTGCCGATCGGGCCGGGCGGCAGGCCCTCGACCACGTACGTGTTGTACGGGTCCTTGAGGGCCTGGGCCTCTGCGCTGGTGATGTCGACCGTGCTCTCGTCCTTGATGTAGTTGATCGTGGAGTCGAACTGGAGCTTGCGGTTCGTCTGGTCGTTGGTGCGCTTGAGGCGGTTGTAGACGACCTCGGACATCTTCTTGTAGTCCTCGGCGGTCTTGCCCTCGGCGGCCACCAGGCTCGCGACGGTGAGCAGTTCCAGCGGCGACTTCAGACCCATCGCGCGGGCCTTCGGCTCCAGGTCGAGGCTGTTGTAGTGCGAGGAGGCGCGGGAGACCATCTGCTTGAGCAGCTTCTCGGGCGTGACGTCCTTGCCCAGGTCGTAGCGTCCCGGGTAGAGGAAGCCTTCCAGCGGGTCCTTCGCGTCGGCGGCGGGGGTCGCCCAGGCCGGCAGCCCGAGGGTCTTCCACTGCTTCTTCGCGATCTCGCGGGTGGTGCCTTCGGGCTTCTTGAGCTTCTTGTCGATGTTCTCGTAGACGCGGACATTGCGTTGCGCCGGATTGACGTCCAGCGCATTGATGTTCGACGGGTTGACCATCAGCTCCACCGCTGCGGCCGCCGACATCTCCTTCTTCAGGACGTACAGGCCGGGCTGGATGCCGAGGCCCTTCGTGGAGTGCTGCTGGGCGGCGGCGGTGAAGGCATCGGTGCTCTTGACCACGCCGGCTTCCTTGAGGATGCCGCCCATCTGGGCCAGGCTCGCGCCCTTGGGGATCTCGACCTCGACCGTGCCGGTGCCGGCGCCGGTGTAGTCCTCGGGGGCGCCGAACCGCTCCTGCACGAAGCTGTAGCCGTAGTAGCCGATGCCGCCGATGCCGCCCACGAGGACCAGGGAGACGAAGAGGCAGGCCACACCGTTGCGGCCCTTCTTCTTCGGTTTTCCTTTCGTGCGGCCGCTGCCGCCGCGGCGGCCGGAGTCGCCGCGTCCGCGGTCGTCCGGCGCGTCGCCGTCGTCGTCACCGCCGTCGGAGCCGTCGCCGCCGCCCGCGAAGAAGGCGTGCTCGGGCTCGTCGGCCGCGGGGTCGTCGTCCTGCCACTCGGGGGCCGGCTCGGGCGCCGGGACGCGCCGGTTCGGCGGCTGCGGCGGCGGGTAGGCCTCGGAGGTCCCGTACAGGTCGGGTGCCTCGCCGGGGTAGCCGGACGCGGGCTGCTGCCCGTAGGCGTCGGGCACCCCGCCGTCCCAGCCGCCGGTGCCGCCCCCGTAGTGGGGGGCGGCGGGCACGGCGGCTTCCCGGGGCCGGTTCCCGTAGCCGTGCGGGTCGGCGTACTGCTGCGGGGGCAGTTGCTGGTGCTGCTGCCCGTACTGGTCGGGGTACTGGTCGGGATACTGGTCGGCGTACTGCCCGGGGTACTGCTGGTCCGGGTAGCCGCCGGGCTGCTGCGGGTGGTGACCTGGGTACTGCGCCGGGTACTGCCCGGTGTCGAACTGCTGGCCGGCGTACTGCTGCTGCCCGCCGTACGTCCCGTCCGCCTGCGCGTAGGGGGCGGTCAGCGGGTCGTGGTGGAACTGCTCCTGCGGGTACCCATGCTGCTGCATGCCGTAAGGCTGCTGGCCGGGACGCTCCTGATGGCCGTGCCACGCCTGGTCCCCGTAGAGCGGGTCGTCCGGGTGCCACGGTTCGGGGCCTGAACCCCGGCCATACTCAGTCATCGGTCCCCTAGAGCTGCGAGACGACGGCCGCGGCTCCGAACGCCGCGGCTACTCGGTCCGCCTCTTTCGTGGGCGACGGCTGTTCGAAATGCCGCCACATTGCGCGGAACGTTACCGTATCGCGATCAGATGACCACTTCGACGCACTCGCCAGGCGGATTACCCGATACCCGTTCGGTCTCAAGAGCGTTCTGAAGGATGATCACAGCGGCGGCCTGGTCGATCACCGAGCGCCCCTTCTTGGCGTTCTTGCCGGAGGCCCGCAGCCCCTGGGCCGCGGTCACCGTGGTCATCCGCTCGTCCACCAGGCGGACCGGAACCGGCTTGACGCCCTTGGCGAGTTCACCGGCGAAGGCACGCACCTTGGCCGCGGCCGGACCCTCCCGCCCGCTGAGCGAGCGGGGCAGTCCGACCACGACCTCCAGGGGCTCGTATTCCTCGACGAGCTGCCGCAGCCGCCGGTGGGCGGCCGGGACGTCACGTCCCGGCACGGTCTCCACCGGTGTGGCGAGCACCCCGTCGGGGTCGCACGAGGCGACCCCGATCCGGGCGTCTCCGACGTCGATCGCGAGCCGGCGGCCGCGGCGCAGGCTCATCAGACCGTCTCGACGACGAGGCGCTCGACGGCGGCGATGGCCTCGGGGACGGCGGCCGCGTTCTGGCCGCCGCCCTGGGCGACGTCGGGCTTGCCGCCACCGCCGCCGCCGAGGGTCTTGGCGGCGGTGCGGACCAGGTCGCCGGCCTTGAGGCCGAGCTCGCGGGCCGCCTCGTTGGTGGCGATGACGGTCAGCGGACGGTCGTTCGCCACGGTGAAGAGGGCGACGACGGCCGGCCGGCCGCTCTGGATCCGGCCTCGGACGTCGAGGACCAGCTTGCGCAGGTCGTCGGCGCCGACGCCGTCGGCCACCCGGCCCACCACGAGGGCGGTGCCGCGGATGTCCTGGGCGTTGTCGGCGAGTCCGGCGGCGGCCTGGAGGACCTTCTCCGCACGGAACTTCTCGATCTCCTTCTCGGCGTCCTTCAGCTTGCCGAGCATCGAGGCGATCTTCTCCGGCAGCTCCTCCGGGCGGCCCTTGACCAGCTCCTGGAGCTGGGCGACGACCGTGTGCTCCTTGGCGAGGAAGTTGTACGCGTCCACGCCGACGAGGGCCTCGACACGGCGCACGCCGGAGCCGATGGAGGACTCGCCGAGCAGCTTCACCAGGCCGAGCTGGCTGGTGTTGCCGACGTGCGTGCCGCCGCACAGCTCCTTGGAGAAGTCGCCGATGGTGACGACGCGGACCTGCTCGCCGTACTTCTCGCCGAACTCGGCGATGGCGCCCTGCTTCTTCGCCTCGTCGATGCTCATGATCTCGGCGGTGACGTCCAGCTCGCGGGAGAGCACGTCGTTGATCTTCTGCTCGACGTCGGTGAGCACCGAACCGGGGACGGCGTTCGGGGAGCCGAAGTCGAAGCGGAAGCGGCCCGGCGAGTTCTCGGAGCCGGCCTGGGCGGCCGTCGGGCCGAGGGCGTCGCGCAGCGCCTGGTGGGTGAGGTGGGTGGCCGAGTGGGCGCGGGCGATGGCCCGGCGGCGCGTGACGTCGATGGCGGCGTACGCGGAGGCGCCGACGGTCACCTCGCCGACCTGGACGGAGCCCTTGTGCACGGAGACGCCCGGGACCGGCTGCTGGACGTCGCGGACCTCGATGACGGCGCCGGAGTCGAGCTTGATGCGGCCCTGGTCGGCGAGCTGGCCGCCGCCTTCGGCGTAGAACGGGGTGCGGTCGAGGACGACCTCGACCTCGTCGCCCTCGGAGGCGGCGGGCGAGGAGACGCCGTTGACCAGCAGGCCGACGACGGTGGACTCGCCCTGGGTGGTGGCGTAGCCGGTGAACTCGGTGGCGCCGGCGCCGTCCGCGATCTCGCGGTAGGCGGACATGTCGGCGTGCCCGGTCTTCTTGGCCTTGGCGTCGGCCTTGGCGCGGTCGCGCTGCTCCTGCATCAGGCGGCGGAAGCCGGTCTCGTCCACGGTCAGGCCCTGCTCGGCGGCCATCTCGAGGGTGAGGTCGATCGGGAAGCCCCAGGTGTCGTGGAGCAGGAACGCCTTGTCGCCGGCGAGGACCGTGCCGCCGGCGGCCTTGGTCTCGGTGACGGCGGTGTCGAGGATGTTGGTGCCGCCCTTGATGGCCTTGAGGAACGCGGCCTCCTCGGCGAGGGCGACGGTCTCGATGCGCTTGCGGTCGGTGACGAGCTCCGGGTACTGGAGGCCCATGGTGTCGATGACGACGCCGATGAGGTCCTGGACGACCGACCCGGTGGCACCCATGAGGCGCATGTTGCGGATGGCGCGGCGCATGATGCGGCGCAGCACGTAGCCGCGGCCCTCGTTGCCGGGCGTGACGCCGTCACCGATGAGCATCGTGGAGGTGCGGATGTGGTCGGCGACCACGCGCAGGGAGACGTCCGTGCCCGGGGCGGCGCCGTAGCGGACGCCGGTCAGCTCGGTGGCCTTGTCCATGACGACGCGCAGGGTGTCGGTCTCGTACATGTTCTGCACGCCCTGCAGGATCATCGCGAGGCGCTCGAGGCCGAGACCGGTGTCGATGTTCTTGGACGGCAGGTCGCCGAGGATCGGGAAGTCCTCCTTGCCGTCGCCGGCGCCCCGCTCGTACTGCATGAAGACGAGGTTCCAGATCTCGACGTACCGCTCGTCGTTGACGGCCGGGCCGCCCTCGACGCCGAACTCGGGGCCGCGGTCGTAGTTGATCTCGGAGCAGGGGCCGCAGGGGCCGGGGACGCCCATGGACCAGAAGTTGTCCTTCTTGCCCAGTCGCTGGATGCGCTCGGCGGGGACGCCGATGACGTCGCGCCAGATCGTCTCGGCCTCGTCGTCGTCGAGGTAGACGGTGATCCAGAGCTTCTCCGGCTCCAGGCCGTAGCCGCCGTCCGCCACGGAGCTGGTGAGCAGCTCCCAGGCGAGCTTGATGGCGCCTTCCTTGAAGTAGTCGCCGAAGGAGAAGTTGCCGCACATCTGGAAGAAGGTGCCGTGGCGCGTGGTCTTGCCGACCTCTTCGATGTCCGGGGTGCGGACGCACTTCTGCACGCTGGTCAGGCGCGGCGCCGGCGGCTTGGTCTCACCCAGGAAGTAGGGCTTGAACGGGACCATGCCCGCGGGCACCAGCAGCAGAGTCGGGTCGTCCGCGATGAGCGACGCCGAAGGGACAACGGCGTGACCGCGCTCCTCGAAGAAGCTCAGCCAGCGGCGGCGAATTTCGGCCGACTCCATCAGTGGTCCTCATTCCGGTTGTACGAGTGCTTCGGTCGGTGGTGGTTCTGGTTCTCGATGGCCCGCAGCCGGCGCGGCCCGGGCAGGGCGCGCACGTTGCCGGCGGGGTCGAGGGCGTCCGGGTCCTGGTGCAGGCCCAGTGCGTCGTTCAGCTCGTCCTCGCGCTGGACCATGCCGGCCTTGACGTCGAGAGCGAAGTCCTTGAGCCGGTGCCCGGCCTCGACGGCCTTCCCGGCCGCCTGCGCCGCGAGGCTCTCCGGGGTCAGCTGCTTGAGCTTGCGGTTGACCTTGGTGGTGGCCCACACACCGGCGGCGGCGCCCGCGGTGAACCAGAAGGTACGGCGGAACATCCGGGTCTCAGTCCTTCTGCTTGCGGCGCCGCGCGGGGGGCACGGTGCGACCGATGATCACGGTACGACGGGATGCCCGGGGCGGCACACCGCCGGCGGGGGCCCCGCCCTCGGTGCGGCCGAGCGCCCGCCGGACGCCGTACCCGAAGGCGGCGACCTTCACCAGCGGCCCGCCGAAGGCGGTGGCCACGGTGGAGGAGAGCGCCGATGCGTTGGAGGTGACCTCCTGGACGTCGCTCGCGATGGCGTCGACGCGGTCCAGCTGGGTGCGTGCGGAGCGGACCGTGGTGGAGGCGTCGGCCAGGAGCGGCACGGCCTGCTCGGTCACTTCCGCCACCAGTCGCGTGGTCGCCTTGAGCGTCTGGGCGAGCCTCGCCAGCGCCACTGCGAGGAACGAGACCAGGATCGCCCAGAAGACGGCCACGAGGATCCCGGCCACCTCTCCACCGGACACGTTGCACCGCTCCCTGAACATCGAAAAGTCGTCCCCCGACCCTATCGCGCCGGGGGTGCCCGGCCGTACCGGATTCCCGGGCCGGTACGGCCCGCCTTGTACGCAGTGCATCCGGAGCAGTACCCTCCGTGTCCCATGCGACCAAGGACGTACGGCAATCTTCCCTCGGAGCTCAGCGGGCTGGTCGGGCGGGGTCGCGAACTCGCCGCGCTGGAGCGGCTGCTGGAGCGGTCCCGGCTGGTGACGGTCACCGGGGTGGGCGGGGTCGGGAAGTCCCGGCTGGCCCTGCGGGCCGCGGCCGAGGTGCAGGAACGCTACTGCGACGGCGCCTGGCTGGCCGAGCTGTCGGCGGTGCGTGACCCGGACCTGCTGGCACACGCCCTGAGCGAGGCCCTCGGGCTGACGGACCACACCACCCGGCCGCCGCGCGCGGTGCTGGCCGAGTACGTGGCCGGCCGCGAGCTGCTGCTGGTCCTGGACGGCTGCGAGCAGCTGGTGGAGCCGTGTGCGGAGCTGGTGCGCGAGCTGCTGCGGCGGGCGCCGGGGCTGCGGGTGCTGGCCGCGGCCCGGCGGCCGCTGTCGGTGGACGGCGAGCAGGTGTTCCCGCTGGCCCCGCTGGAGCCGGCCGCGGCGGCGGAGCTGCTGGAGGTGCGGGCGGCGGCGGCCGCACCCGGTTTCCGGGTGGCCGATGCCGACCGGGCGGCGGTGGCCGAGCTGTGCGTACGGCTGGAGGGGCTGCCGCTGGCGCTGGAGCTGGCGGCGGGCCGGCTGCGCTCGCTGTCCGCAACGCAGGTGCTGGCCCGGCTGGAGGACCGGTTCCGGCTGCTGACGGGCGGGGCCCGGGGTGCGCTCCCCCGCCATCGGGCGCTGCGGACG
Organism: Streptomyces bambusae; assembly: GCF_020532645.1. Taxonomy (GTDB): domain Bacteria; phylum Actinomycetota; class Actinomycetes; order Streptomycetales; family Streptomycetaceae; genus Streptomyces; species Streptomyces bambusae. Next base: position 120,271 of record NZ_JAJAUZ010000011.1, read on the forward strand.
GCGATCGGCTGGAGCCACGAGCTGTGCACGGCGGCGGAGCGGCTGCTGTGGGCGCGGCTGTCGGTGTTCGCGGGCCGGTTCGACCTGGAGGCGGCGGAGTACGTGTGCAGCGGCCCGGACCTGCCGGCGGAGGAGGTCCTCGACGTGCTGGGCGAGCTGCTGGCGCAGTCGCTGCTGGTCCGCGAGGACGGCCCGGCCGGGGCGCGCTACCGGATGCTGGACACCGTACGGGAGTACGGCGCGCAGTGGCTGGCGGCGCAGGGCGAGGCGGGCCGGGTGCGGCGGCGGCACCGGGACTGGTACATGGGGCTGGCGACCTGGTGCGAGCTGGACTGGTTCAGTCCGCGGCAGCAGGAGGTGGCGGCGCTGGTGGATGCGGAGCTGCCGAACCTGCGGCTGGCGCTGGAGACCTGCCTGGACGATCCGGCGGAGGCGCACCTGGGCCAGTACCTGGCGGGCACGCTGTGGTTCTGCTGGGCGGGCTGCGGCCGGCTGGCGGAGGGCCGGCACTGGCTGGACCGGGCGCTGGAGGCGGCCGCCCGGGAGACCGCGCACGACGGCTCGCGCCTGAAGGCACTGTGGGTGCTGGGGTACGTGGCCTGCCTGCAGGGCGATGCGGTGGCGGCGCTGGGTGCGCTGCACGAGTGCCGGGAGGGCGCGGAGCAGGCGGACAGTCCGCTGGCGGCGGCGTACGCGGTGCACCGGCTGGGCTGCCTGGCCCTGGTGTCGGACGACATGGAGCGGGCCGGCGAGCTGCTGGGCGATGCGCTGGAGCGGTACCGGCAGGCCGGGGAGCTCAACAGCAACGTGCTGATGTGCCAGGTGGAGCTGGCGATGGCGCTGGCGTTCCAGGGGGACCTGCCGGGGGCGCTGGAGCTGTGCCACGAGGTGCGGGAGATCTGCGAGGACCGCGGGGAGCAGTGGAGCCGGGCGTACGCGCTGTACGTCCTGGCGTACGCGGCGCTGGGGGCCGGGGACTGCGGGCAGGCCCGGCGGCTGCTGGTGGAGTGCGTGACGATCAACCACACGTTCCACGACCTGCTGGGGCTGGTGCTGGCGCTGGAGCTGCTGGCGCTGGTGACGGTGAGCGAGGGGGACGCCGGGGAGGCGGCGGTGCTCCAGGGGGCGGCCGAGGAGATGTGGCGGTCGGTGGGGTTGCAGCTGTTCGGCTCGGGGTACTTCAACGGCCCGCGGCTGGCCTGCCGGCAGCAGGCGTCCGAGCTGCTGGGGGCGGCCGGTTACGCCGAGCGGGTGGCGGAGGGGCGGCTGCTGCCGCTGGATCCGCTGGTGGAGCGGGCGGTGCGGTTCCGGGTCCGGCGGCTGCCGCAGGCCGGCGGCACCGGCGGCGGGCGGGCGGCGGCCCGGCGCGGGCAGGTCCCGGACAGCAGGAAGCCCGCCGGCTCCCCTTCCGGGGAACCGACGGGCTGACCAGCCTGTGAGTGGCTACTCCCGCATCAGCGGGCGTAGTACTCGACGACCAGCTGCTCGTCGCAGATGACCGGGATTTCCTTGCGGTTCGGCTCGCGGTCCAGGCGGAAGGCCAGGGCCTTCAGGTTGACCTGCAGGTAGCGCGGGGTCTCGCCCTCACCGGCGTAGCCACCCTCGCGGGCAACCTGGAAGGGGTGCTTCTCGCGGCTGCGCTCGCGGACCGTGATGACGTCGTCGGGACGCACGCGGAACGACGGCTTGTCGACCTTGCCGCCGTTGACCTCGATGTGACCGTGGACGACCATCTGGCGGGCCTGGTAGATGGTGCGGGCGATGCCGGCACGCAGGACCAGGGCGTCCAGACGACGCTCGAGCTCGACCACCAGGGCCTCGCCGGTCTTGCCGGAGACCTTCTTGGCGCGGTCGTAGGCGCGGGCCATCTGCTTCTCGGAGATGTCGTACTGCGCGCGCAGACGCTGCTTCTCCAGCAGACGGACCTTGTAGTCCGAGTTCTGCTTGCGGCCACGGCCGTGCTCGCCCGGCGGGTAGGGGCGGGCCTCAAAGTACTTGACGGCCTTCGGGGTCAGCGCAATGCCGAGGGCACGCGACTTCTTGACCTTGGGTCGCTTCTGGTTCACGGGGAACCTACCTCCATGTAAGTTAGGTGAGGCTTACCTTAGCGAGGAGGACGTAATGTCTCGACCACATGGGATCCCCCTGCCCAGTGCGCATCGCAGTTCGGATTCCAGTGCAACGGAATCCGCTTTCGACGACGTTAAGCAAGGTCAGCCGCGTCCCAGGGAAGGCGTTCGGCAGCTCACCGGAGCCGAACGCGTACGAACCCTCGTAGAGTCCAACGCCTCAGTATCCCTCACGCTTCAGGGTGCTCACGACACGCGTGAGTCCGAGGAGTTCGGGACAGGGGTGCCGGTCGCACGGACCGTCACCCCGGACGGGGACGTGATTCTCCTTGTTTCCGGGGAATCCGCGGCTGCCAGGGCGGCCGCTCACGCCCAGGACGACGACCTCCCGGCCGTGATCGAGATCACGGACGTGGCGCCGGTGTCCGTGCCCCATCGTATCCGGGCCCGCGTGCAGCTGGCCGGGTGGCTGACGCCGGTCCGCAACGACGAGCGGGCGGCCTGCGCGATGCTGCTGGCCGAACGCCATCCGGTGGGCGAGATCCTCGGCATGGCCGAGGCGCTGTCCGAGGACCCGGAGTCCGGCCGGTTCGGGCGGCCCGCCTGGATGCTGCTCCGGCTGGAGGTCGGCGAGATCGCCCTCGACGACCTGTGGGGCGCCGAGCCGGTGGATCCCGCGGAGCTGGGCGAGGCCCGGCCGGACCCGCTGGTGGACCACGAGAGCGAGCTGCTCCAGCACCTGCACGCGGCGCACGGCGACCAGGTGCAGCAGCTGGCTGCGCTGGCGGGGGTCCGGGCGGCGGACGCGGCGGCCGGACGGGCGGTACCGGTGGCGCTGGACCGGTTCGGGCTGCGGATCCGGTTCACGGGCGAGCGGCCGTTCGACGCGCGGTTCGACTTCGTGGAGCCGGTGCGGGACGTGTGCGGGCTCCGGCGGGCGATGCACCACCTGTTCGAGGCGGCCGGTCACTGAGGGCAGCCGGCCAGCATCCCGGAGAGGGCCTGCCGCTCCTCCGGGGTGACGGTCAGCCCGTACTTGGCCTTGATGCCGGTCCAGCGGCGGGCGTACTCGCACCAGAAGGCCCGGCGCGGCGGCCGCCACTTGTCCGGGGTCCGGCTGCCCTTGTCCTGGTTGGCCTGCTTGTCCACGGCGAGCAGCACGTCGAGGTCGTTCGCGTACGTGAGGCGGCGCTGCGGGGTCCACGCGTACGCGCCCGCCCGCCAGGCCGCCGCCAGCGCCACGACGTGGTCGGTCTCGATCTGCGAGGCGCGGCGGTACGAGTAGGGGTGCGTGGCTCCGGTGTACGGGTCGTGCAGGGTTCCGGCGAGCACGACGCACGGGTTGCGGTCGCCGGTCCGGGCCGCCGTCAGGTCCCTGCGGAGGACGTCGTCCCGGGTGTCGCACCCGTTGCGCCCGCCGGGGGCGTCCGTCTCGTCGGACCAGGTCCGGCCGAACTCCTCGCGGCGGTAGCTCTCCCAGTTCCTGCCGCGGGCGGTCGTGAGCTGCGCGAGGCGGGCCGTTGCCTCGGCGGCGGTCGGGGGGAAACCGGGGCTTGTGAGCCGGGCCGCGATCGGGGGGCCGGCGGCTTCCGGGCCGGGGGCGCAGCCGGAGCCCAGTGCGGCCAGGGCGGCCGTGGCCGCGGCGACGAAGGAGTTCCGGGCGCTGCGCATGCGCTGAGCTGTTCCCCTCCCCGCCCCTCCCCGAAACCGGGGCTCCGCCCCGGACCCCGGTCCTCAAACGCCGGACGGGCTCGATGATGCCCCGCTCGTACTTCGCCTGCGGGCCGAACGTTGTCCGCAGGCTGAGGTCCGCCCGTCGGCCGGATGCCGCGGGGCAAAAACCAGCCTCGCCGGCGTTTGAGGCGCGGGGTGCGGGGCGGAGCCCCGGAGCGCCGGCAGGCGCAGGGTCAGGGCTGGTCGCCGCGGAGGCGGGCGCGGACCCGTTCGACCACGTCGGCATAGCGCGCCTCGGCCCCGTACCGCGTCGGCTCGTAGTAGCGACGCCCATGGATCTTGTCCGGCGCGTACTGCTGCGCGGCGATCCCGCCCGGCACGTCGTGCGGGTACACGTACCCCTGCGCATGCCCCAGCTTCGCCGCCCCCTTGTAGTGCCCGTCCCGCAGATGCGCCGGCACCGGCCCCGCCAGCCCCGCCCGTACGTCCGCCAGGGCCGCCCCGATCGCGGTGGTCGCGGTGTTGGACTTCGGCGCCAGGGCCAGCGCGATCGTCGCGTGCGAGAGGGTCAGCGCCGCCTCGGGGAACCCGATCATCGCCACGGCCTGCGCCGCCGCCACCGCGGTCGGCAGGGCGGTGGGATCGGCCAGCCCGATGTCCTCGCTCGCCGAGATCATCAGCCGCCGTGCGATGAACCGCGGGTCCTCCCCCGCCTCGATCATCCGAGCCAGGTAGTGCAGCGCCGCGTCGACGTCCGACCCGCGGATCGACTTGATCAGCGCGCTGGCCACGTCGTAGTGCTGGTCACCGTCGCGGTCGTACTTCACCGCCGCCCGGTCCACCGCCTCCTCGACCGTCTGCAGCGTGATCTCCGGCTCGCCCTTGGCGATCGCCGACCCGGCCCCGGCCTCCAGCGCGGTCAGCGCCCGCCGCGCGTCGCCGCCGGCGATCCGCAGCAGGTGCGCCTCCGCGTCGGCCGGCAGCGTCACCGCCCCGCCGAGCCCGCGCTCCTCGGTGAGCGCCCGGTGCAGCAGCCCGCTGAGGTCCTCGTCGGTGAGCGGTTCGAGGGTGAGCAGCAGCGACCGGGACAGCAGCGGGGAGATCACCGAGAAGTACGGGTTCTCCGTCGTCGCGGCGATCAGTGTGACCCAGCGGTTCTCGACCGCCGGCAGCAGCGAGTCCTGCTGCGCCTTGCTGAAGCGGTGGATCTCGTCGAGGAAGAGCACGGTCTCCTTGCCGTACCCGCCGGCCGCCCGGCGCGCGCCCTCGATGACGGCGCGCACCTCCTTGACCCCGGCCGTGATCGCGGACAGCTCCACGAACCGCTTCTGCGTCGCCTGGCTGACCACGTACGCGAGGGTGGTCTTGCCGATGCCCGGCGGCCCCCAGAGGATCACCGAGGAGGCGCCCGCCGGGCCGCCGCTCCCGTCGCCGACCAGCCGCCGCAGCGGCGAGCCGGGCTTCAGCAGGTGCTGCTGGCCGACCACCTCGTCGAGGGTGCGCGGCCGCATCCGGACGGCGAGCGGCGAGCTCGCGGGGTCCTTCTCCTGGCGGTCCTCGGCGGCGGCGGTGAACAGATCGGGTTCCACCCCTGAAGCCTATGACAGGGCTCGGACACTCCGGCCGCGGCCGCCGGTGCGGCTCAGGAGGTCCAGAAGTCCCACCAGCGGGTGAGGATCAGCATGCCGATGATCCCGATGTGCAGCACCGGGAGCACCCAGGTGAACTCCTCCAGGAACCCCTTGAGCCAGCCCGGCGCGGGCAGCAGTCCGGCGCGCACGTTGTGGGAGGTGAGGTACCAGAACAGCAGGATGGTGGCGACCCAGGCCAGGCAGCACCACAGGCACAGCGAGTTGATGCGGTACAGCGACTGGAACATCAGCCACATGCAGAAGCCGACGCCGAACAGCGCGCCCGCGTTGAAGGTGAGCCAGTACCAGCGGCCGAACCGGGCCCCGGCCAGCAGGCTCATGCCCACGCAGATCACGACGGCGTAGGAGACGAGGCCGAGCATCGGGTTCGGGAAGCCGAACGCGGAGGCCTGCTCGCTCTTCATGATGTTGCCGCAGGCCACGACGGGGTTGAGGCTGCAGCCGGGGACGAACGACGGGTCTTCGAGCAGCTTGAACTTGTCGATCGTGATCACCCACGCGGCGAGCAGCCCCGCCGCTCCCGTGATCACCAGCAGCCAGGCCAGCGCCCGGCTCGCCCCGACGGTCCGTCCGGTCTTCTCGCCCGTAGTCGTCATGCGGTGCATTCTGCCGCACCCGTCACCGCGGTCCGCACGGTGCGTCCCCGGTCCGGAGGCCGGCCGGTGCGCGGCCGGGCGGCGGCTGCCGCCCGGCCGCGCCGGGTCACGCGAGCTTCGCGCGGACGGTCTCGACCAGACCCTCCAGGGCCACCGCGGTCTGCTCGCCGGACTCCATGTCCTTGAGCTGGACCACGCCGTCGGCGAGGTCCCGGTCGCCGGCGATCAGGGCGAGGCGCGCGCCGGAGCGGTTGGCGCCCTTCATCGCGGCCTTCATGCCCTTGCCGCCGTACGAGAAGTCCGCGGCGATGTCCGCCGTGCGGAGCTGGGTGACGATGCCGAACAGGACGCGCTTGGCCTCGTCGCCCAGCGGGACCGCGTAGACCTCGGTGACCGGCGGGATGTCGAGTTCGACGCCCTCGGCCTCCAGGGCCAGCACGGTGCGGTCGACGCCGAGGGCCCAGCCCACGGAGGGCAGCGCGGGGCCGCCGATCATCTCGGACAGGCCGTCGTAACGGCCGCCGCCGCCTACCGCGGACTGCGAGCCCAGGCCGTCGTGGACGAACTCGAAGGTGGTGCGGGTGTAGTAGTCAAGGCCGCGGACGAGCTTCAGGTCGTCCTCGAAGGCGACGCCCGCGGCGGTGATCAGCGAGCGCACCTCCTCGTGGTACGCCTTGCAGGCCTCGCACAGGTGGTCGCGCAGCAGCGGCGCGTCCACGAGCTGCTTCTGCACGTCGGGGCGCTTGTCGTCGAGGACCCGCAGCGGGTTGATCTCGGCGCGGCGCAGGGTCTCCTCGTCGAGGTCGAGCCCGCGCAGGAAGCCCTGGAGCGCCTCGCGGTAGACCGGGCGGCACTCCTTGTCGCCGAGCGAGTTGAGCAGGATGCGGAAGTTCCGCAGACCCAGCGAGCGGTACGCCTGGTCGGCGAGGATGATCAGCTCGGCGTCCAGGGCCGGGTCCTCGGCGCCGATGGCCTCGGCGCCGACCTGCGAGAAGTGCCGGTAGCGGCCCTTCTGCGGGCGCTCGTAGCGGTAGTACGAGCCGGAGTACCAGAGCTTGACGGGCAGGCCGCCCGCCTTGTGGAGGTTCGCCTCCAGTGCCGCGCGCAGCACCGACGCCGTGCCCTCGGGGCGCAGTGCCAGGTTGGCGCCGCCCTTGGTGGTCAGCGTGAACATTTCCTTGGTGACGATGTCGGTGGACTCGCCGACACCGCGGGCGAACAGTTCGACGTCCTCGAAGCCGGGGGTCTCGACGTACCCGTAGCCGGCCTTGCGCAGCGGGGCGGAGATGGCCTCGCGGACGGCCAGGTACTGGGCCGAGAACGGCGGGATGAGGTCGTAGGTGCCCTTGGGGGCCTTGAAGGTGCTCACGAAACTCTCGTCACATTCCTCGTCGTGGGGCGGCGGAGCCGCCTCCCTGGCCGGCGGCGACTTCCCGGAGGTACGGGTTGGTCGCGCGCTCGCGGCCGATGGTGGTCTGGGGACCGTGTCCGGACAGCACCACGGTCGAGTCGTCGAGCGGCAGGCACACGCGGGCCAGCGATTCGAGCATCTCGGCGTGGGAGCCGCCGGGCAGGTCGGTGCGTCCGATGGAGCCGGCGAAGAGCAGGTCGCCCGAGAAGAAGACCGGGGGGATGTCGGCCGCCTCGGGCATCCGGAAGGTCACCGACCCCTTGGTATGGCCGGGCGCGTGCGCGACGGAGAAGTCGAGGCCGGCGAGCTTGAGGGCACTGCCGTCGGTCAGCTCGCGGACGTCGTCCGGCTCGCCCACGGTCAGCTCGCCCATCAGCGGCATCCCGATGGACCGGCCGAGCGCCTTCTCCGGGTCGCTCATCATGTACCGGTCCTCGGGGTGGATCCAGGCCGGCACGTCGTGCGCGCCGCACACCGGGACCACGGAGGCCACATGGTCGATGTGGCCGTGGGTGAGGACGACCGCGACGGGCTTGAGACGGTGCTTCTTCAGCGTCTCCTCGACTCCCTGGGCGGCCTGGTGGCCCGGGTCGATGATGACGCACTCCTCACCGGCGGCGGGGGCGACCACGTAGCAGTTGGTCCCCCAGGCCCCGGCGGGGAACCCGGCAATGAGCACGTTCGTCCCTTAAATGTCGTCCGGCGGTCGGGCCGCGGTCGTCCGGATGGAGGTTGCGGCAGATCAGAGCCTACCGGCGCTGCTCATCACACAGCGAACCCATATACGGTACGGCCTGGGCCCAGCCCGGACGGCTGTATCAGGCACGTACAAAGACACGTACAAGGAGACGACCCGGTGGTCACGAGCGATCAGCGGCGGCGGCAGCTCGCCAGGGAGAAGTTCGAGCGTCAGCAGCAGCGCAGGGAAGAGGCCCGGCGCAAGGCGCGGCAGCGGACGCTGATCATCGGTGCCGCGGTGGCCGTGGTGGCCGCCGCCGTGATCGGTGCCTTCGCGAGCGGCGCCTTCGACAAGGACGAGAAGGACACCCCGGCCGCGGCCCCTTCGGACTCCGCCAGCCCCAAGGCGGAGGAGCCGAAGAAGAAGGAGCCGGCGATGGCGGTGGACAAGACGGCGAAGTACACCTTCACGCTGGACACCGACCAGGGCAAGATCGCGATCGCCATGGACGCGGCCAAGACCCCGCACACGGTGAACTCGTTCAAGTCGCTCGCCGACGACCACTTCTTCGACAAGACGAAGTGCCACCGCCTCACCACCGGCGGGATCTTCGTGCTCCAGTGCGGTGACCCGCAGGGCACCGGCATGGGCGGCCCCGGCTACACCATCCCGGACGAGAACCTGGGCGGGCTGGGCAAGGCCGGGGCGGACGGCACGGTGACGTACCCGGCGGGCACGGTCGCGATGGCCAACACCGGGCAGCCCGGCTCCGGCGGCAGCCAGTTCTTCCTCGTCTACAAGGACAGCAAGCTGCCCCCGACGTACACCCCGTTCGGCACCATGGACGCGGCCGGCCTGAAGGCCGTGAACGAGGTGGCCGAGGCGGGTGTCGACGGCGGCGCTAGCGACGGCGCCCCGAAGAAGGCGGTCACGATCGCCAAGGCCACCGTCGTCAAGGACTGACCGGGAGCGGGGGCCGGTGCCCCCATCTCGTTTTCCGTCGTGCTGGATGCGGACAGCCGGCCCGGCGGTCGCCTATGTTGGCGTTGTGCAGGGCGGGCGCTGCCCGCCCCAGGAAACTGTGGACGATGCCCGGGGGGCCGACCCCCGGCGGGCATCATGTGGAGGAGGCGCTGTGAGCAGCGACCCGTGGGGCCGCGTCGACGAGACGGGCACCGTGTACGTGCGTACTGCCGATGGCGAGAAGGTCGTCGGCTCGTGGCAGGCGGGCACCCCCGAGGAGGCCCTGGCCTACTTCGAGCGCAAGTACGAGGGCCTGGTGGTCGAGATCGGCCTCCTCGAGCGACGGGTGCGGACCACCGACCTGTCCGCGAAGGACGCGGCGACGGCCATCGAGCACCTGAGGCAGCAGGTCGAGGAGCACCACGCGGTGGGCGACCTCGACGCGCTGCGGGTGCGGCTCGACAAGCTGGTGGCGACCGTGGAGTCGCGCCGCGAGGAGCGCAAGGTCCAGAAGGCGAAGCAGACCGACGAGGCGAAGCACGCCAAGGAGAAGCTGGTCGCCGAGGCCGAGGAGCTGGCGCAGAGCGACCAGTGGCGGTCCGCGGGCGAGCGGCTGCGCGCCCTGGTCGACACGTGGAAGGGCCTGCCGCGGCTGGACCGCAAGTCCGACGACGAGCTGTGGCACCGCTTCTCGCACGCCCGGTCGGCCTTCTCCAAGCGCCGCAAGGCGCACTTCGCCTCGCTGGACGCGCAGCGGGAGGACGCCCGCAAGGCGAAGGAGAAGCTGGTCGCCGAGGCCGAGGCGCTGTCCGGTTCGACGGACTGGGGTGCCACGGCCGCCCGGTACCGCGAGCTGATGGCGGACTGGAAGGCCGCGGGCCGCGCCCAGCGCGAGTCGGAGGACGAGCTGTGGAACCGCTTCCGCGGCGCCCAGGACGTCTTCTTCGCGGCGCGCGGTGAGGTCTTCGCCGAGCGGGACGCGGAGCAGACCGAGAACCTCAAGCTCAAGGAGGAGCTGGCCGACGAGGCCGAGAAGCTCGTCCCGGTGACGGACCTGAAGGCGGCCCGGGCCGCGTTCCGTTCCGTCAACGAGCGCTGGGAGGCCATCGGCCACGTGCCGCGCGACGCCCGGCCGAAGGTCGAGGGCCGGATGCATGCCGTGGAGCGGGCGATCCAGGAGGCCGAGGAGGCCGAGTGGCGGCGGACCAACCCGGAGGCGCGGGCCCGCGCCGCGGGTCTGACCGGCCAGCTGCAGGACGCCGTCGACAAGCTGCAGAAGCAGATCGACGCGGCGCGTGCGGCGGGCAACGACGCCAAGGCCGACAAGCTGGCGCGTGAGCTGGAGGGCCGGCAGGCCCTGCTGGACCAGGCGCTGAAGGGCCTGGAGGAGTTCGGCGGCTGATCCCGCCGGGCCGGCGCCCGAGGCACGACGGAGGGCCCCGGGGACGTGATCACGTCCCCGGGGCCCTCTCGCGTGTGCTGCGTACCCCTACGGCCGCCGCGCCGAGGTGACGCGGTAGACGTCGTACACGCCCTCGACGCCGCGGACGGCCTTCAGGACGTGTCCCAGGTGCTTGGGATCGCCCATCTCGAAGGTGAACCGCGAGGTGGCGACCCGGTCACGGGAGGTCTGCACGGCCGCCGACAGGATGTTGACGTGCTGGTCGGACAGGACGCGGGTGACGTCCGACAGCAGCCGGGACCGGTCCAGCGCCTCGACCTGGATGGCGACGAGGAAGACCGAGGACTGGGTGGGCGCCCACTCGACCTCCAGGATCCGCTCGGGCTGCTGCGAGAGCGAGTCCACGTTCACGCAGTCGGCGCGGTGAACCGATACGCCACTGCCGCGGGTGACGAAGCCGATGATCGGGTCGCCGGGCACCGGGGTGCAGCAGCGGGCCAGCTTGACCCACACGTCCTCGACGCCCTTGACGACGACGCCGGGGTCCGCGTTCGCGCGCCGCTTGGTGCGGCTGCGCGACGGCGGGACGCTCTCCTCGATGTCGTCGTTGGCGGCCTCCTCGCCGCCCATCGCCTGGACCAGCTTCTGCACGACGGCCTGCGCCGACACGTGGCCCTCGCCGATCGCCGCGTACAGCGAGGAGATGTCGGGGTAGCGCATCTCGTGGGCGAGGGTGACCAGGGAGTCGCCGGTGAGGATCCGCTGGATCGGCAGGTTCTGCTTGCGCATGGCCCGCACGATGGCGTCCTTGCCCTGCTCGATCGCCTCGTCCCGGCGCTCCTTGGAGAACCAGGCGCGGATCTTGTTGCGGGCGCGCGGCGACTTGACGAAGCCCAGCCAGTCGCGGGACGGTCCGGCGCCCTCGGCCTTGGAGGTGAAGACCTCGACGAGGTCGCCGTTGTCGAGGGTCGATTCGAGCGGGACGAGCCGCCCGTTGACCCGCGCCCCTATGGTCCGGTAGCCGACCTCGGTGTGGACGGCGAAGGCGAAGTCGACGGGGGTGGCGCCGGCGGGCAGCGCGATGACGTCGCCCTTGGGCGTGAAGACGAAGACCTCGTTGCGGGAGAGGTCGAAGCGCAGCGAGTCGAGGAACTCGCCCGGGTCCTCGGTCTCCTTCTGCCAGTCGAGCAGCTGGCGCAGCCAGGCCATGTCGTTGACGGTGTCCTGGCCGGCGCTGCCCTTGGCGGCCTGCGGGACGTCGGTGCGGACCTTGGAGGCGCCGGCGACGGTCTGCTGCTTGTACTTCCAGTGCGCGGCGATGCCGTACTCGGCGCGGCGGTGCATGTCGAAGGTGCGGATCTGCAGCTCGACCGGCTTGCCGTTGGGCCCGATGACCGTCGTGTGGAGCGACTGGTACATGTTGAACTTGGGCATCGCGATGTAGTCCTTGAACCGCCCCGGAACCGGGTTCCAGCGGGCGTGGACGGTGCCCAGCGCCGCGTAGCAGTCGCGGACGGTGTCGACGAGGACGCGGATGCCCACCAGGTCGTAGATCTCGGCGAAGTCGCGGCCCCGCACGATCATCTTCTGGTAGACGCTGTAGTAGTGCTTGGGCCGGCCGGTGACGGTGGCCTTGATGCGGGCCGCGCGCAGGTCGGTCTGCACCTCGTCGGTGACGACGGCGAGGTACTCGTCGCGCTTGGGGGCGCGCTCGGCGACCAGGCGGACGATCTCGTCGTACATCTTGGGGTAGAGGATCGCGAAGGCGAGGTCCTCCAGCTCCCACTTGATGGTGTTCATGCCCAGCCGGTGCGCCAGCGGGGCGTAGATCTCGAGCGTCTCGCGGGCCTTCTTCTCCTGCTTCTCCCGCTTGAGGTAGCGCATGGTGCGCATGTTGTGCAGGCGGTCGGCGAGCTTGATGACCAGGACGCGCGGGTCCTTGGCCATGGCGACGACCATCTTGCGGACCGTCTCGGCCTGCGCGGCCTCGCCGAACTTGACCTTGTCCAGCTTGGTGACGCCGTCGACGAGGAGGGCCACGGCGTCGCCGAAGTCCCGGCGCAGCTGCTCCAGGCCGTACTCGGTGTCCTCGACGGTGTCGTGGAGCAGGCCTGCCATCAGGGTGGCGGGGTCCATGCCCAGCTCGGCGAGGATGGTGGTGACCGCGAGCGGGTGGGTGATGTACGGGTCGCCGCTCTTGCGCTTCTGGCCGCGGTGCCAGCGCTCCGCCACCTGGTACGCCTTCTCGATCTGGCGCAGCGTGGCGGTCTCGATCTTCGGGTCGTTGCTGCGGACTATCCGCAGGAGGGGCTCCAGCACCGGGTTGTACGGGTTGGAACGCTGCACGCCGAGCCGCGCGAGGCGGGCCCTGACCCGGTTGGAGGACGCCGCGGGCTTCAGCGGGACGTGCTTGACCGGCGGCACCGGCGGCTTGGGCGCGACGGGCGGCGCCGGCATGGCCGGGGACGCCTTGGCCGGCTCGGCCTGGGGGTCGGGCTGCGCGGCGGAGAGTGGCTGGACCTCGTCTGGCAAGAGCGCTCCTCACGGGGTTCCCCCGGACGGAGTCCGGGAGAGGGTCCGGAGCCCCGGTCAGGTCCGGAAAACCCATGGTAGCGAGCCCCGGCCGGACGCGTTCTCCGGTCCCGGCCCGTGGACGCGGCGGGCACCCGCCGGCCGCGGACGCACGAGCGGCGGGCACCCGGTCGCTGCCGGGTGCCCGCCGCTGTGGTGCCGTGCCGGGCCGGACGTGATCAGAGCACGATCAGCGCGTCCAGCGGGGCGCCCGCGAGGGCGGGCTCCAGGCGGGTGCGGCCGGCCAGGAAGCCGAGCTCCATGAGGACCGCGACGCCGGCGACGTCCGCTCCGGCCCGCCGGATCAGCTCCAGCGAGGCCTCGGCGGTGCCACCGGTGGCCAGGACGTCGTCGATGACCAGGACCCGGTCGCCGGGCACCAGCGCCTCGGCGTGGATCTCGATCTCGGCGGTGCCGTACTCCAGCTCGTAGGCCTGCTTCAGGGTCGCCCCCGGCAGCTTGCCGGCCTTGCGGACCGGGACGAAGCCGATGCCGGCCAGGACGGCCACGGGGGCCGCCAGGATGAAGCCGCGGGCCTCCAGGCCGACGATCTTCGTGGCGCCGTGCCGGACGCACAGCTCCGCGAGGGCGTCGGTCAGGGCCCGGAACGCCTCCGGGTCCGCGAGCAGCGGGGTGATGTCCTTGAACACCACGCCGGGCTTCGGGTAGTCCGGTACGTCCGTGATCCGGCTGAGCAGCAGCTCGCGTACCCCGTGCGCGCCGGTCACCGGCGGCGTCCCGCCGCCCGGCCGGCCCGCGCCTGGGCCACGACCTCGGTGCCCTCCTCGGTGCCTTCCGGCTCCTCGTCCCGGGCGCCGGAGGCGCGCTTGGCGAGGACCCGCTTGCGCAGGGCCTTCATCGCCGGCTCGCGCTCCTTGAGGTCGGCGACCAGCGGAGTGGCGATGAAGATCGAGGAGTAGGCACCGGCCGCGAGGCCGACGAACAGCGACAGCGAGATGTCGTTCAGCATGCCCGCGCCGAGGAAGCCGCCGCCGATGAACAGCAGGCCGGCGACCGGGAGGAGCGCCACGACGGTGGTGTTGATCGAGCGGACCAGCGTGCCGTTGAGGCTGCGGTTGGCCATCTCGCTGTAGGTGTACCGGGTCTGCTTGGTGATGTCCTTGGAGGCTTCCTTCAGACCGTCGAAGACGACGACGGTGTCGTAGAGGGAGTAACCGAGGATCGTCAGCAGACCGATGACCGTACCCGGGGTGACCTCGAAGCCGACCAGCGCGTAGATGCCGACCGTGATGGTGAGGTCGTGGATCAGCGCGATGAGGGCCGCGACGGCCATCCGCCACTCGAAGGCGATGGCGAGGTAGACGACGACGAGGACCATGAAGACGGCGAGGCCGGTCCAGGCCTTGTTGGCGATCTGCTCACCCCAGCTGGGGCCGACCAGATCGGCGTTGACGTCCTGCTCCTTCATGCCCAGGTCGGCGGCGATCTTGGTCTTCACGCCGTTGGCCTGGTCGGTGTCCAGGCCGCTGACCTGGATGCGCATGGTGCCGTTGCCGAGCTTCTGGACGATCGCGACGTGGCCGGAGGCCTCTTCCGCGACCTCCGTGGCCTTGGCGACCGTGACGTCCGTCTTCGGGGTGGTGAAGACGGCACCGCCCTTGAACTCGATGCCCATGTTGAGGCCCTGGACGGCCAGCGCCACGATCGCCGTGATGGTGATCAGGATCGAGACGGCGTACCAGAGCATCCGCTTGCCGACGAAGTCGTAGCCGACCTCGCCTCGGTACAGCTTGGCGCCGAGATCTCCGAGCTTCGACATCTCACGCCTCCTTCGGGTCGACAGGGCCGGCGGGGACGGACGCGGTACGGCGGGACCGGCGCAGCGGCGGCTTGGCACCCAGGCGCTTGGGGTCGAGACCGGACCACGGGTGGCCGTCGGCGAAGAACTTCGTGCGCGCCACCAGCGTCATGATCGGCTTGGTGAAGAGGAACACCACGACGACGTCGAGCAGGGTGGTCAGACCCAGGGTGAAGGCGAAGCCCTGCACCTTGCCGACGGTGACGATGAACAGCACCGCGGCGGCCAGGAAGGACACGAAGTCGGAGACCAGGATGGTGCGCCGGGCGCGCGGCCAGGCCCGCTCCACGGCCGGGCGCAGCGTGCGGCCCTCGCGGATCTCGTCGCGGATGCGCTCGAAGTACACGATGAACGAGTCCGCGGTGATGCCGATGGCGACGATCGCACCACAGACGGCGGGCAGGTTCAGCGCGAACCCGATGCCCTTTCCGAGCAGCGCCATGATCGTGTACGTGAGGATCGCGGAGGCCAGGAGGCTGACGATCGCGATGAGGGCGAGACCGCGGTAGTACGCCACCAGGTAGATCACGACGAGGGCGAGACCGATGGCGCCGGCGATCAGACCGGCCTTCAGCTGCTCGCCGCCGAGCGCGGCGGTGACGGTGGTGACGCTGTCCTCCTGGAAGGAGAGCGGCAGGGCGCCGTAGGACAGCATGTTGCCGAGGTCCTGGGCGGACTGCTGGTTGAAGCTGCCGCTGATCTCGGCGTTGCCGCCGGTGATCGACTGGCTGACGTACGGGTCCGAGACGACCTCGCCGTCGAGGACGATCGCGAACTGGTTCTGCGGCTGCTGCTTGGTCGCCAGCTCACCGGTGACCTTGGCGAACTGGTCGGCGCCGCGGTCGTTGAACTGCATCTGCACGATCCAGATGCCGCGCTGCTGGTCGAGGGCGCCCTTGGCGTCCTTGATGTCCTTGCCCTCGACGCCGGCCGGGCCGAGCAGCCACTTGGCCCACTGGCCCTGGCTGTTCAGACCGCAGGCGACGGTCGGCTCGCTGGGCAGGACGCCCTGGCCGGCGGCGGCCCGCTGCTCCTTCTTGGTGCAGTCGAGCGTCGCGAACTTCTTCTGCAGGGCGGCGTCCGCGGCGGTGGGGGCGTTCGGGGTCGGCGTCGGGGACGCC
The DNA here is from genome assembly GCF_020532645.1 of Streptomyces bambusae. Taxonomy (GTDB): domain Bacteria; phylum Actinomycetota; class Actinomycetes; order Streptomycetales; family Streptomycetaceae; genus Streptomyces; species Streptomyces bambusae. Next base: position 136,228 of record NZ_JAJAUZ010000011.1, read on the forward strand.
TTCTTGTCGTCCGCCTTCTTGTCGTCTGCCTTCTTCGACTCGCCCGCGGAGGGCGTGGGGGTGGCGCCGGGGGCCTTGAGGGCCTCGCTGACGGCACGGCCCTGCGAAGTGGCGCTGGACGACGGGGTGGGCTCGCCGGACGGCTTCTTGCCGTCCTTCGCGCCGCCCTCGGCCTTGGAGCCGGAGGCGCTGGCGGACGGGGTCGGGGCCGGCTCGGTGGCCGGGCCGCCGGCACCGATGGCCAGCACGGGGCGGAAGTAGAGCTGAGCGGTCGTGCCGACCTGCTCGCGCGCCTGCTTCTCGTTCGTCCCCTTGGGGATGTTCACGATGATGTGATCGCGGCCCTGGGTCTGGACCTCGGCCTCGGACACGCCGAGACCGTTGACACGGCGCTCGATGATGCCGACCGCCGTGTTCATGTTGGTCTCGTTGATCGCGTCCGGCTTGCCGGGCTCGCTCTTCGCCTTCAGCGTGATGCTCGTGCCGCCGGCGAGGTCGATGCCCAGGCGCGGTGTCGTCTGCTTGGAGATGAACATCCCCGCGGTGAGCGCCACCATCGCGATCAGGATCACTGCCAGGGCGCGCCCCGGCCTGCCCTGAGCCCCCGCGGGCCGCCGGCCCTTCTTCGGTGCTGCCACCTTGTCGTATCTCCCTGTCCAACCGTCCGCGCCGGGTGTGCGCCGGACGGCCACGAAAAAAGTGTGTGGGGACCCCTGCCCCCCGCAGAAGTGATCGCTGGCGTCGGTGAGCCGCCGGCCGCCGGTCCGGCGCCGTACGGCTCCCCGACCGCGGTGTTACTTCGCGTCGGCCTCGCCGTCGGTCTTGCCTTCGGTCTTGCCGCCCTCGGAGCCCTCCGGAGCGTCCTTCTTGCCCAGGTCCAGCTTCGGCTGCTCGTCGGCGGCCTCGGTCAGCGAAGAGGCGTCGTCCGGCACGACCGGCGTGTCGATCGTCAGATCATCGCCGGCGCCGTGGACGATGCGGTTGTACTCCTCGTCCTCCAGCACGGCGCCGATCGCGTTCTTCGCGTAGACGGCGTGCACGCCGGGCGCCACCTCCAGGGTGACGGTGTCGTCACCGACCTCCTTGACGGTGGCGTACATGCCGCCGATCGTCCGGACGCCGGTGCCGGGCGTCATCTGGTCGCGCATGGACGCGGCCTGCTGCTGCTTCTTCTTCGCAGACCGGGTCATCAGGAACATGGCCCCGATGAGCACGATGAACGGGAGGAAGGTCACGAGATTGTTCACGGGACGGAGATCCTTCGCACGACCGCGCTGGTGAGCGGCCTTCTTCTACGGGGGCGGGCACACCGACCTGGACCGGTCGGCATCGGCGGAGTCTAGGCGAGTCCGCACCGATGGAACAACGCCCAGCATGGCACCGCAGTTCCGGACCCGGCCACGCTCCGCGCCGTCACGCCCCGAACAGGCCCTGTTGTCCGCTTGATCCACTGCTGTTCCGGGGCGGGACGAGGCCGAGGTGCGCCCATGCGGCGGGGGTCGCGACCCGGCCCCTGGGGGTCCTGGCCAGCAGTCCCTCCCGTACGAGGAAGGGTTCGGCGACCTCCTCGACGGTCTCGCGCTCCTCGCCGACCGCCACGGCCAGCGTGGACAGGCCGACCGGTCCGCCGCCGAACAGCTTGAGCAGGGCCTCCAGGACCGCGCGGTCCAGCCGGTCGAGGCCGCGGGCGTCGACCTCGTACACCCCGAGGGCGGCCGCCGCCACCTCGCGTGTGATGAATCCGTCAGCCCTGACCTGCGCGTAGTCGCGGACGCGGCGCAGCAGCCGGTTGGCGATGCGGGGGGTGCCGCGGGACCGGCCGGCGATCTCGGCGGCGCCGTCCGCCTCGATCTCCACGTCGAGGAGGCGGGCCGAGCGGTGCACGACGCGTTCGAGTTCGGCGGGGCTGTAGAACTCCATGTGCCCGGTGAAGCCGAAGCGGTCGCGCAGCGGCGGGGGCAGCAGGCCGGCCCGGGTGGTCGCGCCGACCAGGGTGAACGGGGGCAATTCCAGCGGGATGGCGGTGGCGCCGGGGCCCTTGCCGACGATGACGTCGACGCGGAAGTCCTCCATCGCCATGTAGAGCATCTCTTCGGCGGGCCGCGACATGCGGTGGATCTCGTCGAGGAACAGCACCTCGCCCTCCTGGAGGGAGGAGAGGATCGCGGCGAGGTCGCCGGCGTGCTGGATGGCGGGGCCGGAGGTGATCCGGATGGGCGCTCCCATCTCCGCCGCGATGATCATCGAGAGGGTGGTCTTGCCGAGGCCTGGGGCGCCGGAGAGCAGGACGTGGTCGGCCGTCGCACCGCGCTGGCGGGCGGCCTTCAGGACGAGGTCGAGCTGCTGCCTGACCTTTTCCTGGCCGACGAACTCGTCGAGGTCCTTCGGGCGGAGGGCGGCCTCGACGGCGCTGTCCTCACCGTCCGCCGCGGGCGCGACGAGGCGGGCCTGTTCCTCGGCGGTGTGGTCGTCGTCCCAGTTCACGGTGTCCTTCTCGTCGTCGTACGGTCGTTCGCGCCGGCCCTGTCCGCTGCGCGGGCCTCTTCCCCGCCCCGCCCCTTCCCGAGGCGGGAGCTCCGCCCCCGCACCCCCGGTCCTCAATCGCCGGACGGGCTGGATCGGGCCCCTGTCAGCGGGAGCGGTTGAGGGTCTGCAGGGCGGCCCGGAGCAGCTGCGGGACGGGGGCGGAGCCACCGGCGGCGATGGCGGCCTCCGCCTGGGGGGCGACGGCCTCGACGGCGGACTCCGCTTCGCGGGCCGCGTAGCCGAGACCCACCAGCGCGGCGGCGAGCTGCTCGGTCCACGGCGCCGGCCCGGCCGCGGCGGCCACCGACCGCTGCGCCCCCACCAACGGCGCCCCCAGCTTGTCCTTCAGCTCCAGCAGCAGCTTCTGCGCGCCCTTCTTCCCGATGCCGGGCACGGCGGTCAGCGCCTTCTCGTCCCCGGTCGACACCGCGAGCCGGAGCGCGTCGGGCCGGTGCACGCCCAGCATGGCCTGCGCCAGCCGCGGCCCGACCCCGCTCGCCGTCTGCAGCAGTTCGAAGACCTGCCGCTCGTCGTCGTCGGCGAAGCCGTACAGGGTCAGGGAGTCCTCACGGACGACCAGGGAGGTCGCGAGCCGGGCCTCCGCGCCGACCCGCAGCCCGGCGATCGTGTCCGGGGTGCACTGGACGGCCATGCCCACGCCGCCGACCTCGATGACGGCCGTGGTCGGGGCGAGCGCGGCCACCGGGCCGCTCACGAAGGCGATCATGCGCTTCGGCCTTTCGATGCGTGCAGGGCCGCGGCCTGCTGCAGGCGGTTCTGGGCGGGGGCCCGCCAGATGTGGCAGATGGCGAGGGCGAGGGCGTCGGCGGCGTCCGCCGGCTTCGGCGGCGCGGACAGCCGCAGCAGCCGGGTCACCATGGCCCCGACCTGTGCCTTGTCGGCCCGCCCGCTGCCGGTGACGGCCGCCTTGACCTCGCTGGGGGTGTGCAGGGCGACGGGTATCCCGCGCCGGGCGGCGCACAGCATGGCGACCGCGCTGGCCTGGGCGGTGCCCATCACCGTCCGCACGTTGTGCTGGCTGAACACGCGCTCCACGGCCACGAGATCCGGCCGGAATTCGTCGAGCCAGCGCTCCAGGCCCTGCTCGATCCCGACCAGCCGTACCGCCACGTCGTCCTCGGCGGCGGTGCGTACCACCCCGACGCCGAGCATCTTCAGGGGACGGCCGGCCACGCCCTCGACCACTCCCACGCCGCACCGGGTCAGTCCCGGGTCGACTCCGAGTACGCGCACGCCGCCCTCCCCTCGTATCCCTGTTCGTGCAGGCTATCCCCCGGCACCGACAACGCAGCGGGCCGACGGGGGTGTGTCCCCGTCGGCCCGTGCGGTGATGCCTGTGGACCAGGCGCCGGATCAGGCGTCGACCGCCGCCATGACCTCGTCGCTCACGTCGAAGTTGGCGAAGACGTTCTGCACGTCGTCGCTGTCCTCCAGCGCGTCGATCAGCTTGAACATCTTGCGGGCGCCCTCTTCGTCGAGCTCGACCTGCATGCTCGGGACGAAGCTGGACTCGGCCGAGTCGTAGTCGATGCCGGCCGCCTGGAGCGCACTGCGGACCGCGACCAGGTCGGTGGCCTCGCTGATGATCTCGAACTGCTCGCCGAGGTCGTTGACCTCCTCGGCGCCGGCCTCGAGGACCGTCTCCAGGACGTCGTCCTCGGACAGCTCGCCCTTGGGCAGCACGACGACGCCCTTGCGGTTGAACAGGTACGAGACGGAGCCCGGGTCGGCCATCGAGCCGCCGTTGCGGGTCATGGCCACGCGGACGTCGGACGCCGCGCGGTTGCGGTTGTCGGTGAGGCACTCGATGAGCACCGCGACACCGTTCGGGCCGTAGCCCTCGTACATGATCGTCGCGTAGTCGACGCCGCCGGCCTCGAGGCCGCCGCCGCGCTTGACCGCGGAGTCGATGTTCTTGTTCGGGACCGAGCTCTTCTTGGCCTTCTGGATGGCGTCGAAGAGGGTCGGGTTGCCGTCCGGGTCGGCACCGCCGGTCCGGGCCGCGACCTCGATGTTCTTGATCAGCTTCGCGAAGAGCTTGCCGCGCTTGGCATCGATCACGGCCTTCTTGTGCTTCGTCGTAGCCCATTTAGAGTGGCCGGACATCCGCCTGTCTCCTTCGCATCACCAACAGTGTTCTGGGCCGATCCTACCGGGGTCCGGTCAGCCGGTTGCGCGCACCATGTCCACGAAGTAGGCGTGGACCCGGTCGTCGCCGGTGAGTTCCGGGTGGAACGAGGTGGCGAGCACGTTGCCCTGGCGGACCGCAACGGTGTGGCCGTCGTAGGTGGCGAGCACCTCGGCGGCGGCGCCGACGGACTCCACCCACGGGGCGCGGATGAAGACGCCCTCGACCGGGCCGCCCTCGATGCCGGCGAACTCGATCGCGGCCTCGAACGACTCGTTCTGGCGGCCGAACGCGTTCCGGCGGACGATCATGTCGATGCCGCCGAGCGTCTCCTGGTCCTCACGGCCGTCCAGGATCTTGTCGGCGAGCATGATCATGCCGGCGCAGGTGCCGTACACCGGCATGCCGGCGCGCACGCGCTCGCGCAGCGGCTCCAGCATGCCGAACAGGACGGCGAGCTTGGACATGGTCGTCGACTCGCCGCCGGGGATCACCAGGGCGTCGACCTCGGCGAGCTCCTCGGGGCGCCGGACCGGCCTGGCCACGGCGTCCGCCGAGGCCAGAGCGATCAGGTGCTCCCGTACGTCGCCCTGGAGGGCCAGGACGCCAATGACGGGGGGGTTGTTCATGGTGTGGTGCCTTACCAGCCGCGGTTGGCGTAGCGCTCGGACTCGGGGAGGGTGTCGCAGTTGATGCCGACCATGGCCTCGCCCAGGTTGCGGGACGCGTCCGCGATGACCTTCGGGTCGTCGTAGAAGGTGGTGGCCTTCACGATGGCGGCGGCGCGCTTGGCCGGGTCGCCGGACTTGAAGATGCCGGAGCCGACGAAGACGCCCTCGGCACCGAGCTGGCGCATCAGGGCGGCGTCGGCCGGGGTGGCGACGCCACCGGCGGAGAACAGCACCACGGGGAGCTTGCCGAGCTCGGCGACCTCCTTGACCAGCTCGTACGGGGCGCGCAGCTCCTTGGCGGCGGCGAACAGCTCGTTGTTGTCGAAGCCGCGCAGCTTGGCGATCTCGTTCTTGATCTGGCGCAGGTGGCGGACGGCCTCGACGACGTTGCCGGTGCCGGCCTCGCCCTTCGAGCGGATCATGGCCGCGCCCTCGACGATGCGGCGCAGGGCCTCGCCGAGGTTGGTGGCGCCGCAGACGAAGGGGGTGGTGAACGCCCACTTGTCGGAGTGGTTGATCTCGTCGGCCGGGGTCAGGACCTCGGACTCGTCGATGTAGTCGACACCGAGGGACTGGAGGACCTGGGCCTCGACGAAGTGCCCGATGCGGGACTTGGCCATGACCGGGATGGAGACCGCGCCGATGATCTCTTCGATCATGTTGGGGTCGGACATGCGCGCCACGCCGCCGTCCTTGCGGATGTCCGCGGGGACCCGCTCCAGGGCCATGACGGCCACGGCGCCGGCGTCCTCGGCGATCTTCGCCTGCTCGGCGTTGACCACGTCCATGATCACGCCGCCCTTGAGCTGCTCGGCCATGCCGCGCTTGACGCGGGCGGTGCCGGTCTCGGGGGACTGAGTGGTGGTGGGAAGCGTGCTCACGGATTGACCTCGCGATGGGGAGAGACGGGTGGTGCTGTGCCAGGAAACCCCGGGGAGCAGTCCACTGCAAGGGCCAATGGTCACCCGGTGGCCCCTTCGGCCTGTGGATCAGCCGCTCGGCGGGGGTGGTGGCCCGTGGATCAAGGGGCCACTGGGGCTCGTGGCCCTCGGATCGATCTCGTGGTCGAGCTTACGCCGCCGTGCGGTCGGCGAGGGCCGCGGGGGGTTCGTCGTCCATCTCGAAGGCGAGGGGGAAGGCGGCGTGGCCGGCGAGGCGGAACCAGCGGACCTTGCGGTGGCGGCGCAGGGCGCGGGCGGCGCGGACGGCGTCGTTGAGGAACCGGCGGGCCATGGGGACCCGGCGGACGGCCGCGGCGAGTTCCTCGGCGGCGTCGGCCCCGCCGGGGGCCTCGCGGAGCGCCTCGACCTGGCCGGGGTCCTCGAAGACGGCGCGCAGGGCCTGGCTGAGTTCGCTTTCGGCCACCTCGCGGTGGTCCTCCTCGGCCTGCCGGGCGGCGTGGGCGGCCTCGTAGAGGACGATCGAGGAGGCCGGGTCCAGGACGCCGGAGGTGGCCACCTCCAGGACCACCGAGGCGCGGCGGACGAGCTGGGCGTCGAGGGCGGCGCGGGCGGCGTCCATGCGGGAGTGGAGGCGGTCCAGGCGGCCGGCGGTCCAGCTGAGGTACAGGCCGATCGCGGCGAGCGCGAGCACGGCCCAGACGAGCGTTTCGATCACGCGACGCGACTCTACCGGCCCGCTCGGCCCCCGCCGCGCCCCGAACCGGGGCCCTGCCCCCGGGCCCCGCGCCGCAACCTCCCCCGGCCCCATGGGGCCGGGAGGCGCCCCCGGCTAGGGCTCACGGATTCGGGGCTCCGCCCCGGACCCCGGTCCTCAAACGCCGGACGCGCTGGATTTTTCCCCCTGCCCGGACTTTGGCTGCGGGGCAACCCCGCGGGGTGCGGGGCGGAGTCCCGGAGTGCTGGGCTCGCCACCCGACGGGCCCCGCCGGCGATGGGGGCGAAGGGCCGCGGCCGGGTCCCGTCAGTCCGGGGGGAAGGCCGAGTGGGAGGCGGGGGTGGCGCCCAGGCCCAGGCGGGTGCGGAGCGGGACCCGTTCGTCCGTGGCGACGGACGCCGCGCCCTGGGTGACCGTCTCGTAGACGGCCAGGATGTCCGCCCCGACCGTGGACCAGTCGAAGCGCCGCACGTGCGCGGACCCGTGCCGGCTCAGCGCGGCGCGCCGCGCCGGATCGGACAGCAGCCGCACGGCCGCCTCCGCCAGCGCCGACGGGTCCTCGTTGGCGAACAGCTCCCCCGCCGCTCCCTGGTCCAGCACCTGCGCGAACGCGTCCAGATCGGAGGCCAGCACCGGCGCCCCCGCCGACAGCGCCTCTACCAGGATGATCCCGAAGCTCTCGCCCCCGGTGTTCGGCGCGACGTACACGTCCACGCTCCGCAGCAGCCGCGCCTTGTCCTCGTCGCTGACCATCCCGAGGAACTCGACCCGCGACCGCATCTCGGCCGGCAGCGAGGCGACCGCTTCGACCTCGTCGCCGCGCCCGGCGACGATCAGCCGGGTGTCCGGCAGCTCGGCGAGGATCTCCGGCAGGGCCGCCATCAGCACCGGCAGCCCCTTGCGCGGCTCGTCGATGCGCCCGATGAACCCGAGCGTGCCGCCCTGCCACTCCGCCTTCGGCTCCGCGCCGGCGAAGAAGTCCACGTCGACGCCGTTGGGGATGACCACCGCGTCCCCGCCGAGGTGCTCGACGAGGGTCCGCCGCGCGTACTCGCTCACCGCGATCCGGGCGCTGATCTTCTCCAGCGCCGGCTGCAGGATCGGGTACGCCGCGATCATCGCCCGGGACCGCGGGTTGGAGGTGTGGAAGGTGGCCACGATCGGCCCCTGCGCGGCCCAGCAGGTCAGCAGGCCCAGCGACGGCGAGGTGGGCTCGTGGATGTGGACGACGTCGAACATGCCCTCGTGCAGCCAGCGCCGCACCCGCGCGGCGGACAGGAAGCCGAAGTTCAGCCGGGCCACCGACCCGTTGTAGCGGACCGGCACGGCCCGGCCCGCCGAGACCGCGTACGGCGGCAGCGGGGTGTCGTCGTCGGAGGGCGCGAGCACGGAGACCTCGTGGCCGCGCGCGATCAGGTGCTCGGCGAGGTCGCGGATGTGGAACTGGACCCCGCCGGGGACGTCCCACGCGTACGGGCAGACGATGCCGATCCTCATGCGCCCGCCGCCTCGGTCCGGGGCTCCGGCCCGGGGGCCTTCGCCGGGTCCAGGTCGGCGGTCCACAGCCGCTGGAGCATGTGCCAGTCCTCCGGGTGGCGGCCGATGCCGGCCGCGAAGTCGTCGGCCATCGCCTGCGTCATCACGGCGGTCTTCTCCTTCCGCGTCCCGGTCTCCGGCACCGCCACCGGCGGGTGGATCAGACCCCGCATCAGGGGGCCCTCGTACCAGAGGTTCACGGGCAGCAGCAGCGCGCCGGTCTGCTGGGCGAGCAGCGCGGGACCGGCGGGCATCCGCGCCGTGGCGCCGAAGAAGTCGACCTCGACGCCGGACGAGGACAGGTCGCGGTCGGCGACCAGGCAGATCAGCCCGCCCGCCCGCAGCCGCCGGGCCAGGGTCCCGAACGCGGCGCCGCCGCTGTGCGGCAGCACCTCCATGCCCAGGCTCTCCCGGTAGGCGACGAACCGGTCGAAGAGGCTCTCCGGCTTCAGCCGCTCGGCCACCGTCGTGAACGGCACGCCGACGTACGAGGTGACCCACGCGCCCGCGAGGTCCCAGTTCGCCAGGTGCGGCAGCGCGACGATCACCCCGCGGCCGGACGCCAGACCGTCCCGCAGGTGGTGCTCGCCGTCGATGACGACGCCCTCGCGGATCCGCTCCGGGGTCCACGCGGGCAGCCGGAACGACTCCATCCAGTAGCGCATGTACGAGCGCATGCCGGCCTGCGACAGGGCGCGCAGCCGGTCCGGTCCGGCCTCCGGGACCACCCGGGCGAGGTTGGCCTCCAGCCGCTGCACGCTGGGCCCGCGGCGCTGCCACGCCAGGTCGGCGATCTTCCGGCCGAGGGCGGCGGCGGCCGGCTCGGGGAGCTTCTTCACCCCGGCCCAGCCCGCGCCGTACAGCCCGTCGGTCAGCTTGTCCCGCAGGGTCACCCGGCACCGCCGTCGGACCCGGCCGGCGCGTCGGAGGGGGCGGCGGCCCGGTCGGCCGCGTCGGCCTCGGCGGCCTCCCGGCGGACCGTGACCACCCGCTGCACCAGCGTGATCAGGGAGCCCACGGCCACCAGCCACAGAGCGGCCGGCAGCAGCACCCCGATCCACGAGGGCACGCCGAAGGTCTGCAGGCCGGAGAGGCCGGCCGCGACCAGCGAGACGACGAGCCGCTCGGCCCGCTCGACGAGTCCGTTGACGGCGACCGGCAGGCCGATCGATTCGCCGCGGGCCTTCGTGTACGAGACCACCTGGCCGCTCGCCAGGCAGAAGATGGCGACGGCGCACAGCATGTTGTCGTGGCCCGATCCCGCGTACCAGAGCGCCAGCCCGCCGAAGATCGCCGCGTCGGCGACCCGGTCGAGCGTGGAGTCGAGGAAGGCGCCCCACCGGCTGGAGACGCCCGCCTGGCGGGCCATGTTCCCGTCCACGAGGTCCGAGAACACGAAGAGGGTGATGACGATCGTCCCCCAGAAGAACTCGCCCCGGGGGAAGAAGACCAGCGCGCCCGCCACCACACCGGCGGTGCCGATCAGGGTGACCGCGTCGGGGCTCACCCCCCGGCGGAGCAGAAACGCGGCGAACGGTGTGAGGACACGCGTGAAGAATGCACGCGCGTACTTGTTCAGCATGGCCTTCCCAGAGGGTCGCTGGGCCGCGCGGCCACAGCGGCCACCGGCTGGCCCATCGTAGCCAGGGGCCGGGCCGCAGCCCCGCGCACCCACCGGTTCGCGTCAGGTACGACGTATGGACGCACGGTGACACCGGTGCAAAGCTCGAAGGATCGCGGAAGCGAGCGGACCCTTTGGTTCCGCTCCCCCGCCGACCGCACGCCACCTCACCGCTAGGACCGGGAGGCACCAATTCCATGGGCGACAAGGCGAACACACCATCCGCAGCCGCCGGGGCCGCCGGCAGGGCACCGTCGGCCGACCGGCCCGACTCCCTCCGGAACGTGGTGCTGGTCGGCCACAGCGGCTCCGGCAAGACCACCCTGGTCGAGGCCCTCGCCCTGACCGCGGGCGCGGTCAACCGGGCCGGCCGGGTCGAGGACGGCGGCACCGTCTCCGACCACGACGAGATCGAGCACCGGCAGCAGCGCTCGGTCCAGCTCTCGCTCGTCCCCGTCGGCTGGGACGGCATCAAGATCAACCTCCTGGACACCCCCGGGTACGCCGACTTCGTCGGAGAGCTCCGGGCCGGTCTGCGCGCCGCCGACGCGGCCCTGTTCGTGGTCTCGGCCGCCGACGGCATCGACGGCGCCACCCGGATGGTGTGGGACGAGTGCGAGGCCGTCGGGATGCCCCGGGCCATCGTCGTCACCCATCTGGAGGCAGCCCGGGCCGACTATTCCCAGATGGCCACCGCCTGCGGCGACATCTTCGGCGGGGACGACCCCGACGCCGTCGTCCCCCTCTACCTGCCCCTGCACGGCCCCGCCGGCGCCGACGGCCACGCCCCCGTCACCGGCCTCCTCGGCCTCCTGACCCGCCGCGTGTACGACTACTCCTCCGGCGAGCGCACCGAGCGCGACCCCGACCCGGCCGAGCTGGCCCTGATCTCCGAGGCCCGCAACCGGCTGATCGAGGGGATCATCGCCGAGAGCGAGGACGAGGGCCTGATGGACCGCTACCTCGGCGGCGAGGACATCGACCTGCAGACCCTGATCGACGACCTGGAGCGGGCCGTGGCCCGCGGCACCTTCCACCCGGTCCTCATGGCCGCGCCCGCCGCGGACGGCGCCCGCCAGGGCCTGGGCACCGTCGAACTGCTGGAACTGATCACCGGCGGCTTCCCCACCCCCCTCGAACGCGCCCCCGTCGAGGTGACCACCCCCGACGGCGCGGCCCGGCCCGCCGTCGGCTGCGACCCGGCCGGCCCGCTCCTGGCCGAGGTCGTCAAGACCTCCTCCGACCCGTACGTCGGCCGGGTCTCGCTGGTCCGGGTCTTCTCCGGCACCCTCCGGTCCGACCAGACCGTCCACGTCAGCGGCCACGGGCTGACCGACCGCGGCCACGAGGACCACGACGTCGACGAGAAGATCGGCGCCCTCACGAGCCCGTTCGGCAAGCACCAGCGCCCCCTCGGCAGCTGCATCGCCGGCGACCTCGCCTGCGTGGCCAAACTCACCCGTGCCGAGACCGGCGACACCCTCTCCGCCAAGGACGCGCCGCTGCTCATGGCGCCCTGGGAGATGCCCGACCCGCTGCTCCCCCTGGCCGTCCGTGCGCACAGCAAGGCCGACGAGGACAAGCTCAGCCAGGGCCTCTCCCGGCTCGTCGCCGAGGACCCGACCATGCGCCTGGAGCAGAACCAGCACACCCACCAGGTCGTCCTGTGGTGTCTCGGCGAGGCGCACCGCGACGTCGTCGTCGAACGCCTGCGCAGCCGGTACGGGGTCCAGGTGGACCCGGTGCCGCACAAGGTGAGCCTGCGCGAGACCTTCGCCGGCAAGGCGGCGGGCCGCGGCCGGCACGTCAAGCAGTCCGGCGGGCACGGCCAGTTCGCGATCTGCGAGATCGAGGTCGAGCCGCTGCCCCCGGGCAGCGGGATCGAGTTCGTCGACAAGGTCGTCGGCGGCGCGGTGCCCCGCTCCTTCATCCCGTCCGTCGAGAAGGGCGTACGCAGCCAGGCCGCCCGCGGGGTCGCCGCGGGCCACCCGCTGGTCGACGTACGGGTCATCCTGCGGGACGGCAAGGCGCACTCGGTGGACTCCTCCGACGCCGCTTTCCAGACCGCCGGCGCCCTCGCCCTGCGGGAGGCCGCCGCCGAGGCCCGCATCGACCTCCTCGAACCCGTCGCCGAGCTTTCCGTACTGGTCCCCGACGACTACGTGGGCACCGTCATGAGCGACCTGTCGGGCCGCCGCGGCCGGGTCGTCGGCACCGAACAGGCCGGCGACAGCCGCACGCTGGTCCGCGCCGAGGTACCGGAGATCGAGATCGACCGGTACGCGGTGGACCTGCGCTCCCTGTCCCACGGCACCGGCCGGTTCAGCCGCAGCTACGCCCGGCACGAGCCGATGCCGCCGCAGTTGGCCGAAAAGGTCCGTGAACAGGCCGAGAAGGGCTCCTAGTTCCCCCTGAACGCGCGCGCCGCCCACCCAACTCGGTTGCGGTGGGCGGCATTTCCCCGTCCCCTGACGCGGAGGCACCCGCCCCCGTTAGGCTTTTCGGCAGGTGTGCCGGGTGGGACGGCGGGGAACGAGCCGCATGGGGAGCGACAGCGGGCGGCACGGATGCCCCCGCGGCACAGCCGGCACGGCACACGGCACGGCACAGCGATGGGGGCAACGGTGGCGGACGGCAGCTTTGATTTCAGTCCCGGGGCACAGGTCCCCCTCTCGGGGGCCGGCGGCCAGACCGCCGCGACCAACGCCCTGGCCTCGGTCGCGTACCGGGACAGCCCGGTCGAGAAGATCCTCGACGCCAACAACGAGTGGCACGAGTCCGCGGTCAAGAAGGGCAAGCTCTCGCTCTTCGCGCCCAACCTCGGCGAGGCCTTCTGCGCCGCCGTCGAGGCCCGCATGCTCGGCGCCGGCCGCAAACCCCTGATCCAGTCCTTCGGCGCCGAACCGCAGACCGTCGTCGAGCACTGCCTGGCGGCCTCCCGGATCCGCAAGCAGCGCGACCGGAAGCTCCGGCTGATCACCGTGGTCTGCGGCATCCTCTTCCTGCCCGGCACCCTGCTGTGGATCGGCCTGTTCCAGCTCCGCAAGTCCCTCGCCAAGTCCGAGAACAGCCGGACCACGTGGATGGGCACCGCCCTCCTCGTCGCCATCGGCATCGCCGCCGCGGTGCTCATGTTCCGGCTGCCCTTCACCGGCTTCTGGGGCTACTACCTCCGCGGTGTGATCATCGCCCCGGTCGCCGGCTGGTACCTGGCCCGCCGGATCTGCGAGGGCGTCGCCGCCGACATGCGGGCCCGCTGGGACGGCCTCCTCGACGGCGGCGGCGTCGGCGCCAAGATCCCCGAGGCGGTCCCCGCCAACCCCGGCGAGACCGCCGCCGAGGAACTGCGCCAGCAGCTCGCCCGCCTCACCGCCGAGGACCGCAGCAACTCCGTCTTCTACGCCGGCCCCAAGGGCATCCTCGGCATGGGCACCCGCTGGGGCAGCTGGCAGCTCGCCGAGGAACTCTCCCCCGCCACCCCCGGCACCGACATCAACCCGTTCCGCAGCTGGGACGTCATCCGCGAGATCGAGAAGCAGCTCTCCCAGCTCCACCGCGGCCCCCTGCACACCGGCGGCTTCCCCACTCCCTCCGTCAAGCACTGGGTGGTCTCCCCCGTCGGCGAAGGCGCCAAGGAGGTGGCCCGGCCGGCGGGCGGAGGCGTCGACACCTTCCAGGTGAGCCCGCAGGAAGTCACCCGGATCTGCAACGAGCAGCAGTTCAGCAACGGCAACCGGCACTACCTCGGGGTCCAGTTCACCCTCTGGGACGGCCAGCTCGTCATCACGATGATGGTCACCGTCACCGTGCTCTACCAGACCCTGCGCATCGAGGTCACCGGCCACGCGCTGGGGCCCGTACACGGCCTGTTCACCAGCAAGTCCGCGCCCAAGACCGTCGAGGTCGCCAAGACCGTCCGCTTCTGGGAGACCGTGGAGAACACCCTCCCCCTGGTCGACGCCACCGAGGTGGTCCGCCTCGCCGTCCGCGCCCCGCTCACCTGGTACCCGCCGCTGCTCAACTTCCTCGGCGGCAAGCTCGCCCTCCCCGAGCCCTTCGGAGTGCGGCACGTCTGGGCCGGCCAGCCCTGGCGGCACCGCTTCATGGCCGACGACGCCCTGCGCGCCGCCACCCCGGTGCTCCGCGTGGTCCACAGCGCCGCCATGAAGGTCCTCGCCGACAACAACGTCGACACCGAGCGCTTCACCAACCGCTCCATGATCGTCAGCGGCATGGTCCAGGACGCCGCCCCGCGCAAGGCCGACGTCTACGAGTGACCCGGCCGCGCCCGCACGGACAGACGGCGAGGGCGGCGGGACCCCGGGGTCCCGCCGCCCTCGCCGTACGTACGCGCCGCGCAGCTCAGCCCGAGGGCCAGGCGTCGGCCAGCATCTGCCGGGTCTCCGCCAGCAGCTGCGGCAGCACCCGCGTGTGGCCGATCACCGGCATGAAGTTCGAGTCGCCGCCCCAGCGGGGCACGATGTGCTGGTGCAGGTGGGCCGCGATGCCGGCCCCGGCCGCCACCCCCTGGTTGAGCCCGATGTTGAAACCGTGGGCGCCCGACGCCTTGCGCAGCGCCACCATCGCCATCTTGGTCATCTCGGCCAGCTCCGCGGTCTCGTGACCGTCGAGCTCGGTGTAGTCGGCGACGTGCCGGTACGGGACGATCATGGTGTGGCCGCCGTTGTACGGGTACAGGTTCAGCACCGCGAACACGTGCTTGCCGCGCGCCACCACCAGGCCGTCGGCATCCGACATCTGCGGGATCCCGCAGAACGGGCAGCCGTCCCCGGCCTCGGGACCGGTCGGCTTGTTCTCACCCTGGATGTACGCCATCCGATGGGGGGTCCACAGCCGCTGGAACGCGTCCTGCGTGCCCACTCCGTTCTGCTGCACCGGCTCAGTCGTCATGCCATGCAGCATATGGCTTCACCCCCGCCCGGCGTGTCGCCGGGGCACGCACCGGCCGGCCTGCGGCAATCCTGTCCGGATGGATCCAGTGACCGACCCCCGCCAGGAGAACTGGGAGCGGCGCTCCGAGGTGCCGCTGTTCCTGGTCTCCCTCGCCTTCACGGCCGGCTACGCGGTCCGCGTGCTCACCCCGCACTCCGACGCGGTGCTCCGCGACGCCGCCCTCGTGATCGTCTTCGCCGCCTGGGGCTGCTTCGCCGCGGACTACGCGGTCCGGCTGGCGCTGAGCGGCCGCCGCCCGCTGCACTTCGCCCGCACCCACCTCCTCGACACCCTGGTGCTCGTCCTGCCGCTGCTGCGCCCGCTGCGGATGGTGCAGGTGTACACCGCCTTCCAGCGCCGCCGGGCCCAGCCGCGACTGGGCCTGTACGGGCGGGTGATCTCGTACGCGAGCCTGTCGGCGGTGCTGCTGGGCTTCTCCGGGGCGCTGACCGTGTACGACCACGAGCACCTGGCGCCGGACGCCTCGATCCGTACGTTCGGGGACGCGGTCTGGTGGGTGTGCGCGACGCTGACCACGGTCGGCTACGGGGACGTCGCGCCGGTCACCGCGGTGGGGCGGACGGTCGCGGCGGGCCTGATGTTCGGCGGGCTGGCGCTGCTGGGCGCGGTGACGGGCTCGTTCTCGTCGTGGCTGCTGCAGGTGTTCACGCGGGAGGACGAGAAGGCCCCCGGGAAGTGAGTCACTTCCCGGGGGCCCTGCCCGTCACGCCTGCTGCCGGTGGGCGGCTCAGACCTGGACGCGGTCCGCGACGACCTGGGCCAGCTTGGCCAGCGCCTCGTGCTTGGGGATGCCGTTCTCCTGCGAACCGTCGCGGTAGCGGAAGGAGACGGTGCCCGCGGCCATGTCCTCGTCACCGACGATGATCATGAAGGGGACCTTGAGCTTCTGGTGGTTGCGGATCTTCTTCTGCATCCGGTCCGAGGAGGCGTCGACCTCGACCCGCAGGCCCTTCTTCTTCGCCTCGGCGGCGAACTCCTGCAGGTACTCGACGTGCCCGTCGCCGATCGGGATGCCGACGGCCTGGACCGGGGCCAGCCACGGCGGCATGGCGCCCGCGTAGTGCTCCAGCAGCACCGCGAAGAACCGCTCGATGGAGCCGAACAGCGCGCGGTGGATCATGACCGGGCGCTGGCGCGAGCCGTCCGCCGCGGTGTACTCCAGGTCGAAGCGCTCCGGCAGGTTGAAGTCGAGCTGCACGGTCGACATCTGCCAGGTGCGGCCGATGGCGTCGCGGCACTGGACGGAGATCTTCGGGCCGTAGAACGCGGCGCCGCCCGGGTCGGGGGTCAGCGGGAGGCCCTGCTTCTCGGCGACCTGCTGGAGGACCGCGGTGGCCTCCTCCCAGATCTCGTCCGAGCCGACGAACTTCTCCGGGTCCTTGGTGGACAGCTCCAGGTAGAAGTCGGTCAGACCGTAGTCGCGCAGCAGGTTCAGCACGAAGGTGAGGGTGCGGTCGAGCTCGTCCGCCATCTGCTCACGGGTGCAGTAGATGTGCGCGTCGTCCTGGGTGAAGCCCCGGGCGCGGGTCAGGCCGTGCACGACGCCCGACTTCTCGTACCGGTACACGGTGCCGAACTCGAACAGGCGCAGCGGCAGCTCGCGGTAGGAGCGACCGCGCGCGTCGAAGATCAGGTTGTGCATCGGGCAGTTCATGGGCTTGAGGTAGTAGTCAGTACCACCGTCGAGCTGCATGGGGGGGTACATGCCCTCCGCGTACCAGTCCAGGTGGCCGCTCTTCTCGAAGAGGGTGCCCTTGGTGGCGTGCGGGGAGTAGACGAACTCGTAGCCCTCCTCCTCGTGCCGGCGGCGCGAGTAGTCCTCCATGGTGCGGCGGATGATGCCGCCGCGGGGGTGGAAGACGGCGAGGCCGGAGCCGATCTCGTCAGGGACGGAGAACAGGTCGAGCTCGTTGCCGAGCTTGCGGTGGTCGCGCTTCTCGGCCTCGGCGAGGAAGTCGAGGTGGGCCTTCAGCTCGTCCTTCGACGGCCACGCGGTGCCGTAGATGCGCTGGAGCTGCTTGTTCTTCTCGCTGCCCCTCCAGTACGCCGAGGCGTTGCGCATCAGCTTGAACGCCGGGATGTTCCGGGTGGTCGGCAGGTGGGGACCGCGGCAGAGGTCCTTCCAGCACAGCTCGCCGGTCTTGGCGTCCAGGTTGTCGTAGATGGTCAGCTCGCCGCCGCCCACCTCGACGTTGGCGCCGTCGTCGGTGGAGGCCGCGCCCTTGATGCCGATGAGCTCCAGCTTGTACGGCTCGTCCGCGAGCTCCTCGCGGGCGGCCTCGTCGGTGACGACGCGCCGGGAGAAGCGCTGGCCGCGCTTCTGGATCTCCTGCATCTTCTTCTCGATGGCCTTGAGGTCATCGGGGGTGAAGGGCTTCGCGACGTCGAAGTCGTAGTAGAAGCCGTCCCGGACCGGCGGGCCGATGCCCAGCTTGGCCTCGGGGAACAGCTCCTGCACGGCCTGCGCCATGACGTGCGCGGTGGAGTGCCGCAGGATGTTCAGGCCGTCCTCGGAGGAGATCTCCACCGGCTCGACGGACTCGCCGTCCTGCACCTCGTACGAGAGGTCCTTCAGCTCGCCGGCCACGCGGGCGGCGATGACGGTGCGCTCGGCGGCGAAGAGCTCCGCCGCCGTGGTGCCCGTGGTCACCACGCGCTCTTCCCGCTCGGAATCGCGTTGGATGATCACACGGACGTCCGACACCGGTCTCTCCTGACTCATGGGGGTGCGGCAGTGGTCACTGCGCGCGCCTGAATCGTACCGAGCCGATGCGCTCGCCCGCGAAACGGTTACGGCCGGGCCGTCCACCACGACCGGAGCACACCGTTCCGGGAGGGTTCTACTCCTCCGCGAAGAAGTCCAGCTGCTCGTGGAGCGACTTGGCCAGCCGGTCCTGCTCCACCGCGTCGAGCGGTACGGGTGCCACGTCCGCCACGTCGGTGAGCCGGCGGAACCCGCCGCGCCGCTGGAGCCGGCCGGTGAGCCGGATGGGCAGTCCGACCAGGTGGGCGTGGCCGGCGACCGCGTACGCCTGCTCGTCGAGCACGGCCCGGACGTACGGCACCTCCGCCCCGGCCAGGACCCGCAGCCGGACGGTGCCGCCGCCGCGGGGCGCCGAGCGGCGCATCCGGACGACGGTGCCGGCCAGGCAGACCGCCTCGGCGGGCTCGGCGCCGGTGTAGCGGGCGGCGGCCTCGCGGAGGGCGGGCAGGTCGCCGGGCGAGAACTCGACGGGCTCGGGGCGGGCCGCGCAGCCGGCCGGGGCCCCGGCGGCGGGCGCCCAGGCCAGCGCGATACGGGCGCCTCCGGTGCCGCTGACCAGGGCGATCAGCGCGTCGGCCAGCTCGCGGCTGACACCGGCCTCGACGGCGGTGTCGAAGGCCTCCATGCCGCCGGTGGCGCGCTGGTAGTCGACGGCCTCGCGGGCCGCGTGCAGGGCCCGGTGCAGCCAGGTGACGGCGCCGCGGCCGTCGGCGACGGGCGCGAAGGCGGTGAGGCGGCGGCCGCCGGGAGCGGGTCCGACGAGGACCCGGTCGACGGCCTGCTCGGCCCGGGTGCGGTGCCGGGCGCCGTGGTAGCCGGCGCGGGCGACGTCCGCGAGGGCGGCTGCGACGAGCAGCCGGCGGGCGGCGGTGCGCAGCTGCTCCTGGATGGGCCAGGCGGCTTCCTGGGGCAGGCCGTCGGGCAGGTCGCGCCACCACCGGATCTCGTCGCTGGGCACGGTGAGCCCGTAGAGCACCTCGCGGGCGGAGGGCAGGGCGCTGCGGGAGAGGGCGGTGAGGGCCTCTTCCAGCAGGTCGGCGCTGTCGGGGAAGGCGTCGCTCTCGGGGACGAGCAGGCTGGTGCCGGACTGCGGGCCGCCGCCGGGCGGGGTCCAGCGGGCGTAGCGGCCGGCGGCGCCGCCGCGGCGCTGCCAGCCGTGCCGGTCCAGCAGGGCGCCGAGCACACAGGGGTCGACGGCCGCGGGGGCCGGGCCGGGCGGCCCGGCGAGGTGCGGCGGCAGGGGCTCCAGGTGCGGCCGGTGCATGGCGGGCTCCCTTCCGGCGGGCATCAGGGCCTGCCTCCCGACCCGACGCGGGTCATGATCCGGCACAGCGCCCGGTCGTCGAAGATCCGGCTGGTCGGGATCCGTACGGTGGTCCGGCGGCGGCCGGTGACCGGGTGTCCGGCCAGGTTGGTCCAGTAGCAGCAGTGGCGCAGGTCGAGCCGGTCGTGGCCGGCGCGCAGCCAGTCGCGGCGGTCGCGGGGCACGAGCATCACGACGAGGATCTTGTGGACGGCGACGGGGGTGCGGGCCAGTTTGACGAGGTGGTCGTTGTCGAGGGTGAAGGCGAAGGTGGGTCCGGGCGGGCCGGGCGCCACCTGGGCGGTCGCCTTGAGCTGGATCTTTATGGTGACCTCGTCGTCCACGGTGTGCTCGGGCGAGCCGTGGCTGACGTGCCAGTCGATGCCGTTGTCCGGGAACGGCTGGGACAGGGAGCAGCCCGCGGCGGCTGCGACCGCGTGCAGGTAGCCCACCTGGAGGGTCTCCATGCAGGCGGTGGTGGCGAGTGTGCCGCGCAGCGGTTCGGTCCGCTCGGGCACGCCCTCTTCGGGCTGTGCGAGCGCCATGGCTCCCCGTCGTCCTCCGGTCGGTACGGACGGTTCCGTGGTGTTGACGACCGCTCAGTTGTACGGTCCCCCACCGGTGTTGTCTCCGCAGCGGCCGGTCCGCAAACGGCGTACGGCGCGAGCCGTCCGGGTATCACGGACTCGGGCGGGGCCGGCGCGATCCGGGTGGTTCCGGTGCCGATGCGCCTGCTGCCTTTCGGGGACGAGGAGTTCGGACATGACACGCTGGTACGAGGGCCCGCTGGCCGCTTTTGACACCGAGACCACCGGAGTGGATGTCGAGCAGGACCGCATCGTGTCGGCTGCGGTCGTGGTGCAGGAGTGCGCGGGCGGCCGGGTCCGTTCGACGCGGTGGCTGGTGAATCCGGGGATTCCGGTGCCGGCCGGGGCCACGGAGATCCACGGCCTGACCGACGACCACCTGCAGCGGCTCGGCCGGTGGCCTGCGCCGGTGATGGAGGAGATAGCCCGCACGCTCGGGGAACAGGCGGCGGCGGGCCGTCCGGTGGTGGTGATGAACGCGCCGTTCGATCTGACGCTGCTGGACCGGGAGTTGCGCCGGCACCGGGCGTCCTCGCTGGCGCGGTACCTGGACAACCGGCCGCTGACGGTGCTGGATCCGCGGGTGCTGGACAAGCACCTGGACCGGTACCGGAAGGGCCGGCGGACGCTGACCGACCTGTGCGCGCACTACGGGATCACACTGGACGGCGCGCACGACGCCGCTGCGGACGCGGTGGCCTCGATGGAGGTGGTGCGGGCAGTGGGCCGCCGGTTCGCGGGACGGCTGGAGCGGCTGTCCCCGGCGGAGCTGCACACGCTGCAGGCGGTGTGGCACGCGGCGCAGGCGCGCGGGCTGCAGGCGTGGTTCGCGCGCAACGGTTCGGAGGAGGCGGTGGATCCGCACTGGCCGGTCCGGCCGGAGCTGACGACCGCGGCCTGAGACGCCGGCGCCCGTCCGCGCGCACGAAAAAGCCGGTCCGTCGATGACGGACCGGCTTCTCCCGGTGGGCGATACTGGGATCGAACCAGTGACCCCTTCGGTGTGAACGAAGTGCTCTCCCGCTGAGCTAATCGCCCGGGAACGGACTGAACCATACAGGGGTACCGGGGTTCGTTCAAACCGCGTTCCGGGGGCGGCCGCCCGGCGGGGGCTCCCGGGCGGCGAGGAGGGCCTGGAGGCCGCGCCGTCCGGAGCGCATCATCAGGGCGTGGTTGAGCCGGAACAGCGGGCGTCCGGGGACGGCGAGCCGGCGCATCAGCGGTTTGCGGACGGTGACTTCCTGCTCGTAGCGGGCCCGGGTGCCGCCGTGGCCGTCGGGCCGGAGCGTCCAGCGCACCCAGCCTTCGAGGTCGCCGTGGAGAGCGGCCTCCAGCACGCCGGCGGCCGGGTCGCGGCGCTGCCCGGTGGCCGTGACGTGGAGTTCGTACGGCAGGAGGGAGCGGAAGACGGCGGTGCCGCCGTCCTCGCCGTGCGGCACCACGCGCCGGACCTGGGGCCACCAGTCGGGGTAGCGGTCGGCGGCGGCGAGCACCGCGAACACCCGGTCGGGCGGCGCGGCGAGGTCCCAGACGCTGCGGAAGCGGTATCGGCTCCAGTCCACGCCGCCAGTGTGGCCCGCTGCCGGGCCGGGCGGGGCGTACTCAGGCGCGGACGCAGCCGGATCTGAGTACGTACACCCATGTCCTCGGTGCGTGACCGGGGCCACACTCCGGGCATGGACAACGTTCTGCCGCCGGCCGAGGAGCTGGTGCTGGTCGATCGCGAGCTCGTGCAACTCGATGCCCGGCGGGCCTGGTTGCTGGCCCGACGGGCGTGGCTGCTGGGTGTGCTGCAGCCGCCTGCGGCGGTGGCGCCGCCGTTCGCCCCGTGGTCCCCGCTGCAGCCGGCCGGGGGCCGGGACGCCGGCGGGCCGGCGGCGCAGCACGTGCTGCTGGCGCTGGGGGCCGCGCTGCTGGCGATCGCGGCGCTGGCGTTCACGGTGGTGAGCTGGGGCTCGATGGGCATCGGCGGCCGGTCGGCGGTGCTGGCGGTGGTGACGGGGGCGGCTCTGGCGGCTCCGGCGGTGCTGCTGCGCCGGGGGCTGGCGGCGACGGCCGAGGCGCTGGCGGGCCTGGGGCTGGCGCTGACGGTGCTGGACGCGTACGCGCTGTACGCGGTGGGGCTGTCGGGGACGGATCCGACGGCGTACGCGGCGGGGGCTGCGGCGGCGCTGGCGGCCGGCTGGGCCGGGTACGCGCGGCTGCCGGGCGGGTTGCGGCTGCCGGGGCCGGCGGCGCTGCTCGCGGCGCAGCTGCCGTTGCCGCTGGCCGCGGTGGCGGCGGGGGCGCCGGCGGCCGGGATCGCGTGGGCGTTGCTGGGTACGGCGGTGCTGGATGCGGTGGTGGTGCTGCGGGCGGGTGCGGTGCTGCGCTGGTTCGCGGGGGTGTCGGGCGGGATGACGGGCTCGGGGGCGCTGCTGGTCGCACTGGCGGAGTCCTGGGCGGGGGTGCCGCGTTCGGGGCCGGCGCTGCTCGCGGAGTCGCTGCTGCTGGTGGCGGGGGCGGGTGCGCTGGTGGCGGCCCGCCGGCTGCCGGTCGCGGCGGCGGGCGGTCCGGCGGCCGGGACGGCGCTGGTGGCCGGGCTGGCGCTGGTGGCGGGGGCCGGGGGTGCGCTGCGGCCGTCGGATCCGGCGTGGGCGGTGGCGGTGTACCTGCTGTGCGCGGGACCGCTGGTGGCCGTGGTGCGGTCGGGGGCGGAGCGGGAGCCGGTGCGGCGGGGCCTGCTGGGCGCTGCCGGGACGGTGGCGGGCCTGGCGGTGCTGCTGGTGCTGCCGGCGGCCTGGCAGGTGCTGGCGGCGCCGGTGGGGCTGCTGGACGAGGCGTGGGCGGCCGGGTCTGCTCCGCGGCGCTCCCTGGGGTGGCCGGGCGGTGTGGTGCCGCTGGTGCTGCTCGCCGTGGCGGCGGGGGCGGGTGTGGTGGGCCGGGTGGTGCGGCTGCCGTGGCTGGTCACGGTGGCGGCGGTGTCGGGCTGGCTGGGGCTGATGGTGCTGCCGGTGGCGGTGGGTCTGCCGGGTGCCGGGGTGCTGCTGGTGCAGACGGTGGCGGTGGCCGCGGTTCTGCAGGCGGCCCGGGCGGTGCCGTTCCCGGTGGTGCCGGAGCTGTGCGGGGTGCTGGGTGCGGTCTCGGTGTCCCTGGCGGCGCTGGAGGGCCCGTCGGCGACGTTCGCGGTGCTCGGGGCGCTGGCGGTGGCTGCCGGGGTCGCGGGGGCGGCGGGGCGGCCGGCGCCGGCGGTGCTGGCGGTCGGCTGCGTGACGGGGCTCCTGGTGGCCTCCGGGCGGCTCGCCGAGCTGCCGTGGCACATGTGTGCGGTCCTGGTGCTGCTGGTGCCGGTGGGGGCGGCGGTGCGGCCGCCGCGGGTCTGCCGGGTGCCGGCGGAGGCCGCGGCCGGGGCGGCGGGGGTGCTCGCGGTGGCCCTGGCGGCCGGGGAGCCGGCCTGGCTGGCGCTGGTGCTGGGGCTGGCCGGGGTGGTGTGCGCGGGGGCGGCGGTGCGGCCCGAGCGGCGGGTACTGGCCTGGCCTGCGGCGGCCCTGCTGGTCGCGGCGGCCTGGGTGCGGCTGGCGGCCTGGGAGGTGACGGTGCCGGAGGCGTACTCGCTGCCGGTGACCGCGGGCGCGCTGGTGGTCGGCGTGCTGCGGCTGCGGCGCGACCCGCAGACCTCGTCGTGGGCGGCGTACGGTCCCGGCCTGGCGGCGACGCTCCTCCCGAGCCTGATCGCGGCCTGGGGTGACGCGCACTGGCTGCGTCCGCTGCTGCTGGGCGCGGCGGCCCTGGCCCTGACCCTGGCCGGAGCGCGCCTCCGGCTCCAGGCCCCGCTCCTGCTGGGCGGCACCACGCTGCTCCTGGTCGCCCTCCACGAGCTGGCCCCGTACGTGGTCCAGGCAGCCGGGCTGCTCCCCCGCTGGCTCCCCCCGGCCCTGGCCGGCCTCGCCCTCCTCCTGGTCGGCGCCACGTACGAAAAGCGCCTGCACGACGTCCGCCGGGCCCGCGAGGCCTTCACCCGCCTCCGCTGACCCCGCCTCCGGGTGTAAGACCCTGCGCATCACATCCAGCCCCTCCGGCGCTTGAGCAGCGGGTCGAGGCAGAGCCCGATGCCCAGCGCCGCACGTCCTCCGGCGCTTGAGCAGCGGGTCCCGGCAGAGCCCGATGCCCAACGCCGCCACCCTCCAGCCCCTCCGGCGCTTGAGCAGCGGGTCCAGGCAGAGCCCGGGAGCCGACGCCGCACATCCAGCCTCTCCGGCGCTTGAGGAGCAGGTCCCGGCAGAGCCCCGTGCCCAGCGCCGCCACCCTCCAGCCCCTCCGGCGTTTGAGGAGCGGGTCCGGGCAGAGCCCGGTGCCCGGCGCCGG
>NZ_JAJAUZ010000110.1 GCF_020532645.1 Streptomyces bambusae
GTGGGCCCCGCCGGCCCCCCCCGGGGGGCCCCCCCCCGCCCGGGGGGTTTGGGGGGGGGGGGGGGGGGGGCGCCCCCCCGGGGCTCCGCCCCGCACCGCCGGAGGGGGTCAGTACTCGATCAGGAGTTCGCGGAGGCCGCGGATCACGTAGCCGTCGTTCCAGCGCGGCTCCGCCGCCAGGCGGAACGAGGGGCGGGAGAGGAGCGCCCCGAACGACGCGACGAGCTCCAGCCGCGCCAGCGGCGCCCCCAGGCAGTAGTGGATGCCCGCACCGAAGGTGATGTGGGGGTTGTCCACCCGCCGCAGGTCGAGATCGTCAGGTCGGGGGAACCGCGCAGGATCCCGGTTCGCCGAGCCGAACAGCAGCGCCACCTCGCTCCCGCGCGGCAGCACCGTCCCGCCGATCTCGACATCGTCGAGCACCCACCGCTCGAACATCTGCAACGGCGTGTCGAACCGCATCAGCTCTTCCACAGCTGTGGACAACACCGCGTCCGGCGACGACCGCAGCAACGCCAGCTGCTCGGGATGCCGCAGCAGCGTCCACCACCCGTTGACGGTGGTGTTGACCGTCGCCTCGTGCCCGGCATTGAGCAGGAGGACACACGTGGACACCACCTCCTGCTCGCTCAGCCGCGCCTCGACCAGTCCCGAGACCAGGTCGTCCCCGGGCCGCCGCCGCCGTTCGGCGATCAGCCCGCGCAGGTACGCGTCGAACTCCACGCACGCCCGCACCGCCCGCGCCGCCGTCTCCTCGTCCGGCTTCAGCTCGAACATCCCGCAGATGTCCGCCGACCACGGCCGCAGCAGCCCCCGGTCCGATTCCGGGATCCCCAGCAGCTCGGCGATCACCGCCACCGGCAGCGGCTCGGCCACCGTCGTCAGCAGGTCGCCGCCGCCGTCCGCGACCAGCCGGTCCGCCAGCTCGCCCGCCATCCGGTGCACGGCCGGCGCCAGCCGCTCCACCGTCCGCGGCGTGAACGCCTTCGAGACCAGCCGCCGCACCCGCCCGTGGTCCGGCTCCTCCAGATCCAGCAGCCCGTTCCCGTTCAGGACGTGGAACAGCTCGTGCTCCGGCGGCGGCGCGGTCCGCCCGAACTCCTCGTGCGTGAACCGGTGCAGATACGTCCGCCCCAGCCGCCGGTCCCGCAGCAGCGCACTGACGTCCGCGTGGTGCGGCACCAGCCACTGCCCGGTCGCCTCGCACCACAGCACCCGGCCGCGCTCGCGCAGCTCCCGGTAGACGGGATACGGATCCGCCACGAACGCCGCCGACCACGGGTCGAACCCCGACCCCACTTCACCGTCCATGCACCGACGCTAGCCCACCCCCGCCGGCCGCGGGCCGGTTCAGGTCGGTGTCACCAGCCGTGCCTCGTACGCGAACACCGCCGCCTGGGTCCGGTCCCGCAGCCCCAGTTTCACCAGGATGCGGCTCACGTGCGTCTTGATCGTGGACTCCGCCACCACCAGCCGCTCCGCGATCTCCGCGTTGGACAGCCCGTGCGCGATCAGCACCAGCACCTCCGTCTCCCGGTCCGTCAGCTCCTCCACCGACGCCCGCGGGCCCGGCCGCGCCACGTCCGCCAGCTTCGAGAACTCCGTGATCAGCCGCCGCGTCACGGACGGCGCGAGCAGCGCCTCCCCGGCGGCGACCACCCGCACCCCGTCCGCGAGCTGCCGCGCCGAGGCGTCCTTCAGCAGGAAGCCGGAGGCCCCCGCCCGCAGTGCCTGGTACACGTACTCGTCGAGGTCGAAGGTGGTCAGCACCAGCACCTTCGCGCCGCCGTCCCGGGCGACGATCTCCCGGGTGGCCTCCA
Source organism: Streptomyces bambusae (assembly GCF_020532645.1). Classification (GTDB taxonomy): domain Bacteria; phylum Actinomycetota; class Actinomycetes; order Streptomycetales; family Streptomycetaceae; genus Streptomyces; species Streptomyces bambusae. The sequence continues at coordinate 1,821 of NZ_JAJAUZ010000110.1, forward strand.
GCCCGTTCAGCACCGGCATCCGGATGTCCATCAGCACCACGTCCGGCCGCAGCTCCGCCACCCGCTCCACGGCCTGCCGCCCGTCGACCGCCTCGCCGACGACCTCGATGTCCGGCATCGCGTTCAGCAGGACCGAGAAGCCCTCGCGGACCATCATCTGGTCGTCCACGATCAGGACCCTGATCGTCATGCCGGGTCCTCACCGGAGCGGCGCACCGGGATGAACACCGCGACCTCGTACCCGCCGTCCGCCGTCGGCCCGGTCGTCATCTCGCCCTCCAGCATGGCCACCCGCTCCCGCATGCCCGTGATCCCGTGTCCGGCCCCCGGCGAGGGCCGTACGTCGCCCGTGGGCGCCTCGTTGTGGACCCGCAGCCCGAGCCCGCCCAGAACGTACGACACCTCCACCGCCGCGGCGGCCCCCGGGGCGTGCCGCAGGACGTTGCTCAGCGCCTCCTGGACGATCCGGTACGCCGAGAGTTCGACGCCCTGGGGGAGTTCGCGCACCGCGCCCGTCACCGTCTTGTCCACCGGCAGCCCGGCCTCCCGCACGTTCGCCAGCAGCCCGTCCAGCGTGGCCAGCGTCGGCTGCGGGGCTTCCGGGGCCTCGTAGTCCGCGGACCGTACGACGCCCAGCACCCGGCGCAGCTCCGTCAGCGCGGCCACCGCGTTCTCCCGGATGGTCGCGAACGCGGCCTCCAGCTCCGGCGGCGGGTTCTCCACCCGGTAGGGCGCGGCCTCCGCCTGGATGGCGACCACCGACATGTGGTGCGCGACCACGTCGTGCAGTTCCCGCGCGATGGTGGTCCGCTCCTCCAGCAGGGTCCGCTTGTCCCGCTCGACGGCGGTCACCACCTGCTGGGCGGTCACCTCCTGGGCGGCCTGGTTCCTGATGTGCACCACGGTGGCCACGGCCATGGCCACGCCGGAGAAGAAGGCCATGGCGGGGGTGTTCACCACCTCGCCGGAGCTGCCGAACACCTCCAGCAGGACGCCGAGCAGCAGCGTCAGCACCCACATCCAGCCCGCCACCCGCTGGTTGGTGCGGGCGGCGACGACCACCATCACCGCGAGGTGCGCGGTGAAGGTCGAGATGGACCAGGGGAAGCCCCAGCTGTCCACCGTGAGGGCCGCCAGCACGGTGGTCACCACGACCGACACCCACCATGCGCCGACGGGCCGGACCAGGCTGGTGAGCACCGCGCCGGCCGGCAGCAGCCCCGTCAGGGCCCAGCCCACCGGGCCCAGCCCGTGCTGGCCGTACAGGTAGCCCTGGCAGACCACGAGGAACGCGGCCAGGACCACCGCGGCATGCGGTGCCCACTCCATCTGGGCGCGTATCAGCCGGGGCAGCCTGCGGACCACCGGTCCGTCCGTGGCCATGGGCGGCAGCGGGCGGAACGCGAACACGTCCGTGCACATGTCCTTGCGGAAGCTGCCCAGCACGCTGGTCGCGATGCGGATCTCGGTCGGTGGCGGTGTCTGGGTCCGGGTGCCCCCGGTGGTCGTCTCGGTCACGTCAGAACCGTAGGCTGCCGGGCCCGCCCGCCACATCGGCGCGGAGCCGGATCCTGCCGGGTCCCCCTCAGGTACTACGCGGCCGGCCCCGGTCGCCCCGGGGTCGGACCACGGCCGGGCCGGGGCCGGTCAGGAGGACTTCGTGTAGACCACCGGCGCCTTGCCGCTGCCGACGAGTTCGCGCTCCAGGCTGCCGTCGGAGCGCAGGGTCAGCCGGCTCCACTGGCCGGGGGTGCAGCGGGCCGGGTCGCCGGAGGTGACCTGCGAGGGGTCGAGTTCCACGGGCGGGCCCGCGGCGCGCAGGGTCGCGGTCCAGGTGCAGACGTAGTCGGTGCCGCTGCCGGTGAGGGTCATGACGGTGTCCCCGACCCGGCCGTCGGACAGCCGGATCTCCCAGGAGCCGGTGTCGCTCGTCCACGTCCCGGCGTACGCGGCCGGCAGCCGGCCGTCGGCGGCCGGGGTGGTGGGGGTGTCGCTCGGCCCGGGCGTGGTCGGCTCGTCGGTGACGCCCTTGGAGTCGGTCGTGGCCCCGCCGGTCGGCCCGGCCGTACCGCCGCCGCCCTTCTCTCCGGAGAAGTTCATGAACGCGTACACCGAGCCGCCCGCGACCAGTGCCACCACCAGCGCCAGCACCACGAGGAACGCGCCCGACGCGGCCCGCCGCTGCAGCGGCTGCTGCTCGTAACCGGCCGCGGGCCCGAACCCGTACCCGCCGCCGCCCTGCCCGGCGCCGTACGCAGCCCCGCCCGCCGGCCCGGCCCCGTACCCGTACGGACCCCCGGCCCCGGCCACGGGCCCGGCGACGGGGACGGTGCCCTGCCCGTACGGCGGCCCGCCCACGGTCCCGGCCACGGGCCCGGCGCCGTTTCCGTACGGGGATCCCGCCCCGGCCACGCCTCCGGCCACCGGTCCGGCACCCTGCCCGTACGGCGATCCGCCCGCAGGCCCGTCCAACGGCGCCGTGCCGCCCCCGGCCACACCCGCCCCCTCGGGCTCGACGAGCGTCGGCCGGTCGCCCCCGCCACCCTGTCCGGTCCCGGTCCCGGTCCCGGCCCTGGGCCCACCGGCCCCGGCCCCGGCCGGCGGTCCCGGCGGCATCGGCGGCTGCCCGGGCACGACGGGCGCCCCGGCCACCGCAGCCCCACCGGCCACCGCAGCCCCGCCGGCCCCAGACCCACCGGTCCCACCAGCCTTGGCAGACCCACCAGTGCCGCCGGCCCCACCGGCACCTTCCGCCCCCGCACCCCCCGGCCGCGGATCCTCCCGGTCCAGCAGTTCCACCGCGTGCCGCCCCAGCTGGGCCACCAGGGCCGCCGGCAGCCACGGTTCCAGCGCGCGGCCGTCCGCCACCGTGTCGCCCGCGCCCACCCGGGCCAGGACGTCCGCCGGGGTGGGCCGGGCCGCGGGGTTCTTGTGCAGGCACTCGCGCACCAGGTCGCGCAGCGACTCCGGCACCCGGGACAGGTCCGGTTCGGCGCCCGCGATCCGCAGCAGCAGCGCCGCCGCGCCGCCGTCCCGGTCCGCGTCCCCGAACGGCAGCACCCCGCCCGCCGCGTACGCGAGCACCGACCCCAGGCAGAAGACGTCGCAGGCGGCGGTCACCGGATCGCCGCGCAGCTGCTCGGGCGCCATGAAGCCGGGCGAGCCGATCAGTTCACCGGTGCGGGTGTGTGACACGGCCCTGGTGGCCTCGGCTTCCGTCGGCTCCAGCGCCCGGGCGATCCCGAAGTCGATGACCCGCGGCCCGTCGAGCGTGACCAGCACGTTCGACGGCTTCAGGTCGCGGTGGATCAGCCCGGCCGCGTGGATGTCCCGCAGGGCGTACGCGAGGCCCGCGGCCAGGATCTTGACCGAACGCTCCGGCAGAGGCCCGTAGTTGTTCGCCACGACGGACTGCAGGCTGGGCCCGGCCACGTACCCGGTGGCCAGCCACGGCACGTCCGCCTCGGTGTCGGCGTCCAGCACCGGCGCGGTCCACTGCCCGCCGACCCGCCGCGCGGCCGCGACCTCCTGCCGGAACCGGGCCCGGAACTCCGGCCGCTGCGCGAGGTCCGCGCGCACGAGCTTCACGGCGACGGTCCGCCCCCGGTCGGACCGCGCCAGGAACACCCGGCCCATCCCGCCCGCGCCCAGTCGGGCGAGGAGCCGGTACGCGCCGATCTGCTGCGGGTCGCCCGATGACAGCTGCTCCATGACGGCCTGTTCCCTCCCCCTGGGCCTGGCCGACAGGAACCGGCCGAACGCGCCGAGAATAGTGCGCCCACCTCGCAACCCGCAGCCGGAGGCCACGGCTCCGCGCTGTCACACGCCTGTGACGCGGACCGGACCATTCCACACGTACAAGATCAGTAATTTTCTTTCTGCAGCCAGCAGCCCGAACTCAACGGCCTCCACCGGAAGAGACCACGGCATACGGCTCTCCTTCATCCACAGCAACGCTTCAAGGAGTCGTCATGCGTACCGCCCTCCGCGCCACCACCGCCGCCCTCGCCCTCTTCGGCGCGGCGATCGCGGCCCCCGCCACGGCCTTCGCGGCCTCTTCCCCCGTCGAGCAGGCTGCCCCGGCCCGGTCCCTCGTGGTCGCCGAGAACTGCGTGAAGAGCAAGGTCATCCCGTCCGTGTTCGGCGGCCTGACGGTCAAGCTGACCCACAGCGCCCACACCGGCGCGAAGGCCCAGCTCCGCGACGAGAGCGGCAAGGTCATCAGCACGGTCGACCAGAGCAAGCCGCTGGACCTCGCGGCCGGCCTGCGGATCGACGGCGTGCTGTCCGCGGCCCCCGTCTTCAAGCAGCGCACGCAGGGCGGCTCGACCCCGTGGTCCGCGACCGCGTTCCCGAAGCTGCCCGCCGACTGCATCAGCACGGGCCGCCTGCACTCCACCACCAAGGTCGGCGGCCTGACCGTCAAGACCTACAAGTCCGGCCCGCAGGACTACAGCGCCCAGATCGTCGAGAACGGCAAGCGCGTCGGCTTCCTGAACCCGGCCCCCAACGCCTACCAGGACGTCCGCAAGGTCGGCCAGCGCTACGTCCGCCTCACCGTCGACGGCGAGGTCCACAGCTGGACCGGCGCCACCACCGCCTCCCCGAAGCTCGGCGTCTACAAGGTCGCCGGCGGCACCAAGGTCCGCCTCGTGAAGAAGGACGGCCTGTACGGCGTCCAGATGACCTCGCGCGGCACCTGGAGCAACTGGACCTACTACGCCAAGGGCAAGTCCGTGATCCTCCAGGACGACAACACGATCGTCGTCCTCAACGCGAACGGCACCCTCTCCAACTTCGTCTACGGCTTCGCCCACCAGACCGCCCCGGTCTGGAAGCACGCCTGATCACCCCTGCTCGGCCCTGGTCACCCCCGGCCGGCCCCGATCGTCCACTGATCGACTCGTGATCGCCGACTGACCCGGCCCGATCACACCGCACCACCCGCACCCCACCGCAGCACCCCGAGGGGGCCGCCCCGGCAGACACTCTGCCGAGGCGGCCCCCTCCGCGGCTTACCGGATGCCGATGTCGTGTCCACTGTGTGGACTTTTAGCCTTGGCCGCATGACCCCTCAGCCCGATCCCCAGGCCGGTGCGGCAGTCAAGGCCGCCGACCGCGCGCACGTGTTCCACTCCTGGTCCGCCCAGGCCCTGATCGACCCGCTCGCCGTGGCCGGCGCGGAGGGCTCGTACTTCTGGGACTACGACGGGAACCGCTTCCTCGACTTCTCGTCCCAGCTGGTCAACACCAACATCGGGCACCAGCACCCCAAGGTCGTCGCCGCGATCCAGGAGCAGGCCGCCAAGCTCTGCACCCTCGCCCCCGGCTTCGCAGTGGAGTCGCGCTCCGAGGCCGCCCGGCTGATCGCCGAGCGCACCCCCGGCGACCTCGACAAGATCTTCTTCACCAACGGCGGTGCCGAGGCCGTCGAGAACGCCGTCCGCATGGCCCGGCTGCACACCGGCCGCGCGAAGGTGCTCTCCACCTACCGCTCGTACCACGGCGCCACCGCGGCCGCGATCAACCTGACCGGCGACCCGCGCCGCTGGCCCTCCGACACGGCGTCCGCGGGCACCGTGCACTTCTGGGGCCCGTACCTCTACCGCTCGCCGTTCCACGCGGAGACCGAGGAGCAGGAGTGCGAGCGCGCCCTCGCGCACCTCGCCGACACCCTCGCCTTCGAGGGCCCGCAGACCGTCGCGGCGATCATCCTGGAGACCGTGCCGGGCACCGCCGGGATCATGACCCCGCCGGCCGGCTACCTCAAGGGCGTCCGCGAGCTCTGCGACCGTTACGGCATCGTCTTCATCCTCGACGAGGTCATGGCCGGCTTCGGCCGCACCGGCAAGTGGTTCGCCGCCGAGCACTGGGACGTCACCCCCGACCTGCTCACCTTCGCCAAGGGCGTCAACAGCGGCTACGTCCCGCTGGGCGGCGTCGCGATCTCCGGCGCCATCGCCGAGACCTTCGCCACCCGCCCCTACCCGGGCGGCCTGACCTACTCCGGCCACCCGCTGGCCTGCGGCGCCGCCGTGGCGACGATCAACACGATGGCCGAGGAGGGCATCGTCGAGCACGCCGCCCACCTGGGCGAGAACGTGATCGGCCCGGCCCTCCGCGAGATCGCCGAGCGGCACCCGAGCGTCGGCGAGGTCCGCGGCCTCGGCACCTTCTGGGCGGTCGAGCTGGTCAAGGACAAGACCACCCGCGAGCCGCTGGTCCCGTACAACGCGGGCGGCGCCGACAACGCCCCGATGGCCGAGTTCGCCGCGGCCTGCAAGAAGTCCGGCCTGTGGCCGTTCGTCAACATGAACCGCACCCACGTGGTGCCCGCCTGCAACATCACCGAGGCGGAGGCCAAGGAGGGCCTGGCCCTGCTCGACGAGGCCCTCCTCGTCGCCGACCGCCACACCACCTCCGGCTGACCCGGGGAGGGGGAGGCCGGGCCGCTTGCGCCCGCCCTCCCCCCTCCCGCCTGGCCTAAGGTGTCCGAAGCCTTACTAAGGAGACGGACCCCATGGCCGGCAGCGGAGCTGTCACCCGCAACACCCTTCGCCAGCAGATCGCGGACGCGCTGCGGGACGAGGTGCTGGCCGGGCGCCTGCCGCCGGGCACCGAGTTCACCGTCAAGCAGATCGCCGACCAGTACGGGGTCTCCGCGACGCCCGTCCGCGAGGCGCTGGTCGACCTCTCCGCGCAGGGGCTCCTCGACTCCGTGCAGCACCGTGGCTTCCGGGTCCGCGTCTTCAGCGTCGACGACTTCCGCGGCATGGTCGAGGCCCGCTCCCTGATCGTGGACGGCATCTTCCGGCGGCTCGCCGAACGTGGCTCCGGCCCGGGCGCGAGCGAGGCCCTGGTCTCCGTGCGGCGCCGCGCCGACGAGGCCCGCCGGGCCGCCGAAAGCGGCTCCCTCGAAGTGCTGATCGGCTACGACCTGCGCTTCTGGCGGGAACTGAGCGGCCTGGTCGGCAACGAGTACATCTCCGAGTTCCTGCACCGCATCCGCGTGCAGTGCTGGGTCTTCACCGTGCCCTACCTCAAGCGCGAAGCGGGCCTGCGCGACGACCTGTGGACCGGCCACGGAGCCCTGGTCGACGCCGTCACCCGCGGCGACGCCGACGAGGTCCGCCGCCTGGTGCGCGAGTACAACCAGCACGGCCTGGACTGGGCGGACACCCTTCCCCAGGAGGGCCAGTGACCACCGCCGGACCCACCCCCGAGGCCTCCGAGGCCCCTGAGTCCCCCGAGGACGCAGTCGCCTCTGCGGCGCCCTGGCTCGGCGCCGTCGAGCTGAGCGTCGTGGTCCCCGCGTACGAGGAGGAGGCCCGGATCGGGCCCACCCTGGACGCCGTACGCACCTACCTCGACGGGCACGTCGGCACCCGCCGCGGCGACTGGGAGCTGATCGTCGTCGACGACGGCTCCACCGACGGCACCGCGGACGTGGTCCGTGCCGCGGCCGCCGCCGAACCCCGCATCCGGCTGGTGTCCTCCGAACGCAACCGCGGCAAGGGCAGCGCCCTGCGGCTGGGCGTACTGGCCTCCGCGGGCCGCCGGGTGCTCGTCATGGACGCCGACCTGGCGACGCCGGTCGAGGAGCTGGAACGGCTGGAGAAGGCGTTCACCGAGCCCGCCGGAGCCGGAGCCGGGACAGGCACCGCGGCCGTCGAGGCCGCCGTCGGCTCCCGCGCGCACCCCGACTCCGAGATCACCCGCCACCAGAACCGGCTGCGCGAACTCCTCGGCCGGGCCGGGAACCGCCTGATACGCACGGTGGCCGTGCCCGGCATCCGGGACACCCAGTGCGGCTTCAAGCTCTTCGAGGGCGACCGGGCGCGGGCCGCGTTCGGCGCGTCCCGGCTCGACGGCTGGGGCATCGACGTGGAGATCCTGCGCTACTTCCGCCGGCAGGGCTGGCCGGTGGCGGAGGTCCCGGTCCGCTGGTCGCACCAGGAGGGCTCCAAGGTCAAACCCGTCGACTACCTGCGGGTCCTCGGCGAACTGGCCCGGCTGCGCGCCGGCACGCTCGCCGTCGCCGCGCTGTACCTGCTGGGCGCCCTGCTGCTCTACAAGGGCCTGTGGGCGGACCTGGACCGCCGCTACCTCGCGGACTCCGGATCGGACCAGAACCAGTGGGAGTGGTTCTTCGCGGTCACCGCGGACAACGTCGCCCACCTGCGCAATCCGCTCTTCACGACGTTCCAGGGCATGCCCGACGGGGTCAACCTGATGGGCAACACGGTGATGCTCGGCCTGTCCGTGCCGCTCACCCCCGTCACGCTGGCCTTCGGACCCACCCTGACCTGGGCGATCGTCCTCACCTTCGGGCTCGCGGGGACCGCGCTCGCCTGGTACTGGCTGATCCGGCGCTGGCTGGTGCGCAGCCGGTGGGCGGCGGCCGTCGGCGGGGCGCTCGCGGCGTTCGCGCCACCGATGATCTCGCACGCCAACGCCCACCCGAACTTCTGCGTCCTCTTCATGATCCCGCTGATCGTCGACCGGGCGCTGCGGCTGTGCGCGCCCGGCCGGGAGCGGCGGGTGCGCCGGGACGGGATCGTGCTCGGGCTGTTCTCCGCGTACCAGGTCTTCCTGGGCGAGGAGGCGTTCCTGCTGGCCGCGCTCGGCATGCTCGCCTTCGCCGGCGCGTACGCGGTGCTGCGGCCGGACGTGACCCGCGAGGTGTGGAGGCCGCTGCTGCGCGGGCTGGGCATCGCGGCCGCGGTGTCGGTGCCGATCGTGGCGTTCCCGCTGTGGTGGCAGTTCTTCGGCCCGCAGAGCTACAAGTCGGTGCTGCACGGGGACGCGGCGGGCAACAGCCCGCGGGCGTTCGTCGAGTACGCGCAGCGCTCGCTGTTCGGCGACGAGGCGCAGGCCGACAAGCTGGCCCTGAACCGCACCGAGCAGAACGCCTTCTACGGCTGGCCGCTGCTGGCCATGTGCGCGGCGTTCGCCGCGGCGTTCTGGCGCCGTACGTCGGTCCGGGCGCTGACCGTCACCATCGTGCTGGCCGCCTGGCTGTCGCTGGGGCAGCGGATCCGGATCCCGGGCACGGACGTGGTGCTGCCGGGACCGTGGAAGCTGCTGGCGGACAAGCCGCTGTTCGAGTCGGTCATCGAGGGCCGGGTGGGCATGGTGTGCGCGCCGGCGCTGGGCATGCTGGTGGCGCTGGGCCTGGACCGGATCCGTACGGTGCCGGTGCGCAAGCACCGGCTGCTGGGCTTCGCGGCGGTGGCGGCGGCGCTGCTGCCGATCGTGCCGACGCCGTTCGAGGTGCGGGACCGGCCCGCGGTCCCGGTGTTCATCGCGGAGGGGCGCTGGCGGGACCTGCTCCCCGAGGGCCGCTCCCTGGTCCCGATCCCGGTGCCCGACCCCGGTTCGGCCGACGCCCTGCACTGGCAGACCACCCAGGACTTCGGTTTCCGCCTCCCCGGCGGCTACTTCAACGGCCCGTGGGGACCGGACCGCATCGGCATCTACGGTGCGACCCCCCGCCACACGTCCAACATGCTGGGCGACATCCGCAACGGCAACGAACCCCCGGCGATCGACGAGGGCTGGCAGGACCAGGCCCGCGCCGACTTCGACTGGTGGCGCGCGGGCCTCCTCGTCCTCCCGGACCGCGAGCCGCGCGCCGCCGAACTGAAGGCGACCGTCACCAAACTCCTCGGCCGCGAACCTGAACACGTCCTCGACTGCTGGATCTGGCGCTACCTGACCCCCTGACGGCGGGGCCCGGCTTCGGGGGCTCCGCGGCAACTCCCAGCCCGTCCGGCGCTCGCGGCGCCGGGCGGGGCTCCGCGGCACCCTCCAGCCTTGCCGGCGTCCTCGGCGCGGGCACTGGCTTCCGCCTCACCTTCCAGCCCCGCCGACGCCCTCGGCACGAGGTCCGGGCGCCGCCGCCGCACCTTCCAGCCCGTCCGGCGTTTGAGGACCGGGGTCACCTTTCAGCCTCGCCGGCGTTTGTG
>NZ_JAJAUZ010000111.1 GCF_020532645.1 Streptomyces bambusae
ACCAAACAACCTTGTAGTCCCTGTAGTCGACGAGCGACTAATTGGTCGGCCGGAGTATTCGGCCGGCCGTTTTATTGAGCCGAAACTGATGAGTTTCCTACTGGATCGTGTAGCGGACGTGCCGGCGGTGGAAGTAGCCGGTCACGATGTGGGGTTGCCGCTGTCGGCGGTGGAGGAAGCGCCGGGTTTCGCGGGCGAGGTCGTCGGTCGAGGTGGCGCGGGCCGCGTGGACGTGGTGTTTCAGGTCGGCGTTCAGCAGCTCGTCGGGGTTGAGTTCGGGGCTGTAGCCGGGCATCAGGTGCAGCTCGATCCGTTCGGCGTTCTCTGCGAGCCACGCCTTGACGGTCTTGCTGCGGTGGACCGGGTGCCGGTCCACGATGACACTCTCGCCTCTGCTGGGCCGAAGGCCCTGGCTGCGATCCGGGCCGCGCGGGCCGAAGCCCGCGAGCGCGTCTGGAACGTGGCCAAGAACGCGGCTCCGGGCGCCTCAGGGCAGGTGATCGTGGACCTGGACGGGGTGCTCGTGCTGGCTCACTCCGAGAAGCAGGACGCCACCGCGACCTGGAAGAAGACCTTCGGACACCACCCGCTCGTGGCCTTCGTGGATCACGGAAGCGATGGCAGCGGGGAACCGGTGGCCGGCCTGCTCAGGCCCGGCAACGCGGGCAGCAACACCGCTGCTGACCACATCACCACGGCTGGGCTCGCCCTGGCTCAACTGCCGAAGAATTACCGGCGCGGACGTCAGACGCTGATCCGTACCGACTCCGGCGGCGGCACTCATGAGTTCGTCGCCTGGCTCGCCCAGCGGGGCAGGTGGCTGTCGTACTCGGTCGGCATGACCATCACCGAGCAGATTCACCAGGCCGTACTCAAAGTCCCCGCCCCGGCCTGGACGGCAGCGGCCGAGCTCGGTGGCGAGCTCCGGGACGGGGCCTGGGTCGCAGAGATCACCGGCGACTGCCTCAGGGGCTGGCCGAAGGGGATGCGGCTGATCGTCCGCAAGGAACGGCCTCATCCCGGGCGCCCAGTTGCGGATCACCGACGCCGATGGACTACGGCTGACCGCGTTCGCCACCAACACCACCAGCGTCCCCATCGCCGCACTCGAACTGCGGCACCGCCAGCGAGCACGCGCCGAGGACCGCATCCGTGCCGCTCGCGCCACCGGCCTGCGCAACCTGCCCCTGCACGACACCGCGCAGAACCAGATCTGGCTGGAGATCGTCCAGATCGCCCTCGACCTCCTCGCATGGATGCCCATGCTCGCCCTGACCGGCGAAACCCGCAGGTGGGAACCCCGCCGTCTCCGGCTCCGCCTCTTCTCCGCCGCAGCCCAGATCGTCACCACCGCCCGCCGCCGGCACCTGAGATTCGCCCGCCACTGGCCCTGGACCGAGGTCATCACGGACGCCCTGGCGCGACTCGAAGCCCTCCCGAGCCCAGGCTGACCAGCACGTTCCCATCCCTGCGAGCAGCACCACCCCGACCGGACCCGTGGAACCCGGCGCCCACCCGACGCGACAGCCGGGCCATCACCCTGCCCACCACCAGCCCGAACAACCGAAACGGCCCGCCGAAAGAACCGACGGACCGTCACGAAAGATCGAGGTTAGAGGGACCAGTTCTGCTCGCCCGGTTCACCGAAGGAGCAGTCCCAAATGGTGACCCAGGTTCCGTTGGCGAAGCTGCCGCCCTTGTTGGTGAGGCATCGGTCGTTGTGCCATTGGGTTCTGATCACGGCATGGAGCCTGGGCAGGGGGCCCGCCTCGGACTCGATCCAGTCCTGGCTGTCCGCGCCCGTGCAAGGCCACAAGGTGAGGACCGTGCCGTTGGTGTAGCTGTCGCCGCGGGGTGTCAGACACTTTCCGCTGGTCATGTGCACGATCTTGTCGCCGTTCCAATGCCACTGCTGCAAGTAGTGACCGTTGCAGGTCCACAGCGTGATGACAGTGCCGTTCGCGGTGCTGTTGCCAAGGGGTGTTGCGCATTTGCCCGGCTGGCTCGGGTAGAAGCTATTGATCATGGGCTTGTATGTCGCTGCAGTGCTTGGCGTGGCAGTGACGAGATTAAGACCGAAGAGGGCTATCGCGAGAGCAATGAGGCGTATAAATCTGGACTGCATATTTTCCCCTGGGGGTTGTATTTCAGTACCACGTCCTGCGGGACCGTATCGGCGATCTTAAACGTGAAAATTACCCCGAAAGGTCCTCCGGTGCAGAATGGCCGGATTTGGTCCATTTGCTATTTGGGGTTCTGTGGGGGCAATTCGTGGAGCTGGCGGAGGGTTTGGGTGGCCCCCGATAAGTTGATTTTGAGCCGATATGGCGGGATTTGAGTCTCTATTCTTCGGGCCGGTATGGCCACTGGCTGCTTGGTGAGCCAGGCGGACGGACCCAGACGGGGCGCAGGAATTCCTGCAGAGTGCATCATTTGCACCCCCGTAAGCCGATGGTGAAATTGTCCGAAATTTGCTCCCTGGACAAGAGCACGCCTGAGGTTGCGGCATCTGTGGCTGCGCTGTTGTCGAGCCAGGTCCCTGGCGGTCACCGTGCACACGGTGACCGCCCCTCCGCCGTATCCCGTACGTCAGGCCCGGGGCAGCGGCAGGTCGAACCAGACCACCTTGCCGCTGCTCAGCCGGGTCGCACCCCAGCGCCGGGCCAGCCGGTTGACGAGGAACAGGCCGCGGCCGCCCTCGTCGGTGTCCCGCGCCCGCCGCTGCCGCGGCAGCTGCGGGGAGTCGTCGCCGACCTCGCAGCGCAGCACGTCGGTGCGCAGCAGCCGCAGCGTCACCGGCCGCTCCGCGTACCGCACCGCATTGGTGACCACCTCGCTGACCAGCAGCTCCAGGCAGTCGCCCAGCTCCTCCTCCAGCCCCCAGCGGGCCAGCGCGCGGCGCGCGAACCGGCGGGCCCGCCCGGGGGCGGTCTCCTCCGGGTCGAGGAACCAGTACGCGACGTCGCTGGGCGCGATGCCGTCGAAGCGGGCGGCGAGCAGGGCGATGTCGTCGTCCCGGTCGCCCGGGCCGAGCATGTCCAGCACGTCGTCGCAGAGGGCCTCCAGCGGCGGCGGGTGGTCCAGGCCGGTGAGCTGCGCGGTGGCCGCGAGGCGTTCGCGCAGCAGCTCGATGCCGGTCCACACGTCCCGCAGCCGGCTCTCCACCAGCCCGTCCGTGTACAGCAGCAGGGTGGCCCCGGCAGGAGCGTCGAGCTCGACGGCCTCGAAGTCCACGCCGCCCACGCCGATCGGCGCGCCGGGCGGCACCCGCAGCACCTCCGCACGGCCGCCGAGGTGCAGCAACACGGGCGGCGGGTGGCCGGCGTTGGCGATGGTGATCCGGTGCGAGACCGGGTCGTAGACCGCGTACAGGCAGGTGGCCATGCGGTCGGAGCCGAGCCGCTGGGCCTGCTCGTCGAGGTGGTGCAGCACCTCGGCGGGCGGGAGGTCGAGCTGGGCCAGGGTCTGCGCGGTGGTGCGCAGCTGGCCCATGATCGCGGCCGAGGTCATGGAGTGGCCCATGACGTCGCCGACGACCAGTGCGACCCGGCTGCCGGGCAGCGGTATCGCGTCGTACCAGTCGCCGCCGACCCGGGCGGTCTCGGCGGCGGGCAGGTAGCGGGAGGCCAGCCGGACGCCGGTGGGCTGCGGCAGGCCCTCGGGCAGCATGGTGCGCTGGAGCTCGTCCGCGATGTACGCCTCGCGGCCGTAGAGCACGGCCTTGTCGATGCCGAGGGCCGTGTGGGTGGCCAGCTGGGCGGCGACGAGCAGGTCGTTGGCCTCGAACGCGGGCCGCTCCGGGCTGCGCAGGAACACGGCCGCGCCGATCACCCGGCGGCGGCCGCGCAGCGGCGCGAGGATGGCCCGCTGGCCGCGTGGGACGGGGTGCTCGGCGCCCAGCAGTTCGGGCAGCGCGGCGCGGGCCGCGGCGGAGGAGCCGAACACCGGGCGGACCCCGCGCAGCACCTCGGCGAGCGCCCCGCCGGGGCGGATCTCGCACAGCTCGGCGGCCGGCAGGTCGCCCTGCGGGCCGACGAGGGGGAGCTGGCTGAAGTCGAGGACTTCGGCGGCGCTGTCGGTGGCGTCGGTGGCGTCGGTCGCGGAGCTGTTCGGGCTGTCGGCGGTGCCGCTGGTGTCGGTGGTGGCGGTGGCGGCGGGGACCGCGGGCGGGCCGGCCGGGGTTCCGGGTACGGCGGAGCCCGGCGCGGCTGCTCCGGCGGGTGCGGCCGGTGCCGCCGGGTCGCCGAGGTCGTCGAGCGGGCGGAGCCGGTCCGTGCGGCGCAGCCTTAAGATGACGGGCCCGGCCGGCCGCTCGTCGCCGACCGGCAGCGGGTCGCGCAGGTAGACGAGGATCGCGTCGGAGAACGTCGGCACGGTCGCCCGGCACAGCCCGAGGACGATCTCGTCGAGGTCGATGCCGCGGGCGATCCGCCGGGTCGCGGCGCCCACGAAGCGCAGCCGGTCGCCCTCGCGACGGGCCGCGGACACCGGGTCGCCGGCTCCGGCGGGTATGCCGGTGCCCGGCCCGGAGGCGCCGGCCGCGGCGGCGCGAGCGGCGCTCTCGTCGCGGGCCCGTGCTCCGGATCCGGAGCCGTGCTCACGTCGGGCACCGGGGATCTTCTCGCCGGGGGCGCCCGCCGGGCCCGCGCCCGGGGCCTGGTTCTGGCCGCGGGTGGCCTGGCCGGAGGCCGGCGGAGTCTTGCCGTGGCCCTCGGAGTCGGATGCGGATCCTCCGGCACGGGGCACCCGGCGGCCGCGCTCGGCAGCCTTCGGCTGCGGCGGCACGTCGGAGCCGCCCGGCGCCGGGGCGGCCGCGGCACTCGCCGCGGCCCCGGCTCCCGGCTGCGGGCCCTCGTGGGAGGTGGGGTACTCCGTCACGCGTGGAATTCCGTCCGTTTGCGCTCGATGTGCGCTGCACTCAACTCGGTCAGTCGCGGTATACCCGCTCAGGGCCGCAGGCACCTTGCCCGCGGCCGTTCCTTCCCCGGAACTTCGTCCGGGAGACCCCCCTGATCCTCGTCGTGGCCTCGGTGCTGATCCTCAGTCAAGTTTTGCGCACGGCATCAGAATTACGGATTGCAGCCTTGCGGAGGACGATCCTACGTTTGGACCCCGGGGGCGCATCAAGGGTCTCATGAGGTCATATGCGCCGGGGTGCGGTCCCAGTCCTCGGGCAGAAGCGGAACCTCCCAGCTCGGATCGGGCCGCCAGTCCTGCCAGCCTGCGGAGAAGGGCGGCCCCCACGCCTCGATCAGCTCCAGTGCCGCCGCGCCCGCCGTCCGGACCCGGTCCGCCTGCGCGGCGTCCATCAGCCCGGACCGCTGCGCCTGGGCGAACTCGTCCTCGTCCCGCCACTTCCAGCTGCGGTCCGGGTAGACGGAGATGTCGAGGAAGTGGTCCTCGGAGTCGACCCCGCCCGCCCAGCGCCGGCGCGGCTCCTCCAGGTTCACGTACCAGCTGCGGAACTGCCAGCCCCGGTCCCAGAACAGCCAGACCGAGAACGGGTCGCCGGGCCGGGCCAGTTTGAGCACGCCGGTGCCCCACCAGGGGGCTCGGACGGTGGTGCGGGGCGCGGTGTAGCGGGTGGCCAGCGGCTCCTCGTGAACCGCGGTGCCGTCGGCGAGCACCGGCTTGACGCATTCGGTGCCCGGGGCCATCCACACGGCCAGCAGGTCCGTGGTGTCCTCCACGACGGTCACCGGGCGGCAGATGTGGACGCGGCCCTGCGGGCCGGGCGCATGGTCGAGATAGCGCCAGAGGATGTGCTCCCCGGGCGCCCAGTGCGTCCCCTGCTCGCTGCCTGCCGTACCTGTCATGCGCAGATCTTAGGGCTGGGGCTGCCGGGACCGCTGCGGTGCAGGTCACGGACTGGATTCGGCTGAAATCCGACCCTCGTTCGGGCGGCAGCCGCGGTCCCGAGGGCCCCCGTCCCGGCGGCCGGGACGGGGGCCGGAGGGTCACGGCCGGGTCATCCGCAGGACGTCGAGGGCCGCGTCGAGCTGCGCCACGGTCAGGTCTCCGCGCTCCACGTAGCCGGACTCCAGCACCACCTCGCGGATCGTCTTGCGTTCCGCGAGGGACTTCTTGGCGACCTTCGCGGCTTCCTCGTAGCCGATGTACTTGTTGAGCGGGGTGACCACCGAGGGCGAGGACTCGGCGTACTCCCTGGCCCGCTCCACGTTGGCGGTGATGCCGTCGACCGTGCGGTCGGCCAGCAGCCGGGAGGCGTTGGCGAGGAGGCGTACGGACTCCAGCAGGTTCCGGGCCATCACCGGCAGCATCACGTTCAGCTCGAAGTTGCCCGCGGCGCCCGCGACGGCGACCGTCGTGTCGTTCCCGGTCACCTGTGCGGCGACCATCAGCACGGCCTCCGGGATGACCGGATTCACCTTGCCAGGCATGATCGACGATCCCGGTTGCAGGTCAGGGAGATTGATTTCGGCCAATCCTGTGCGCGGCCCGGAGGACATCCAGCGCAAATCGTTCGAAATCTTGGTCAGCGAGACGGCGATCGTACGCAATTGGCCGGAGGTTTCGACGAGCGCGTCCCGGGCGCCCTGGGCCTCGAAGTGGTTGCGGGCCTCCGTCAGCGGCAGTCCGGTGGCCGCCGCGGCCTCGGCGATCACCGCGGCGGAGAAGCCGGGCGGGGTGTTGATGCCGGTGCCCACGGCGGTGCCGCCGAGCGGGAGTTCCGCCAGCCGCGGCAGGGCCGCCCGCAGCCGCTCGACGCCGTACCGGATCTGGGCCGCGTACCCGCCGAACTCCTGGCCCAGGGTGACAGGGGTGGCGTCCATCAGGTGGGTCCGGCCGGACTTCACGACCTCGGCGAACTCCTCTTCCTTCGCCTCCAGGGCCGCCGCCAGGTGCTCGAGGGCCGGGATCAGGTCCCGGGTGACGGCCGCCGTCGCGGCGATGTGGATGGACGACGGGAAGACGTCGTTGGAGCTCTGCGAGGCGTTGACGTGGTCGTTCGGGTGCACGTCCCGGCCCAGCCGCTCCCCGGCGAGGGTGGCCAGCACCTCGTTCATGTTCATGTTGGAGGAGGTGCCGGAACCGGTCTGGAAGACGTCCACGGGGAAGTGCTCGTCCCAGCGGCCCCCGGCCACCTCGTCGGCGGCGCCGGCGATCGCGTCGGCAATGTCCTGATCCACCACCCCCAGGCGGGCGTTCACGACCGCCGCCGCCCGCTTGATCCCGGCCAGCGCCTCGATGTGGGCCCGTTCCAGGCGCTGCCCCGAGACGGGGAAGTTCTCCAGGGCCCGCTGGGTCTGCGCACGCCACTTGGCCTGCGCGGGGACCCGCACCTCTCCCATCGAGTCGTGCTCGGTCCGGTACGCGTCGCCGTGCTGGTTGCCGGCCATCTCCACCGCCTCCTCAAATTCCCTGAAAACTTGAGCAATTGTCTTGTTCGAAGTGTTCCCAAGACTCCTACCGGCCAGTAAATACCGGGGGTAACACTGACCCCGGGAGGCGTCCATGACCCGTGTGAAACCCCGACTCAGATCTTCCTTCGCCGCGCTCGCGGCACTCGCGGCCGCCGTCGGCGGCGTCACCGCGATCACCCCGACGGCCCAGGCGGCCCCGGTGGCGGGGGTGTCCGCCGCCGTCACGCCGCTGCCGCCCGAGCTGGAGGCGGTCCGCGCGGCCGAAGCCGTCAGGATCTACGGCGACTCCGCGATCCGCCCGATGGCCGAGCGCAAGACCGGCCTGATCTCGCTCGGCGACAGCGAGATCTCCGGCGAGGGCG
Organism: Streptomyces bambusae; assembly: GCF_020532645.1. Taxonomy (GTDB): domain Bacteria; phylum Actinomycetota; class Actinomycetes; order Streptomycetales; family Streptomycetaceae; genus Streptomyces; species Streptomyces bambusae. The sequence goes on from NZ_JAJAUZ010000111.1 coordinate 7,748, forward strand.
TCGGCAACTACGACCCGGCGACCAACACCGCGTCCAACCAGTGCCACCGCTCGCCCGACACCGCCATCCACCGCACCGGCATCCCCGCCGACCTCACGTTCAACGTGGCCTGCTCCGGCGCGTACACCGGCAACATCCGGATCGGCGGCAGCAAGCAGTACGCCGACGAGCTGGTCCAGTCCGACAGCCTTGCCATCAAGGCCCGCAACACCCGCATCAAGATGGTCCTGCTGGTCGCCGGCGCCAACGACGACCTCCAGTTCGGCCCGGTCATGACCGACTGCGTGACGCGCTGGGTGCTCAGCCAGGGCGTCTGCGAGCCGAAGTACGCCCCCGGCTGGCAGGCCCGCGTCGACGGCCTCCGGCCCAAGGTCGAGGCCACCGTCGCCGACCTCAAGACCGTCATGCGGCAGGCCGGGTACGCCGACTCCGACTACAAGCTCGTCCTGATGGGCTACCCGAGCCCGATCGGCCCCGACTTCTACGACAACCCGAACTTCCCCGGCAAGCTCCCCGGCGGCTGCGCCGGCTACGACTCGGACGCCACCTGGGGCCGCAACCAGGCCGTGCCCGCCTTCGAGAAGGGCATGCGCGCCGCCGCCCGCAACTCCGGCGCCCTCTACCTCGACAACTCCCGGCTCTTCCACGGCCACGAGGTCTGCATGGAGGACACCTGGGCCCGCGGGCTCTACCTCGACCTCGGCGACCACTTCCCGTGGGACGAGAACACCGCCCGCCAGTCGTTCCACCCCAACTACAAGGGCCACGGCGCCTTCGCCACCTGCCTGACCGGCTTCTACAACTCCGGCCTCACCGAGGCGAGCTGCGCCGACCCGGCGAGCACCGGCACCCCGGTCCTCCAGCCCGGCGCCTGGGACGACCTCTTCAGGCCGCTGAAGAACGAGGCCACCGGCAACTGCCTCGACACCAACGGCAGCGCCAGCGCCAACAACACCGCGGTCCTCGGCTGGGACTGCCACGGCGGCCGCAACCAGGGCTGGTGGTACGACACCGCCCGCAAGTCCCTGAAGACCGAACTCACCCACGACCGCTGCCTCGACGCCCCCGCCGGCAACTACACCGCCGGCACCGCCCTGATCCTCTGGAACTGCCACGGCGCCGCCAACCAGCAGTTCACCCGCGACGGCGCCACGATCCGCCCGGTCGCCGCCCCCGACATGTGCCTCACGGTGGCCACCCCGAAGTCCCCGGCCCGCCTCCAGCCCTGCACGGGAGCCCCCACCCAACGCTTCGCCTGACCCACCCGCCTTCCCCGACGAACCCCCACAGCCCCGGCCGACGCCGTCGGCCGGGTGCGGTGTTTTCGGCCCCTCCTGGCCGAGTCGCCGCGGCCCGGTAACAGCTTCACCGCGGACACCGAGGTCCTGCTGGCGGACGGCACCCGCAAGCGCATCGCGGACGTGGAGATCGGGGACCAGGTCCTCGCCGCGGACCCGGAGACCGGTGAAACCGGCCCCCGCCCGGCCACCGCCCTGATCCGCGGCTCCGGCGAGGAGTCCCTGGTCGACGTGACGGTGAGGGCCGAAGACGGAAGCCGGGGCACCGTCACCGCCACATCCGGCCACCCCTTCTGGGTCCCGTCCGCCGCCGAATGGCGCGACGCCGACACCCTCCGCCCCGGCCAATGGCTCCGCACCTCAACGGGCACCCACGTCCAGATCACGGCCATCAGCCGCTCCGCCCGCCCGGCCTCGGTTTACAAACGGTCGACGACCTGCATACGTACCATGTGCTGGCGGGCGGGGCGCCGGTGCTGGTTCATAACAGCGGATGTACCAAGCCGGTCAACCTCCCCGGGTGGCGCAAGGTCGGGGTCGACATGGATCAGGTTCTCGACCGGCACACCGCAGCGGGTAAGACCTACCGGCGGAGCGGGATCAAAACGACGTTTCCCGACCACATGTCTGCCCGCCAGATCAAATCGACGATTCGCCGTGCTTACAAGTCGTCTTCCGTTGCCGGGCGCTCCCAGGGAGATCGAGTCTTCCTGCGAGGTTCTGCGGGAGGGCTTCGGATCGAGATGTGGGTGAACAAGGCGACAGGGATCATTGAGACCGCCTATCCGGTATGGAGGTAAGGGTGATGGGGTTCGGGGTGTTCTGTGAGGCGCGCTCGCTGGAGCTCGCGCGGTCGGGGGCCATCTGGGGCGACGTCTGGGTCGACGTCGGTGGGGTGGCGGTTCCGGAGGCGGGGTGGAACGACATGCCGGTCGTGTTCCTCGCGGAGCTGCTCGACGCGGTGGCCGAGGTCAGTCGTGGGGAGGGCCGGCGCCGACGGGTCCGGTTCTTCGACGGACCGTTCTGGATCGACCTCACCGGCACGGGTGACGGGCGTGTCACGGTATCCGCCCACGGGCACGTCGCCGTCACGGTCGACGCCCGCGACCTGGGCCAGTCCCTGGCGGCGGCTTGTGCGGAGCTTCTCCACGCCTGCCGGGCGCGGGGTTGGGAAGACCACCCCGACGTCCGCCGACTTCAGGGCGGAGCGGCCGGGTGAGCGGGCTGCGCTACGTGCCGGGCTGGTACGCCGCTCAGTGTGATGGGGAGTGGGAGCACGAGTTCGGGGTCCGGGTGGTGACGACGGACAACCCCGGGTGGCACGTGCGGATCGATGTGGCGGAGACGGAGCTGGAGGGGGTCGTCCTGCCCCGGGAGAGGCGGGACCTCCCCGGGGGTGGCTGGACGATCGCCTGGAGCGACGGCCGGGTCTTCGAGGCGGCCTGCGGTCCGGACTCGCTCGGTGCGTTGGACGCCCTGTTCGAGGAGCTGGCCGAGAGGTCTGCGCCGGCGCCCTAGAGCAGGTGGTCGGCCTTGCCGGCTTTGATGTCGCGGATGAGTTGGCGGAGGGCTTCGGTGGTGTCGGTCAGGGGGTGGTCTTCCCGGCCGGCTACGGCGATGTAGCTGTTGCCGGTGGCGTCGACGCCGATGCGGTAGCAAGCGTTGCCTTCGCCGCAGTACGGCTCTTCCCACGTGATGTCCGGCATGGTCATCTCCTCACAGTTCGCTGAGCACGTTGCGGATGAAGTCGCGCGAGTCCTCACGGGACAAGGCCAGCTCCTCCATCAGGTCCAGATGTGCTCGGTACTTCGAAAGCTGCGTGTCCGCATGCAGGAAGTCAGGACCGTGTGCAGAGTCGAGCTGGACGGTGTCGAGCTGTGGCACGGGGCCCTCCGCGTAGAAGACGTTCTGGCCGGCACCGGGGAAGGCCCCAGCTTCGAATGTGAGTACGCGCAGGTGCACGTTCTCACGCTCCGACTGCGCAAGCAGGTAGCCCAGTTGTTGTCGCGCCACTGTCCGACCTCCGAACTTCATGCGCAGGGCTGCCTCGTGCACGAGCGCCGTGTACTCGGGCGCGTCGTCGCCATCCAGTATCTGCTGACGCTCCGCCCGGTGGGCGAGGCGGAGGGCGATCTCATGGCTTGGAAGGGCCGGGATGACCATCCGGAACACGGCGAGAGAGTGGTCCGAAGTCTGGAGCAATCCGGGCATGTGCATGGAGAACGCGGTACGCATGCGCCTGGCGTGAGCTTCCAGCTCGGCGATGTCCAGCAGACCCGGCGGGAGATGGCCGCGGTAGCGGTCCCACCACTGGCGCCCGGCCGGTTTCGCCATCTCGACCAGCGCGTCGACGTACGCCTCGTCCGCCACCTCGCAGTTGCACGCGAGCGTGCGCAACCGCTCGGGTGTGATGGTCCGCTGGCCGAACTCCATGGCGGAAATGCGCGCCCGGTCGACGCCCAGCAATGCGGCTGTGTAGTCGGCGGCGAGTCCTGCGGCCGTCCGCATCCTCCGCAGCTCCGCACCGAGGCGCCTCTGTCGTTCCGTGGGCGCGGTCCTGGCTCCCATGCGACTCCCTTCGGCCGGTAATCGGCAGCAGTCTCGCGCGTTCGGGTGCCTCAACGCCAAGGGCGCCTCAATCTTCCAGTTGAGGTGAAGAAATATTCCCCGTCGCGCTACAGTTGGTAACGCACCGCTCGCGCAGGGGAGT
>NZ_JAJAUZ010000112.1 GCF_020532645.1 Streptomyces bambusae
GCTCGACCTCGGCGACAAGGTCGCCGACCACGTGTTCCGCACGAAGCTCGTCTCCTTCGGATAGTCGACGACGTCCGCCCGCCCGCCGGTTCGACACCGCCGGGCGGGCGGGTGGTCGGAGATCGGAACCGCCCCGGAGGGGCCCACAGCACAGCGGTGCCGGAGCGACCCCGCCCCCCTCAGCCGGCCCCGCCCGGCGGCGGGCCCGCCTGCCGCGCTCGGTCCGCCCTGGCTCTGCGTGCGCCCCGGTCCCCGTTCCACAGGCGGACGGCGAGGACGGCTCCCGAAGCGGCGAACAGGCAGGCAGTGATCAGTAGCCACCGGCGCAGGAACACGTCCGCCGGCAGGGCGGTGCTACTCGTGTAGTGGCCGACCTGCCCGAGGATCAGCGGCCAGTACACGAGCAGCAGGACGCCCGAGACGAATGCGGGCACCCGGAGGTGGTTCACGCCGACCCGCGGCGCGCGCTCCCCCTCCCCCGCCCCGTGTCCGAGGAGCCGCTGGACGCCCAGGTCGGCCGCCACGTACAGCGGCAGGAGGACGAGGTCGTGCACGAGCGCAGCCCCGACGAACCACACGGCCACCCCGAGGGTGTCTCCTTCCAGCAGGCGCAGGCCCGCGTAGCAGGCCAGGGCGAAGGAGACGAGCGACAGCAGCAGGTGGAGCGGGGACGCACCGTAGCGGGGCCCGAAGCCGGCCGGGGCGGTGCCGGTGCCGGGCGGCCTCACGAGGGTGCTCCGAAGGTGAGGCGGGTGACCCACTTGGTGTTGTGGACACCCGGTGCCCCGGGGACGATCACCCGGGCGGGGTAGCCGTGGTCGCGGGAGAGGACCGCCCCGTTGACCCGTACGGCCAGCAGCGAGCGCGGGTCCCGGGCCTGGTTGCCGCTCAGGACGACCGAGCTGAACGAGCCGCCCCTCTGGAGGGACTGGACCAGGACCTGTGGCGGGTGCGCGCCCAGGCCCACGAGCGCGGCCAGGTCGGTGAGACGGACTCCGCTCCAGTGCTGGTCGGCGGTCGACCAGCCCTCCACGCAGGCGATGGGCAGCAGCGCTTCGCTCTGGGGCAGCCCGAGGAGCTGGGCGTAGGTGAGGTCGATCTGGCGGCCGCCGCCGCGCACTGTCAGCCGCCAGGCCGGGCCGGTGTCGCTGGGGCGGATGCCGACGGAGGCGGCGGTCTTGTTGATCTGGAAGCCGTTCGGTCCGGTGCCCGGGTCACTGCCGTGCGGTGCCAGGAGGGCCGTCCGGCGGAACCAGCCGCCGAAGTTCTGTCCCGCGGTCACGAGGAGCAGGGCGAGGGAGCCCAGTCCGACCATGCCCAGCGCGCCCCGCCGGGAGATCGTGGGAGCGGCCGGGCGGGGTGAGACCAGGCCTGCTGCCTCTTCGCTGTCCGGGGCCGGCTGCCGCGGCCCGGCGCGCAGGGCCCCCACGGCCCGCCGGAGCCGGAAGGCCACGTGGACCGCGAAGGCTCCGATGAAGACCCAGGCCCCGTAGAAGTGCAACGTGTAGAAGGAGCCCGGGAAGATGTAGTGGAGTTGGGTGTTGAGGATGCCGGTGGCGAACTCGAACCCGGCGCCTCCCACGAGCAGGAGGAGGGAGAGCCGCTCGACGGCGTGGGCTGCCAAGTGCACCGGGGGCCAGGTGAAGAGCTTCGGGATGACCGACCACAGCTTGGCGAGGAGGACGGGCACGAGCACGATGCCGAGCGTGACGTGCACGCCCTGGGTGACCCGGTAGAGCCAGTACGGGGAGGTCGGCCAGGAGAAGAGGTAGAAGCCCAGCCACCCCTTGCCCGGGGTCTGGTCGTTGACGGCCGCGAGGTCGGGCTCGTACGCGGCGTACGACAGCAGGCCGGTGACGAAGACGATCGTGATGCCGAAGAGCAGGACGATCCCGAGCACTGCGGTCAGCCAGGGGCCGCGCAGCGGGCTGCGCCAGAAGTCGGGGCGTGTAGGGCCCCGTGGCGGGCCGGCGGCCCACCCGGCCGCCAGGGCCGTCCGCAGCCGGGCGAGGCCCGCCGGGTTGTGCTCGTCGGATTCCGTTCCCGTACGCGCCGGGTCGGCGGATGCGGCAGACCTGCCGCTGTTCGCGTTCATGGGGTTCCTCCGCAGATTCCGCATGAAGGGGTTCACCGGGTCTTCCCCGCCTGGGAGAGCGTGTCCGGCCCGGCCGTGCGGTCCGGGGTGCCGGGGCGTCCGCGGGTTCGACGGCGCAGTGCCCAGCCGCAGATGACGGCGAGCGCGGCGGCGGCGTAGACGGCCGTGCCGGCGCCGGGAACCGCGCGGCCGGTGAGGTAGGCGGCCGCCCCCGCGAGTGCGACACCGAGCCATTCCCAGCGGCCGTCGAGCGCCACCAGGGCGATCAGGAGGAGGGCGTACCAGGAGTAGCCGGGAGTGGTGAGCAGGAACGCGGTCCCCGCGACCAGGAGGGCGCCGCTCCACGGGCGTTCGGGGTCGCCGCGCCGGATCACGTGGAGGCTGACGGCGAGCATGCCCGCGAGGACGGCGGGCACGGACCAGGAGTCGGGGAGCAGCAGGCGCAGCAGGGCGTAGCGGTTGCCGGTGGAGGGGTCCTGGTAGCCCTCTTCGTCGGCGTACCCGGCGAGGTAGCCGAGGACGGAGGAGTGGGAGAGCAGGACGTACGGGAGGTAGAGGGCGGTGAGGACGGCGGCGGCGGGGAGCAGGGTGGCGGCGGCGTCGCGGGTGCGGCGTACGCCGGACAGGGCCCCGGGGAGCAGGACGGCGGGCAGGAGTTTGGTCGCGACGGCCAGGCCGAGGATGGCTCCGCCCCGGGCCCGGTGGCGGACCGTCAGGCCCAGGGCGAGGACGGAGAGCAGGACGGCGAGGGCGTCGGCGTGGGCGTTGTTGACGGCTTCGACGGGGACGGCGGGGCACCAGGCCCAGTACGCGGCGGTGCGGGGGTCACCGCGGCGGCGGAGGATGCGCAGCAGTGCCAGGGTGGTGGCGACGGCGAGTGCGGCGCCGCCCGCCTGGAGGGCCTTGTGGCGGGCTCCGTCGGGTGAGAGGGCGTGGACGAGGAGGAAGTACAGCTCGCCGGCCGGGGGGTAGATGGTGTGTACCCGGGGGCGGTTGATCCGGGTGCAGACGTCTTCGGAGACGGCGGAGATGTCCGGCTCGTCGCAGGCCGTGCCGGTGGGGAACAGCCAGGTGTCGCGGTACGGGAGGAGGGCGGTGTCGGCGGGGGCGTGGTCGTAGGGGGAGATGCCCGCCGCCTGCACGCGGCCGTCCCAGGCGTAGCGGTACGAGTCGGTGCTGGTGCGGGGTGGGGCGACCAGGCCGGTCAGGGCGACGGCGAGGCCGCCGGCGAGGACGAGGGTGGCGGCGTGCCGGGCGGGTGCCCGGCGCAGGGACCACACCGCCGCCGCGAACAGGACCCAGCAGGCGGCGTACAGCCAGGACAGGCCGGCCGGGTCCGCGAAGTAGCCGTCCTTGCGCACGGTGAGGACGAGCGTCGCGGCCAGGGCGGCGACGAGGACGGCGGTGGCGGCGGTGGCCCGTACGGGACGGGCGGCGGGCCGGGTCACGGCGCGGTCCGCGGGACGGTGGGTGCCTCGGAGCCGCGCCCTGTGCCGGGGGCGAGTTCGGTGAAGTGCCGGCCGGCCGCCGTCCAACTGCCGACGGTGCACCAGCCGGCCGCCCCGGCGTGGCGCAGCAGGGCCCGGGGGCCGGCCCGGGCCCAGGGGAAGGGGGTGCCGAGCGTGCCGCGGCCGTCGTCGAGGCGGACCTCGCACCGCTCGTCCACCTCGACGGGCGCGGCCTCGGCGACCAGTCGGCCGCCGGGGGCGAGCAGGGCCGCGGTGCGCTTGAGGAGGGCGGCGGGATCTCCGCCGATGCCGATGTTGCCGTCGATCAGCAGGGCGGTGTCCCAGCGTCGTTCGCCGGGCAGGGGGTCGAAGACGGAGCGGCACAGGGCCGTTCCGCCGCGGCGCACGGTCCGCGTCACGGCGGCCGGGGTCACGTCGATGCCGAGGACGCGGTGGCCCCGTCCCGCGAGTGCCGCGACGAGGCGGCCGGGACCGCATCCGATGTCGAGGACGCTGCCGCGGCAGCGGGCGAGCACGCTGTCGTCGCCGGCGTCGGTCTCCGCGCACCAGCGCTCGACGTCCAGCGGCAGCAGCCAGCCGTCCGTCCGCCGCAGGAACAGGGGACCCTGCCCGGTGCGGAGGGCCGTGCTGTAGGGGTCGGCCTGCCATTGCCGGTCCTGGGTGGCGGGCGGGCGCGAGGTGGTGGCCCTCATCGTGCCGCCGCCGTCCGGGTGCTGAGCTGCCGGTGGAGGGTGCCGAACCGGCCGGCCGGTGCCAGGGCGGCCACCGCGGCGGCGTCGGCGGCGGTGTCCACGTCCCGCAGCAGCGGCAGCAGGCCGGTGCGCAGGCCGGCCTCCCGCAGCCGCTCGTACTGCACCGCTCCGGTCTCGGGTGCGGACATGGGTACGCCGATCAGCAGTTCCGGGTCGGGTGCCGCCAGGCCCAGGGCCCAGAAGCCGCCGTCGTCGGCGGGACCGAACCAGGCGTCGCATCCGTCGAAGGCCAGCGCGGGCGCCAGGAGCTCCGGGGTGACCTGCGGGGTGTCCATGCCGATCAGCAGCGCGGGGCCTGCGCAGTCGGCGAACGCGGCCACGAGCCGCTCGTCGAGACCGTGGCCGCGCTGCGGTACGACCTCGATGCCGGGCGGCAGCCACGGTCCCGGGGTGCCGTCGAGGACGAGCACGTGCCGCCGGGCCGGGGTGGCCAGGACGGCGGCGAGGGTGTCGGCGAGCGCGGCTTCGGCCAGGCCTGCGGCCTGCGCCGGCGTGAACGGGGGGGTGAGGCGGGTTTTGGCCCGCCCGGGCACGGGCGCTTTGGCGATCACGAGCAGGGTGGTCACCGGGCACCCCCGGCCCGCTCGGCACGTCCGGGGGCAGCGGGGACGTACGGGGGCTCGGCGAGCACCGCGCGCATGTCGCGGACCGCGTTCCAGGTGCCGCGCCAGGTGCCGGTGACCTTGGACCTGCCGCTGCGCGGCAGGTAGGGCACGTCCTGCTCGCGCACCCGCCAACCCGCGTCGGCCGCCCGGACGACCATCTGCAGCGGGTAGCCGGATCGCCGGTCCGTCAGCTCCAGGCCCAGCAGCGCCTGCCGGCGCATCGCCCGCAGCGGGCCGAGGTCGTGCAAGCGCAGGCCGGTACGGCTGCGCAGCATCCGGGAGAGGGCGAGGTTCCCCGCCCGGGCGTGCACAGGCCAGGCTCCCCGGCCCCGGGGGCGGCGACGGCCGAGCACGAGGTCGGCCTCGCCCGCGGCGACCGCCCGGACGAATCCGCTCAGCAGACCGGGGTCGAGGGAGGCGTCGCAGTCGCAGAAGCAGACGTACTCGGCCTCGGCTGCCAGCAGTCCGGCGTGGCAGGCGGCGCCGAAACCCCGCCGGGGCTCCCGTACGACGGTGGCGCCCAGGGAGGCGGCGATGCCGGCGGATCCGTCGGTGGATCCGTTGTCCACGACCAGGGCCCGCCAGCCGGCGGGGATGCGGGCGAGGACCCACGGCAGGGCCTCGGCTTCGTTCAGACAGGGAAGGACGACGTCCACGGTGTCTTGGCTCACGACTGCCACCGTAGGAATTCAAGGCGCGCATGGCGGGCATCGACTCCTTACGAAACACGGACGTCGGCGGTGCGGGCCGGCCCCGGCACGGACGCCGGGCGGTGCCGGGTGGGAGGCTTGCCGCCATGAGCACTCCGACACCGCCCGCCCGGATCCTGGTCGTCGACGACGATCCGACCGTCGCCGAGGTCGTCACCGGCTACCTGCGCCGGGCCGGCCACAGCGTGGAGCACGCCGCCGACGGACCCGCCGCCCTCGATGCGGCGGCCCGGGCAGTGCCCGACCTGGTCGTCCTCGACCTGATGCTGCCGGGGATCGACGGGCTGGAGGTGTGCCGACGGCTGCGCGCCGAGCACCCCGTTCCGGTGATCATGCTGACGGCGCGGGGCGACGAGGACGACCGGATCGCGGGCCTGGAACTGGGAGCCGACGACTACGTCACCAAGCCGTTCAGCCCCCGGGAGCTCGTCCTGCGGGTCGAGTCCGTGCTGCGGCGCAGCCGGGGGAACCGGGCCGGGACGGCAGAGGCCCGGACCGTGCTGTGCGCGGCCGGGCTCAGCCTGCACCCGGAGACCCGCCGGGCCTCCAGGGACGGGCTGCCGCTCACGCTCACCCTTCGGGAGTTCGACCTGCTCGCGCATTTCCTCGCCCACCCCCGGCGGGCGCACAGTCGCGAGGAGCTGATGCGGGACGTGTGGGGATGGGACTTCGGGGACCTGTCCACCGTCACGGTCCATGTGCGGCGCCTGCGCGCCAAGATCGAGGACGACCCGGCCGCGCCCAGACTCATCCAGACCGTGTGGGGCGTGGGCTACCGCTTCGAGCCGGCCGAGGACGAGGCAGCGTGAAGGACGTCCTGCTGATCGCCCTGTTCGCCTTCGGCGGCGCGGCCTGCGCCGGTGCGCTCGGGGCCGTGGCGCTGCGGCTGCTGCGCCACCGGTCGGTGACGGTGTCCCTGGCCGTGGTCGCGGCGGTGACCGTCACCGCCATGCTCGCCGGGACGCTGGCCGTGGCCCGGGCGATGTTCCTGTCAGCCCACGACCTGACCGTCGTCACCCTCGTGGTGGCGATGGCCGCCACCGTCTCCCTGGCCACCGCATTGCTGCTGGGCCGCTGGGTGGTGGCCCGCAGCCGGGACCTCGCGCGGGCGGCCCGGGACTTCGGCGACGGCGGCAGCTTCGCCGCGCCGTCGGCTCCGGCCACCGCCGAACTGACCGACCTGGCCCGGGAACTGGCCGCCACCAGCGCCAGGCTCACCGCTTCCCGGGAACGCGAGCGATCCCTGGAGGCCTCCCGCCGCGAACTGGTCGCCTGGATCTCCCACGACCTGCGCACCCCGCTCGCCGGCCTGCGGGCCATGGCCGAGGCGCTGGAGGACGGCGTCGCCGCCGACCCCGCCCGCTACCACCGGCAGATCCGCACCGAGGTCGAGCGTCTCAACACCATGGTCGGGGACCTCTTCGAACTGTCCCGCATCCATGCCGGCGCCCTCGAACTGGCCCCGCACCGCGTCTCCCTGCACGACCTGGCGGCCGACGCGCTCCTCGGCGCCGACCCGCTCGCCAAAGAACGCGGGGTACGGCTGCGGGGTGCGCACGTCGGCCACGTGCCGGTCGACGTCGACGGCAAGGAGATGACGCGGGTCCTGGCCAACCTCCTGGTCAACGCCATCCGCCACACCCCGGCGGACGGCACGGTGGCCATGGCCGTCGACCGGCGCGACGGGACCGCTGTGCTGTCCGTGACCGACGGCTGCGGCGGCATCCCCGAGGAAGACCTGCCCCGGGTCTTCGACACCGGCTGGCGCGGCAGCCCGGCCCGCACACCGCCGGCCGGCGCGGGGCTCGGGCTGGCGATCGTACGCGGCATCGTCGAGGCCCACGCAGGGCGCGCGGAGGTCCGCAACGTACCGGGCGGCTGCCGCTTCGAGGTCACCCTGCCCCTCGCCGACGCGGGCGTCTGACCGGCGCTACACCGCTCCGGCCGAGGCCCGCTGTCCGGCCCGGGCGAACTCCGCCATGCCCGCGGCGAAGCCCACCTGCGGGCGCCAGCCCAGGTCGCGCCGCAGCCGGGACGAGTCCGCCGTGATGTGCCGCACGTCGCCCAGCCGGAACTCCCCCGTCACCACCGGCGCGGGCCCGCCGTGCGCCGCCGCCAGCTCCACCGCCATCTCGCCGACGGTGTGCGGTTCTCCGCTCCCCACGTTGTAGGCGGTGTGGCCGCCGGGCGGGTGGCCGGCGAGGCCCGCCAGGGCAGCGGCGTTCGCTCCGGCCACGTCCCGGACGTGGACGAAGTCCCGGCGCTGGCCCCCGTCCTCGAACACCCGGGGCGCCTCTCCCCTGGCCAGCGCCGACCGGAAGAACGAGGCCACGCCGGCGTAGGGGGTGTCCCGCGGCATCCCGGGCCCGTACACGTTGTGGTAGCGCAGCGACACGGCGACGCCTCCGACGGACCGGGCCCAGGCGGCGGCCAGGTGCTCCTGGGCCAGCTTCGTCGTCGCGTACACGTTCCGGGGATCCGCCGGGGCGTCCTCGCCCACCAGCCCGGGGACGAGCTCCGCCGCGCACACCGGGCAGCGCGGTTCGAAGCGGCCCGCCTGCAGGTCCTCGACCGCCCGGGGCCCGGGACGCACGACTCCGTGCCCGCTGCACACGTAGCGGCCTTCGCCGTACACCACCATCGACCCCGCCTGCACCAGGGTGCGGACCCCGGCCTCCGCCATGCCGGCGAGCAGCACCGCCGTGCCCAGGTCGTTGCAGGACACGTAGGCGGGGGCGTCCGCGAAGTCCTTCCCGAGGCCGACCATGGCCGCCTGGTGGCACACGGCGTCCACACCGCGCAGGGCGGCCCGGACCGTGCCCGGGTCACGCACGTCGCCGCGGATGAACTCGGCGTCCGGCGGCTCCGGTTCGACGGCATGGGCGGCGGGCAGCAGGGCATCGAGCACCACCGGCTCGTGCCTCTCGGCCGCCAGTGCGGCGACGACGTGCGAGCCGATGAACCCGGCTCCTCCTGTGACGAGTACGCGCATGGCGGGCACGCTACGGAACCCGGCCCGGCGCCGGCGGTTCCCGCACCGGGACGTAAGGCTTCCGTCACCAGCTGCCCGGACACCAGCTGCCCGGAGGGTGCCGGCCGAGGAACCGGCGCGAGCCGGGTCCGGCCGTGCTCCGGCGCCGACGGGTGAGAGTCGGTCACCTCGCCCGCGCGCATCGCCGCATCCGCCCGAGCGCCGTGCGGGCAGAGTCGGCGGACCTCTGTGCCCGCCATGGCCTGGCAGGCCCGGAGCGGGGACCGGCCCAGCCTGGAAGGCGGCTGCGACCCTCTGCCGCTGCCGCCCGCAGCGTCACTCGGTCGGCAGACCGGCCGCGAACGCGAGGACTTGACCGATCCAGCCGGTCAGATCCTCGTCCTCGGAAAGGGCGGACGCGACGACGACCCAGCCGCGCATCGGGCGGCCGGTGAAGTCGAACGGCCGGGTCCCGGGCCGCGCGAGTGCAGCGTCCGCGGCGTCGGGCCGACCCGGACCATCACCTCGTCCCCGATCACCGACCTGTCCGCCGCGCACCTCTGGGACGCCTCCTGCGTGGCAGTCCTGGACGCGATCGAATGGAAGTACGTCCAGCGCGGCAAGACGGTCGGGATCACCGGCCTCAACGCCCCGAGCGCCGACCTCCACGGCAAGCTCACCGGCGAACTCACCGGCAGCCACTGACACGGCGCGCGGACGGAGAAGAGGACCCTGGTGTCTGACCGGGGTCCTCTTCTCCGTCCGCGACACAGGCGGATCGGATCACACCCGGCATCCGTTGTTCCCGGCTATTCCGTGATGGCGATCTCGCCCTTGACCGCGGCCGGGGAGGTGTCCGGGCCCGGCTTGGGTGCCGTGAGGCCCTTGAGGAGCTGGGCGAGGTCGACCCCGGTGGTGGAGCCGAGGAGTTCCATGCCCTGGGCGACGTTGTCGGCGACCGTGCGCGAGAGCTTGCTCGCGCCGTCGGTGGAGATGACGGTCATCTTGTCGATGGCGGAGAGGGGTTCGGCCGCCTTTGCGACCACCTGGGGCAGGGCGTCGACCAGCATCTGCACCATGGCCGCATCACCGTAGCGCTCGTACGCGTCGGCCTTCTTCTGCATCGCCTCGGCCTCGGCGGTGCCCCGCGCCGCGATGGCGGCGGCCTCGGCGTCGCCCTCCAGGCGGACGGCGTCCGCGATGGCGGCGCGGCGGGCGCGCTCGGCCTCGCCGCGCTTGGCGCCCTCGATGGCCTCTGCCTCCGCGAGGGCCGAGCGGCGCTGCTTCTCGCCCTCACCCGTCAGACGGGCCCGCTCCGCCTCGGCCTCGGCGGCGGCGATCGCGGCCGCCCGCTCGGCCTCGGCCTGCTTCACGCGGGCGATGCGCTGGGCTTCGGCCTGCTGCTCGGCCTCGTAGCGGCGGGCGTCGGCGGGCTTGCGGACCTGGGTGTCGAGCTGGCGGTCGGTCAGGGCAGCCTGGCGTTCGGCGACCTTCTCCTGCTCGGTGAGGATCTGCTGCTGCCGGTCGGCTTCGGCCAGCGGGCCGGCGGCGTTCGCCTGGGCGGCTGCCGCGTCGGTTTCGGCCTTGATCTCGGCCTGCCGCAGGTAGAGGGTGCGCTGCGCGAGAGCGATCTCCTCCTCGGCCTTCAGTCGGGCCTGTTCGGCGGCCTGCCGGGCGTTGGCCTCGGCGATGTCGGCCTCCTGCCTGGCGCGGGCGGCCTCGGGGCGGCCGAGGTCCTCCAGGTAGGAACCCTCGGTGCTGATGTCCTGGATCTGGAAGGCGTCCAGCACCAGGCCCTGTCCGGACAGGCTGGCCTCGGCTTCCTCGGCGACCTGCCCGGCGAACGCGGCGCGGTCGCGGATGACGTCCTCCACCGACATCCGGCCGACGATCGCGCGCAGCGCGCCGGAGAGCACTTCCTGGGTGAAGCCGACGATGCCGTCCTGTTGCTGGAGGAACCGCTGGGCCGCGGCCCGGATGGCGTCCTCGGTGCCGCCGACCTTGACGATCGCGACGCCTTCGAGGTGGGCCTTGATGCCGCGCAGCGTGACCGCACCCCGGACGGCGACGGGAATGTGACGGCTGGACAGGTCGAGGGTGTAACGCTGCTGCACGAACGGCACGACGAACACCCCGCCGCCGACCACGACCTTCTGGCCGCTGTTGTCGGTGAACACCTGCCCGGTGTCCGGGTCGGTGGCCTGCTTGCCGCGCCGGCCGGTGATGATGAACGCCTCGCTGGGACCCGCGACCTTGTACCGGGTGACGACGACGAGGGCGAGCAGGACGAGGAGTACGACGACTCCCGCGACCGCGATGACGACTGGACTCATGAGGGCTCCCCCTGGCTCCCGGAACGGGGCGGATCAGTGGTGAACACGAAGGACGAAAGCGAGGCGAAAGGGTTCGCCGGTGCTGCTCAGCGTTCGATGGCGCGGACGGTGACCGACGTCGTGGAGGGCGTGGCCGTCACCCAGACCTCGCAGCCCCGCTCCAGCGGGGCGTCGGCGGTCGCGGCGTACTTCACCGGCTGCCCTCCCAGCGACAGCAGTACCTCGCCGAAACCGCCGGTCGGGATGGCGGTGACCACCCGGCCCGCCGAACCGACGAGTTCCGCCTGGTGCGGGGCACTCCCGCCGCCGTGCCGGAGCAGGGCGCGGCTGAAGCGGTACGTCGCCCAGCCCGCGCCCGCTCCGGCCACAGCGCCCGCAGCGGCTGCCGCTCCCGGCCCGAGTCCGGTGGACCCGAGCACGATCGCCCCCGTGAAGCCGAGCATCGAAACGAAGCCCGCGATCACCGGAAGCGACAGCCACCCGTCGAACAGTCCGTCCAGGGCACCGTCGAAGACTCCTTCGAGCACCCCGTCGAACACCAGCGAGACGGCGAGCAGCACGATCCCCCCGATGCCGAGACCCAGAAACAAGCCCATGTGCACCTCCCCCGCCTGACCACCGTTCCCGCCGGACAACGCCAGACTGCCAGGCGGGCGGCCACGCGCACATTGCCTGTCGTCGGCAATCTTTACGCCTTCTTGATGCCGCCCTCCTGCTGTACCTGCGCCGTCGACTACGGCCCGGAACGGCGGCCGTGGTCGCGGGCGAAGGCGTCGAGGATCTGCCGT
>NZ_JAJAUZ010000113.1 GCF_020532645.1 Streptomyces bambusae
CTCACCTCGGTTGGCAATGAGCACCTTGCGCACGGTCGTCCTCTGGTTCTCGTTCTTCCGGTTCTCCGTCCCGCGCCCCGCGGCGGCGGCCCTCACGACGCCGCCCGCCAGGAGCCGGCGGGTGCGCCGAAGCCCCGGGCCCGCGCCCAGGACGCCTTCGCCGCGGTCGGCTCGGGCTCCGCCCCGTCCCCGCCGGTCACCAGCAGCACCGCCATGAGCGCGGCGATCTCCTCGGGGGACGGGTTCCCGCGCACGACCTTCAACATCTCCGTCACGTGGTTCACCGCCGCCTCACGCCGGGGGGTTGCCGTGCTTGCGCGACGGCAGGTCGGCGTGCTTGGTCCGGAGCATCGCCAGCGTGCCGATCAGCACCGAGCGGGTGTCACGCGGGTCGATCACGTCGTCCACGAGGCCGCGCTCCGCTGCGTAATACGGGTGCATCAGCTCGGACTTGTACTCCTTGATCTTCTGCGCTCGGGTGGCTTCGGGGTCGTCGGCCGCATTGATCTCCCGCCGGAAGATGACGTTGGCGGCCCCCTCCGCACCCATCACGGCGATCTCGTTCGAGGGCCAGGCCAGCGACACGTCCGTGCCGATCGACCTGGAGTCCATGACGATGTACGCACCGCCGTACGCCTTGCGCACGACGAGCGAGATGCGCGGCACGGTGGCGTTGCAGTACGCGTAGAGCAGCTTCGCGCCGTGCCGGATGATGCCGCCGTGCTCCTGGTCCACGCCCGGCAGGAAGCCGGGTACGTCCACCAGGGTGACCAGCGGAATGTTGAAGGAGTCGCACGTGCTGACGAACCGGGCCGCCTTCTCGCTGGCGTGGATGTCGAGCACACCCGCGTACGACGAGGGCTGGTTCGCGACGATGCCCACGACCTGCCCGTCCAGCCGGGCCAGCGCGCACACGATGTTCGTCGCCCAGCTCGCGTGCACCTCGAACAGGTCGCCGTCGTCGACGATCTCGGCGATCACCGCCCGCATGTCGTAGGCCCGGTTGGGGTCCGCGGGCACCAGGTCGAGCAGGGCGTCGGTACGCCGGTCGGCGGGGTCCGATGCGGGCACCGCCGGCGGTACCTCCCGGTTGTTCTGGGGCAGCAGCGACAGGAGGTGGCGTACGTCCTCCAGGCAGCTCTCCTCGTCGTCGTAGGCGAAACCCGCGACGCCCGAGACCGAGGCGTGCACGTCCGCGCCGCCGAGGCCGTCCATGGAGACGGACTCGCCGGTCACCGCCTGGACCACGTCGGGACCGGTGATGAACATCTGCGAGGTCTCCCGGACCATGAACACGAAGTCCGTGAGGGCCGGCGAGTACGCAGCACCGCCCGCGCACGGCCCCAGCATCACGCTGATCTGCGGGATCACCCCCGAGTTGCGGGTGTTGCGGCGGAAGATGCCGCCGTAGCCCGCCAGCGCGGTGACGCCCTCCTGGATGCGGGCCCCGGCCCCGTCGTTGAGGGACACCAGCGGGGCCCCGGCCGCCTCGGCCAGGTCCATCAGCTTGTGGATCTTCGCCGCGTGGGCCTCGCCCAGGGCGCCGCCGAAGATGCGGAAGTCATGGGCGTAGACGAAGACCGTACGGCCGTGCACGGTGCCCCAGCCGGTCACGACACCGTCCGAGGAGTACCGCTTCTTCTCCAGTCCGAAGCCCTCCGCCCGGTGCCGGCGCAGTGCTTCGATCTCCTGGAAGGTTCCCTTGTCCAGGAGGAGCTCGATCCGCTCGTGGGCGGTGAGCTTGCCCCGGCCGTGCTGGCGGGCGGTCGCCTCCGGATCCGGCCCCTGCCGGGCGAGGTCCTTGAGAGCGTGCAGTTCGTCGATGCGTTCCCGTGTCGTCACAGCTGTACTCCTTGTGCGGAAGCGGAAGGTCAGGGGGCGACGGCGCCGAGGGCCCGTTCCACGTGCGCCCACTCGGCGGCCGTGGAACCGCCCGCGGCCACGTAGCCGTCGGGCCGGAGCAGCACGAAGCCGGGGGCGCCGCGCCCGACGTGACGGTGGCCCACCAGGTCCGGATGACGGGCGGCCAGTTCCTCGGCACCGCGCACCGCAGCCCCGTCGGCAGGGCCGAGCGTCAGCAACCGGAAGCGGTCCCCGCTGTCCGGGGCGGTGGCCCACAGCGGCGACCGGGTGCCCGGCGCGGGCAGCCCGCGCCGGGTGACGGCGGCACTCCGTGCCGCGGCGCCGGCCGGGTAGCGGACCTTCCAGCCGGCCAGCAGCGGTGCCAGCCAGCGCCCGAGGGCGCCGACCGTGTCCAGGGTCCGCCACGCGGTGTTGCGCACCCTGGCGGCCGCCGGGCCCAGAGTGAACACCTTGAGGAACGCGTGGGTGTTGCCGACGATCTGCTCGGCCGCGTGGCGGCGCTCCGGCTCGTAGCTGTCGAGCACGGCCGGCCGGAGGGTGCCGCGGACCACCCCGCCCAGCTTCCACGCCAGGTTGTGCACGTCCTGGAGACCCAGGTTGAGGCCCTGGCCGCCGAGCGGCGAATGGGTGTGTGCGGCGTCCCCCACCAGGAACACCCTGCCCTGCCGGAACCGTTCGGCGATCCGCTCCGCGCTGCTGAAGTTGTTCACCGTGTCCAGCTCCCGCACCCGCAGCCCGCCGGGACCGCGCTCGTCGAGCAGGCTCTGGACGCCCTCCGGGGTCAGCGGGTGGCCGGGCGCCACGGCGGCGGAGACGCGCACCCGGCCGCCGGGCATCGAGGCGAACACCACAGACCCCGACAGGCCGAGGAAGTAGTGGACGGCGTCGTCCGCCGGGCGCCCGTCCACCCGGCCTTCCGCGAGCAGGAAGTTCACCGGCACGTCGGAGCCCGGGAAGCCGATGCCCACCTGCTCACGGACCCGGCTGCGCACCCCGTCCGCTGCCACCAGCCAGTCGGCTCGGATCTCCAGCGCGCCGCCGGGAACGCCCGCCGAAACCGTCACGCCGGCGTCGTCGGCCTCGACGGCGTCCACGGTGACCCCGCGCTCCACCCGGCCGCCCAGCTCGGTCAGCCGCTGCTCCAGCAGCGCGCACGTCACCTCCTGGGGCAGCATCAGCGGCTCGTTGGCCGCACCCAGCGTGATCCTCAGGGTGCGCCCCCCGGCCAGGTGGTACTGGTTCGAGCGGATCCGCAGACCGCGCCGCTCCGCCTCCTCCAGCACCCCCAGATCCCGGAAGACCCGCAGGGTGGGGGCGTGCAGCTGCACCGCGCGCGAGCCGCGCTGCGGCCCGTCCTGCGCCTCCACGATCCGGGCCTGCACCCCCCGCTGCCACAGGGCGCAGGCCGCGGCGAGCCCCACGGGCCCGGCGCCCACGATCAGTACGGCAGTGCGGTCGGTCATCTCTCGTGTCGCTCCTCGGGAAGGGCCGTCCGGCCGGTCGGAAGGAAGGGCCCGGCGTACGCCGGGAGGGTCGGGGGAGGGGCCGGGGCCGTCGGCCGGGCCGGGCGGGAGCGGGCGGTCCGGCACGCCCGGACCGCCCCCTGCTGCGCCCGCCGTCACGCCCGGCCCCGGGCGGCCGGTGCGGCCTGCCCGGCCAGCCGGTCGCCGACGGCCCGGGCGGTGTCCGCGGCGTACTCCTCGATCATGGAGAAGTGGTGCCCGGTGACCTCCGCCCGCTCATGGGCATGCGGCCAGGCGGCCCGCCAGGCACCGTCCCCGTCCGCGCCCGGCACAGGCAGCCCGGGCACCGGCGCCTCCGGCCGGACCAGCAGCACCGGCGTCTTGAGAGGGACCGGACGCCACGCGTCGAGCAGGTCCAGGTACCGGGCCATGGCCGTGAGCGGTTCGTCCGCGACCGGTCCCAGTTCCGTCAGCCGGGCCGCCATGCCGGCCATCAGCGCCGGTCCGGCCGCGCTGAGGGCGGGGTCGTCCGGCACGTACGTGTCCAGCAGGACCACCGCCTCGGGGAACACACCCGATTCCTCCAGGAGGCGGCACGCCTCGTGGGCGAGGGCTCCGCCCGAGGAGTAGCCCACCAGGACGACCGGACCGCCGGCCGCGATCCCCCGCAGCGCCTCCGCGGCGGCCTCGGCCGCAGCCCGAAGCGAGCCGGGCAGCCGCTGGCCCGCCCGGAACCCCGGCAGTGCCAGCGCGTACACGTCCCGGTCGCCGGCGAACGGGGCCGCGAACCGTGCGAACTGGTGCGGTCCCGAGGTGGCCAGCACGGTCGGGAAGCAGACCAACGGCGCACCCTGCCCCGTCACGAGCCGCACCGGTTCCGGCAGGTCGGCCGTTCCGGGCGCCCCGAAAGCGTCCCGCGCCCCGGCAGCCACCGTCAGCTCCTGCAGGAACTCCGCGCCGGTACCGGCGGCTTCGGCCCGCACGTACCGTTCGCCGAGCGTGCCCGCACCCTCGCCGACCGGGCCGCCCGCCTCGCCACCGGCACCGTCGTTCCCGGTGGTGAGGGCCTCGGCGAGGTGGCGGGCCAGCGCCTCGGGCGTCCGCCGGTCCAGGATCACCCGGGCGGGCAGCCGCAGGCCGGTGGCCGCCCCCAGCCGATTGCGCAGCGCCACGCTCGTCACGGAATCCATGCCGAGCTCCAGGAACTCGCGCTGGGCCGCCACCGACGACGGGTCCGCATGACCGAGGACGGCCGCCACCTCGCCCTGGACCAGCTCCAGCAGGACCGCCCGGCGTTCCGCCGGCGCCAGCCCGGCCAGCCGGCCGAGCACGCTCGCGCCGCCGGTACCACCGGCGACCGCCTGACGGGCCCGCCGGACCTGCGGGATCTCCCCGATCAGCGGGCTCTGCGCCGCGCCCTCGAACACCCGGGTGAACCGGTCCCAGTCGATGTCCGCGAGGACGATCGCGGCCCCCGCCGGAGCGAGTGCCCGCTCGAACGCCGCCAGCGCCGCAGCAGGCTTCAGCAGCGGCAGCCCTCGCCGCCCCAGCCGCTCCCGGCGCGCCTCCTCGCGCGCCTCCTCGTCCGCCGTGCCCGGCTCGCCCTCCCACACGCCCCATGCCTGGGACACCGCCGGCAGCCCCAGCGCCCGCCGCTGCTCGGCCAGCGCATCGAGATGGGCGTTCCCGGCCGCGTGGCCCGCCAGGCCGAGACCGCCGCCGAACACCGCCGTCACCGACGAGAACAGCACGAAGGCGGCGAGGTCCCGGCCGCGGGTCAACAGGTCCAGGTGGCGTGCCCCGAGCACCTTCGTCCGCAGCACCCGCTCCAGCTCCGCGGGTGTCAGCGAGTCGAGCGGCGTGTCCTCCAGCAGCCCGGCCGTGTGCACGACCGCCGCCAGCGGAGCGTCCCCGCCGGGCGCCACCTCGTCCAGCAACGAAGCCAGAGCGGCCCGGTCGGCGACGTCGCACACCACCGCGGTGACCCGGGCAGCGCCCCGCTCCGCCAGGTCCGCCTCCGCCTCGGCGAGCGCCTCCGGCGCGGTGCCCGGCTCGGCGGTCAGCAGCAGGTGCGCCGCGCCCCTGGCGGCCAGCAGCCGGGCGACGTGACGGCCGGGACCGGTGACGCCACCGGTGACCAGCACCGTGCCGGCCGCCGCCCATGCGCCGGGACCGGACCCCCGGCCGTCGTCGGCGCCGCCCGCCGCCGGCACGAGACGGCGCACGAACACTCCTGTGTCACGGATCGCCACCTGGTTCTCGCCGCCGCCGGCCAGCACTGCCGCGAACCGGTCGGCGGCCCGCACGTCCACGGTCTCCGGCAGATCGGCCAGACCACCCCACAGCCGGGCCGCCTCCAGCGCGGCGACCTGCCCCAGGCCCCACAGCTGGGCCTGCCCGGGAGCACCGACCCGGTCGTCCCCGGCCGCCCGTACCGCCCCGCGGGTCACCGACCACACCGGCGCCGCGAACGCGGCTCCGGTCAGAGCCTGCAGCAGCGCCAGCGTCGCCGCCGTACCGGGCGCGGCCGCGGTGTCCGGCCCCTCCGCGGCACCCGCCAGCGCCAGCAGCGACACCAGCCCGGCCACCGGCCGGTCCTGTGCCGCCGCCCCCAGCAGGCGTGCCAGGCCGGCGCGGTCCGCGCCGGCGGCCACCGGGACCGGGACCGGTTCTGCGCCCGCCCGCCGCAGCGCCGCCGCCAGGGCCGAGACCGCCGCGTCCGCGGCCGGACCGCCGTCCGCGGGCGACACCACCAGCCAGCGTCCTGACAGCACCGCCGGAGCGTGGTCGGCCACCGGCCGCCACTCGATCCGGTAGCGCCAGGCGTCGACCGCGGCGAGCTCGCGGCCACTGCGCCGCCACGCGGACAGCGCGGGCAGCAGTTCGCCCACCGCCCGGTCGTCCGACAGCCCCAGCAGGTCCGCCAGCTCCGCCGGATCGGCATGCTCCACGGCGGCCCAGAACACGTCGTCGCCCGCCTCGCCGGCCGGCTCGGCAGCCACCGGCTCGACCCAGAACCGGCGCCGCTGGAACGCGTACGTCGGCAGTTCCACCCGCTCCCGGCCCGGCCCGAACACCGGCCGCCAGTCGGCCGTCCGGCCGCGTACGTAGGCCTCGGCGACCGAGCCGAGGAACTGGGGCAGGTCCCCGCTGCGCCGCCGCAGAGTCCCCGTCACCAGCACCTCGACGCCCGCGTCCTCGGCGGTCTCCTCGACGCCCAGGACCAGCACCGGGTGCGCGCTCGACTCGACGAACACGTCGAAGCCGTCCGCCAGCAGCGTCCGCACCACCGGCTCGAAGGACACCGGCCGGCGGCAGTTCTCGAACCAGTAGCCGGCCGTCAGCTCGGAGCCGTCCAGCACCCCGCCGGTGACCGTCGAGTAGATCGGCACCCGCCCCTTGCGGGGCCGTACGAACGACAGCAGCTCCGCGATCCGCCCGCGCAGCGGGTCGACCTGCGCGCAGTGCGAGGCGACGGTCGCCGGCACCACCCGGGCCCGGACCCCGCGCTCCTTAAGCCCGGCCACCAGCTCGTCCAGCGCCGCCGGTTCACCCGCCACCGTCACCAGGCGCGGGCTGTTCACACCGGCGATCGCCAGCCGCTCCCCGTACGGTTCGAGCAGCCCGGCCAGTTCATCCCGCGACAGGGCGACCGAGGCCACCGCACCCTTGCCCATCAGTTCGTCGGCGAACAACTGCGAGCGCAGCACCACGATGCGGGCCGCGTCCTCCAGCGTGAGCGCCCCCGACACGCAGGCCGCCGCGATCTCGCCCTGCGAATGCCCGACGACGGCGTCAGGCTCCACCCCGTGGTGGCGCCACAGTTCGGCCAGCGACACCATCACGGAGAACAGCACCGGCTGGACGACCTCGATGAGGTCCAGCGACGGCGCCCCCGGCCGCTCCCGCAGCACGTCCTCGACCGACCAGTCCACGTGTGCGCCGACCGCGGCGTCGCACTCCCGCAGCCGCGCGGCGAACACCGGCGCGGTGTCGAGCAGCCCGACCGCCATGCCCGCCCACTGCGACCCCTGGCCGGGGAACACGAACACGGTACGGCCCCGCTCCGACGCCACCCCGCCGACCACGTGCGCGGCCGCCTCGCCCGTGGCCAGCGCCTCCAGCCCGCGCTGCGCCTCCTCGGCGCCGGCCGCCAGCACCACCGCCCGGTGGTCGAGCGCCGACCGCGTCACGGCCAGCGAGTGCCCGACGTCCGCCGGGGACAGCCCCGGGTTGTCACGCAGATGGGCGCGGAGCCGGGCGGCCTGGGCGCGCAAGGCGTCCGCACTGCGTGCCGACAGCAGGTACGGCACCAGCGGCGGCTCGGCGGCCGGCTCGGGGCTGTCGGCCGGCTCGGGTGCCGGGACCGGCTCCGGCGCCTGCTCCAGCACCACGTGCGCATTGGTGCCGCTCATCCCGAACGCGGACACACCCGCCCGGCGCACCCGGCCGCCGTCCGGCCACGGCTGCGCCTCGGTCAGCAGCTCGACGTCGCCGGCCGTCCAGTCCACGAAAGGCGTGGCCTCGTCGGCGTGCAGGGTGCGCGGCAGCACTCCCCGCCGCATCGCCTCGACCGTCTTGATGACTCCGACCACGCCCGCAGCGGCCAGGGTGTGCCCGATGTTGGACTTCACCGAACCCAGCCACAGCGGCCGGCCCGGCTCCCGCTGCTGCCCGTAGGTCGCCAGCAGCGCCTGTGCCTCGATGGGATCACCCAGCCGGGTTCCGGTGCCGTGCGCCTCGACGGCGTCGACATCGGCCGGGGCCAGCCCGGCGGCGTCGAGCGCGGCGCGGATGACGCGCTGCTGCGAGGGGCCGTTGGGGGCGGTGAGACCGTTGCTCGCACCGTCCTGGTTGACCGCGCTGCCGCGGACCACGGCCAGCACCCGGTGCCCGTTGGCGACCGCGTCCGACAGCCGTTCCACCACGAGGACGCCCACGCCCTCCGCGAAGCCGGTGCCGTCCGCATCCGCCCCGAACGCCTTGCACCGCCCGTCCGGCGCGAAGCCCCGCTGCCGGCTGAAGTCCACGAAACCCGTGGGCGTCGCCATCACCGTCACTCCGCCGACCAGCGCCAGCGAGCACTCGTCGCGGCGCAGCGCCTGGGCCGCGAGGTGCAGGGCGACGAGCGAGGACGAGCACGCCGAGTCGACGGTCACCGCCGGGCCCTCCAGCCCGTACAGGTACGAGACCCGTCCCGACAGCACGCTCGTGGCCGAGCCCGTCATCCGGTACGCCTCGATCTCCTCGGGCGCGGAGGTCAGCAGCACCTGGTAGTCGGAGGTGACGCAGCCGGCGTACACGCCGGTGCTGCTGCCGCGCAGTGCGGCCGGGTCGATGCCCGCCCGTTCCAGCGCCTCCCACGACGCCTCCAGGAACAGCCGCTGCTGCGGGTCCATGGCGAGCGCCTCGCGCGGCGAGATGCCGAAGAACTCCGCGTCGAAGTCGGCGGCGTCGTACAGGAAGCCGCCGTGCCGCGTGTACGACTTGCCCGGCCGGTCCGGCTGCGGGTCGTACATCCCGTCGACGTCCCAGCCCCGGTCGGAGGGGAACCCGGAGATCGCGTCCGTGCCCTCCTCGACGAGCCGCCACAGGTCCTCGGGGGAACGGACCCCGCCCGGCAGCCGGCAGCTCATGCCGACGATCGCGATCGGCTCGTTGTGCGCGTCCGTGGTCTCCTGGAGCTTCAGCCGGGTTTCGCGCAGTTCGACCGTGACCCGCTTGAGATAGTCCCGCAGTTTTGATTCGTCAGACATCGCTTTCCTCATGGGCGTACGGACAGGGGGGCGGTCATCCGGGTCAGGACGAACCGAGCTCGGAGTCGATGAGGTCGAACAGGTCGTCGTCGTCCGCGCCGTCGAGCAGCCCGGCGAGCTCGTCGGCGGACCCTTCGACGCGCACGGGCGGGGCGGCGGGGGCGGGCTCGGGGCCGGTCCCTTCGCCGTGCTCGGCGGGGAACAGTTCCGCGACGATGTGCCCGGCGAGCGCCACGGGCGTCGGGTGGTCGAACACGAGGGTGGCCGAGAGGCTCAGGCCGGTCGCCGCGTTCAGCCGGTTGCGCAGCGCCACCGCGGCGAGCGAGTCGAAGCCCAGCTCCTTGAGGGACCGCCGTGCCCCGACCGCCTCCTTCCCCGGGTACTGGAGCGCGAGGGCGATCTCCGCCCGTACGAGGTCCAGGACGTGCCGCTCGCGCTCCGGTGCGGAGGCGTCGGCCAGCTGCTCGGCGAGTCCGGGACCGGTCTCGGTCTCGGGCGCGTCGGCCGGTTCGGCCGCGCCCGTGGTCGCGCCGGCCGCTGCCGCGCCGGCGGTCTTCGCCCGCCAGGACGCGAGTGCCGGGAGCGCCCCGCCCAGTGCGGCGGCGGCCTCGGCACCCAACGCCTCGGTGAGCACCGCCAGGTCCGCCCGCTCCACCGCGTCCCAGAACCGGGCCTCGGCCGGGCCGGCAGCAGGGGTCCGCGAGGGGTCAGCCTCCATCCAGAACCGGCGGCGCTGGAAGGCGTACGTGGGCAGATCGGCCCGGTCCGCATCCGAACCGGCGTACACCGCGGACCAGTCGACGTGCGCTCCGTGCACGAAGGCCGAGGCGACGGCCGCCGCGAAGGTGACCGCCTCGGGACGGCCGCGGCGCAGCGCGGGCGCCACGGTCACGGCAGGGCCCGGGCGTCCGTCCAGCGCGGACTGGGCGAGCGCGCTCAGTACGGCGTCGGGGCCGAGTTCCACCAGGGTGGTGACGCCGGTGCCGGTCAGCGCGGTCAGCCCGTCGTGGAAGCGGACGGCCTCCCGGACGTGCCGGACCCAGTACCCGGGGTCGGTCAGCTCCCCGGGCTCCGCCGTGCGGCCGGTCACGTTGGACACGACCCGGATCTGCGGCTCCTGGAACGAGAGACCGTCGAGGACCGACCGGAACTCCGCGAGCATCGGCTGCATGTGCGGTGAGTGGAACGCGTGGCTCACGCGCAGCCGGCGGGTCTTGTACCCCTCGGCGGTGAACCGCGCCTCCAGCTCCGCGACGGCGTCGGCGTCACCGGACACCACCGTGGACGCGGGCCCGTTGACGGCGGCCACCGAGACCTGCTCCTCGCGGCCGCCGAGTGCGGCCAGGACGACGTCCTCCGGGGCGAGCACGGAGAGCATGGCGCCGCCGGTGGGCAGGGCCTGCATCAGCCGGCCGCGGGCGGCGACCAGGGTCGCCGCATCGGCGAGCGACAGCACACCGGACACGTGGGCCGCGACCACCTCGCCGATGGAGTGGCCCAGCAGTGCGTCCGGCCGCAGACCCCAGGACTCCGCCAGCCGGAACAGCGCCACCTCGAGGGCGAACAACGCGGCTTGCGTGTACGCCGTCTCGTCGAGCAGCGCCGCCTCGGGAGACCCTTCGGCCGCGAGGACGAGGTCGGTCAGCGGGCGGTGGAGGTGTCCGGTGAACGCAGCCGCCACCGCGTCGAGTGCCTCGGCGAACACCGGCTGGGAGTCGTACAGTTCACGGCCCGCGCCGGGGCGCTGGCTGCCCTGGCCGGTGAACAGGAAGGCCGTCGCGCCGGTGCCGTCGTCCGTCCCGGAGCGCGGGCCGCGCACCAGAGTGGGGGCGTCGCCTCCGGCCGCCAGGGCGGACAGCCCCGCCCGGACGCCCGCCGCGTCCGCCGCCACGATCACCGCCCGCCGGTCCAGGACGGCCCGGGTGGTGGCCAGCGAGAAGCCGAGGTCGGCGGGGTCGGCGGCCGGGCCCGGCTCCGCGAGGAGCGCCGCGAGGCGTTCGGCCTGACCCGCGAGCGCACCGGCGGACCGGGCGGACAGGGGGAGGACGGTCACGGTGGGGGTGGTGGTGTGGGC
>NZ_JAJAUZ010000114.1 GCF_020532645.1 Streptomyces bambusae
GGGGGGGGGGGGGGGGTACCGGCCCCCGGGGGGGGGGGGTTTGGGGGGGCCCCCCCCCCGGGCCCCCGCGCCTCAACCGCCGGCGAGGCTGGACTTGGCCCCCAGCACGCCTCGAACGCCGAGGGGCTGGAATTTGCCCCGCGCCGCGTGACCCGGCGAAGGGAAGTGGCCCCGCGCCGCATGCACCGGCGACGGGAGATGGCCCCGCGCCGCGTGCACCCGTGAAGGGAGATGGCCCCGCGCCGCATGCACCCGTGAAGGGGGTCGCCCCCGCGGCTCAAGCGGAATGGCCCGGCCGGGCTACACCGCTCCGTCGAACGACCACGACTCGACATCCCGGTAGCGGATCGGCCCCGGCCCCCGCCCGATATTGCTCCCCACCAGATGCAACCGCTCCGTCCGCCACTCCCGCCCCACGAACGCCGACAAGCCCGCCGCAGCCGACACCGCACTCGCCGCATCGTTCCGCCGCGACCGGGCCAAGGTCAGATGGGGTCGCAGCGGCCGCCCGGCGAACGGCACGCCGCACCCCCGCACCAGGCCCCGCACCTCGTCGGCCAGCAGCTGCAAGCCGTCCAGGTCGCCTTCGATCCCACTCCACAGCACCCGCTCGTCGAAGTGCCCGCCACCCCGCAGCGCCAGCTCCAGCGGCCCCCGCGCGGCGGCCAGCCCGGCGAGCGGCCGGAGCAGCAGCGGCACGGTGGACACCGGCAGCTCCCCGAGGAACGCCAGGGTTATGTGCCAGTCTTCGATCCGGTTCCACCGCATGTCCGGGTACGCGTCGTATGCCGGCAGCAGCTCGCGCTCCAGCTCCTGCTTGGCCTCGTCGGGCGGCGCGAGCGCGATGAACACGCGGGTGGTCGCGGCCGGGTTCTGATCGTTCACGGGGGACTTCACACCTTGCTGGGGCTGGCGGGCCCCGCCATTTTCCCACCCCGCCGTACGCCCCGGCCGACCGGGTGCGGGCGGCGGTTCCGGCCCGTGCAAGCGGGCGTACGGCTGGGCAGGCTCGGTGCGCAACGCCGCCGCGCCGGGTCACGGCCGGGGCCCCGGGACGAGGAAGCGACGGCGCCGTGGGGGAATCGGAGTGGGAGTGGGAGACGGCGGAGTTCGGTGAGGAGCACGCCGGCCGGATCGGCGTGCTCCTCGCGGACGGCAGCGAACCGGGACCCGTCTGTTTCGACGTCGGCAGCGGCCCGGAGGTGCACTCCAGGACCCTCTGGTCCTTCTACGACGGCCGCCACTGCCGGCCGCGGGCCGCAGTGCTGCGCGCCGCGTGTGCCTGCGGCTGGCGCGGGGCCGCCGAGTACGCCCTCGACTGGCAGCCCATCGGGGACGGCGAGCTCGACGAGGCCGATGTCGACCTGCACGGGCCGTTGGCGGACTGGACCGCCCACCTGTCCGTGGTCCGCGAGACCACCGTCGCGCTGCCCGAGCAGCTGACCGCCCTCTTCACCCAGCTCGCGGACCGGATCCAGGACGCCACCGACGACAGCCCGCTCGTGGGCCTCAAGGCGATCGCCGTCCTGGAGCGGCTCACCGGGAGCATCGGCCAGGCGGCCGCCGAGGCCGTCCGGGACTCCGGCACCCCCACCGAGGCCGTGGCCGAGGCACTCGGAACCACCCCCTCCAGGGCCCTGGGCATCCTGCTCCGGTACCGCCGTTCCTGATCACGCGGCTGCACCGGCGTAGACGGATGCGGGCAGGCCGAGCGTGCCGCCTGCCGCGCCGAGCGGTGCCCGCCTACGTCGAAACGGCCCCGCTCCGGGGCGACCGAACGGCGTGCGCGGCGTACGCACATCCGGTCCGGAGCGCTGCAATACCGGGCCCGTGCTGTCAACCCGGTTGAAAAAACGGGCAGTTGGCGATCAGGGAAACGCGGGGTGCCCTTGCAAGAACGGGCAACAACCGGACAACCTTGCGGAGTTGGGACCGCAGGGGGTCCCAGGGGGGAGTACCTGATGCACGTCAGAACCACAGCCATGCCCGGACGCGGTTTCCGGGGCCGGCCGGCCACCGCCGTCGCGCTCGGCGCAGCCATGCTGCTCGCCGTCGGCACGGCCGCCACGGCCACCGCAGCGCCCGCCCCGCAGCCCGAGGGGGTCATCGCCAACGAAGGAGCGGCCGGCACGGTGCCCGGCAGCTACATCGTCATCCTCAACCCGGCCCGCGCCGACTCGCTTTCCGCGGACGGCCGTTCCGTCGTGGCGCGCTACGACGGCCGGATCCGGCACACCTACTCGGCGGCCCTCAACGGCTACGCCGCCGACCTCACCGCCCGGCAGGCCCGCCGGCTCGCCGCCGACCCGGCCGTCGCCCAGGTCGTCCAGAACAGCACGGTCCACGCCGACACCACCCAGCCCACCCCGCCCTCCTGGGGTCTCGACCGGATCGACCGGCGCCGCAAGCCCGGCCAGGACAAGAAGTACACGTACCCGACCTCCGCCGGCACCGGAGTCACCGCGTACATCCTCGACACCGGCATCAACTTCACCCACCGCGACTTCGGCGGCCGCGCCAGGTCCGGCTACGACGCCGTCGCCCCCGGCACCCCGGCCTGGGACGAGAACGGCCACGGCACGCACGTCGCGGGCACCGTCGCCGGCACCACCTTCGGCGTGGCGAAGAAGTCGAAGCTGGTCGCCGTCCGGGTGCTCGACGCGAACGGCTCCGGCACCATCGCCGGGGTGGTCGCCGGCGTCGACTGGGTCACCCGCAACGCGGTCAAGCCCGCCGTGGCCAACATGAGCCTCGGCGGCGGCGCGAACGCCGCGCTCGACACCGCCGTCCGCAACTCGATCGCGAAGGGCATCACCTACGCCGTCGCGGCCGGCAACGAGAACAAGGACGCCCTCACCCGCTCCCCGGCCAGGGTGAGCACCGCCATCACGGTCGGCTCCACCCAGAGCGACGACCGCAGGTCCAGCTTCTCCAACTGGGGCAAGGGCGTCGACCTGTTCGCCCCCGGCTCCGACATTACCTCGGCGGTCTGGTGGGACGACTCGTCCTCGACGACTCTGTCGGGCACGTCGATGGCGACGCCGCACGTGGCCGGCGCCGCCGCCCTGTACCTGTCGACCCACCGCACGGCCACCCCGGCCGCCGTCGACAAGGCCATCAAGGCCAACGCGACCACGGACGGAGTCTGGGACCGCGGCACCGGATCGCCCAACCGGCTGCTGTACGTGGGCACCGCGAAGCAGAAGCCGGTCGGACCGCGCTTCACGAACACCGCCAACTACGCCTTCTCCGGCGGCAGCGCGGCCCACTCGCCGGTCACCGTCACGGGTCTCACCGGACGGGCGCCGTCGAACCTCGAGGTGCTGCTCTCCGTCAGAAATCCGGCGTGGGGCTTCCCGCGGGCCGACCTGATCGCCCCTGACGGCACGGTCTACTCGCTGAAGCTCACCGACACCCGGTGGGACATGCCCGACCTCGGCGGCGTCTGGTCCGTGAACGCCTCCGCCGAGCTCGCCAAGGGCAAGTGGCGGCTGCGCGTCAAGGAGGACCCGGCCGCCGGGCTCACCGGCTACATCGACAGCTGGACGCTGCGCTTCTGACCCTCCGGCAGGCCACGGTGCCCCGCTGCCGCGCGACCGCGCGCGGCAGCGGGGCACCCGCACGTCCGGGGACCGGCCAGTGGGAGACTGCACCCGTGTCGAAGTCTCTCCGGAACTCCCGTGTACGGTGCGTCAAATGCGTGAGCACCTCCGTGATCCTCTCCAAGCCGGTCGACCGGCGGACCAGCGAGTTCCGCTGGCGCTACCGGTGCCTGGACTGCTCCGTGGCCTGGTGGCAGGACGAAACGGACTACTGGCGCGAGTACGGGGCGCCCGATGAGTAGCCGTGCCGAAGGGCCCCGGCGTCCCGACGGGCAGCCGCGTCCTGAGCGGCGCATCGAGGGCGCCCTCACCGACCAGCTCGCCTGGGACGTCCTCTACCAGCTCGCCCTGGACATCGCCGAACGGCACGGCGCGACCGTGTCCGCCGCGGCCCGCACCGTCGGCCCGTACGGCTTCGTCGCCGCGATCGAGGAGATGGGCACCGGGCTCACCCTGTCCTGGGAGGGCCGCCTCGCCTGACCACGGGCGGGCGGTGGCACCGCCGTGGTTGTCCACAGGCCCGGCCGGCGGCCGGCACACCATGGCATCGTGGACGGTATGAACATCCAGGTGCGACCGGCTTCGGTCTTCGAAGACGTGAAGGCGGTCATCGGTCCCAAGTCGCCCACTGCCAACGTCTGCTGGTGCCTCAGTTACCGCATCCCGGCCAAGCTCAACAACGAGCTCCGCGGCCCGGACCGCGGAGAGTACGTCGCCGGGCTGTGCGACGCCGGGACACCGCCCGGTGTCCTCGCCTACGACGGCGACGAGCCCGCCGGCTGGGCTGCCGTGGCACCGCGCGCGGACACCTCCTTCGCCCGCAGCCGGACCATCCCGCACGTGGACGACCTGCCGGTCTGGTCCCTGTGGTGCATACGGGTGCGCCCCGGCTTCCGCAAGCGGGGCGTCTCGCACGCGCTGATCGCCGGAGCGGTCGAGTTCGCCCGCGCCCAGGGCGCGCCCGTCGTCGAGGCCTACCCGCTGGACAACGGGGACGCCCACGCGGACATGACGATGGCCTACCCCGGCCTGCGGAAGAACTTCGAGCGCGCCGGGTTCAGCCACGCCGCGGACACCACGTCGGTGCTCGCCGGGCATCCCCGCATCGTCATGCGCCTCGACCTGCGCTGACCGGGGTGCGTCTCTGCCTTTCGGCAGAGACGAGGATCGGCCGTGAGGCGCACGCCCCGGGGCCCGGCGCCGATCGATACTGGTCGGCGTGTCACGCACCGCTCCGTTCCGCCGCCCCGCCCGCAGCCGCTCCGGCGCCGCCGAGCCCTCCGGCCGTGCACCCGGCGACGGGCGCGTGCGGCGGGCGGCGGAAACGGCCGGGGTGGGCCTCGCCGCGCTCGGCGTCTGGGCCGCGCTCGGGTACCTCGACCTGCTGCCGCATCCGTACGTGCAGGCAGCGGCGGTGGTCGCCGGTGCCGCGCTGTTCCCGCTCCGGCGCCGGTTCCCCGCCGCCGTGCTGCTCGTCCTCGCGGCGCTCACCGGGCCGGTGCCGTGCGCCGGACCGGTCACCGCGGCCACCGCCTACGCAGTGGCCCGGCAGACCGCCGGGGCGCGCCGCCGGGCCCGGCTGCTCGCCGCCGCGACCGCCCTGGTCGTGGCCGGAGCCACCGCGGCGGGACCGGGGCCCGGGCCGGGGACGGTGCTCTACGGGCTGGCCCTCGGCCTCGTGCTGGCCCCGCTCGCCGTGGTCGTCCCCGGGCTCGTCGGCACCTCGTACGGGCAGCAGCGCCGCCTGGTGCAGGCCCTCCGGGAACGCGGCGACGCGGCCGAGCGGGCCCGGCGGTCCGCCGACAGCGAGGCCCGCACCCACGAGCGGTCCCGGATCGCCGCCGAGATGCACGACCTGGTGGGACACCGGCTCAGCCTCATCTCGCTGCACGCCGGCGGCCTGGAAATGGCCCTCGCCGACGCCGACCCCGAACTCCGCGACGAGGCCGTCCTGGTCCGGCGGGCCACCCGCGACGCCATGCGCGAACTCCGCGAGGCCCTCGGCGTCCTCGGCCCGCTCGGCCGGGACACCGGCTCCGGCGCGCTCACCGACGCCACCGGCACCCGCCCCGACATCGAGGCGCTGGTCGCGGAATCCCGCGCCGGCGGCATCGCCGTACGCCTGGACTGGACCGGCCCCGACCTCGACGCCTGCGCACCCGCGGTCCGCCGCGCGGTGCACCGCCTGGTCCGCGAGTCCCTCACCAACGTCCACCGCTACGCCCCCGCCGCCCACGTCACCGTCTCCGTCACCCATACCGCCGACACGGTCCGGCTCGGCATCCGCAACGGCGCCTCCGGCACACCCCCCGCCCCGCCCGGCACCGGCCGCGGCCTCCCCGCCCTCCGCGAACGCATCACCCTCCTCCACGGCACGTTCCACGCCACCGCCCTCCCCACGGGCGGCTTCGAGGTGACCGCAGCCATCCCGGCCGTCCCACCGGCCGCACCCCGGGACGGCGCCATCCGCCCGGGCCCCGCCGACCCGCAGCAGACCGCGGGGCTGCGGCCGGCCGACGCGGCGGAGGCCGACGGGCGGGACGACCGCGGCGCGGCGGGCGGGCCGGCCGGGCGTTCCGCGGCCACGCCGGCCGTGCTCGGGCTCGGGCTGACCGGGCTCAGCGTGCTCATGGTGCTCGGGGTCGCGTTCGTGTTCGGCACGGCTCCGGGGGAGACGGCCGGGCCGCAGCCCCTGCCGCGGGTCGGGATGACGTACGACCAGGTCGCGGCGGCCGGGGTGCTCGACAACCGGGCCGTCCGGGCGGCCGCCGCCGGACGCGAACCGCGGCGGCCCGCCGGCGCGGCCGGCTGCCTCTACCCGTTCAACGGCGCCACCGAGTCCCGGCCCGGCTCCCTGATCATCGCCCGCTACTGCTTCGACGTCGCGCAGCGGCTCATCGCCATCGACCGCTTCACCGTCCCGTCCGTCCGGGACGCCGCACCCTGGGAGACCCCGTGACCGGACCCGCCCCCGCGATCCGCGTCCTGCTCGCCGACGACGAGACGATGATCCGGCACGGCGTACGCCTGATCCTGCGCTACGCCGAGGGCATCGAGGTCGTCGCCGAGGCCGCCGACGGACGGCAGGCCGTCGAGCTGGCCGCCGCACACCGCCCCGACGTGGTCCTGCTCGACATCCGCATGCCCGGCTGCGACGGCCTGGCCGCGATCGCCCCGCTGCTCGCCCTCGACCCGGCCCCACGGGTGGTGATGCTGACGACGTTCGGCGACGACGACAACGTCGTCCGGGCCCTGCGCGAGGGCGCCGCCGGATTCCTGCTCAAGGACGAAGGGCCGCAGGAGCTGATCAGCGCCGTCCGCGCGGCCGCCGCCGGCGACGCCGTGCTGTCGCCGGGCGTCACCGGCGCGGTGATCTCACGCATGCTGACCGCCGGGCCACCGCCCGGCACTCCCGCCGACGACCGGATCGCCCGGCTGACCGGCCGGGAACGGGAAGTGCTGGCCATGCTCGGCGAGGGCCTGTCCAACCAGGACATCGCCGCCCGCCTCGGCATCGGGACCGGCACGGTCAAAACCCACGTGGGCGCCATCCTCGACAAGACCGGCTCGACGAGCCGCGTCCAGGCCGCCCTCCTGGCCCACCGCACCGGCCTCACCCCCTGACTCCGCCCGGCCACAGGCCCACCGCCCGACCAGACCCGTACGCCCGCATCTGACCAAAGGCAGAGGCGCTCCCGGCCCCCCCACCCTTCGGCAGAGCCGAACTCCCGCCTCCAGGACGACGTTTCCCCTGGTCAACGCCGAGAGGATGAACCCATCCAGAGGCCCGGGGGCACTCCTTCCGGGCCCTCGTACGTCCCCCGGAGCAGCCCATGACCCACACCGTCCCGTCCGCCCGCCCCGCCGGCAGCGCGCTCGTCGGGCCCGCCGCCCGCGCCACCACCCTCACCAAGACGTACGGCAGGGGCGACACCCGGGTGACCGCGCTGGACGCGGTGTCCGTGGACTTCGCGCGCGGCAGGTTCACCGCCGTCATGGGCCCCTCCGGATCCGGCAAGTCCACCCTCATGCACTGCATGGCCGGCCTCGACCGGCCCACCTCCGGCTCCGCCACGCTCGGCGGCGTCGAACTGTCCGCCCTCGGCGACCGCGAACTCACCCGGCTGCGCCGGGAGAAGGCCGGATTCGTCTTCCAGGGCTTCAATCTCCTCCCCACCCTCACCGCGCTGGAGAACATCACCCTCCCGCTGCGCCTGGCCGGCCGCCGGCCCGACGGCGCCTGGCTGGACACCGTCATCGCCGCCGTCGGCCTCGCCGGCCGCCTCGCACACCGCCCCGCCCAGCTGTCCGGCGGCCAGCAGCAGCGCGTCGCCGTGGCCCGCGCCCTGGCCTCCCGCCCGGAGGTCGTGTTCGCCGACGAGCCCACCGGCAACCTCGACTCGCGCGCCGGCGCCGAAGTCCTCGGCTTCCTCCGCGACTCCGTACGGGAACTCGGCCAGACGGTGGTGATGGTCACCCACGACCCGGCCGCCGCCGCACACGCCGACCGCGTCGTGTTCCTCGCCGACGGCCGCCTCGCCGACGAACTCCACGCACCGACCCCGGGCGCCGTCCTCGACCGGATGCTCGCCTTCGAACCGCAGGGCCGCACGGCCTGAGCGGCCGGAGCCCGCCGCCCCCGCCCACCTCCGTCGAAAGCCCCGAAAGCCCACCATGCTCCGC
This sequence comes from Streptomyces bambusae, assembly GCF_020532645.1. GTDB lineage: Bacteria > Actinomycetota > Actinomycetes > Streptomycetales > Streptomycetaceae > Streptomyces > Streptomyces bambusae. Next base: position 8,286 of record NZ_JAJAUZ010000114.1, read on the forward strand.
ACCGCCCTGCGCGACGTCCTCGCGCACAAGACCCGGCTGGCCATGACCGCCCTCGCGGTCTGCCTCGGCGTCGCGTTCGTCTCCGGCGCCCTCGTCTTCGCCGACTCGACCACCGCAGCCCAGCGCGCCTCCCTGGCCCGCAACTACGCCGGCATCGCCGTCACCGTCGACCCCGTCCACCCGCCGGGCACCCCCGCCGGCGAACGCCGGAGCGCCCTTGACGACGCCCTCGTGGCCCGGCTGGCCGCCGTACCGGGGGTCCGGGCCGTCCGGCCCGCGGTCGACGGCACGGCCACCCTCGCCGCCAAGGACGGCACGCCGATGCACGCCGGCAACACCATGGGCACGCTCGCCGCCGGGTACGTCGCCGGCCCCGACGGCACCGACGCCCGGTACCCGCTCACCGCCGGCCGCGCCCCGCGCAGCAGCGGCGAAGTGGCCCTGGACCGCGGCACGGCCGAGGCCGGCTCGTACGCCCTCGGGGACACCGTCACCCTCGCCACCGACGGACCCGTACGGAAGATGCGGCTCGTCGGCATCGTCGACACCGACGACACCAGGGTCACCGCCGGCGGCACCCTCGCCGTGTTCGACCGGGCCACCGCCCAGCAGCTCTTCGCCGCCCCCGGCCGCTACACCGGCATCGACGTCTCCGCCACGCCCGGCACCGACGCGTACGCCCTCGCCCAGCGGATCGGCGCCCTGCTGCCGGCCGGGCGCGCCGAGGCCGTCACCGCGAGCGCGCGCGCCGCCCAGCAGGCCGTCTTCATCGACACGAAGACCAGCAGCTACGCCCGCCTCCCGATGGTGTTCGCCGTGGTCTCGCTGTTCATCGGCTCGTTCCTGATCGTCAACACCTTCACCATGCTCATCGCCCGGCGCTCACGGGAGATCGCCCTGCTGCGGGCCATCGGCGCGACCCGCCGCCAGGTCGTGGGCGCCGTCCTCACCGAGGCGGCCCTGGTCGGCCTGGTCGCCTCCGCCGCCGGGTTCGCCCTCGGCCTCGGCGTCGCGTCCGTCCTGCCCGGCCTCCTCGGCAGCGCGGACGACATGCTGCCGCAGGGCCCGCTGGTCATCGGACCCGCTCCGGTCCTCGCCTCGCTCGCCGTCGGCGTCGGCGTCACCATGTCGGCCGCCTGGCTGCCCGCGCGCCGGGCGGCCCGGATCGCGCCCGTCGAGGCGATGCGCACCGCCGAACAGCCGCCGTCGGAAGCACTGTCCCGGGTCCGGGGCGCGGTCGGCGCCGCCGCACTGCTGCTGGGCGCCGGGCTGCTCGTCTCGCTGAGCGACGCGACGGACGCCTCCGACGCCAACCTGCAGACCGCCCTGCTCGGCTGCGGTGTCCTCGTCACAGGGCTGATCCTGCTGGCGCCGCTGCTCGCCGCACCCGTGATCCGGCTGTTCGGCCGGCTCACCGCGCGGTCCGGGGCCGTCGGCCGGCTCGCCCGGGACAACGCCCTGCGGGATCCCCGCCGTACCGCCGCGACCGCCGTCGCGCTGATGATCAGCACCGGTCTGGTGTCCGGACTCGCCGTGATCGAGCACTCCTCCAGCCGCGCGCTGGACGCCCAGGCCGCCGCCGGGCTGAGCGCCGACTACGTCGTCGGCACGCGCGGCCCGTCCTCCGCCGCCGTCGACGCGGCGGCCGTGCGCCGGATCGCCGCCGTGCCCGGCGTCGCCGCGGCCTCCGCCGTCGCGGACTCCACCTTCGCCGCCGGCGCGATGGCCCGGCAGGTCTCCGGGGTCGACCCGAAGACGGTCGGGCACGTGATGAAGCTCCGCTTCACGAGCGGCGGCGCCGACGGCATCGGGCCGGGGCGGATCGCCGTCTCCCGCAGCTTCGCGCGAGAACACCGGGCCGGGACCGGCGACCGTGTCGACGGCGCCATCGGGCCCGGCGGGGGCGACCGGGACCGCCCGTACACCGTCGTCGGTGTCTACGAGGACAATCCCACGGCGGGCGACGTCCTCGCCGACCGTGCGGAGGTGCAGCAGCACGCGTTCGTACGCAACTCCGTCCAGCGGGTCCTCGTCGCGGCGGACGGCGGGCAGGCCGGGCCGGGACTGGAGAAGCGGCTGCGGGCGGCCGTCGACAACAGCCCGCTGCTGAAGGTCCAGAGCCGTGCGGGGCTGGTCCGTGAGCAGGCGGGGGTCGCCGGTGACCTGATGACGATGGTCTTCGGGCTGCTCGCCGTCGGTGTGGTCATCTCCGCGCTCGGCATGGTCAACACGCTCGCGATGTCCGTGGCCGAACGCACCCGCGAGATCGGTGTGCTGCGGGCGATCGGCATGGACCGGTCCGGTGTCCGCCGCATGATCCGGCTGGAGTCCGTCGCCGTCGCGGGATACGGGACGCTGCTGGGGCTGGCGGCGGGGCTGTTCGGGGCGTGGCGGGTCAGCGGACTGGCCAACGGGGCCATTCCCCAGTACGCGTTCGCCCTTCCGTGGGGCACGCTCGCCCTGATCCTCGGCCTCTCCCTCGCCACCGGTGTTGCGGCCGCCGCCGTCCCCGCCCGCCGTGCCGCCGCCCTGACCCCCCTGGAGGCCACAGCCCACCTCTGACCCCCCGCTCCCGGGGCTCCGCCCCGACCCCCCGCTCCTCAACCGACCGCCGGCGGGGCTGGACCCCACCTGCGCGTCACCAGACCGGACCGGCCACTTCCAGCCCCACCGGTCCCTCGCCCCTCCGGTCCTTGCCTCTCCGGTCCTTGCCCCTGCCGGGCCTCCGCACCGGGCCGGGCCAATCCAGCCTCGCCGGCGTTTGAGGC
>NZ_JAJAUZ010000115.1 GCF_020532645.1 Streptomyces bambusae
CCCCCCCCCGGGGGGGGGTGGGGGGGGGGGGTTTGGGGCGGAGCCCCGAGGCAGGCCGGCTGCGCCGTCCCCCGGGCTCCGCCCGGACCCGCGCCACAACCGCCGGCGGGGCTGGAAGACCGGGGCTCCGCCCCCGACCCCGCGCCTCAATCGCCGGCGGGGCTGGATGTTGCCGGTGAGGCTGGAATGTGCCCCGGGCCGGTTGCCCGCCGGCGCCGGCGGGAATGGGGACGGGGGCCGGCGGGTTGGGGTGGGCATGACTGGTGATGGTGTGTTGCGGTACGCCGCGTTCTGTGGGGAGCCGGGTGGGGGGAACCCCGCCGGGGTCGTGCTCCGGGCCGAGGGGCTGGGGGAGGGGGACATGCTCAGGATCGCGGAGGAGGTCGGCTACAGCGAGACCGCGTTCCTGAGCCAGGGCAGCGACGAACGCGCGTACGACGTGCGCTACTTCAGCCCGAAGGCCGAGGTCCCCTTCTGCGGGCACGCGACGGTCGCCGCCGCCGTGGCCCTCGCAGAACGCATCGGCCCCGGCCCGCTGGTGTTCACGACCCGCGCCGGAGACGTCCCCGTCGAGGTCGCCGAGAGCGCCGGCGGACGCCTGCGCGCCACTCTGACCAGCGTCCGCCCGCACGTCGAGGACATCGACCCCGACGACCTCCGGGAGGCCCTGGCCGCCCTCGACTGGCCCGCCGCCGACCTCGACCCCGCCTTCCCGCCCCGCATCGCCTTCGCCGGCGCCCGCCACCTGGTCCTCGGCGCCGCGACCCGCGCCCGCCTCGCCGACCTCGCGTACGACTTCGGCCGCCTGGAAGCGCTGATGCTCCGCCTGGACCTGACCACCGTGCAGCTGGTGCACCGCACCGGCGAGACGCTGTTCGACGTCCGCAACCCCTTCCCGGTCGGCGGTGTCGTCGAGGACCCCGCCACCGGCGCGGCCGCCGCCGCGTTCGGTGCGTACGCCCGGGAACTCGGCCTGGTCCCGGACGACGCGGTGCTCACCCTCCACCAGGGCACCGACATGGGCCGCCCCGGCATCCTCACCGTCGAACTCCGCCCCGGCGACCCCCGCGTCCGCGTCTCCGGCGAGGGCGCGGCGATCCCCACCGCCTGAGCCTTGTGTTTACTGTCCGGATGCAGATCCTGAGCTTCCCGGAATCCGCCACCCCGGACGCCCTGCGCGGCCAGGTCCTCGCCCTCCAGGACGAGGCCTGGCCGTCCGCGGACGGCGTGCCCGCCGCCGGCCCCAGCCACGACCCGCTGCTGCGCCCGCAGTCGATGCTGCTGGTCGCGGAGGACGGCACGGTGCTGGCAGCGCTCGACCTGCTGTACAAGGACCTCGCCCACGCCGGCCGGTCCTGGCGGGCGGCCGGGCTCAGCACCGTCGTCACCCGCAGCGCCGCCCGCGGCCGGGGCCACGGCCGGCGGCTCGTCGGGGCGGCCCGCGCCGCGCTCGCCGCCGACCCGGCCGTCGACCTCGGCCTGTTCACCTGCGACCGGGCCCTGCGCCCCTTCTACGAGGCGGCGGGCTGGACGTACCTGCCGGAGTCGGTCCTGGTCGGCGGCACACCGGACGACCCGTTCCCGAGCGACGCACCCGGCTTCGACAAGACGGTGATGGCGGCCTTCTTCACGGCCCCCGCCCGGGAGGCCCGGCCCGTCTTCACCGGCAGCCGCATCCCCCTGCACCCGGGCCGCATCGACCGCCTCTGGTGACCCCCCGGCCCGCCGGCACGGCAGGTCCTACAGCCCCTTCGCCGCGACCAGTCCGTGCGTGCGGCTCAGGAACGTCACCCGGGCGTCCGGCTTCGAGGCCGGCGGCACGGTGACGGCCGATGCCGAGACCACGTCGCGGATCAGGGTGTCCGTCGCCGTCCCCGTCATGACCGCCCGGACCGACGGGGTCAGTGGCAGCTTCGGGTCCTTGACCGACGTGTCCAGCTTCATCTGCTCGAACTGCCGCGAGGCGAAGAACACCAGCGCCCCGCCGTCCGCGGTCCGCAGCCCCACCGGGGCGTACGCGCCGGTGGCCGTGGCCTGGTCCAGCCACTGGGTGGTGAAACCGGGCCGGTACGCGTCCCGGGCCCGCACCGCCCGCCGCCCGGTGGTGTGGGTGCCCGGCGCGAAACCGTTCGGCACCCCGTCCGACAGGTACTGCGTGTACCGCTTGCTCAGCTCGCCCGGCGGGATCGACAGGTCCCGCGCCTGCGGGTCGGCCGGCTCGGCCCAGCCGTCCTCGTCGGTCTTGAACGCCGGCAGCGTGCCCGCCGGCATGTTCAGGACGTACGTGACCTTCCAGGGCCGGCCCGCCGCCTCCTTGTTGAAGACGAGCGCCACCCGCCGGTCGGCCTTGTCGGTGCCCTCGTCGCGGTTGCTGTCGGCGTCCGCGACGAACCAGCGCGGCCAGCCCGCCTTCTTCGGTATCGCGAACTTCGTGTCCGACAGCTGCAGCGGCGTGAACTCCGGGTTCCCGCCCGGGTTCACCGCCCGTCCGGCCTTCAGGCTCGCCTTGCGCCGGTCCCCGTAGGGCCCGGCGACCACCGAGTCGATCAGCTTGTCGTCGTAGGCCTGCTCGGCGCGGTTGTAGACGGCGAGGAACTGCTTGAGCGTCTGGGCGGCTTCAGCCCTGGTCGCGGACGGGACCGAGGCCAGCTCGCCCCGCACCGTCGTGCATCCGCTCGCCGTCACCGCCAGCACCGCCAGTGCCGCCGTCGTGACCGCGGACCGCATCAGCCTGCTCATGGCTTCTCTTCTGCTCCTTCGCCCCCACCGACCGTCCGAACCCTACCGGGGCCAGGAACAGGGCGAGCGCCGGGACCAGGTAGAGCACCCACACCACGACCTGGAGCACGGTCGGATCGGGCTGGAAGTTGAACGTCCCCTTCAGCAGGGTCCCGTACCAGCTGTCCGGCGGGACCGCGGCACTGATGTCGAACGCCTTGTCCGTCAGCCCGCCGACGAAATCCGCCTCCTGCAGGTCGTGCACCCCGTATGCGAGGACGCCCGCGGCGACGACGACGAGCATGCCGCCGGTCCACGTGAAGAACCGGGCCAGGTTGATCCTGAGCGCGCCTCGGTAGAACATCCAGCCCAGCACGACCGCCGACGCGATGCCCAGCAGGGCGCCCACCAGCGGCGCCGTGCCGTTGCCGGCGGCCCGCACCGAACCCCACACGAACAGCGAGGTCTCGATGCCCTCCCGGCCCACGGCCAGGAACGCGGTCGCGACCAGCGCGCCCGTGCCCATCGCGAGCGCCGTGTCGAGCTTCCCGTGCAGCTCGGCCTTCAGGTGCCGCGCGGTCCGCTTCATCCAGAAGACCATCCACGTCACCAGCGCCACGGACACGATCGACAGGGTGCCGCCGATCGCCTCCTGCGCCTTGAACGTCAGCTCCTGCGTGCCGAACGTCAGCGCCGCGCCGAAGCCGAGGCTGACCGCGCAGGCGATGCCGACGCCCAGCCACAGCGGCAGCAGCCGGTCCTTGTGGCCCGTCTTGACCAGGTAGGCGACCAGGATGCAGACGACGAGACTGGCCTCCAGTCCCTCGCGCAGCCCGATCAGATAGTTGCTGAACACGCCGGTTCCCTCCCTTCCTCGCTACGCGAACAGCGCCCGGCCCCACCAGTCGTCCGTGTCGCGGACGCCCGGCGGGACGGCGAACAGCGCCGAACCCACGTGCTGGATGTACTCGTTCAGGACGTCGTGCCGGGCCAGCCGGCGCTGGATCGGCACGAAGCCCTTGCGGACGTCCCGCTGGTACGCGAGGAAGAACAGGCCGGCGTCGAGGCGGCCGAGGCCGTCGGTGCCGTCGGTGAACGAGAAGCCGCGGCGCAGGATGGTCGCGCCGCCGTTGGTGTCCGGGTGCGCGAGACGGACGTGCGCCTCGGGCTTCATCGCCTTCAGGAAGGGCTCGTCGCGCTCCTTGGACTTCCCCACGGGGGCGCCCTCGGCCTTGTCCCGGCCGAAGATGTCCTCCTGCTCCTGGAGCGGGGTGCGGTCCCAGGTCTCGATGTTCATCCGGATCCGGCGCGCCACCAGGTACGAGCCGCCGGCCAGCCACGCCGAGCCGCCCGGGACGTCCTTGGCGTCGACCCACACGTGCTCGTCGAGGGCGGCGGTGTCGGTGCCCGAGATGTTCCGGGTGCCGTCCTTGAAGCCCATCATGTTGCGCGGGGTCTGCTCGTCGGGGGTGGTCGACGAGGTCTTGCCGAAGCCGAGCTGCGACCAGCGCATCACGACCTTGCCGAAGCCGATGCGGGCGAACTGGCGGATGGCGTGCACCGCCACCTGCGGGTCGTCCGCACAGGCCTGGATGCAGATGTCGCCGCCGGAGCGGTTCGGGTCCAGGTTGTCGCCGGGGAACAGCTCCAGGTCGACCAGTGCGTCGGGCCGCCGGTCCTCCAGGCCGAAGCGGCCCTTCGCGAACAGCGGGGCGCCGAAGCCGATGGTGAGGGTCAGCCGGGACGGCTTGAGGCCGAGGGCCTCGCCGGTGTCGTCCGGCGGGGCCTCCGGCAGGCCGCCGACCGCGCCCCCGCCGACGGGCAGGCCGGCGGTCATCCGCTCGGCCGCCCGCGTCCACTCCCTGAGGAGTTCGGCCAGCTCGGCGCGGTCCTCGGTCTTCACGTCGAACGAGGCGAAGTGCAGCCGGTCCTGCACGGCGCTGGCGATGCCGGCCTGGTGCACGCCGTGGAAGGGCACCGCGGCCCCCGACAGGGCGGCCGGCACCGGGTCCGGTCCGCCGGTGAACGCGGCCACCGACCCGCCGGCCGTGGCCGCGCCGAGCGCGATCCCGGCCCCGCCCCAGCCCAGCAGGGCGCGGCGGGACGGCCCGCTCGCGGACCCCGTCGACGCAGCGGGCTCTGTGCCCCCGTCGGCCGCCGGCTCGGCAGCTTCGGACATCCCGGTGTTCTCCGGTATCTCGGACATGTGTGAACGCCCCTCTGGTGACCTGGCGGCTGCCGTGGACTACTTGACGACCGCGGCGGCCAGCTTGGACAGAGGCTCGCCGAGGGCGCTGACGCCGTCGGACAGCTCCTTGCGCTGGTCCTTGCCGACCTTGTCGTACGACTGGAAGACGTACGTGTTCTTGTCCGCGCGGTACTTGTCGAGCAGCGTGGTCATGGCGGCGAACTGCTTGTCCAGCTCGGCGACCAGCTTCGGGTCGTTCTTCACGGCGGCCGGCTTCAGCAGCTCGAACGCCTGCTGGGCGCCCTCGACGTTGGCCTTGAAGTCGACGAGGTCGGTGTGGCTGTAGCGCTCCTCCTCACCGGTGACCTTGCCGGAGGCGACCTCGTCGAGGAGCTCCTTGGCGCCGTTGGCCATCGAGGTGGGGGTGATCTCCGCCTTGCCGACCCGCTTCTGCCAGTCGGCCAGGTCCACGAGGAGGGTGCCGGCGAGCTTCTTCTCGGCGTCGCCGATCTTCTTGTCCTGCCAGAGGGCCTTCTCCAGCCTGTGCCAGCCGGTCCACTCCTGGCCGGCCTCCAGGCCGTCCTCGCGGACGTCGACCTTCGGGTCGATGTCGCCGAAGGACTCGGCGACCGGCTCGGTGCGCTCCCAGCCGATGCGCGACTCGGCGTACGCCTTCTTCGCGGCCTCGACGTCGCCCTTCTTGACGGCGTCGGTGAAGACCTTCACCTTCGGCAGCGTCTCGTCGGCCTGCTGCTGCACGTACTTGCGGTACGCGGCGACCGCGGCGTCCAGCTCGGGGCTGCGCTTGGCGGTGGTGGCGCCCTTGCCGGTGGCCTTCACCTGCTGTCGGATGCCGTCACCCGTCATGCCGGGCTTGCAGGCGATCTCGTAGTCGCCGGCCTTGATCTCGGCGGTGATGGTGGCCTTGGTGCCGGGGCCGATGTTCTCGCGCTCGGTGACGATGCGGTCGTCCGGGAAGAGCACGTACACCTCGGTGACCTTGGAGCCCTTGTTCTCCACCTCCAGCTGGACGTGGCCGGCCGGGAACTCCGTCTTGGAGACCTCGCAGGCGCTGTCCGAAGCCGTCACCCGGATGGCGTGGTCGCCGCCCTTCGCGTCGCTCTTCTCGGCGCAGCCGGTGAGGGCGGTCAGTGCGGCCGCGGTGGCGGCGGCGGTGACGACGGAGAGGCGGGCGGGTCGCATCAGTGGGCTCCTGCGGGGTGGGCATACGGGCCGGCCCGGGGGCGGGGCGGCAGGTGAGGCGGACCTAACTTAACCGAGCCTTACTTGCCCCATACCCGCCCGTCCAGTGATTCAGCTCTCACCTTCGGGCCCCGGCTACGAGGCCGTCACAAGGCCGCCATCGCCAACCCATGGGAGGGCAAAAGGCGGGTCAAAGGTCCAGTGCCGGCGGTGCATCGGGCGGTGCATCGGGCGGTGAACCCGGCGGGGAGTCAGGCGGGGCGTGCGGCGGGGAGCCGGGCCGCGCCGCGGACTCCCGTACGGGCACCACCAGGGGCGCCCCGGTCCGCGGGTGCGGCAGCACCTCCACCGGCTGCCGGTAGACCCGGCTCAGCAGGCCGTCCCGGAACACCTCCGCCGGCGGGCCGACCGCGGCGAGGCGGCCGCCGGCCAGCACGGCCGCCCGGTCCGCGTACGCCGCGGCCAGCCCCAGGTCGTGCAGGACCACCGCCACCGCGTCCCCGGCGGCGGCCCGTTCGCGGCAGATCCGCAGCACCAGTTCCTGGTGGCGCAGGTCCAGTGCGGCCGTCGGCTCGTCGAGCAGCAGCAGCGCGGTGCGCTGTGCGAGCACCCGGGCCAGCGCGACCCGGGCCCGTTCGCCGCCGGACAGCGCCGAGTAGGGCCGTCCGGCCAGCTCGCCTACCTCCGTGGCGGCCATGGCCGCGGCCACTGCCGCCTCGTCCTCGTCGGCCAGCGGGGTGCCGGCCCACGGCGCCCGGCCCATCCGGACCACCTCGGCGACCGGGAACGGGAACGACAGCGAGGCGGCCTGCGGCAGCACGGCCCGGCGCAGCGCGAGGTCGGCGGCGGAACGGCCGGCCGCCGGACGGCCCCCGATCAGCACCACGCCCGCGGCCGCCGGCAGGTCGGCGGCCAGCGCGGCCAGCAGGGTGGACTTGCCGGCTCCGTTGGGGCCGACCAGGGCGAGCACCTCGCCGGCCCGGACGTCGAGCCCGATCCCGGCGAGCACCTCGCGGCCGCCGAGCCGCACGTGCAGGCCGCGGGTCTCGGCCACGGGGGTGCCGGGGGCCGGGCGGTCCGGCAGCGGGCGGTGCCGGCGGCCGCCGGACAGGGCGTGCCGCAGGCGGGCCGCGAGGGCGGTGGGGGGTGCGGTGTTCATGCCCAGCCTCCCTGGCGGCGGCGGGTGCGGCGCAGCAGGAGGAAGAAGAACGGGCTGCCGAAGAGGGCGGTGAGCACGCCCAGCGGCAGCTCGGCGGGCGGGGCCACGGTCCGGGCCGCGAGGTCGCCGGCGACCAGGACGAGGGCACCGGCCAGGGCGCTGCCCGGGATGAGGAACCGGTGGCCGGGCCCGTGCGCCATCCGCAGCAGGTGGGGCACCAGCAGGCCGACGAAGCTGATGATCCCGGCCACCGCCACCGCGGCCGCCGTCAGCAGGGCGACCACCAGCACCAGCACCAGGCGCAGCCGTTCCACGTCCACGCCCAGGTGGCGGGCCGGGCGTTCGCCGAGTGCGAGCAGGTCCAGCCGGCGGGCGTACAGCGGGGCCAGCAGCAGACCGGTGGCGGCGCACGGCAGGACGGCGAGCACCTTGGGCCAGGTGGCCTGGGCGAGGGAGCCGAGCTGCCAGAAGGTGATCTGGGTGAGCTGGGCGTTGTCCGCGAAGAACAGGCACAGGCCGATCAGGGCGCCCGCGAACGCGTTGACCGCGATGCCGGTGAGGATGAGCGTGACCACCTCGGTCCGGCCGCCCGCGCGGGACAGCACGTAGACGAGGGTGACGGTGCCGAGGCCGGCGGCGAACGCGCAGGCGGTGACCGTCCAGGTGCCGAGGAACGACAGCCCGAGGGCGATCGCGGCGACAGCGCCGACGGCCGCGCCCGCGGAGATGCCGATGACACCGGGCTCGGCGAGCGGGTTGCCGAACACGCCCTGCATCAGCGCGCCGGCGCAGCCCAGGCTGGCGCCGACCAGCAGGGCGAGCACCACCCGGGGGAGCCGTACGTTCCACAGCACGCTCTCGGCGGTCCGGTCCAGCGCGGCGCCGCCGAGCCCGAGCCGGTGCCGGGCCGACCCGAGCACGTCCGCGACGGGGATCTCGTACGCGCCCAGGCCGGCCGAGAGGAGGCAGAGGGCGGCGAGGGCGAGGAGGAGTCCGAGGGTCAGCCAGAGGGCGGTGCGGGGGCGGGGCTCCGCGGGAGCGGCGACCGGGGCTGCGGCCGGGGCGGCGGCCGGAGCTGCGGTCGCGGGCCGGGTGGCGGGCCGTTCCGAGACGGCCATCAGGACGCCCCGGCCGGCTGGTGGAGGCCGCGGACCAGCGCGGTGAGCACCCGGTCGGTGCGCGGGCCGTAGCCGAGCAGGACGCCGTCGTCGACGGCGACCACCCGGCGGTTCGCCCCCGCCGGGGTCTGGGCCACGCCGGGCAGCGCCACCAGCCCGTCGACCCCGCCGACCGAGTCCAGGCCCTTGGCCATCACGAGGATCACGTCGGGTGCGGCGGCCGCCAGGGCCTCGCTGGTCATCGGGGTGAAGTCCTTGGTCAGGCCGGATTCGGCGCCCGCGTCCCGGGCGCCCGCCGCCTCCAGCAGGGACGTGGCGCCCGACCCGCGGCCGCCGATCAGGTAGACGGAGGCCGAGCCGCGCAGGTAGAGGAAGGCCACCCGGGGCTTCGGCGCCCCGGCCGGAACCCCCGCGCGGGCGGCGGCGATCCGGTCCTCGGTGCGCCGCACCAGCTGCCGCCCCGCCTCCGGCACCCCGAGGGCCGCGGCCACCGCGGTGATCCGCCGGGGTACGTCGGGCAGCGCGGCGGCGGGTGCGACGACCAGCAGCGGGACGCCCGCGTCGCGGATCTGCGCGATCGCCTCGGCGGGCCCGCTGGTGGCCTCGGCGATCACCAGGGTGGGCCGCAGGGACAGCACGCTCTCGGCGGATACCTCGTGAGCGCGCGTCACCACCGGCAGCTCCGCGGCCTGTTCGAAGGTGGCGGTGATGTCGCGGGCCACCACCTTCGGGCCCAGGCCCAGGGTGTGCACGACCTCGTTGAGGCTGCCGGACAGCGGCACGATCCGCTCGGCGGAACGCACCGTCACCCGGGTGCCGTCGGCCGAGGCGACGGTGGCCGGGAGGGCGGGGACGGGTGCGGGGGAGAGGGGTTCGACCCGGTCCGCGGCGGCTGCGGGACGGGCCGCGGGCGCCGCGGACCCGGAGTCGCCGGCACCGCAGCCGGTGACGGCGAGGGCCAGCGCAGCCAGGGCAACGGCCAGGCTTCGGAAGGGAGTTGGGGCCGCGGCCGTGCGCACGGGGACACCGTCCTGTCGTCCGGATCGGGTTCTGGAGCGCCGGGGGTTCCGTACCCGGCACGAGGTAGCTTAGGTTAGCCTAACCTTACTCACCAGATCTCGGAGGGGGCGCCTTCATGTCCGCAAGACCCGTCCGCCTGCTCGCCGTTGCCCTGGCGGCGGCCGTGCTCGCCGTGCTGCCCGGGGCGCTGCTCGCCGTGCTGCCGGGGACCGCGCACCCCGCGGCGGCCGCCGGGGCCGCGGCCCGCACCGTGCAGGGCGGGCGGCTGGACTGGGGCGTCAAGTCCTCGTTCCAGGCTTATGTCACCGGCCCGGTGGCACAAGGGCGTTTCCGGCTGACCGCGGGCGCCGCCACGGCGGCCGGCAGCCTGTTCCGCTTCCACTCCGCCACCGGCTCCTACGACCCGCGGAGCGGCGCCTTCGAAGCCGCGTTCAGCGGCGGAGTGCAGTTCCTCGGCCACCGCAAGGACGACGGCACGCACGCCCTCGACCTCACCGTCAGCCGCCCCCGCATCGTCATCGGCGGCGGAAAGGGCACCCTCTACGCCGACCTGACGAGCCGGGCCAAGGACACCGGCACCGTCACCCGGGCCGCCCGGGTCCCGCTGGCCGCCCTCGCCCTCGGCGGCGTCGACATGCGGGGCGGCACCAGCCCGGTCGCCCTCACCGGGGTCCCCGCCACCCTGACCGCCGAGGGGGCCCGCGCGTTCGCCGGCTACTACCCGGCCGGCACCCCGCTCGACCCGGTCGCCCTCTCGGTCGACGTGACCGACGGCCCCACCGCCTCGCCGCGGCCGCCGGCGCCCACCGCCACCCCGCCCGCGGCCCGGCCAGGCGTCTTCACCGACGCCGCCGTGGACTGGGGGGTGCGCCGCACCTTCCGCGAGTACGTCACCGGCGCGATCGAGCAGGGCCGCTGGGAGCTGACCGGCGGTGCCGAGGACGGCGGGGCGGTGTTCCGCTTCCCGCGCGGCACCGGCACCTACGACCCGGCCGCCGGACGGCTGGAGGCGGCCTTCGCCGGCCGGATCCGGTTCACCGGCCGGCACCTCGGCCTCGCCTTCGACCGGGTCGGCGTCAGCGTGACCGGCGGCAAGGGCGTCCTCCGTGCGGACGTCACCACCGCCTCGGGCACCCGCAGGGCCGTACCGCTGGTCGAGTTCGACGCCGGGGCGCTCGCCGTCCGCGACGGCCTGGCCACCCTGACCGAGGCCCCCGCCACCCTCACCGCCGGCGGCTCGCAGGCCTTCCGCTCCCTCTACCGGCCCGGCACGGCCATGGACCCGGTCTCGCTGGCCGTCGCCGTCACCCCCGGCGCCGCGCTGCCGGCCCT
>NZ_JAJAUZ010000116.1 GCF_020532645.1 Streptomyces bambusae
GGACTGGCCTTCGGCCAGTTGCTCCTGCGCTCCGCTCCGGAGCACTGATTCCCCTCCGCTGCGCTCCGGGAACCGGCTTTCGGCCGGTTATTCCTCCGCTTCGCTTCGGAAGTTTCAGCGCTACGCGCTGAAGATGAGGGGTAGCCAAGCGCTGCGCGCTTGGCAGGGAAACCGCCTCCCCTGCGCTCCGGCGAACTACCCCTTCGGGTAGTTGCTCCTCTGCTCCGCTCCGGAGCAGTGATTCCCCTCCGCTGGGCTCTAGGGGCCGCCCTTCGGGCCGTTGTTCCTTCGCTTTGCTCCGGAGGAGTAAATTTCCTTCGCTGCGTTCCGGGCGAAGCCCTTCGGGTTGTTATTCCTTTGCTTTGCTTCGGAATCCCCAGTGCTGCGCGCTGGCGCGTAGCCCCCAAGCGCTGCGCGCTTGGCGAGGAACCCGTCTCCGCTGCGTTCCGGCGGAGGCGCCTTTGGCTGCTTGTTCCTCCGCTTTGCTTCAGAACATTGGGAATCTTCTTCGCTTCATTTCTTGGAGGGGTTTTGCCGATCCGAGGCCGGCCTTCGGTTGGGTTGTTCCTCCGCTTCGCTTCGGAACCCTTAGCGCGTAGCCCTGGTAGTGGAACTAGCTTTGCTGTGTTCTGGGGGTCGGCTTGTTTGGGTTTGGCTTGCTGCAGTAAATACAGGGGCGAAGGAGCTCCAAGAGTTGGGGTGGCTTGAAGAGGTTCGGATTTTTGGGGTGGTGAAGGTGTATTGGTTGACGCCGACGGTTGACGTGGTGTGGGAGGAAAGGGTTGTGAGGTTGAGGGCGGCGCGTAGTTGAGGTTTTGGGTGGGTTGGTGGGGTGAGGAACTTGGGGTTCCTCACCCTTTTGCATGGGGTGGTGGTGGGGTGGTGGGGGCCTGGTGGAGGGGGTGCTTGAAGATCGCTTGAGAGTTGGCGAAGTTGTGCTTCAAAAATCACTGTGGATAGAAACGGGATCAAGTCAACCTGGGCGGTGAAGTGGACAGTGTGTCCGGTTGGTGGGGGGCTTGGTGTGGGTGGGCGCGGTCGGTGATGGGGTGTCAGATGTAGGGGATACGGAGACGTTCGGGACGGCAGTTCGTGCGCGTAGCGGGGGGACCACCGGCGTATAGAAGGTACGGAGATGCGTTTGCGCAGGTCAGAGGGGGTGCGGGGGGAAAGTTATGTCCCCTCAGGAGGGACATAACGGGGGGGATGTGTCGCTGGTGGGGGGACATAACGAAGGCAAAAAGTCAGTGGGGCTGACGTAATAGCGGCTAAAACGTCGGGGAGGCTGACGTTTTAGGGGAGTTCTGTCGGTGAACTGGGGGTGGGGGCGGTGGGGTTGGTGAGGGGTGGCCGGAGGGGGGTCCCGAGGGGGCTTGGCCGAGATGTGTCCCTCCTGAGGGGACACAAGACACGCTGAACGTCAACGAGGGTGACATGTATGTCACCCTCGTTGACATACTGCTCTCTGTAGATCAACGAAGTGGAGAGCAGCCTCGTGTCATCAGAGCCACAGCACCGCCGGCCGAGCCCGGCGCGCGTGCCGCGTCCTGATCTTCCCGTTGATGACGCGATCTCCGCGTGGAGTCAGCCCCTGGCGCCGGTCAGGGATCTGGACAGTCTGGCGCGGAGGTATCCGAGCCGGAAGCTGACGCTGGACGGTGAGCGCAAGCCGCTGGAGTTCTACGGGACGCAGAGCCAGCCCAATGCGTTCTCGATGGACAGCCTGGAGTTCTTCCTGGTGATCGCCCAGTACTTCCGGGAGGCGCTGCCCCTCCGGCTGATCCTCCTGCTGATCGCCTGCCAGCGGGCGGGGGGGCGGATTCCGCTTACCCAGGAGGAGATGGCTACCATCCTGGACGTGAGTCGGACGAAGACGTCTGAAGCGCTGCACACGATCATGTCCCACGGGATCGTCTTCAAGGTGCGGCGGGGTGTGTACCAGTTCAACCCGCCCTACAGTTACCGGGTAGCAGAGTTCATCCCGGGTACGGAGACGACGGGTGAGTTCGTGAAGGTGGAACAGCACAGCACCATCTCGCAGATCCGTAGCGATACGAGTCTGCCGGACCTTGTGCGGTTCCCGTCGTTGGACCATATGCGACAGGCCATCGCAGAACTCCGGGCCGAACGCGCCAAAGAGCGCGCTGCGCGGCGGCTGAGCCGTGTGCAGCGCAAGGAAGAAGGGACAGCTCAGTGAGCTCCTTGCGATTCGCTGCGGTCAACGCCGACGGGCTTCTCTCTGACCTGGACCTTCCGCCTGCGGCGTACCGGGTGCTGCTCAAGTTGCGCTCCCTGAGCGAGCCCGGCGGCAGGATCCTCATCGACCAGGCCACGATCGGCGGGCTGCTGGAGCTGAGCCGGCCGAGCGTGAACGCGGCCCTGCGCAGTCTTGAGCTGGCCAAGCTCGTGCGGAAGGTCCGCAACGGGGTGTACCAGATCAACCCGATGCTGGCGGGCTACAACTCGTTCGAGGACGCGGTGGCCGCCGTGAACGAGATGCCGGCGGACGAGCGGCTGGACGCGCGCGGGTACGTGGCCAGCTACCACCGGGCGGTGGCGGCGTATCAGGACCAGCTGGCGGAGCAGCGGAAGAAGCGGGCTGCGCAGGCGGCGGCGAAGAAGGCCGCCGAGTCGAAGCGGCGGCGGACGCTGCACGCGGTGGGTTGAAGCGAGGAGTGACGGCTGGGGCTGGGGCCTCGGCCGAAGAAGGCTCTGAGAGGGGCTGTGTGGGCGCTGGGGCGCCTGTGCAGCCCCTCTTTGCGTTCTCCTGCGGGTGGGGGGTTGAGGGGGGCTCAGGGGGGCTGCTGTGGCTTCGGGGTGGCCGGGCTCCGGGGCCGGGGGTGGGTCAGAAGTCGAATTCGACGTAGTCGATGTCGGTGAACTCGACCAGGAGGCCGGAGGCGCGGGCGCCGTGGTCCTTGAAGTAGACCTCCTGGAGGCCTTCGGCGGCGATGTCGCGGAGCTGCTGTTCGGTGGCGCCGGCTTCCTGGGCGGCGAACAGGCGGGAGGCGTACTCCGGGGGGAGGTGCTGGGTGATGCGGCGCATGCGGCCGTCGTCGGTGGTGCCGGGGGCGGCGGTGAAGCCGAAGCGGGCGCGGGTCTCGATGACGACGCCGGTGGTCTTGGCGGCCTTGTCTCGGGCGCGCTTGCGGACCAGCGGCTGCCAGCGGCGGCGCACCTCGGTTTCCAGGCGGGCGGCGAGGTCGGCGCGGGGGTTCTTGATCTGGCCCTTCACATAGCGCTCGACCGTTCGCTGTGAGATGCCGAGCAGGCCGGCCACGGCTTTGGTCGATCCCTTTTCGGATTTGACCAGGAACTTCATGCGGGCTTGCGGGGACTTGGGGATGGGGCGGGTGAAGTTCGCCTCGGTGGCCTTGTCGAGGCCGTCGCCGATGTCGGACATGTCTTCTTCTTACTCTCCGTCGGCCGCGGCGTCGTGGCCCTTGATGTGGCGTGCGGGGTTGTGGTGTTCGTCGAGCAGGCCGACGGCCCACAGGAGGGGCTGGGTGCCCTCGTGCTTGACCATGCCGGGGCTGACGCCGAGGCGGAACCCTCCGGGCAGGGGCTTGCCGTCGGGGGTGCGGGGCAGGAAGTCGAGGGGGCCGGGGCCGTCGGAGAGGTACACCGCGCAGTCGGAGAGGACGGCGATGGGGTGCAGACCGACGGCGGCCAGCTTGTTCATCTTGCGGTGCATGTTGACGCGGGCCGTGGCGATGACGGCGGCGCGGATGTCGGGGCGCCAGGTGGGGCGTTCCAGGGCGGGCCAGCGTTCGCCGGGGCGGTAGCCGAGGCCCTGGGGGCGTTCGCGGAGCTTGCCGATGCCGCCCTTGACGGTGGCCTTGATGGCGGAGAGGACGGCGGCCTGGGCGGGGTCGTGCTGTTTGTGGGTCTCCATCGCGGTGAGGAACTCGGCATCGGTCATGCCGGTCGTGACGCCGAGGGCGGCCATGGTGGCCAGGTAGGCGTCACGGAGGCGGGTGTACCAGCTGTCGAGGTACGGGCCGTTGTCCGGGCGGACCCATGCTTCGGCGGGGTGGACGTCATGGCCGAGTTCGCGGGCGTAGGCGAGCGTGGGGGTCGCGTACCAGGCGGGGCCGGTGGGGCGTCGGCCGGACGGGGTGAAGGGGCTGGGCAGGCGGGGGTCGAGCTCGATGCCGGAGAGGTCGGCGAGCCAGCTGCCGGGGAGCTTGGGGTCGAACTGCGGCGCGGTGACGTGGACGGCGGGACCGATGCCGACGAGGAGGCGGTTCGCGGCGGCGGCGAAGGCCATGTTCACGTCGATGCCGACGGCGTGGGTGCGGGTGCACTCGGCGTCGGTGAGGAGTTCGGGGTCGCGGATCCAGTCGTACGCCTCCTCGTCGAGGACCTGGTCCGGGGTGCGCTGGTGGTGGCGGGGGTAGAGCGTGGCGACCACCGGGTGCTCGTCGGGGGCCTCCGGGGGAGCGGGGTCGGTGGGCCGGGTGAGGGAGCCGGGGACGGGGGCGGAGACCCAGGTGCCGGTGGTCTCGTCCTTGGCGGCGCGGGTGGGCGGGCGCAAGGCCGTCATGAGTTCCAGGCCGGCGACGGCGGTGGAGCCGCGGGGGGTGAGGACGCGCTCGGCGTAGGAGCCGAGGAGGTCGGCGAGTTCGGGGGCGGGGAGGGTGTGGGTGTCCTCGCCCCAGGAACGGGGGTCGAGTGCGCCCCAGGGGAGTACGGCGAGCTGGACGCACTGACGGCCGGTGGCGGCGGTGGCCGGGCGGTAGATGCGGGGCCAGGGGCCGAAGCCGCGGCGGGTGAGCTGCCACTTGGCGCGGGTCAGCGCCTTGATGGCGGGATGGTTGTCGGGGAGGCGCAGGGCGCGGCGGTCGTCGAGGACGAGGGGGAGGCCGAGTGCTTCGGTGGCTTCGGCGGTGAGGACGAGGAGGGGGTCCGAGTCCTTGCCGTAGCGGTGCAGGCGGGGGGAGCCGAGGTCTGCTTCGGGGGAGAGGGCCCAGGAGATGAGGGAGGGGAGGTCGTGGGCGGGGCAGTCGAGGAGCAGGCCGTGGGGGGCGTGCGCGGTGAGGGTGGGCTTCGCCGTCGCCGTCGCCGTCGCCGTCGACTTGGACGCGGGTGCGGATGCGGACTTGGTCGGGGGGGTGGCTGTGGTGAGGACGGCCAGGGGGCCGTGGGTGTAGCGGGCGGTGGGGTGCGTGGGGGTGGGGCGGGGGTGGGGCTTGGGGGCGGTCCGGGGGGTGGGGGTGTTAACGGCGTTAATGATCGGCTGGGGGGGTGGGGGGGAGGTGGGGGCGGGGGGTGCCGGGGGTGCGGGGGGCTGGGCGTTAACGGCGTTAACGGTCGCGTCCGCGGGCGAGGGGGAGGAGGAGGGGAGGTCGGGGGTGTTAACGGCGTTAACGGTCGGGGCTGCGTTCGCGTCCGAGACCGGGGTTGCGGGGGGTGTGGGGGGCTGGGTGTTAACGGCGTTAACGGTCGGGGCTGCGTTCGCGTCCGTGTCCGGGTCTGTGTCCGCGTTTCCGACCGGGGCAGCGGCAGGTGTGGGGGCCGGGGCGTTAACGGCGTTAATGATCGACTCGGGGGCGGGGGCGGGGGCGGGGGCGGGGGCGGCGTTAACGGCGTTAACGGCGTTAACGGTCTCGCTCGCGTGCGCGTCGGGCGTCGTGGTGGGGGCGGGGGTGTTAACGGCGTTAACGGTCGGCGCGGGGGCCTGGGCCTCGGTCGGGGGGTGGAGGGTGGTGAGGCCGTTGAGGAGGCGGGCGTAGGCGGCGCGCTTGGGGGGGCGGGGGTCGGTGCGGCCGGACTCCCAGGAAGTGATGGTTTCGCGGCGGACGGCCAGGGCGCGGGCCACCTGGTCCTGGCTGAGGCCGGCGGTCTCGCGGAGGCGGCGGCGCTCGTCGGGGTGGGGGAGCGGGTCCTGGGCGGCGGCCTCTTCGAGGAGGGCGTCGACGGCGGCGAAGAGCGAGGCCTGCTCGGCGTGGGGCTGGGGGGACTTCTTGCGGGACATGGCACCTCCTGGGGTGTGCAGCGTAACCCGAATCGCACGTTGGAACGCACCTGAAACGCACGTGGGGGTGTTAACGGCGTTAATGCCGTCAACACCCCCACGGGGTCCGGGCCGGTGTCAGGACGGGCGTGCGGACAGGATCTGTACGACGGCGGCGAGGTCGGCGGGGGACAGCTGGGACGCCAGCTGCTCGGCGATCTCGGGGGCGGTGGTCCCCTTGATGACGATGCGGCGGGCGGCCGGGGTGTTGACGGCGTTAACGCCGTTAACGGTCGAGGGGGGCGGGCTGGTGCGCTGGCGGGGCGGGTTGACCGCGGCCGCCGACTCCTCTGCCGCGGCCGCCTGGGCCTCCTGGGGGAGGCGGCCGATGCGGCGGGCCGGCTCCACCTTCAGCTCGCCGCTCTCCACCTGCTCCTGGAGCTCGGGCGTCAGGTTGAGAAGGGTGAGCCGCTGGCTGACCCAGGCCGGGGTCTTGCCGAGGCGCTTGGCCACGGAGGCCTGGGAGCCGTGGACCTCCACGAGTTCCTGGAGGGCGCGGGCCTGGTCCATCGGGGCCACGTCCACGCGGTGGATGTTCGCGATGAGGGCCGACTCCAGGATGTCCGCGGCGCTGGCGGCGAGGGAGTCGTTGACGTGGATCTGCATGGTCTTGAGGCCGGCGAGGCGGGCGGCCGCGAGCCGGCGGTTGCCGTCGATGACGACGTACGGGGCCCGGCCCAGGCCCTCGATCTGGCCAGGGTGGGCTTCCATGAAGGACATCCGGGTGGCGACCGCGAGCGGCTGGAGCTGGCCGCGGACCTTCAGGGACTCCGCCATCTCCTCGATCTCCGTGAGTTCCTCGCGGAGGTTGAGGGGGTTGTGGGTGAGGGCCTCGATGGGCACCTCGGAGGGCGGCAGGACCCCGGAGGTGGGGGCGCCGGTGGCCTCCGCGATGGCCGCGCGCCGGGAGCTGACGCTCACGGGCTGGGCACGGGCGAAGGAGGACGAGACGCCGAGGCGGTCTGCCTTGCTCATGAGATCTCCCGGGCGAGGGCGCGCAGGACGACGGCCTGGTCGCCCTTGGGGGCGTAGACGAACAGTGGCTGCTTGAGGCGGACGGCCTCGCGCTGCTCCTTGAGGTCGGGGACGACGGCCACGACCCGCGGATCCTTTATGTCCATCCAGGCCTGGAGCGAGGAGGTGGCGATGTAGCCGCGGCGGCCGTCGTAGAGGTTCACGACCAGGCCGAGGTAGTCGATGTCGAGGCTGAGGTCGTCGCGGAGGTCGTTGATCTGCGAGGTGAGCAGGTCGTACGCGTCGGCGGAGGAGTCCTCGGCCTGGACGACGATCAGGGCGCCGGAAGCGCCGGGCTCCTCGGCGGGGCGGCGGCGGCCGTAGTAGATGGCCGCGTCCATGGACAGGCCGAGGCTCGGGGGGCAGTCGACGAGGATGACGTCGTACTCGGACTCGACCGGGGCGAGGGCGCGTTCGAGGGCGGCCTCGCGGGCGCGGACGGTGGAGAGCCGGACGTCCAGGAGGAACGCGTCGGTGCAGGACGGCAGGAGGTGCAGGCGGTCGCCGAACCGGTCGTCGGGGATCGGGACGATGAGGTCCTGCAGCGGGCCCTGGCCCTCGCCGGCCATGTGGCGGGTAAGGCTGTCGCCGCCGATGGGGGCGGGCTGCTGGCCGAGCTGCTTGGTGAGGTGGCCCTGAGGGTCGAAGTCGACGAGCAGGACGCGCATGCCGAGGCCGGGCAGGTTCTCGCGGTCGAGCGCCGGGTCGTCCTCGGTGAGGAGGGCGAGCTGCCGGGCGATGCGGACGGGGTACAGGCTCGACGGGTCCTCGGCGAGGGCCTCGGCGGTGCCGGCGGTGATGGCGGTCTTGCCGACGCCGCCCTTCTGGTTGCAGACCACGATGCGGCGGACGACGGAGGGGCGCTGCACGGTGGGGGCCGGGTTCTTCTCCAGCCACAACTGGGCGGCCTGGGCGAGGCCCTGAATGAGGGACACGCCGCGGTCCCGTGCGTGGGTGCGGAACTCGTCCCACTGGCCGGCGGGGAGCCAGGTCGAGAAGGACTCGGCGCCGGTTGTGGTGACCGGGGAGGGGGTCGAGGCCAGGGCCGTCCAGTCGTTGATCCCCTGGGATACGGCGTCCTGGATGTCCACGCGGAGTTGGGCCGTGCGGATCTTGAGTTCCTGACGGAGCCAGGGGGGGAGCTTGGAGACGACCTTCTCGCGGTCGCTGGACGAGGGCGAAGTCATGGGGGGACTTTACTAACGTTCTGGTGGCTGGATGGCATTGACACGGAAAATTACTAACGGATGGCTAGTTCTGGGGGTGGGGGCGGGGCGGGGGGGGGGGGGGGGTGGCGGCTTCGTCTGGGTTTCGGGGGGGGGGCCCCCCCCCCCCGGGGGGGGGGGGGGGGGGGGGGGG
>NZ_JAJAUZ010000117.1 GCF_020532645.1 Streptomyces bambusae
CCCCCCCGCGGGGGGGGGTTTTGGGGGGGGGGGGCGGGGGCCGCGCCCCGCGGCTCCGCCCCGCACCCCGGTCCTCAAACGCCGGACGGGCTTGATTTCGGGGCACCGCCCCGCACCCCCGCGCCTCAAAAGCCGGCGAGGCTGGAATTCGGGGCTCCGTCCCGGTCCCCGGTCCTCAAACGCCGGACGGGCTGGAGTTGTCCGCCCGGGTCGGCCTGTCCGGGTGACTGCGCCAAGCAGGGTGGGTTTGGGGGGTGGGCGGGACGGCTTCCCCGGTGTCACGGTGGGTGACGTTACGGTCGGCGTACGTCACGGACTGTGAGTGGGAGGAACGGCATGTTCAAGAAGGCGTTGACCGGCGGTGCAGGTGTGGCGGTCGTGCTGGCTGCCGCGCTGTGTCCCGGCGCGGGAGCGGCGGCGGCCGCGGACTCGGCTCCGGCCGCCGCGCCGCCCACCGGGCAGATCACCATCGACGTGGCGCAAGTGAACGGCTCCGGCTGCCGCCCCGGCAGCGCCTCGGTGTCGGTGGCGCCCGACAACACGGCCTTCACGGTCACGTACAGCGAGTACCTGGCGCAGGTGGGCCGCGGCGCGCTCGCCACCGACTTCCGCAAGAACTGCCAGCTGGGCCTGCGGGTGAACGTGCCGCAGGGCTTCACGTACGCCGTCGCGCAGGCCGACTACCGCGGCTTCGCGAGCCTGCAGGCGGGTGCTTCGGCCACCCAGCAGGCCGGCTACTACTTCCAGGGCATGACCCAGACGGTCCGCAGCAGCCACACGCTGCGCGGCCCGCTGGAGGGCAACTGGCAGGTGACGGACCGGGTCGGCATCGAGGCCCTGGAGTTCGCGCCCTGCGGCTCGCAGCGCGACTTCAACGTCAACACCGAGCTGCGGGTGAGCGGCGGCACCTCGGACACGGCGAACACCACCAGCTTCGTGGCGATGGACTCGACCGACGCGAGCTTCAAGACGGTCTACCGGTTCGCGTGGAAGGAGTGCCCGGTCCGCCGCTGACCGGAGCAGGCCCGCGGGGCGTCGGCCACGGCCGGCGCCCCGCGGCGCGTTTCAGTCCCGGTCGAGGCGGAACGAGGCCTGGAGGACGGGCAGTCCGGCGGCCCGGGCCTCGACGAGGTAGGTGCCGGCCGCGGCCTCGCCGGACGGCGGGTTGGCGCACCGGCCGGCGGCGCTGGCCCTGCGGTTCCACTCGATGGCGTGCGTGACAGAGGACTTGGCGGGCACCCGGAAGTACGCGCTGCCGGGTCCGGCCGGGCAGTCGGCCGAGGACCAGACGGGCTTGTCGGCGTCCGTCTTGGTGATGGTGAGCACGGCGGTGCGCGGCCCGAGGTCCACCTTGCAGGTGGTGCCGGAGGTGTTGGTGGCCACGAGGTCGAACCGCGGCCGGTCGGTGGGCTCGTAGGCGACCTTGGCGCTCTGCAGCTTCCACTGGACGGCGCCGGGGGCGCAGGTGGGCAGCGGGGAGTCCGCCGGGACGCCGGCGCCGCTGCCGGCGGGGGTGCCGCCGGGGTCGCCGTTCTTGCCGCTGCCGGAGTCGGATCCCGAGGCGGAGCCGCCGGCACCCGCGGAGGCATCGCCCCCGGTGCCGGCGTCCGTACCGCCGTGGTCGCCGCCGCCGGAGCCGCTGCCCGACTCGTCACGGCCACCGGGGTACTGGCTGATCGCCGAACCGGAGGGGTTGGGCCCGGGCGTGATCGCCGGGCCGGAGGCCTGGCCGCCGCCGGGCGCCTTGGCGTCCGAAGTGCTCGTGCCGTCGCCGGAGGTGACGACCCATACGGCGAGCATGGCGAGCAGCGCCGCTACGGACGCGAGGACGGCCCTCCGGCGCCAGTAGATGGAGGAGGGGAGCGGTCCGACCGGATTGCGCAGTGATCCCACGGACGGAACTCTACGAGAGTTCGGCGCCTGATCCGTGCCCACCCGCCGTACGGGGCACGCGTTTTGCCGATCATCATCCCGCCCCGGCTTCGGACCGCAGGTGCCGGCGTCGCCACCGGGAGGCAAGCGGAACCGGAATACGGCTACCCCCTCGCTACTGCGACTACTTCTCTTTACGTACTGTCTGTCGGATGGACACGTCTGCCCTGTACCGCGATGTCATCGAGTTCGCCCACGACACCCCCGGGTGGTTCCAAACGCTGGCAGAGGTGTGGACGGAAGCCGGACTGCTGCTGTTCGGCGGCATGTTCGTGTTCCTGTGGTGGCGGGCCCGCCGGCTGGACGACGGCGCCCTGGCGCTCGCCGTGCTGGCCCCGCTGGCGACGGCGGTCGGGTACGTGGCGTCCGAGTCGCTGAAGTCCGTGGTGGACGAGGACCGTCCGTGCCGGGCGGTGGCGGGGGCGCTGGCGCCGCTGGTGGAGTGCCCGCCGGTGGGCGACTGGTCCTTCCCCAGCAACCACTCCGCGATAGCCGGTGCGGCGGCGATCGCGCTGGCCATGACCGTGGGCCGGCTGGCGCTGCTGACCGTACCGATGGCGCTGCTGATGGCCTTCTCGCGGGTGTTCGTCGGCGTGCACTACCCGCACGACGTGGCGATGGGCCTGATCCTCGGCGGCTCGATGGCCGCGCTCGCGATGGTGGCGCTGACCGGTCCGACGAGTCGGATCGTCCGCTCGGTGCGCGCCGGCGGGGCGGCCGGCGCCGTCTGGTTCACCGGTCCGGGCCCCGCGCGCTGACCTCGAAACGTGCCAGGATGCACATGCCATGACTGCATCCCCTGCCACCCCCGCGCCCCTCGACGCTCCCCCGGCCGCCGGCTCCCCGGCCACCTCGGAACCGGGCGTCCCCGCCGACCCCGGGATCCTGCACGGGCCCGTCGTCGCCTGGTTCGACACCCACGCCCGGGACCTGCCCTGGCGCCACCCGGAGGCCGGGCCCTGGGGGGTCATGGTCAGCGAGTTCATGCTCCAGCAGACCCCGGTCGCCCGGGTGCTGCCGGTGTACGAGCAGTGGCTGGCCCGCTGGCCCCGCCCGGCCGACCTGGCCGCCGAGGCGCCCGGCGAGGCGGTACGGGCCTGGGGCCGGCTCGGCTACCCGCGGCGGGCGCTGCGGCTGCACGGGGCGGCCGTGGCCATAACGGAGCGGCACGGCGGGGACGTGCCGCGGGAGCATGCGCAGCTGCTGGCGCTGCCGGGGATCGGCGAGTACACGGCCGCCGCCGTCGCCTCGTTCGCGTACGGGCAGCGGCACGCGGTGCTCGACACCAACGTCCGCCGGGTGTTCGCCCGGGTGGCCACCGGCACCGAGTACCCGCCGAACGCGACCACCGCCGCCGAACGCCGGCTGGCCCGGGCCCTGCTGCCCGACGACGAGGGCACCGCCGCCCGCTGGGCGGCCGCCTCCATGGAGCTGGGCGCCCTGGTGTGCACGGCCAAGAACCCGGACTGCGCCCGCTGCCCGGTCGCCGGCCGGTGCGCCTGGCGGCTGGCGGGGAAGCCCGCGCACGACGGGCCGCCTCGCCGCGGCCAGACGTACGCGGGCACCGACCGGCAGGTCCGCGGCAAGCTGCTCGCCGTGCTGCGCGAGGCGCTGGGGCCGGTGCCGCAGTCCGTTCTCGACGCGGTGTGGGACGAGCCGGTACAGCGGGCCCGGGCGCTGGACGGGCTGGTGTCCGACGGGCTGGTGGAGCCGCTGTCCGGCGGGCTGTACCGGCTGCCGCTGGGGCGGCCGGCGTCCTGAGGCGGGCCCGGGCGGACCGGGAACGGATCCCGGCACATCCGGAACAAACCCCTCCGCCCGGGGCTGTTACACAACCTATGGATGTCCGTGCGTCCGCCGACGTCTGGCCCGCACAGCCTCGTGACAACCCCTCCGTACCTTCGAATCCGTGAGCAACCACGGGGATGCGGTAACGGAACGGAGGCGGTCTGAGATGGCGCACGGCGAGGTGCTCGAGTTCGAAGAGTACGTCCGCACCCGTCAGGACGCGCTGCTGCGCAGCGCCCGACGCCTGGTCCCGGACCCGGTGGACGCGCAGGACCTGCTCCAGACCGCGCTCGTGCGGACGTACGGCCGCTGGGACGGCATCGCGGACAAGGCCCTTGCCGACGCCTACCTCCGCCGTGTCATGATCAACACGCGCACCGAGTGGTGGCGCGCCCGCAAGCTGGAAGAGGTCCCCACCGAGCAGCTGCCCGACGCGAGCGTCGAGGACGGCGCCGAGCAGCGCGCCGACCGCGCCCTGCTGATGGACATCCTCGGCGTTCTCGCGCCCAAGCAGCGCAGCGTGGTCGTGCTGCGACACTGGGAGCAGATGAGCACCGAGGAGACGGCCACGGCGCTCGGAATGTCGGCAGGTACCGTGAAGAGCACGCTGCACCGGGCGCTGGCCAGGCTCCGCCAGGAGCTGGAGAGCCGGAACCTCGACATGCGGGCTCTGGAACGCGGCGACCACAACGTTCGTCACGAGGGGCGGGAGCGGTGCGCGGCCTGAGCGGCAGACGCCTCGGGAGGGGCTCACTCACTGCGATGTCGGCGGGGACCTTGGTCCTCGCCGGCTCCGTGCTGTTCATGGTCGCCTGCTCGTCGGGGGGTGCCGGGCTCAAGGACGAGGGTCCGGCGGCCCGGTCCGAGCAGGCGGCAAAGGCGATGCCGAGTCCGGCGGGGTCCGCCACGCCGACGTTCAAACGGGTGGACGCGGTCGCGCTGGTGAAGGCGGACCCGAAGGTGAGCGCCGAGGTCAAGCGGGACCTGAAGCCGTGCGTGGGCAAGGAGTACCCCGTCGACGTGACGTACGGGCGGGTCACGAGCAACTCCGTGGACGACGTGATCGTCAACGTGCTGTCGTGCGCCGACGCGGTCGGGGTGGGCTCGTACGTGTACCGGCTTTCGGGCGGTTCGTACGAGAATGTCTTCGCGGACGAGCAGCCTCCGGTGTACGCCGAGATCGACCGGGGCGACCTGGTGGTGACCAAGCCGGTCTACGGGAAGAGCGATGCGATTGCGTACCCCTCGGGGGAGGACGTGATCACGTTCCGCTGGACGGGTGACAAGTTCACCGAGCACGACCGCGTGCACACGGACTACAGCAACACGGCCGACGGCGGGGGCCAGCCCGCCCCGGCCATCACTCCGAAGAACTGAGGCAGTCGGATGGCCGAGACCCATGTGCTGTTTGTGGAGGACGACGACGTCATCCGTGAGGCCACGACCCTGGCGCTGGAGCGCGACGGGTTCGTGGTCACCGCCATGCCCGACGGACTGTCCGGGCTGGAGTCCTTCCGGGCGGACCGGCCGGACATCGCCCTGCTGGACGTGATGGTCCCCGGCATGGACGGGGTCAGCCTGTGCCGGCGGATCCGGGACGAGTCCACGGTGCCGGTGATCATGCTGTCGGCGCGGGCCGACTCGATCGACGTGGTCCTCGGCCTGGAGGCGGGCGCGGACGACTACGTGACCAAGCCGTTCGACGGCGCGGTGCTGGTGGCGCGGATCCGGGCGGTGCTGCGGCGGTTCGGGCACGCGGGGGCGCACGGCGCGGGCGCCGACGAGGAGCCGGCGGGTGAGCGCGGGGTCCTGACCTTCGGCGAGCTGGAGGTCGACACCGAGGGCATGGAGGTCCGCCGGGGCGGTGCCCCGGTGGCGCTGACGCCGACCGAGATGCGGCTGCTGCTGGAGTTCTCCACCGCCCCGGGCACCGTGCTGAGCCGCGACCGGCTGCTGGAGCGGGTCTGGGACTACGACTGGGGCGGCGACACCCGGGTCGTCGACGTGCACGTGCAGCGCCTGCGCACCAAGATCGGCCAGGACCGCATCGAGACGGTCCGCGGCTTCGGCTACAAGCTCAAGGCATGAGGCGGCTCGGACTGCGCACGGGGATCCGCTGGAAGATCAGTTTTGCCATTGCCGCGGTGGGGGCGCTGATCGCCACGGCGTTGAGTCTGGTGGTGCACAACGCCGCGCGGGTCTCGATGCTGGAGAGTGCGCGCGAAGTACAGATGGAGCGGGTCCAGTTCATCTCCCGCAGCGCAGAGATCACGAAGAAGCCGCCGCTGTGGGCGAAGCTCAACGACCCGGACCTGCCGCAGGAGCTGCGGGACAAGGCCCGGTCGGGGCGGCGCGGTTCGTTCGTGCAGGAGCACCGGAACGCGGCGCCCGAGGTGTGGGCGGCGGTGCCGCTGGGCAACGGGCAGATCCTGTCCGTGCACACCAGCTTCACCATGAACGCGAACATGATGAAGGACCTGGACCAGGCGCTGATCGCGGGCTCGCTCGCGGTGGTGGTCGCCGGGTCGGCACTCGGCGTGCTCATCGGCGGGCAGATCTCGCGGCGGCTGCGGAAGGCGGCCGCGGCGGCGGGCAAGGTCGCGCAGGGCAACACCGACGTACGGGTGCGGGAGGCCGTCGGCGGGGTGGTCCGTGACGAGACGGACGACCTGGCGCGGGCGGTGGACGCGATGGCGGCCGCGCTGCAGCAGCGGCTGGAGGCCGAGCGGCGGGTCACGGCGGACATCGCGCACGAGCTGCGCACGCCGGTGACGGGGCTGCTGACGGCGGCCGAACTGCTGCCGCCGGGGCGGCCGACGGAACTGGTGCGGGACCGGGCGCAGGCGATGCGGGTGCTGGTGGAGGACGTACTGGAGGTGGCCCGGCTCGACGGGGCGTCGGAGCGGGCGGAGCTGCAGGAGATCGCGCTCGGGGAGTTCGTGGCGCGGCGGGTGCGGACGCTGATGCCGGACGCGACGGTGCGGATCGTTGCGGACGAGATCGTGGCGACGGATCCGCGGCGGCTGGAGCGGATCCTGGGGAACCTGCTGGCGAACGCGGCGCGGTACGGGAAGCCGCCGGTGGAGGTCGACGTGGAGGGGCGGGTCGTGCGGGTGCGGGACCACGGTCCCGGCTTCCCGGAGGCGCTGCTGCGGGAGGGGCCGAGCCGGTTCCGTACCGGGTCGTCCGACCGGGCGGGGGTCGGGCACGGGCTCGGGCTGACGATCGCGGCCGGGCAGGCGCGGGTCTTGGGCGCGCGGCTGACCTTCCGCAACGTCGCTGCGCCGGGCGGGGTGGAGCGGCAGGGGGCGTCTGCCGGTGCGGTGGCGGTGCTCTGGCTTCCGGAGCACGCGCCGACCAGCACGGGCAGCTTCCCGGTCATCCAGCTTCCCTAGCGGACCGGCTTCCGGGCCACGGCCCGAGCCGGGGGCTCCGGCCCGAACCCCGGTCCTCAGTCTCCCCCAGCCCTGGCGGGGCGGGAGGCACCCCCTGGGCGGGCTGGAGTGTGCCCTGCGGGGTCGCCCTGCCGGGCGGGGCCCCTGTAGGGGCTCCGCCCCCACACCCCCGGTCCTCAATCGCCGGACGGGCTTGATTGCCCCCCGGCCCGGACTGCACCTGCGGCCCGAACCCTCAGCCTCGCCGGCGTTTGAGCCGCGGGGTCTGGGGCGGAGCCCCGGTCTTCCAACCCGTCCGGGGGGTACCCCCAGCCCCCTGGGGGGTAGGGAGTTTGAGGACCGGGGCCTGGGGCGGAGCCCCGGTCTTTCAGCCCGTCCGGCGCCTGAGGACCGGGCCTGGGCCGGAGCCCCGGTCTTTCAGCCCGTCCGGCGCCTGAGGACCGGGCCTGGGGCGGAGCCCCGGTCTTTCAGCCCGTCCGGCGCTTGAGGACCGGGGTCTGGGGCGGAGCCCCAGTTCGGGAAGGGGCGGGTAGGGGAATAGCCCCGCAGGGTCGGGGGTTTGGGGGGGGGGGGGGGGGGGGGGGGGGGGGGGGGGGGGGGGGGGGGGGGGGCGGGGGGGGGGGGGGGGGGGGGGGGGGGGGGGGGGGGGGGGGGGGGGGGGGGGGGGGGGGGGG
>NZ_JAJAUZ010000118.1 GCF_020532645.1 Streptomyces bambusae
CTCCGCCCCAAACCCCGCTCCACAAACGCCGGAGGGGCTGGATTTTGCCCCTGCGGCGGGCAGCCGGCCCGAGCGGGGTGGAGCTGACCCACCCGGCGGGCAACCAACCCAAGCAGGGTGGAGCTCCCCCACCCGGCGGGCAACCGACCCGGACAGGGTGGAGCTGACCCACCCGGCGGGCAACCGACCCGAGCGGGGTGGAGCTGTTACAGCCGGCGGGCAACCGACCCGGCACGGGGCCGGGGCCACCCGCCCGGCGGGATGTCAGAGCGCAGGTGGGGTCATGTCGTACGTGATCCACATCGTGCGGGTGGCGACCTGGTCGTACTTGGCCCGGGCCCGGTGGTTGTCGTCTGCCGTGATCCAGCGGACGACGCTCCAGCCACGTTCGGCCGCGGTCTCCCGGAGGGCCGCCAGCAACAGGTCCGCGGCCCCCGACCCCCGGCTGTCGGGTGCGACGAACAGGTCGTCGAGGAAGCACCCCACAGTGGCGGACAGCGGCCGGGCGAACGGCCGGTAGTGGGCGAGCCCGACCAGCCGCCCGTCGGCATCCTCGGCGACCAGCGCGTTCACCTCGTGACCGGGGTCGTGGATCCAGGACCAGACCCGCTCGGCGGCCTCCTCCGTCTGCGCGACCCCGTAGAAGTCCGCGTAGCCGCGGTAGAGGACGCGCCACTGCGGGAAGTCCTCGGCGCGGGCGGGGCGTACGTGCGGTCCGTTCGGCATGGGTCCCACTTTCACGATCGGTACGGAAGACACCCGATCATGCGGCACCCGCTCCCCCACCGCCCCTGCCACCCCGTCGAAACCGGCCCCACCGTCACGCCCCCACGGCCAGTGGACGCGGGTGCGCCCGCACCGGCTCCGTGCCCCGGACCGGGGTCCCGTCGGATAGGGGTTGGGGTGCGGATTAGGGGTCGGTTAAGGGTATGACCGAAAGACGGGCCTGCATAGCCTGCGGAAGTGGCGGCTGCTGCGACAAAGCAGCCGCCTACCCGAAGGAGAGGTTGGCATGCCTGCTTTGACCGACGCCCTTTTACGGGGAGCCGGCCCCGAGGAATTGGCGGCACTGGAACTCCCGGACCGGTACCGGGCCGCGCATCTCCGTGCCGATGACCTCGGAATGTTCGAGGGGGTTTCCGACAAGGACGTGCGCAAGTCGATCCACGTGGGCGAGGTCCCGATGCCGGACATCGCGCCGGACGAGGTCGTCGTCGCCGTGATGGCCAGTTCGATCAACTACAACACCGTGTGGTCGGCGACGTTCGAGCCGGTGCCGACCTTCGATTTCCTGAAGCGCTTCGCCCGCGAGGGCGACCACGCCGCCCGCCACGACCTGCCGTACCACGTGATCGGATCGGACGCCTCGGGTGTCGTCGTCCGGGTCGGCGCGGGCGTCCGCAAGTGGCGCCCGGGCGACCACGTCGTGGTCAGCTGCGTCCAGGTGGACGACCAGGAGCCGGCCACCCACGCGGACGGCATGCTCGGGTCGGGCCAGCGGAT
Source organism: Streptomyces bambusae (assembly GCF_020532645.1). GTDB lineage: Bacteria > Actinomycetota > Actinomycetes > Streptomycetales > Streptomycetaceae > Streptomyces > Streptomyces bambusae. The sequence continues at coordinate 1,504 of NZ_JAJAUZ010000118.1, forward strand.
CTGGGGCTACGAGACGAACTTCGGCGGTCTGGCGGACTACACGGTGGTCCGCGCCAGCCAGCTGCTGCCCAAGCCGGCCCACCTGACCTGGGAGGAGTCGGCCAGCGTCCTGCTGACCGCCGCCACCTCGTACCGGATGCTGGTGAGCGACAAGGGCGCCCGCATCAAGCAGGGCGACGTGGTGCTGATCTGGGGTGCGACCGGTGGTCTGGGGGGCTACGCCGTCCAGATGGTGAAGAACGCGGGCGGCATCGCGGTCGGCGTGGTCAGCTCGGAGGCGAAGTCCGAGGTGCTGCGCCGGCTCGGCTGCGACGTGGTGATCAACCGCAACGAGATCGGTCTCGGCGGCGACGCCGCGCTCACGCCCGAGCGGACGATCGAGCTCGGCAAGCGGCTGGGCCGGGCCATCCGCGCCGCGGTCGGCGAGGACCCGCACGTCGTCTTCGATTTCATCGGCCAGGCGACCTTCGGAATTTCCGTATTCGTGGTGCGGCGCGGCGGGACCGTGGTGACGTGCGGTTCCAGCACCGGATATCAGCACCAGTTCGACAACCGCTATCTGTGGATGAACCTCAAGCGCATCGTCGGCAGCCACGCCGCGAATCTGCAGGAGCAGGCGGAATGCAACCGCCTTTTCAGGCTCGGGCACCTTTCCCCGGTGCTCTCCGAGGTGTTCCCGCTGGCGGACGTGTCCGAGGCGGCCCGGCTCGTGCAGGAGAACCGTCATCTGGGAAAGGTCGGCGTACTGTGCCTGGCGCCCGGCGAGGGTCTGGGCGTCACCGACCCGGAGGGGCGAGCCGCCCTGGGAGCCGACCGGCTCAACCCGCTGCGGTCCGCGGCCCGGGCGGCATGACATGACGGCCAACAGGACCAGCAGCGCACCGGCCCGGCCGGCCATCGGCATCCTGTCCACCGGCTCCTACCTGCCCAAGGACGAGGTGGGCAACGAGGAGGTCGCCGCCCGGGCCGGGGTCACGGCCGAATGGATCGAGCGCAAGACGCAGATCGTCTCCCGCCGCTACGCAGCCCCCCACGAGGCGACGTCCGACCTCGCAGTACGGGCCGGCGAGCGGGCTCTGGCGCAGGCCGGCCTGACCGCCGACCGGATCGACTACCTGATCGTGTCCACCTCGACGGGCGACTTCCCGCAGCCGCCGACCTCGTACCTGGTACAGGACGGGCTCGGCGCGTACGCGGCGGCCTGCTTCGACGTCAACGTGGTGTGCAGCGGCTTCGTCTACGCGCTGGACCTCGCACACGCGCTGACGGAGCGCCGCCCCGGTGCCCACGCGCTGGTGATCGGCGCGGACCTGTACTCGCGGATCCTCGACTTCGGCGACCGGCGCACTGCGGTGCTGTTCGCCGACGGGGCCGGTGCCGCGGTCGTCGGCCCGGTGGCGGAGCCGTACGGCATCCTCGGTGTCGACCTGACCAGCCGGGGCGACGCCCACGACCTGATCCGGGTCGAGGCGGGCGGCAGCCGCAACCCGGCCTCCGCGGCCACGGTGGCCGAGGGCGGCCACTTCTTCCGCATGAACGGGCGCGGGGTGCGGGACTTCGTCACCGAGCACGTCCCGGCCGCCCTCCGGTCCCTCGGGGACCGGCTGGGCGTCGGCCTGGAACAGGTGGACCACTTCGTACCGCACCAGGCGAACGGCGTGATGCTGGGCGAGGTCGTGGAACTGTCCGGGCTCTCCCGGGCGACCACCCACCGCACCCTCCAGAGGTACGGCAACGTGGGCAGCGCTTCGGTGCCGGTGGCGCTGGACGAGGCGCACCGGTCGGGTGCACTGGCACCCGGCGACCTGGTGCTGCTCGCGGGCTTCGGCGGCGGCATGTCGATCGGTGCCGCACTGCTCCGCTGGGGGGTGGCGGCATGACCGTGGACGGTACGGAGGGCCTGGTGGCGGACGTGCACCGGATCGGAGTCGTCGGCAGCGGGATCATGGGAGCCGGCATCGCCGAGCTGTGCGCGAAGGCCGGACTGGACGTGGTCGTCGCGGTGTCCTCGGAGCGGTCCCTGGAGGCCGGTCCGGCCCGGGTCGCGAAGTCCCTGGACCGTGCCGTGTCCCGGGGCAAGCTGGACGCGGCGCAGCGCGACGCGGCGCTCGGCCGCATCACCTTCACCCGCGACCTCGGCAGCCTCGGCGACCGGCAGCTCGTCGTCGAGGCCGTCAAGGAGGACGAGGAGCTGAAGCTCGACGTGTTCGCCGCCCTCGACAAGATCGTCGAGGCACCGGACGCGATCCTCGCCTCCAACACGTCGTCGCTGTCCATCGCCCGGCTGGCCAAGGCCACGACCCGGCCGGAGCGGGTGGTCGGCATCCACTTCTTCAACCCGGTGCCGGTACTGCCGCTCGTCGAGATCGTCGAGTCGGTCCTCACCGGGACGGACACCACGGACCGGGCCGAGGCCTTCGTGGCGGGCACGCTCGGCAAGTCGGTGGTGCGGGCCCCCGACCGGGCCGGCTTCATCGTGAACTCCCTGCTGTTCCCGTACCTGCTGTCCGCGATCCGACTGGTCGACTCCGGGCAGGCGAGCGCGGAAACCGTGGACCGGGCGATGGTGCTGGGCTGTTCGCACCCGCTCGGCCCGCTCGCCCTGGCCGACCTGATCGGTCTCGACACGACCGTGTCGATCGCCGAGGCACTGTATGAGGAGTTCAAGGAACCGCTGTACGCGCCTCCGCCCCTGCTGCGGCGCATGGTCGAGAGCGGCTTCCTGGGCAAGAAGTCCGGCCGCGGGTTCCACCACTACGGCTAGCGGGTTCCACCACTACGGCCAGGCCGAGTCTTCCGGATCAGCCCGCCTGATCCCGAAGACGGAGACGGGCCCGGGTCACGGCCAGCCGCCGCGCTCGGACCACCGCAACGCCCGGGTCTCCCCCACGCCCGGGCCGCCGCGGGCCCGGCCCCGGGTGCCGCCCGTGCGGGGGCGGCACCCGGGGGCCCGCGCGCCCCATCTGTCCTTGATCCAGCACCTTTCCGCGTGTGAGGCGTCCTTCCGCGCGCTGTTTCCCCGATAGGGAGCGAAGAACATGGCCATCCGTCCCGGGTTCCCCGTGCCGGACGATTCCCTTGCCGTTGTCGGACTTTCCTGCCGCTTCCCCGGCGCCCCCGACCCGGCCGCCTTCTGGCGGCTGCTGACGGAGGGTGCCGGCGCGGTCGGCCCGCTGGCCGGGGGCCGCCCCGGCCTGCCCGACGGGTCGGTGACCAGGCCGGCCGGCCATCTCGACGCCGTCGACGGGTTCGACCCGGAGTTCTTCGGGATCTCGCCGCGGGAGGCGACGGCGATGGACCCGCAGCAGCGCCTCGCCCTCGAACTGGCCTGGGAGGCACTGGAGCACGCCGGAATCGTGCCCGGCGTGCTGCGGGACACCCCGGCCGGCGTGTTCCTCGGCGCGATCTGGGACGACTACGCGAAGCTCGCGCACGCGCTGGGCCCGGACGCGGTCACGCACCACTCGATCACGGGCACCAGCCGCAGCATCATCGCCAACCGCGTCTCGTACGTGCTGGGCCTGCAGGGGCCGAGCCTGGTGGTCGACTCCGGTCAGTCCTCGTCGCTGGTGGCGGTGCAGCTGGCGTGCGAGAGCCTGCGCTCCGGGGAGAGCCGGATCGCGCTGGCGGGCGGGGTCAGCCTGAACCTGCTCCCGGAAGGCTTCACCGTCGCCGAACGGTTCGGGGCGCTGTCCCCCGAGGGGGTCACGTACGCGTTCGACGAGCGCGCAGACGGCTACGTCCGCGGCGAGGGCGGCGCCGTGGTCGTCCTGAAGCGGCTGGATGCGGCGCTCGCCGACGGGGACACGGTGTACGCCGTGATCCGCGGTGGCGCCGTGAACAACGACGGCGGCGGTCCCTCGCTGACCACCCCGCGCGGGTCCGCTCAGGAGGACGTGCTGCGGCGGGCGTACGCGCAGGCCGGGGTGGACCCGGCCGAGGTCCGGTTCGTGGAGTTGCACGGTACCGGGACCCCGGTCGGCGACCCGGTCGAGGCGGCCGCGCTCGGTACCGTGCTGGGTTCGGGCCGCCCGGACGGCAACCCGCTGCTCGTCGGCTCCGTCAAGACCGGCATCGGGCACCTGGAGGGTGCGGCCGGCATCGCCGGACTGGTGAAGGCCGTGCTGTGCCTGCACGAGGGAACGCTCGTGCCCTCGCTGAACTTCGAACGTCCGCACCCGCAGATCCCGCTGGCCGACCTGGGCATCGAGGTCAGCACCCGGACCCGGGCGCTGCGCGGCGGGGCGGACGCGGCGGGCGGGGACGCCGGCAGCGGGGGTCCGGTGTTCGCCGGGGTGAGCTCCTTCGGCATGGGGGGTACCAACTGCCATCTCGTCCTGTCCGACTGGAGGCCGGAGGAGACCGCCGGCGAGCGTCCGGCGGCGGCTGCCGGGCTCCCCGTGCTCCTGTCGGGCCGCTCCGAGGCCGCGTTGCGGGCCCAGGCCGGCCGGCTGCTCACGCATCTCGATGCACGGCCGGACCTGCCCCTCGACCGCCTCGTGCACGCCCTTGCGACGACCCGCACCCACTTCGTCCACCGGGCAGCGGTGCTCGCCGACGACCCGGAGGCGCTGCGGACGGCACTCCGCGCACTGGCCGACGGCGCACCCGGCGGCACCGTGCAGACCGGGAAGTCCGTGCCGGGAGCCGTCACCGCGTTCCTGTTCACCGGGCAGGGCAGTCAGCACCCGGGCATGGGACGCGAACTGTACGTCTCCCAGCCGGTGTTCGCCCGCGCCCTGGACGAGGTCTGGGCCCTGCTCGACCCGGAGCTCGACCGGCCGCTGCGCGCCGTGATGTTCGCCGAGGACGGCTCCGCGGACGCGGCGCTGCTGCACCGGACCGCGTACACCCAGCCGGCGGTCTTCGCCTTCGAGGTGGCGCTGCACCGGCTGCTGGTCCACTGGGGGGTCGCCCCCGCACTGGTGCTCGGGCATTCGGTCGGCGAGATCGCCGCCGCCCATGCGGCGGGCGTGCTGTCCCTGGCGGACGCGTGCACGCTCGTCGCGGCGCGCGGCCGGCTGATGCAGCAGCTTCCGGAAGGCGGAGCGATGGTCGCCGTCCAGGCGTCCGAGGAGGAGGTCCTGCCCGACCTGGCGGGCCGCGCCGACACGGTCGCGGTGGCCGCCGTCAACGGCCCTCGGTCCACCGTGATCGCAGGCGACGAGGGCGCGGTGCTGGAGATCGCCGGGCGCTGGCGGGACCGGGGCCGCAAGACGAGCCGGCTGCAGGTCAGCCACGCCTTCCACTCCCCCCACATGGACCCGATGCTGGCGGAGTTCCGGTCGGTCGCGGAGCGCCTGACGTACCACGCGCCGCAGCTCACGGTGGTCTCCTGCGTGACCGGCACGGCTGTCGACGCGGCCGTGATCGCCACGCCCGGTCACTGGGTGCGGCATGCCCGCGACGCCGTCCGCTTCCGGTCCGGCGCGGCTGCGCTGGAGGAGCTCGGCGCCCGGGTGTTCGTCGAGGTGGGCCCGGACGCGGTGCTGTCCGCGATGGGCCGGGACTGCGTGAGTGACGAGTCGGCACTGTTCGTGCCGGTGGTACGGGCCTCTCGCCCGGAGGGCCGGACGCTCGCTTCCGCGCTGGCCCGGCTGCACGTGCACGGCACGCCGGTGGACTGGGCGGGGGCCGCTGGTTCACCCGGGGGCTCGCGGGTGGTGCTGCCGACGTACGCCTTCCAGCGGGAGCGGTTCTGGCTGGCGGAGCCCGCCGCGGTCGCGGCCGGGGATGCCGCGGCCGGGGCCGTCGCTGCCCCGGTGCCGCCGGCTGCCGTGCCGGCGCCGGACCAGCAGGAGCCTTCGCCCGAGCGTTCCGGTTTCGGTTCCCGGCTGGCCGGCCTGTCCGAGGGCGAGCGGGAGCGTGAACTCGCCGCACTGGTCGCAGAGCAGGTCGCGGCGGTGCTGGAGTACACGTCGGCGGCGGCCGTCGACCTCGCCCGGACCTTCAAGGAGCTGGGCTTCGATTCGCTGACGGCCGTCGAGTTCCGCAACCGGCTGGCCGGTGCGGCGGGTGTGGCCCTGCCGTCGACGCTGGTGTTCGACCACCCGACCGGCGAGGCCGTCGTCCGGCTGCTCCGCGCGGAGCTGCTGGATGCGCAGGACACCA
>NZ_JAJAUZ010000119.1 GCF_020532645.1 Streptomyces bambusae
TGTACGACGTGGGGCAGGGCGGTCAGGGTGCCCGTGCCGGGTCCGAGCCACCGGGCGTAGGACATGAGGGACTTGATGTCCACGCCGGGGCGTACGGCGTTGGGGGAGGTCATCGTGCCCAGGTAGATCCAGTGCTCGCCGCGGGTGCTGGGCACGGTTCGCGTGGTGGGCAGAGTCTGCCGGGCCCAGTTGATCGCGTCGGCGTTGTCCAGGTCGACCACGGTCACCCCTGCACCGCCGGGGTGGTAGGCGACCGCTGCGGCCTGCTGCCAGGCGCCTGCCCACGCGGGGGACGTGAGGATGTCCAGGTCGGTCGTGGCCGCGGCCCAGGCGTGGCACGGGGCCGCGCAGACGCACGGCCCGGGGGTCTTCATGTTCGGCCGGCCGCCGCAGGCGTTCTTGCGGCAGGTCCGGCAGTTGCCCATCGGGCTCTTGTCCTCCCGTAAGGGCAGGACGGGAACGCCCCGCCCGGCGAGGGCGAGGGCCGCGCGCAGCTGCGCGGAGGGGGTGGGTTGGGTCATGCTGGATACCTCCACAGGTCTGTTGATGCGTTGTGGATGAGGGCGGCCCCGGTCTTTGGCGAGGCGGGGCCGCCCTCGTGTTTGCTGGGCGGTGTTCAGCCGTTGATCTGTCTGCGCACGTCGGCGACCAGGCGGAGGATTTCGTGCGCCAGGTCGTTGATCATCTGGAGCTGTTCTTCAAGGTCTGCCGGGTTCGGTCCGGTGAAGGTGAACGGCGGCTCGTTGTTCTGCTTGGGGTCGGTGAAGTGGAACGACACAGGCGGCTCCAGCGGGTCAGATGTTCAGGTGGTGGGCGCGCTGGATGGCGGCCTCCCACACGCTGCGTACCTGGGCGCCGGTGTGGGAGTCGTTCCAGGCGGGGATGGACTCCCACCGCTTGCCGTGCTGACGGCGGGCCTCGTCCAGCAGGAGGTTCCCGGCGTCGCAGTAGGCGGCGTTGCGGGCGCCTGCCGCTACGCGCAGGGCTCCGATGGAGCAGCGGGCGCCTTCGGGGTGGATGAGGGTGTGCCTGGCCCAGCCGTGGGTGTCGAGGAAGGCGAGGGCGTCCGTGAGGGTCTTCTCGACGGCCCCGGGCCGGTGCATGGGCACCCCGGCAGGAACGGACGGCACCGGCGCGGGAGCGGCGGGGGAGACGGGGTCCGGGGTGGGGTCGAGGAGCTGGAATGCCTTTGCGTACAGGGTCTGGTCGACGGGGGTGAAGTCGGTCTTGGTGCGGGTGTTCATGCGGCCCTCCACAGTCCGTTTTCGTTGGTGACCTCGTCGCGCTTCTTCAGCTCGGACAGGCGCGGCTTGATGTTCTTCGCGGTTGTGCCGAGCTTCCGGGCGATGGTCTCGGCGGTCATGGGGATGGATTCCTCCTTGAGGAGTTCGAGGATTCGCGGCTTGATCAGCTCCTGTCCTTCCGGTGACCCGCCGGTGCCGGCGGGGTCGGTCTGGGCCCGCTGCTGCGGCAGTGCGGTCGGTCCCTGCTGGGCTTTGGTGAGGAGGTCAGTGAGGCTGCCGACCAGGTTCTTGCCGCGCTGGTCGACCATCGGTGTGAGGGCGATTGCCTCCCGCAGGCGCCATGCCTCGCAGTCCTCGACAGCGACGGGCGGCATGCCTCCGGCGAGGGTGGTGGGTGGTACGTCCAGGTGCAGGGAGCGGAACTGGACGGCCTGTGAGCCGGGGGTGAGGAGGTAGCCGAGGCCGAAGGTGCCGTCCTCGGGGTTGGCGGCGGCTTCGGTGTCCAGGCCGCTCATGTCCCGCTCGGCGACCTTGGCGTACTGGCCGGGCCAGGAGGAGGGGATCATCGACAGGTCGATGCCCTCCGCGCCCTCGACCGCGTTCGCACCGACCAGGGAGCCCTGGCCCTTGGCGCAGCGCAGGAACACCGCGCCGCCGCCGATCAGGAGCTGGGAGCGGATGACGGTCGAGTTGCCGAGGTCTTCGGCCAGCGGGGTCTGGGTGGCCAGGACCACGCCGATCCCGCGCTTGAGGGACCGGCGGGTCAACTGCTCCACGATCGCCTTGGCCTCCGCGTGGTACGGAGAGGAGACCGACAGCAGCATGTGTGCTTCGTCGATGACGATCAGGATCAGCGGGTCGGTGAAGGGGAAGGCGGGGGAGCGGTAGCGGGCTTCGCGGTCGAGCATCATCGCGTAGGCCAGGCGCAGCGCGCCCATCGCCTCGTCCAGGCCGTCGCCGCAGTAGGCGGCCAGGCCGGCACCGGCGATGGTTCCGGCCTGCGGGGAGGCGAGGATCACCGCGATACGGGAGCGGTGGGCGGAGAGCAGGACCTGTTCCAGCACGCCGGACTTCCCGGAGCGGGAGCCGCCGACCAGGTACAGGTGCCGGGCGCCCGAGCCGGGCTGGGCCAGGGGGACCAGGGCGGCGCGGGCGTCGATGTAGGTGCCCAGGCGGATGTATCCGCGTGAGTCCATGGACAGCTCGTCCACGACCGCAGAGAGCATCGTGCCGTGCATCAGCGCGTGCTCCCTCATCACGCGCACGCCCATCTGCGAGGGCTTGTCCGTGGGGGCCAGGGCGATCTGGATGGTCTCCAGGTCGAGGTTCCCCGCGAGGTCTTGGAGGTTGACCGTCCCGATCGCCTTCCGGTCCCGGGTGGCGATCCCTTCCCAGTCCAGGGGACCGTCGTAGCGGGTGAGGACGAGGGTGGTGCCGGGCATGGCGCCGTCCGGCCCCCCGACGTACGCAGCCCACAGCTGCTCCGGCGTCGTGGGGGCGCCGGTAGTCGTGATCTGCGGCTGCTCCGGCGCCTTCTTGAGGTGAACGGTGACGGGCAGCGCGTTCGGGGCGTAGTGCTTGGGGTCGCCCATCTCGATCTGGGAGACGGGGATTTGGTAGACGGCCGCGATGTCTGCGGCCTTGACCCGCACTTGCTGGCCCTGGGGCACCGTGATGACCCCGCTGAACGACACGTGGTCATCCCCCGCGTCCAGGACCAGGTGCGCGAGGTCAGCACCGGCCTGGATCAGCTTGCGGCCCTCGGTCTGGGTCGGACCGGAGATGAACTCCTTCCACCACGCGGTGATCAACTGCGCCTGAGAGGTCTGGCTGCCAGGGGCCGCGGCCGTAGCGGGGAGGGAGGCGAGCTGGTCGGCGGTGTTGCGGTGGTGGGCGAGGACGGCTGCTCCGGCCGGCACGGCGAGCCCGAGGGCGAACAGGGGGTTCATGCCGGACGTGAGGGCCTGGTGGGCGGCGATGCCGCAGCCGGTGGCGGTGAAGCCGCAGGCGATCAGGGAGCGCAGAGCGGGGGCGGAGGCGTTGATGGCCCAGGCCCCCGCTCCGGCCGCTCCGGCGGCAAGGGCGGACCAGGGGCCGGCCGTGAGGGCTCCCACGGCAAGAGCGGCGGGCGCGTACTGGATGAACTGTGCTCGGGTCGGCCCCATGGTCGGCCCTCCCTACTGCTGGGTGTAGAAGGCGGCTTCGGCCATCTCAACCGGGCTGGTGTCGACCGCGTCCGCGATGCCGCCGTGGTCGCTCTCGACGGTCGTCTTCGCGTCGTCCGCAGCTGCGGCGGCGCTGTCCGCAGCGGAGGTGTAGGCGCCGGCCGCTTCCTTGGCGCCGGTCATGACCAGGGCCGCGTCCGCGAACTCAGCGGTGGTCGCCGCGTCGACGGCCAGCGCCTTCATCGTCTCGGCGGCGTCCTGCATCTGTTCCGCGGTCTCGTCCACGGTGGTGGCGAGGGTGGTGACGGTCTCGGCATGGGCGTGGACCTGGTGCGTGAGCCAGGCGAGCTTGGCGCGCAGGGCCGCGTAGGTCACGGCATCCTTAAGGGATTCGCTGACAGACATGCGGGGCTCTCCTTGGCTATCGGGCGTTGTAGAAGTCGCGCTCGGCGGGCTTGGTCAGCGGGGAGTCCGCGACGGCCCGGAAGATTTGGCCGTGCCGGACCTCGGCGTTCGCCGACGCCGTCCGGCAGGCTTCCTCGCCGCCCTGGATCTGGTCGTGGAGCTTGCTGGCGGTGGCGGCCTGGAGGTTGAGCTGTTCCTTCAGGTGCTCGCACTTGCCGATCAGGTTGGCGCCGACACCCTTCTCCGTGATCTCGGCGATCAGCACGTCGCAGTCCGCGGCCAGCTCCGAGGACTCGTCCACCAGCTGCAAGCAGGACTCGGCGCTGGACTGGCACAACGTGGCCGCGCCTTCGGCCAGGTCGATGACCTGGGTGAGGGTCATGACCTCGCCGCCGCTGTAGGTACGGGACTTCCCGGCGGCGGTGGTGACGTGGACGCCCTGGGCATCGACGGTCGCGGTGTGCGGAACGGGCGGGTTGGGCTGCATCGCGGGGTCCTTCCTGATCTGCTGAGGGAGCGTGACGGTCGGCGGCCCGGGGACGGTGCCGGGCGGCGGGACGGTCGGTGCCGGCCCGGGAGGCCCGGCGGCCGGAGGAGCGGGCGGCGGGTTCGCAGGCCCGGGCCCGGCAGGTGCCGACGGCGGGACCGTCGGCGGAACGGTCGGCTTCGGGGGTGTGGTGGGCTTCGGCGGCACGGTGGCACCCGAAGAGGGCGCGGAGGCCCCCGCAGGCGGCACAGCGGAAGACGAACCGGAAGGCACAGAGCCGGGCTTCTTGAGGTAGGAGGAACGCCACCCGTCACGCAGACCTCCGGCCCAATGAGCACCCGCAAGAAGCCCGTAATGCGCCTTGGCTGCCGCATTGAACGAGGCGTTCCGAAAGGTGTCCGGTGCGCGTGCAGGCTGCCATTTTGCCTTCGCTTTCGGCGGGGGCTTCTTGATTCCCGCCCGCTCGTATGTGCCGTGGGTGTTGTTGACGCCGGCGAGGTAGCTGATGGCGAGGAGTACGAGGAGTTCCACGAGCCTCCTTACGTGACACTGTGTAGTTGTCGGGGGGTTACCGGTTACCGGTTACAGGTCCCGTGGACGCCGGTTCGGGCCGCTCAGGGCAGAACGAGGCGGCTCCTACGGCCCGTAACCGGTAACCCGTAACCCGCGCGGACACGTGCTTAGCGTGACGTTCCGATGTTGCTGACCGTGTCGTTCGCCGTGCTGAAGACCGATTCGAGCGTGCTGCGGATCTCCTCGCTGAACGGCGTGTACGGCAGGAAGATCCCGGAGAGGATCAGCATGATGCAGATCGCCATCTGCTTTCCCTTGGTCTTCTTGAAAGTGAAGAACAGAGCCCAGCAGAACAGGGCCAGGGCGAAGAACTGGAGCGTCATTTCATGCACCCTTCTCGAAGGTGAATCCCTTGTTGCTCGCGGGGGCGACAGCAGCAGAACCGGAGGGAGCGGAGAGCTTCTTGTAGGCGAACAGGCCGCCGCCGCCGACGAGCGCCACCCACAGCCAGGGGCTGGCCGTGATCGAGCCGCCGCCGTCGGAGGGCTCCTCCGCCTTGGCGGATGCGCCGCCAAGGGTCGGCGCATCGCAGGAGGGGATCCTCGCGACGTCGTACGAGGCGGCCTTGGCCACCGCAGCCGACCGGATCTTCATGCACTCCAGGTAGACGGCCATCTCCCGCTCGTACAGCGTCTTGGCCGCGGCTTCCTCGACCTGTGCCCGCTGCTTGTCGGCTTCCACCTCGACCAGGGCGTTCGCGGCCTGCTCCTTCGCCCGGGCCCGGTCCTGAGCGGCCTGCTCGCCCTGCATGCTGGTGACGGCCACGACCGTGCCGCACACCGCGAGGACGGCGATCGTGCCGCACACGGCGAGCGCGGCGGTGTTGCGGCGGACCCCGCCGATCTTGGCGGAGAACTTGGACGACGTGCTGGGCTTCTCCGGGGCCGCGGGGTTCATGCCAGTGAACTCCTCGTCCCAGTCGATTCCGGACATGACGGTTCCTCCTTCCTGTGCTTGGGCGTGCAGGTCAGGGGTGGCGCGGGGAGAGGTCAGGCGCCCAGGGCAGTGCGGGCTGCGGCGGTGAACGCGTCCATGGCCAACAGGGCCTCCCCGCGGCGCTCGTTGAGCTGGTCGAGGTTGCCGGCGTTCCGCAGGGCGTAGGTCGCTTCCACGGCTCGGTTCGCTGCTTCGTGGAGTTCGGGCAGCAGGATGCCGAGGCTCATGTGCGGGTTGGTCAGGGCCGAGCGGGTGCTGTGGCTCTCCTGCCGGGCCCGTTCCACGTCCTCGGCGGGTGCGCCGGTCAGGCGCAGGTGCTCACGCACCCACATTGCCCGCCGGTGATCCGCTACCGCCGCTGCGAACCCCGCCAGTGCGGCCAACTGGTCCGCCCGAGCTTGGTCGGCGCGGGCGGAGTCGATCTGAAGGGACAGGGCCCGGCGGTGGAGCAGCGCGGTGAGGACCGCACCGGCCAGCGTGCCCAGCACGGCTATCAGCGTGGAACCCATGACGGTCAGTCCCGGTCCAGAACGTCGGACAGCACCCGGCCGAGCTGGGCGCCGACCGCGACGGCGGCCAGCGAACAGGCGAGGGTCAGCGACAGGCTGACACCGTGGGCGGACAGTTCCGCCCAGGTGCGGACGGCCACGCCGATACCGGCGAGCAGGAAGATGGGGAAGGCGAGACGACGCAGACGGTTGAGCATCAGAACTCCCTGGCCTCTTCAGGGTCGAAGGGTGGTGTGGTTGGCCGCGAGCTGGATCTGGCGCCAGGCGGCGGAGACGATCTGGCCGTGGTCGAACGCGAGGGGACCGGGTGCGTTCAGCGGAACCCACTGCACGCCCGCGGCGTCATCGCCGGCCGTGGCGGTGGTGTCGGCGGGGACGGCGGCTGCGTAGGCGGCGGTGACGTACCGGCCGCGCGGGTCGCGCTCAGGGGCGTCGTACACGCCGACCAGCACCAGGGCGTCCAAGGGGACGTGGACGCCGGTCTCCTCCAGCAGTTCCCGGGCGGCGGCCTCACGGGAGGTCTCGCCCGGGTCCACGTGCCCGCCGGGCAGGGCCAGCTTGCCCTGGTGGGGCGGCCAGCCACGCTCGATCACGAGCACGTCGCCGCCACGGATGCACACCACGTCGGCGGTGTAGCGGATCGTCTCCGGCATGGTCTCGGTCATGGGAATGTCTCCTCGGGAAAGGTCAGACGGGGTAGGCGCACGGGGTGCAGGCGCCGAGGTGGGAGGGGATGACGTAGCCCGCGTCCCTGCCGCAGGCGGGGCACGTGCGGCGGGCGCGGTTGGCCTTGACGAGGGCCGCCCACCGGCCCGGGGTCATCGGCCGGACAGGCAGGGCGAGATCGATCCGGTAGAGGTAGGCGACCAGCGGCCCGCGCCGACGGCGCGGGCGCTCCAGCTGGGCTGTCACGTCCTGTCCGCCGGGCCGCAGCCCGGCGGCACGCAGTTGTCGGCGGGTGGCCAGGCCGTCCGGGGCCAGGTGCCAGGGGTAGACGGGCAGGCAGGTCACCGGGGGCTCTCTTCCTGG
>NZ_JAJAUZ010000012.1 GCF_020532645.1 Streptomyces bambusae
AGGCCCTCGTACTGGGCGTACTCGGGGCTTCGGCCGGTGCGGCGAGAGGGCGTGCCGGGCGCCGTGGGCGCCGTGCGGGACTTTCGCAACACCCCCTAGGGCCGTCCTGCGGATCAGCGCCGGACGGGCGCCCGGCATCCGTTCCGTCCCGGCGCCCGCCCGAACGTCCGGTCCGCCCCCGGCCGTCCCCGGCGTCCCGAGCGCCCGGGTCCGTCCCCCGGGACGATCCGGGCGGACCGGGCGGCTCCGTAAACGGCTGGTCATGTTCGCGCCGAGAGCCTGGTCAAGCGGGCTGCCCGTACACAAGGATCACGCCACACCCCTGCCACCGTTCCCCGACGAGAGGACGTCCATGACCCGCCGCACCACCCGCGGCCTGCTCGCCGCGGCCACTGCCACCGTGGCTGTGTTCACCCTGGCCGGCCCTGCCTCCGCACGCCCCGTGGTCTCCGGAGGCTCCGGATCCGGGCAGCCGCAGGCCCGCGTCTTCATGGTCAACCCGGTGCAGGCCACCGGCGACCAGAACCTCACCGACGGCAAGGATTCGGCCACCGCCGTGCCCGCCTCGGCGTACGCCGTCGTCGCCCTGCGCAACCTGGACGGCAGCGGCGCCCTGTCCGGCAAGTGGGTCTCCGTACGCTCCGAGACCGGCGGCGCCGCGCAGCTGTCGAAGGCCACCTCGTACGACCGCGCCGACGACGAGTTCGAGCAGGTCATGGCCTACTTCTGGGTGGACCGGGCGCAGGGGTACCTGCAGAGCCTGGGCTTCGGCACCGAACTGCCCGGCGCGAACGACCGGGTCCAGCCGGTCCGGATCAACCAGTGGGGTGCGGACAACTCCTTCTTCACGGACAAGAAGGCGGAGATCCGCTTCGGCAAGGGCGAGGTGGACGACGCCGAGGACGCCGAGGTGGTCCTGCACGAGTACGGGCACGCGGTGCACCACGCCCAGGTGCCCGGCTTCGGCACGTCTCCGGAGGCGGGGGCGATCGGCGAGGCGTTCGGCGACTACCTGGCCGTGCAGGTCGGCAACCACGCGGCCGCCGCGTTCGGCTGGCCGGTGCGGGCGAACGAGGCCTGCGTGGCGGACTGGGACTCCGTGTCCTACAGCCCGGCCCCGCACTGCCTGCGGCGCATCGACGGCACCAAGACGTACGCGGACCGCACCGGGGAGGTGCACGCGGACGGCGAGATCTGGTCCCGTGCGCTCTTCGACATCCGCGGCGCCCTGGGGTCGCGCACCGCGGACCGGATCATCGTCAACGCGCAGTTCGGGTTCCGGCCGGACACCGACTTCCGGGACGCTGCGCTGACGACGATCGACACGGCGCAGCGCATGTACGGCGCGGCCGCGGCCGGTGCCGTGCGCGAGGCCTTCCGGGCGCGCGGGATTCCCGGCATCGCGTAGCGCCCGGCGGCGGGGGGCCCACTGCCCCGTACGCGCCGCCCCGACCCGCCGGGATGCCTCCGGTCGGACGGGGCGGCGCGTTCGTGTGATGGGATCCTGACCGGCCCGGCCTCGTACAGGAGGCCGGGGAACAGCGGATCAGGATCGGGGAACGGGCAAGATGCGCACAACGGTTGGCGCGGTGGCAGGGCTCGTGGCGGCGGCCGCGCTGCTGACGGGCTGCGGGAGCGACGGCGGCGACACCGGCACGTCGGGGGCCGGGCCGGCCGCGGAGTCGGGCCCCGAGGGAGGCTCGCAGTCCGGGTCGAAGGGCGGGGCGGCCTCGCGCGGCGCCGCGCACGAGGTGGTCCTGTCGGTCGAGGGCTCGGGCACGACCCAGGTCATGTACAACGCCGCCGACAGCGGCTTCTCGCAGCAGACGCTGCCGTGGAAGAAGACCGAGAAGGTCGAACTCACCGCGGCCGAACAGCGGGTGGGCTACCTGGTGTCGGTGATCCCGGGCAGCGTCGAGGGCCCGGACGGTCGGCTGGTGCAGGCGCCGTGCACCATCACGGTCGACGGCAGGCAGGTGGCCGACAACGACGGCGGGAAGAACCCGAAGGGCTGCTCCTACACGATCAAGTAGCGGCGGGCTCCTCCGGAGCGACCGGTGGGCACCGGCCAGGGTGGCCGAACCAGGGCCTGTGCCCGTCGGGCCACACCGGGCACACTGGGACGAAAGGGGTTTCCCGAGACCTGTGTGTCCCGTGGTGGAGGAGTGACTGTGGCCGTCCCGATCATCATCGACTGCGATCCCGGACACGACGACGCCCTTGCGATCATGCTGGCGGCCGGCGATCCGGCAGTCGACCTGCTGGCCATCACCACCGTGGCGGGCAACCAGACGCTGGAGAAGACCACCCTGAACGCCCGCCGGGTGTGCACGGTGGCGGGCATTGCCGGTGTCCCCGTCGCCGCCGGCTGCGACCGCCCGCTCCGGGGTCCGCAGCTGGTGGCCGCCGACGTGCACGGCGAATCCGGCCTGGACGGGCCGGAGTTCCCGGAGCCCACGGTGCCGGTGGCGGCCGAGCACGCCGTCGACCTGATCCACCGGATCCTGGCCGAGCACCCGGAGCCGGTGACGCTCGTGCCCACCGCCCCGCTCACCAACATCGCGCTGCTGCTGACGCGTTACCCCGAGGACGCCGCCCGGATCCGCGAGATCGTGCTGATGGGCGGCTCGACGGAACGCGGAAACCGCACTCCCGCCGCCGAGTTCAACATCTACGCGGACCCGGAGGCCGCCGACATCGTGTTCCGCAGCGGCGTCCCGATCACCATGTGCGGGCTGAACGTCACGCACCAGGCGCTCGCCACACCCGGTGTGCTGGCCCGCTTCGCCGCCCTCGACAGCGAACTCGGCCGGATCTGCCATGCGTTGATGACGTTCTTCGCGAGCACCTACCGGGAGCTGTGGGGCTTCGAAAGCCCGCCGGTCCACGATCCGGTGGCGGTGGCCCGGGTGCTCGACCCGAAGATCGTGCGGTGCGTCGACGCGAACGTGGTGGTGGAGCTCCACGGCGAGTACACCCGCGGGGCGACCGTGGTCGATCCGCACGGCTATCTGGACCGGCCGGTGAACGCGCAGGTGGCGGTGGCCCTGGACCAGGAGCTGTTCTGGTCCAGGCTGCTCGACGCGGTCACGGCCCTGGGCGCCCGGCGGGGGGCCGCGGGCTGACGCAGGCCGCCCGGGGTCCGGCTTCCGTATCGGGCCCTACAGCGGGTCGCCGAGCGGTCCGTGCTCCTCCTCCAGGTTCGCCGCCCAGTGCGCGGCGAAGTCCGGCCGGCTGCCGTCCGCGTCGGTGAACCCGTACTCCACGTACAGGCCCCAGGTGGCCAGCGCCCGGCCGGACTTGGCCATGACGCCGGGGTCCGCGGCCAGGGCGGCGACGGCCCGGCCCAGGTAGGCGGGCGTCTCGGAGTGGGAGAAGTTCGGGTCGACGGCCGCGCCGTCGCGCCAGGTCTCCTCGGTCACGCCGAAGTGCTCCAGCAGGGCTTCCGAGCGCAGGAAGCCGGGCGTGATCGCGACGGCCGCGACGCCGTGGGGCCTGAGTTCCGCGGCCTGTGCGACGGCCAGCCGGATCACGGAGGACTTCGCCAGGTCGTAGAAGAACGAGCCGCGGTAGCGGGCCGTGTTGCCGTCGGTGACCTCCACGACCAGCCCGCTGCGGCGGGCCACCATCAGCGGCAGCAGGAAGCGGCTGGTGATCACGTGGGTGTCGACGGCCCGGCGCAGCAGCCGGAAGCCGGTGTCGAGGTCCTGCTCCCAGAGCGGATGCTCCCAGTCGGTCAACGAGTCGCCGCCCCATACGCAGTTGACGAGCACGTCGAGCCGGCCGTCCTGCTCGGCGGCGATCCGGCCGGCCAGCGCCTGCACCTCCTGCGGGCTGCTGTGGTCGCACCGGACGGGGATGCCGAGGCCGCCGGCGGCCGTGACGCGGTCCGCGGTCTCCTCGATGGTCTCCGGGCGGTCGAGGTCGGAGCGGCCGGCGGAGCTGCTGCGGCCGGTGACGTAGACGGTGGCCCCGGCGGCGCCGAGTTCCACGGCGATGCCGCGGCCGCCGCCGCGGGTGCCGCCCGCCACCAGGGCGACCCGGCCGGCCAGGGGTGCGCGGCCGGGCGCCGTGGGCGTTGCGTCGGTGCTCATGCTTCCTCCGGGAGGTCGGTGAGGCCGGGGCGGGGGACGGTCCGGTGCGGCGCGAGGGCCTGTTCCAGTTCGTGGCCGACCCGGGCGGCGAGGCTGCCGTCGCGTTCCAGGGCCCAGGTCAGGCCGGCGCCGGCGGTCACGGCCTGCACGGTGCGGACGAGGGCCGCGGCATCGGTGCCGGGCCGCAGTTCGCCGTCGGCGACGGCCCGGGTGAGCAGTGCCGCGAGGGACCGCTGCCGGGCCCGGTGCACCGCCAGGGCCCGTGCGTACAGCTCGGGGTCGTTGAGGTCCAGGCAGAGGAAGGCCAGGTGGTGGGCGAAGCGCTGCGGCGTGTCCACGTCGGCCAGCGACTCGGCGACCAGGGCGGTGAGCGCGTCCAGGGCACTGCCGCCCGGCTCCCCGGCCGGGGCGGCGGCCGCGGCCCCGGCCTCGGCTTCCTGGACGGCCCGGTCGGCCAAGGCGAGGAACAGCCCCTTCTTGGAGCCGAACCGCTGCACGAGGGTGCCGGGCACCAGGCCCACTTCGCGCGCCACGGCGGCCAGCGTCAGCCCGGCGGGTCCCAGCCGCCCGATGACGTCGACCGCCGCACGCAGGATGGCCTCATCCGTGGTCCCCCGGGGACGTCCCACCGCTGCCGCTCCTCGCTCGACGGATTAATGAATGACTGTGCATTTATTAAAGCACACCGCAGCCGGGCGCGGGCAGTGCGGTCGCGGGATTGCCGGGCGGAAATCCGGGCACGCGCGGGGCATCGATCCGGGGAGTGGCCGATGACGAGCGCAGCGGACGGGACCGGCACGAAGTCGGGCCGGCGGGAGACACCCGACGAGCGGGCCGACCGGCAGTGGCAGGAGCTGATGCAGGAGATCCGCGTCGCCCAGACGGGCGTGCAGATCCTGCTGGGCTTCCTGCTCACGGTGGTGTTCACGCCGCGCTACGCGACGCTCGGCGGCACCGACAAGACGATCTACATCGTCACGGTCGTGCTGGGTTCGCTGGCCACCGGTGCGCTGATCGGGCCGGTGGCGTTCCACCGGATCGTGGCCGGGCGGCGGATCAAGCCGCAGGCGGTGGCCTGGGCCTCGCGGCTGACCTTCGCCGGGATCCTGCTGCTGCTCGCCACTCTGACCAGTGCGCTGCTGCTGATCCTGCGGGTGGCCACGCACGACGCCCTGGCGCCCGCGGTCGTCGCCGGGGTGCTCCTCTGGTACCTCCTGTGCTGGTTCGCGCTGCCGCTGTGGGCCCGCGGCCGGTACACCACGAAGGAGGAATGAGGCTGCGGCGGCGGGGGTAGCCGCGCGGTGGACTCCGAGGAGGCGCCCCATGGACGGATCCGGACTGTCGGACCGCGAGCGGCAGGAGCTGCGGGCCATCGAGACCGAGCTGGCCCACGACCGTACGCTCGCGCAGCTGATGCGCCGGCCGGACACCCGGCGCACGGTGTGGGCCCTGTGCGTCCTGGGACCGGTGAGCCTGGCGCTGTTCCTGGCAGCCTGCCTGACCGTGACCGAGCCGGTGATCTGGGCCTTCGCCGGTTCCTGGATGCTCACCGTGGCCGCCGCACTGCCCCTGGTGGGGCACTGGTGGCGCCGGCGCTGGCAGCGCCGGGCCCGGGCCGCCGGCGCCGGTACGCAGTGACGGAGCCCGGGGCGCACGACGCCCGGGGCGCACGTCGGCCGAGGCGCACGACGGCCGCCGGTACGGGATGACGGGCTACGGGGGCGACACGACGGTGAACAGTGCGCCGTCGGGGTCGCGCAGTTCGACGGATCGGCCGGTCGCGGACTCGCGCACGACGGAGGCGGTGCGGCCGCCGAGCCGGGTGGCGGTCTCGACGGCGGCCTCCAGGTCGGGGACGGCGAAGTGCACGTGCCAGCGCGGCCGCACCTGCGGGTCCGGGGCCGCTTCGACGGCCCCGCCGCTGATCCGGGCGACCGTGTCGGTCCCGCGGCGCACCACCACGCGGCCCTGCTCGTACGCGACGTCGCAGCATCCGGGCCGCTCGCAGGCCCAGTCGAGCACCTCGCCGTAGAAGACGGCGGCGGCGAAGGCGTCCCGGGTGCGGAGTTCGAGCCAGGCCGGGGCGGTGCCGCGGCCGACGGTCCAGTCAGGGATCACCTCCCCCTGCCAGAAGCCGAAGACCGCGCCGTCCGGGTCGGCGGCGAGCGCGGCCCGGCCGGTGCCGAAGGAGAGCGGCCCGACGGCCGTGGTGCCGCCCCGCTCGCGGATCCGCGCGGCGGTGCCGTCGGCGTCGTCGACGGCGAAGTACGGGGTCCAGGCCACCGGCACGCCCAGCTGTTCGGCGAGCGCGCCGATGCCGGCCACCGGGGCCCCGTCGCGGAAGGCGACGGAGAAGCCCTCGCCGAGACGGGTGCGGCGGAACAGCCAGCCGAGCACGGCGCCGTAGAACTGCTGCGAGGCGCCCAGGTCCCGGGCCATCAGACTGACCCAGCACGGGGCGCCGAACACCTCGTGACTTGACGTCGACACAGCCGCGACCTCCAGGCCTCGGAAGGCGTCCGAGCCCTAGAGCGCGTCCGGGCCCTTCTCGGTGAGCCGGCGTTCCTGCTCGCTCTGGCGGAGCAGCCGTTCGGCCTTGTCCTGGAGCCGGCGGCGCTCCTGCGGTTCGGTGGCGCGTTCGGCCGCGTCCTTCAGCTCCTGGGCCTTGGCCCTCAGCTGGTCGGGCCTGCTTCCGGGTTCACCTGCAGCCATGGCGGGTCGGCTCCTCGGCGTCGGTCGGCGGTGCTGACCCCTCCAGCCAACCATGATCACGGGCGCTGCGCATGCGGACCGCGCACCGGCCGTGACCGGCCCCGCACCGCCGGATTCACTTCACGGCGTAGTCCGCGAGCGGACCGGCCAGCAGGGCGAAGGTGCGGCGCGCGGACTCCGCGACGGTCTCCGCGATGCGGTCGTCGTCGAGGCCGTCGAGGGTGAGTTCCATGATCTGCTGGAACAGTACGCGGTGGGCGGCGCCGAGCTGGGCGGCCGCCGCCCGGGGGGTGATGTCGCCGGGGTCCGCGCCCGTTTCGGCGGCGAGCACGGCGGCGAGCGCGGCCTCGCGCAGGTCGTGGAGGTCGCGCAGCCGGGCCAGCAGGGTGGGGCTGTCCGCGATCATGCGGGCGAAGACGGGGCCGGAGAAGCCGATCACCGGGTCGCGCCGGTCCACGGCCGCGGAGAAGGCCCGAGCCAGCGCGGCGAGTGCGGACTCGCCGGGCGCACGGCCGGTGAAGCCGTCCGCGAGGCCCGCGACGAACTCCTCGTGCCGGTCGAGGGCCAGGTCCTCCTTGCGGGCGAAGTAGTTGGTCACGGTCTTCTTGGCCACCCGGGCCGCGGCGGCGATCTCGGCGATGGTCGTCGCCTCGAAGCCGCGGTCGAGGAAGAGCCTGGTCGCGTGGTCGGAGATGAGCCTTCTCGTCTCCTGCTTCTTGGACTCGCGCAGTCCCACCGGTGCCCCCGGTCCGTCGCTCATGAAGAAATCTTAGCCCCGACATAAGTTTTCTCTTGACGCATTGGAGTGGATCGACGTATTTTTATGTCGGGCGTAAGTTTGACTGCTCGCCGGCACCTGCCGGCGTGCTCCCCCGCGCCCCGTCCTGCCCCTCTGCGAAAGGCACCGATGCCCGCCTCCACCCCGCTGCCCGCCACTTCCGCCCCCACCGGGACCCCGGCCGCGTTCGATCCGGCCACGGAGTTCGACCGCCAGGTGCAGACCCTCGTCGACCTGGGCTACCCGGAGCTCGCCGGGCTCACCGAGGCCGCCTTCCGGGCGCTCCTCGGACCGCTGCGCGGACCGGTGACGGCACGGGCGGCGGACATGCAGCCGCCCACCGAGGGCCGGGTGCCGTTCCTCCTGGTGGTCACCCGGGCCCTGGTCCCCCTGGAGCGGTCGGTGCCGTTGACCACCCTCGCCGGGAAGAAGCTCCCCGGCGTCATCGAGCGCTTCTACGCCCCCGGTGAGCTGGAGCGGTTCGTCAACCTGGAGGAGCTCGGCCTCCCGGACGGCTCCGTGTACGCGGTCTTCGACGTCGACCGCGGCGAGGAGTTCTGCGACGTGGTGCCCCTCGACGCGATGGCCGCCGTCCAAAGCCGCGGCCGCACGCCGCTGACCATCGAGGAGGGCGTCGCGCTCGTCACCCTCCACCCGCAGTCCCTCGCCAAGAACAAGTGCTTCTCGCTGGCCGGCAGCCGGCTGGGCGACAAGCGCGTGCCCGCCCTGTGGATCAGCAAGAACGCCCCGAAGCTCGGCTGGTGCTGGGAGGGCAACCCGCACACCTGGCTGGGCCTGGCCTCGGCCGGCAGCCGGACGCCCTGACCCCGCCCCGACCCCACCGGTGCCCCGCCCCGCCCCGGCCCGCCCGGCCGGGCCGGGGCGCCGCCGTTTCACCGCGGGTCCGGTCTCATGGCGCGTCCCCCTGCCAGTCGAAGTGCGCCGGATCGTGCGGCCGCGGCTCGTACAGGGCCCGGCCGCCCGGTCCGTACCGCCCGATCTCGGTCATCAGCAGCGCCCCCTCGGCGCGGTCCCCGGCGCTCCAGCCGGTGACGTCCAGCAGCAGCCCGTCCAGCGGGCCGCCGACCAGTTCGACGTAACTGTGCCCCGGGCGCGGTCCCGGGTCCGGGTCGTCGTGGTCGGCGCCGTAGACCCGGCCGCGCATGATCTGCTCGTCCATACCGCCACCATGCCAGCGGCCACTGACAGAGGGCCCCCGGCCGTCCCCAAGGGCGCGCGTCGTGCGGCGACTTCCGGCCCGTGCGCCCGGGCGCCCCTTCCGGTCTGCCGCCGGTCCTGCCAGAGTGCCCGCACCGGCGGGCCGGCGTGGTTCCCGGCCCGAGCCACCACCCACCCCCACCTCCGAGGAGCGCACATGGCCGACGAGCAGCCGCTGGTGCTGGACCCGCAGGGCGCCGACCGGGAGCGCGAGCACGCCGAGCTGCGGCGCCGCGGCCCGCTGACCCGGGTCGACGTCCTGGGGGTGACGGCCTGGTCGGTCGCTGAACCGGCGCTGCTGAAAAGGCTCCTGACGGATCCCCGGCTGTCCAAGGACGCGGCCCGGCACTGGCCGCTGTTCCCCGACGAGATCGTGGGCAAGTGGCCGCTCGCGCACTGGGTGGGCGTCACCAACATGTTCACCGCCCACGGCACCGACCACCAGCGGCTGCGCCGCCTCGTCGCGCCCGCGTTCGCGGTCCGCCGGATGAACGCGCTCGCCCCGCGCATCGGGCAGATCACCGACGCGCTCCTCACCGGCCTCGCCGCCCTGCCCGCGGACCGGCCCGCGGACCTGCGCGAGATGTTCGCCTTCCCGCTGCCGATCCGCGTCATCGGCCTGCTGCTGGGGCTGCCCGAACGGATGCGGCACTCCTTCGGCGACCACGTGAACGCCGTCTTCGACACGACGCTCGACGCCGACCGGGCCGCCGCCAACATGGCGGAGCTGTACGAGGTGCTGGACGGTCTCGTCAAGAGCAAGCGGGCGGAACCGGCGGACGACCTGGCCTCGGCGCTGATCGCCACGCGCGACACCGAGGGCGACGGCAGCGCACTGACCGAGCAGGAACTCCTGGACACCCTGCTGCTGGTGATCAGCGCCGGCTACGAGACCACCGTCAACCTGCTCGACCAGGCCGTGACCGCCCTGCTCGGCCACCCGTACCAGCTGGAACTGCTGCGCTCCGGGCGGGCGTCCTGGGAGCGGGCGATCGAGGAGACCCTGCGCTTCCAGGCCCCGATCGCCCACGTCCCGATGTACTACGCCGTCGAGGACATCCCCGTCGGCGACGGCCTGCGGATCCGCGCCGGCGAGGCCGTGCTGCCGTCGTACGGGGCGGCCGGCCGGGACCCGGGCGTGCACGGGGAGACCGCCGACGCCTTCGACATCACCCGGGCCCGCACCGACCACCTGTCGTTCGGGCACGGCGCGCACTACTGCATCGGCGCGCACCTGGCGCGCCTGGAAGCGGGCACCGCCCTGCCGGCGCTGTTCGCCCGCTTCCCCGCGCTCAGGCTCGCCGAACCGGCCGGCGGCCTGCCGCCGCTGCCGTCGCTGATCGCCAACGGCCACCGGCGGCTTCCGGTGTTCCTGCACGGCTGACCGGCAGCCGCCCCGCCAGCCCGCTCCCCGGCTGCTCGGAACCGGGCTACTGCGCCGCTTCGTCCAGCAGCAGGCCCACCAGCGCCTGCGGTTCGGAGAACATCGGCCAGTGGCCCGCGTCGAGCTTGGCCAGCGACCAGTTCGGGCCGGCCACCAGTTCCAGGACGGCGTCGAACGGCTCGTACCCGTCGAGGGTGCACTTGACGTAGGTGGCCGGCAGGCCGCCCAACGGGCTCGCCATGACGGCCGGTTCGGTGAGGGTGGCGCCCGGGTGCGGGGTCGAGCGGGACACGATCTCGGCGATGTCCGCCTCGGCCAGGCCCTGGCCCTCGTAGTCCGCGGCGCCGAGCGGCGGCCAGAAACCGCTGTGCGCCTCGATCGCCGCCGCCACCGCGGCCCCGCCCCCGCCGGGCCACTGGGACACGAAGGACTCGCCCTCGCCGGGGATGTTGGAGTCGAGGAAGACCACCCGGGAGAGCCGGTCGCCGAGCCGGGCGGCGGCCTGGCCCACGGGTATGCCCGCGTAGCTGTGCCCGACGAGCACGACCTCGTGCAGGTCGTGCCGCAGCACCTCGTCGACGACGTCCTGGACGTGGGTCTGCTGCCCGGCCGGTTCGCCGGTCCGGTCGGCCAGGCCCGAGAGGGTGAGGGGGTACGCGCCGTGTCCGGCCTCACGGAGTCCGGGGACCACCCGGTCCCACGCCCACGAGCCGAGCCATGCGCCTGCCACGAGTACGTAGTTCGCCATGTCCCCACCGTAGTCGGGGGGTCTGACAACGGTCCCGGGACTACCGGCGGCCAACGGCGCGCGGGGGCGGGCCGGGGCGCGGGGGCGGCGGGTACGGGAGGTGCACGGCGGACGGGTCGTCCGCGCGGGTCACCGGCAGGCCGCCGCGGGCGAAGCAGTGGGCGAACTCGACGGGCTCGTCACATGCGAGCGTGGTCACGGGCTCGTCGCCGTACGGCGGGACCTGCGGGGCGATCCGGTAGCCGACCGAGGTGACGGTGCCGTCCCGGGTGCGGTCGGGGACGCCGGCGAACCCGTCCGAGCCGGCGGCCCACCGGCCCCGGATCAGCCAGGTGTTGAGCAGGACCAGCCGCCCGGGGCCCGGGCAGTGCCAGCGGAACCGGGTGACGGCCATTTCCGAGCCGATGCTCTCGAACCGGCTCCAGCCGGAGCCGTCCGGCAGGAACACCAGGTCACTGGTCTCCATGGCTCCGACGTCGTAGGGGGCGCTGTACCACGGCCCGGTCAGCCGTTCGTCGAGGAATGCCGTCACCTGCGCATTCTCCGACAGGGCGGGACCGCCACCGCAGGCGGGCCCGCGTGCACCGTGGTGTCATACAGGGAGGCAGGCCTCGCAGGCGGCGGCACGGACCCGGGCGGACCGATGGGCACTCCTGAGACGGGAGCCGCAGCCGGTACGCCGGCTGCGGCCGCACAGCACGGCGACCGGCACGCCAACTGGCTGGAGCTGTTCTTCGACCTGGTCTTCGTCGCGCTGGCCGCGCAGCTCTCGCACCAGTTGCACGGCGACCCGGGGGCCGCCGACTTCGCCGTGTTCTTCGCGCTGTACTTCCCTCCGTGGTGGCTGTGGGCCAACATCACGGTGTCGGCGAACCTGTTCGCGGACGACAGCGCCCGGCACCGGCTGCTGATGCTGTCGGGCATGCTCTGCCTGGCCGTCATGGCGGCCGCGGTGCCGGAGGCCGACGGCGACCGCGCGGCGGCCTACGCCCTCGGCTACGCCGGCACCCGGCTGGTGCTGCTGGGCCTGTGGTGGCCGGCGACCCGCGGGACGGGCCCGCGGCGGGTGCCCCGGTGGCGGCCGCTGACCTACTGCCTGGCCGCCGCCGTGCTGTGGGCGGTGTCCGCGGCGGTGCCCTCGCCGGGCCGGTACGTCATGTGGGCGGTGCTGATCGCCGCCGAAATGGTGCTGCTGCTGACGGCGCGCGGCACCGGCATGCCGCGCGACCTGCACACGGGCCACTTCATCGAGCGGGTGGGCCTGTTCGTCATCATCGTGCTGGGCGAGTCGGTGATCACCCTGGTGAGCGCCGCCGACCACACGTGGACCGTCCGGGCCGGGGTGACCGGCGTGCTGGGGTTCGTGCTGCTGGCCGTGCTGTGGTGGTCGTACTTCGATTTCGGTTCCGCGTCCGCGGAGATGGTGTTCGGGGCGGCCGACGGGCGGACCGCGTACTTCCTGGCCCGGGACATCGGCGGGTTCCTGCACTTCTTCGTGACGGCGGCCGTGCTGTGCATGGCCGGCGGGCTGGCCACCGCCGTCGAGGAGGCCGGCCACGGGCACCTGCCGCACGGCGCCCTGTGGGCGCTGGCGGGCGGGCTCGCGCTGTACCACGCGGCGCACGCGGCGATCGCCCTGCGCTACGGCCGGCCGATGCGGAGCGTGGCCGTGTGGGCCCTGCCCGGCATCGTGGTGCCGGCGCTCGTCATCCTGGCCGGCGACCACCTCGCGCCATGGCTGGTGGTGCTGGTGCTGACCGCCGAGGCGACCGCGCACCTGCTGTACGCGCGGTTCGTCGGGCGGCGCCGGGCGGCCCGGGGCACCCCCGCGGTCACTTAATCGGTTCGGTGCGGACCCGGAGGTCGGCACAATGTACGGGTGATCATCTACGGATCGACCGACCGAGAGCCCGGACCGGAGCGCTACGGGCGCCTGCGGGTGCAGACCGACGACCTCACCCCCGCCGCCTGGCTCACCGAGCGGCGGCCGGGCCACGGGGCCTTCGGCACCGTCGCCGGGGTGTCCGCCCCCGGCTTCCCCGCGTACGCGCGCGTCCTGCACCCGGCCCACCTCGACGAGCAGCCGGTGCGCTGGGAGACCGTCGGAGCCGCGTACCGGCGGAAACCGTCCGGCGGCACCTGCTGGCACGACCTGATCGGGGTCACGCGGGACGAGTCGTACGGGGACGTGTACCTGCCCGGCGTCTGGGACGAGGGGCCCGGTGAAGGGCCCACGCCGCCGGACGTGGCGCGCGCCCTGATCGCCGTACTGGCCCGGCACACCGGCACGCCCGACCGGTGCTGGTTCGCGCTGTGGGAGGGCTACGGGCGCTGGGAGTGGGGCGGCGTGCCCCGGTTCGAGACCCCGCACCGGGACAAGGTGCTGATGGCGGGGGCGCTGGCGGACGCGGACTCGCCGGAGTCGCTGGACCCGTTCGCGGAGCTGCCCGACCTGTGGTGGCCCGAGGACCGGGCCTGGTGCGTGGGCGGCGACACCGATCTGAAGAGCACGTACGTCGGCGGCTCGGAGGCCCTGATCGCGGACCTGGTCGCCGACCCCGCGCTGGAGGCCCACCGCGTGGCGGACACCGACCCGGTGGACTAGCCGACCCGGTGGACCAGCCGGACCGGTGGACCAGCCGACCCGGTGGACCAGCCGGACCGGTGGCCGCCGGGCGTCACCGCGGAGTCGTGACCTGCATGAGGTCCGGGCCGGGGGTTTCGCCCGGGTCCGGTGCACCCGTCGGGTCGGGCGCCGGTACGGCGGGATCCGGTACGGCGGGGGCGGCCGGGGCCGGGCGCAGCGGCGGGGTCGCGAGCGGGCTGCCGTCCCGTGCCAGCAGGGCGAGGAGGACCAGGGAGTCGGTCCAGCCCAGCGGGGCGACCTGGGACGGGAAGCCCTTGTCGGTGACGGTCTCGGGCAGTTCGCCGAGGTGGTTCTGGGTGCCGAGGACGTAGTCGAGGACGCGGTTGCCCTTGTCCCGCTGGCCGAGGTGCAGCCAGGCCAGCGCGAAGAACGACGTGCTGGCGGTCCAGGCCGAGTTGCTCCAGGCGTGGTCGGGGTCGTCGCCCGGACGGAGGCCGCCGTTCGGGAGCAGCAGCGCCTGCCAGGTCTCGTCGAGGGCGGCGGGCAGGTCCGGCGGCGCGGCGTTGAACGGCGGTGCCATGAACGCCGCCGCACTGTCGCGGCCGTGGGCGCCGTCGATGGTGCGCTGGTAACCGAGCGGGGCGAAGCGGTCGGCGATCCCCGCGGACAGCCGCCGGGCGGCCGCGGACCAGCGGTCGGCGTCGGCGGTGCGGCCGAGGACGAGGGCCAGGTCGGCGGCGGCGTTGAGGCCGGAGAGCAGGGGGGCCGCGGTGCCGATGGTGACGGTGGTGGCCATCAGCTCCCAGTAGTCCGGGGAGGCGGGCGGCAGGCCGTTCGCGTCGAGGGAGGCGGCCGCGTGGTCGGCGGCCTTGCCGATCATCGGGTAGAGGGCGGCGAGCCGGGTGTTCCGGGTGTCGGCGGGGGCGGTCCGGTACCACTGCCAGGTCGCCCACGGGAGCCAGCCGTTGGCGTCGAGCTGCCAGCGGCGGGCGTCGGGCGGGCCGGAGCCGTCGAGCTTGGTGCGTGCCTCCCAGGTGCCGTCGGCGCGCTGGGTGGTGGCGTTGTACCGGAGGATCCGGTAGGCCTCCTCGTCGTGGCCGGTGTGCGCGAAGGCGACGGCGGCGAAGCTGGAGTCCCGCGGCCAGGAGTACTCCCAGGGCGGTGACCAGCCGGCGGCGAACGAGCCGTTGGACTGGAGCAGGGCGCGCATGGCGAGCAGGGCGCGGGCGGCGGTCGCGCGGGCGGCTCCGCTGCCGGGGACGGTGCCGGCGGCGAGCCAGGCCCGGGAGGCGTCGATCTGCTGCCAGGCGGAGGGGTCGCCGGCGGGTACGACGACGGACTTGGCGGCGCCCGCGGGCAGGTAGCGCCAGCGGCCGGACGGCAGCCGCAGGACGTGGCTGCCCTCCAGGTAGACGGCGCCGACGGCGAACTGCGGCAGGACGCCCTCGGTGGCGGTGAGGTTGGAGAGCACGCCGGAGGTGCGGGCCTTGAGTGCGGTGGCGGGTACGAAGCACTGCTCGGTCTCGCCGCAGCGGGCGGCTCCGGCGGGGTTGATGTGGAAGGCGAGCCGGGAGTCGTAGGCGTGCCAGCCGCCCCAGTACGCCTTGTCGTAGTTCCACGCGGTCAGCGAGCCGGGGGTGGCGGCGAGGGTGCCGTACCAGCGGACCTGGGCGCCGGCCGGGGTGGTGGCGCGGGCGTGCAGGTAGTACCGGGTGCCGGGGCGGACGGCGGCGTTCAGCGCGAGTTCGAGCCAGCCGGTGCCGGCGCCGCCGAGTGCGGCGAGGTCGGCGGTGGCGGTGGCGACGGCGCTCGCGGACCGGTCCCGCTGGGTGCGGATCTGCACGGTGAGGGTGCCGGAGGCGGCGGCGCTGGAGAGGTAGAGGCCGACCCGGGTGATCTTCGTGTCGGCGGTGGTGAACTCCTGCGCCGCCGCGTTGTTGTCGGCGGTGATGCTGAACAGGGCGGTCTCGTGGTTCGCCTGCCGGTCGTAGACCGCGGCGGCGGCCCGCAGCGGTGCCGGTCCGGCGGCGGGCCGGGCGGGGCCGGCCGGATGCGCCGGCCGCAGTCCGGGGCCGGCCCCGAGCAAGGACGCGGCCAGCACGGCCGACAGGGTCGCGTACGCCGCGTAGGTGGCGCCGTGGTACGCGGAAACAGAGCGTGATACCGCTGAATGTGGCCGCATGCCTGCACTATGCGCCGGGTCGCGCACCGCGCGCGGCGGTCCGGCGACCGGCCCGGCGGTGCGGTCCCGCGCCCGGGTTGGGCGTACCCGGCTGGTTTCCGGATGCCGGCGTTGGGCCGAACGGGTCGCGGCCGTCCGGACCGCGGGGGCGGGCTGCCCGGGCCGGCCGGCAGCGGGCGTCGCGGAGGGTGACGAAGACCCTGCGCGCCGCCCGCTGCCGGGCGGCTGCCGGCGGGAGCCGGGCGTCAGGACCCGGCGGGCCAGCGGATCTGCGGGGAGCGGTGGTAGTTGATGCCGAGGGCCTTCCAGCGCGGGCCCTGGGCGGCGAGCCGCTCGTCGAAGGCGCCGACGTCGTGGGTGCTCCACGGGGACCAGCCCAGTTCGGCGAGGGCGGGCAGCCGCGGGAAGGCCATGTAGTCGATGTGGGCGGAGGTCACGAGGGTCTCGGACCACAGGGGGGCCTCGACCCCGGCGACGGAGGCCTCGCCGACACCGTCGAGCCGGGTGGCGGGGTTCCAGTCGTAGGCCTTGTTGACCTCGATGTAGCCGGCCCAGGACAGGCCGAGCGGGGTGTTCCGGTCGTACTTCATGTCGAGGTAGGCGACGTTGGCCGGGGACATGATCACCTTGGTGCCGCGGGCGGCCGCGGCGGCGGTGGCGGCGTGGGTGCGGCCGGTGCCCCAGTACTGGGCGACGGTGCCCGGCAGCAGGGTGGCGTTGGTGACGTCGTGCCAGCCGACGACGGTCTTGCCGTGCCGGGCGACGGTCTGCTGGGCGCGGCCGATGAACGTGCGGTAGTCGGCGGGGGTGGTGGAGGAGGCCTCGTCGCCGCCGATGTGGATCCAGGGGCCGGGGGTGAGGGCCGCGATCTCGCCGATGACGTCGTCGATGAAGTCGTACGTGACCTCCAGCGGCACGCACAGCGAGCTGAAGCCGACGTTGGTGCCGGTGTACAGCGGGGGTGCGACGCCGTTGCAGTTCAGGCGGGCATACGAGGCGAGGGCGGCGTTGGTGTGGCCGGGCATGTCGATCTCGGGGACGACGGTGATGTAACGGGCGGCTGCGTAGGCGACGATCGCGGAGTAGTCGGCCTTGGTGTAGTGGCCGCCGGGGCCGCCGCCGACCTGGGTGCTGCCGCCGTGGGCGGCGAGGTTGGGCCAGCTGTCGATGGCGATGCGCCAGCCCTGGTCGTCGGACAGGTGCAGGTGCAAGGCGTTGATCTTGTACAGGGCGAGCTGGTCGATGTACCGCTTGACCTGGGCGACCGTGAAGAAGTGGCGGGCGACGTCGAGCATCGCTCCGCGGTAGCCGAAGCGGGGGCGGTCGGTGACGATGCCGCCGGGCACGGCCCACGGGCCGGGCTGCGCGGTCTTGGCCATCACCTTCGCGGGCAGCAGCTGGAGCAGGGTCTGCACGCCGTGGAACAGGCCGGCGGGGTGGGTGGCGCGGATGACGACGCCGGTGGCGGTGGTGGTGAGCTGGTAGCCCTCGGCGCCGACGGTGGGCGGGGCGCCGCTGAGCAGCAGGGCGATGGTGCCGGAGGTGCCGCCGGTGGTGGCGACGGGGACGGGAAAGCCGGTGGACGTGCGCAGGATGCGGGCCAGGTGGTCGGCGACGGGTGTGCCGGCGGCGGTGTCGGTGGTGACGCCGGTGGCGGTGGTGAGGGTGAAGCCGGGGCCGGTGGCGACGGTGCTCGCAGGGGCGGGCACGACGGTGTTGGGCAGGGCTCCGGTGATCGAGGGCCGGGGGCCGCGGGCCGGGGCGGCGGGGGCCGGGGCCGCGGCGGCGGGCTGCGCGGTGCGGGCGTGGCCGGGGCCGGCCTGGGCGGGCCGGGCCTGGAGGGCGCTGCCGGCGAGCAGCAGGCCGAGCGCGGCCGCCGTGCTGACCAGGGCGTGTCGTAAGGGCATGGGTGCTCTTCCTCCTGGGCACTGCGGGGTCGTCGGCAGTCTCCCCTTCCGAGGGGCCCGGTACTCAGGCGGAGTTGAGTACGTACGCGCTCACGGCGGACCGGTCGGCGGCGGAGGGTGGGGGCATGGGGAAGCAGCTCACCGCATCCGAACTGGCCGCCGCGACACCGGACTCCCGCGACCGGTACGTCGATCTGCTGCGGGTCGCCTCGCTGGGGACGGTCGTCCTCGGGCACTGGCTGATGGCGGCGGTCACCGACGACGGCATCGGGAACCTGCTGGCCGTGGTGCCGCAACTCCAGCTGCTGACGTGGGTGTTGCAGGTGATGCCGGTGTTCTTCTTCGTGGGCGGTTTCTCGCATGCGCTGGCGTACCGGTCGCTGGCGCGCCGGCTGCCCGGGCCTGCGGTGTACGCGGTGTTCCTGCGGTCCCGGATGCGGCGGCTGCTGCGGCCCACGCTGGTGTTCGTGCTGGTGTGGGGGGCGGCCGCGCTGGTGGTGCAGCTCGCGGGCGGCGGGCGGGGCGGGCTGGGTGCGGCAGCGCTGCGGCTGGTCACGCAGCCGCTGTGGTTCATCGGGATCTACCTGGGGATGGCGGCGTTCACGCCGGTGCTGCTGCGGCTGCACGAGCGGTACGGGTGGGGGGCGTTCGGGGGTCTGGCCGCGGCGGCGGTCGCGGTGGACGTGCTGCGGTTCGCGGGCGGGGTGCCGTACGCGGAGTTCCTGAACTTCGCGTTCGTCTGGCTCGCGGTGCACCAGCTGGGGTTCCTGCGGGCGGACGGGCGGATCGGGCGGCCGGTGCTGCTCGCCGGGGCGGGGCTGGTGGCGGCGGTGCTGCTGGTGCGGTTCGGCCCGTACCCGCTGTCCATGGTGGGCATGCCGGGCGAGAAGGTGTCCAACATGGCGCCGCCGACTTCGGCGCTGCTGGCGCACGGGCTGTGGCTGGCCGGGGCGGTGGAGCTGCTGCGGGGGCCGGCGGGGCGGCTGCTGGCGCGGCCCGCGGTGTGGCGGCGGGTCGTGGCGGCGAACGGGCTGGCGATGACGGCGTTCCTGTGGCATCTGACGGGGATGCTCGGCGTGTACGGGATCCAGCTCGCGGCGGGGTTCGCGCTGCCGGTGCCGGCTTCGGGGGCGTGGTGGGGGCAGGTGCCGGTGCGGGTGGCGGGGGCGGTGGTCCTGACGGCGGTGCTGGTGGCCGTCTTCCACCGCTTCGACTCACCGTCGCCGGTGCCGGCGTCCGGCTCCCCGGCCCTTGCCACGGGCGGTGTGGTCCTGGCCGTGCTCGGCACCCTCGGCCTGTCCGCCACCGGCCTGGCCGGCCTCCTCGATTCCCACACGGCCACCGTCCTCGTCCTCCCCCTCACCGCCCCCGCCGCCACCGCGCTCCTCCTGACGGCCTGGACCACGACGTCCCGCCGCTGACGCCGGGCGGGCAGCGGGCCTCCCCTCCCGGCCCGGCCTGCCCACCGGGTGGGCCCATCCGCCTGCCGTGGCCGGCGGCCCATCGGGCGGGGCAAAATCCAGCCCCTCCGGCGTTTGAGGAGCGGGGTTTGGGGCGGAGCCCCAAGAACTGCAACCCGGCTGGCGCCGGGCACCGGGCCCTGCCCGGACCCGCTCCTCAAACACCGGAGGGGCTGGATTGGCCCGGCCCGGTCCGGAGGCCGCGCAGGGGGCCGGATTAGCCCGGTCCGGTCCGGACGGTCGCGCGGGGGCCGGAAGGGCCTGGTCCGGACGGTCGCGCGGGGCCCTAGGCCCGGCGGAGGGAGTCCGCGGCGG
Organism: Streptomyces bambusae; assembly: GCF_020532645.1. Lineage (GTDB taxonomy): Bacteria > Actinomycetota > Actinomycetes > Streptomycetales > Streptomycetaceae > Streptomyces > Streptomyces bambusae. Next base: position 19,386 of record NZ_JAJAUZ010000012.1, read on the forward strand.
CCGTGGCGATGACGGCGGCGACCGTGGAGAGGGCCGGGGAGTCGAGTTTCCACTGCTGCCAGTAGAGGGGGACGTCGACGGGACCGGCCCCGGGGAGCGGCACGACGGCCCCCGCAGCAAGCATCGGCACGGCATGCGGCTCCGGCACCAGCCCCCACCCCAGCCCCGCCGCCACCGCCTCGCTGAAGCCCTGCGACGCGGGAATGAAGTGCCGCACCGGCCCGGCCCCGGCCGCAGACCCGGTGAGGTCCCGGACGAACGCGTCCTGGAGATCGTCCCGCCGGTCGAAGACGACGACCGGCGCCCGACGCAGGCACGACGCCAGGTCGCCGCCGAGGTACCGCGCGACGAACCCCGGTGCCGCCACCGGCAGGTACCGCGCGAGCCCCAGCCTCCGCACACTGCACCCCGCCACCGGATCCGGCGAGGAGGTCACCGCCGCCATGACCTGGCCCTCCCGCAGCAGCGAGGTCGTGTGCGATTCGTCCTCGCGGTGCAGCTCGAAGCAGATCGGCGGGTCCTGCGGCACCCGGCTCAGCGCCGGCAGGAACCACGTGGCGAGCGAATCCGCGTTGACGGCGATCGGCAGCCGCGCCGGCTCGCCCCGCCCGTCGGCGAGCCCGAGCTCGGCCCGCGCGTCCCGCTCCAGCCGGGCCAGCTGCCGCGCGTACCGGACGACGACCGCCCCGGACTCGGTGGCCCGCACCGGCTTGGTCCGCATCAGCAGGACCCGCCCGGTCCGCTGCTCCAGCGCCTTGACCCGCTGGCTGACGGCCGACGGCGTCACGTGCAGCACGGCGGCCGCCGCGTCGAAGGTGCCCTCGTCGACCACGGCGAGAAGGGTACGGACCTGGTCCAGCGGCAGCTCGTCCATCACGACAGCTAAGGATACGTAAGAATCTTTAGCTGTACTCACCTCCCGTGGCTCCATACGGTCAAGGCATGACCCAAGGCATCACCGCAGCAGCCCTCGCCGGTTTCGGCACCGGACTCTCCCTCATCGTCGCCATCGGCGCCCAGAACGCGTTCGTCCTGAGGCAGGGGGTCCGCCGGCACGCCGTGCTCGCGGTGGTCGCGATCTGCGCCGTGTCCGATGCCCTGCTCATCACCCTCGGGGTGGCCGGAGTCGGGGCCGCCGTCACCGCCTGGCCGGCCGCACTGACCGTGGTCGGTCTGGCGGGCGGCGCCTTCCTCGTCGGCTACGGCGTCCTGGCCGCGCGCCGGGCCCTGAAGCCGGCCCCGGACGGCGGCGGCCTCAGCACCGCCGGCAAGGCGGCCGGCTCCGCCCGCGCCGCGGTGCTGACCTGCCTGGCGATGACCTGGCTCAACCCGCACGTGTACCTGGACACCGTGCTGCTGGTCGGCACCCTGGCCTCGGACCGCGGCGACTTCCGCTGGGCGTTCGGCGTGGGCGCGGCCCTGGCCAGCCTGACCTGGTTCACCACCCTCGGCTACGGCGCCCGCCTCCTCAGCGGCGTCCTGTCGAAGCCGGCCGCCTGGCGGGTCCTGGACGGCCTGGTGGCCGCCACGATGCTCGCCATGGGCGGCATGCTCCTGGCCGGCGCCTGACCGGTCAGAGCTCCAGCAGGCCCGCCGCCGTGGGCCGGAACCCGCACTCCCGGTAGAACGCCTCCAGGTGCGGCTCGTAGTCGACGTGCAGCCACTGCGCCCCGGCCGCCCGCGCCCCGTCGGCGGCGGCCCGCACCAGCCGCACGCCGAGGCCGCGGCGGCGCTCGTCGGGGTGCACGGTCGGGTCGAGGACGAAGGCGTGTGCGCCACCGTCCCCGGCCACGTTCACGTACCCGACGAGCCGGCCGTCCCGCCGCGCCGTGACCCACAGCAGACTCCGCGCCAGCACCGGCGCGAACGAGGTGTCCCGGTGCCCCTCCCACGCAACCCCGAACAACCCGTTGAGCTCCCCGTCCGTCACCGCGCCCCGCACGTCCAGCACCACGCCACCACACGCCGCATCCACGACCACCATGCCCGGCACCCTCTCAGACAACCACCGGACGCCCCGCCTCCGCCGCGGACACCCGCAGGCAGCGGGGTGCGCAGGTGACCCTACGGCTCGTGCACGGTGATGGCGGTGACCGGGCAGGCTCGGGCGGCTTCGTGGAGGAGGGGGTGGCGGGGTGGGTGGGAGGCGCGGGGCAGGGGTTCGCTCAGGCCGTCGTCGTCCTGGGTGAACAGGGTGGGGGCGGTCAGGGCGCACTGGCCGGCGCCGATGCACCGGTCCCGGTCGACCTCGACCCGGATCCCGGCCGCGGTCGCCGTCCGGGCAGCCGCTTCCGGCTCCGCCGCCGTCCCGGCGCCCGCCGGCTCGTTCTCGTTCACGTCGGGCATGCCGTCCTCACCAGGTCACCGGGAGTTCGAGGAGGCCCTGGATGGTGTCGCCCGGTTTGAAGGGGACGGATTCCGGGGGGACGGCGAGGCGGAGGCCGGGGAGGCGGGTGAAGAGGGTGCCGAGGGCGATCTCCATCTCGGCGCGGGCCAGGTTCTGGCCCAGGCACTGGTGGATGCCGAAGCCGAAGGCGATGTGGTGGCGGGGCGAGCGCCGCCAGTCGAGGGCGTCCGGGTCCTCGTAGACGGCGGCGTCCCGGTTGATGACCGAGGTCGGGAAGACCAGGCCGTCCCCGGCCCGTACGGTGACGCCGGCGATCTCGATGTCGGCGACGGCCACCCGCAGCATGCCGTCGGCGATCGACAGGAAGCGCATCAGCTCCTCGACGGCGGTCGGCAGCAGCGCCGGCTCCGCCCGCAGCTGCGCCAGCTGCTCGGGATGGCCGAGGAGCGTGAAGGCGGCCAGCGCGATCATGTTGGCGGTGGTCTCGTGGCCCGCGACCAGCAGGATGGTGGCCAGGGCGACGAGTTCCTCCCGGTCGGTCTCCCCGGTGGCGAGCCGGTCGGCGATCAGCTCGTCGAGCAGTCCCTCCCCCGGCTCCCGCCGCTTGCGCTCGATGAGCTCGCCGAGGTACGCGTCCAGCCGGTCGAGCGCCTCCTGCACGTCCTCGGGCCCCGGACCGCGCAGCAGCCGCCGGGACTGCGCCTCGAAGAACTCGTGGTCCTCGTACGGCACTCCGAGCAGGGCGCAGATCACCATGGACGGCACCGGCAGGGCGAAGGCCCCGACGAGTTCGGCGCCCGGACCGGCGGCGACCATCTCGTCGAGGAGCCGGTCGACCGTCTGCTGGATCCGCGGCCGCAGCTCCGCGGTCCGCTTGAGGGTGAAGCTCGGGATCAGCATCCGCCGCTGGGCGTTGTGCTTGGGGTCGTCGACACCGAGCAGGGCGGCGGGGCGCCGCCTGATCTCCCGCGAGCGGGCGGCGGGGAAGGGGAAGCCGTCGCGGTCCGGGCTGGAGGAGAGCCGCGGGTCGGAGAGGAGTTCACGGGCGGCCGCGTGACCGGTGACCGCCCACACCGCACGGCCGTCGTAGAGGCTCATACGCGCCATCGGGCGTTCCTCACGGAGCGGCCGGTATGCGGTGGGCGGGTGGTAGGGGCAGCTGCGGTCCTGGGGGAAGGCGACGGGATCGGACATCTGTGTCATGAAATGCCTCGCTCACGTGGGTCCTTGGTACCACTCCCATTACATGCCTGGGGCACCTATGCCACGTACACCCATTTCGGCCAAACCACCCCACACGGCCCACCCCGCTCCTCCGAACGGATGTAATACGACAAACAGGACATGCCGCAACGACCCGGGCAACCAAGCCATATGAACACTTGATGCCATCGTCGCAGGAGCGGTCGGCCAAGCGGCCGCAGCCGAACCGACGATGGGGGAACGATGGCGTTCCGTTCGCGATCCACGCACTCCGCACAGCCCGGCCGCCCCGCCGACCCCGCGGCCCGGACGACCGGCACCCGCACGGCGAGCACCCGTACGACCGGGCGCCGGCTGGGCAGGCTCGCCGCCGTGCTCGGCGCCGGGGTGCTGGCCCTGCCGGCCGGCGCGGCGGGCGCCGACGAGACGCCGGCGGGCCGTCAGGTCCCCTACCGCGAGGTCGAGGTGACCGTGCCCCCGGACTGGCAGGTCGTCAGCTTCGACAAGACCCCGCACGCGTGCCTGCGCCTGGACAAACCGGCACTGTATCTCGGCCATGCCGGCGACCAGACCGACTGCGCTGCCTCCGCCGTCGCCCGCGACCGCGGCGACACCCTCCATCTGGAGCCGGCCGACGGCGCACCGGAACGCGCGGACATCCCCACGGTGACCGTGCACCCCGGCGAGCGGCTGCCGGACCGGCTGCCCGATGCGCCCAGCCGCGAGCTGCGCTTCGTCCTCGAACGGCAGGGCCTGGTCGCCACCGTCGGCTACGGCGCCTCCCCCGACCGGGTCGTCGGCATCGTGGCCGACGTCCTCGCGCAGGACCGGGAGTCCGGCGGCGACTGGCGCACGCCGCGCACCACCCGGCCGGCCGTCCGGGCCCCGGTGGTGCCGGGCGCGTTCCGCGGCCGGGCGTTCGACGCGTGCACGGCGCCCAGTCCGTCCCAGATGCGCGCGTGGCGCACCGGCTCCCCGTACCGCGGCATCGGGGTGTACATCGGCGGGCCGGCCCGGGCCTGCGCGCAGAACGAGCTGACCCCGGACTGGGTGAGCGCGCACTCCGCGGCCGGCTGGCACCTGATGCCGATCTGGGTGGGCCCGCAGCCGTGGTCCGGCTCGAGCGGCCTGTCCACGTCCGCCGCGACGGCCGCCGCGCAGGGCCGGACGGCGGCCGACGGGGCGGCGGCAGCGGCCGCCCGGCTGGGGCTGGGCAAGGGCACAGTGCTCTACAACGACGTGGAGAACTACAGCGACCGGGCCAAGTGGGACCGCCCGGTCCTCGCCTACCTCGACGCCTGGACCCGGCGGGTCCGCGAGCACGGCTACCGGTCGGGTGCGTACGTGGCCAAGTCCTCGGGGGTGCAGGCGCTCAGCGCCCAGTACACGAAGGGCACGTACGCCATGCCTGACGTGCTGTGGACGGCGTACTGGAACGGCTCGGCGGACACCGGCAACGCCTCCATGGGCCTGCCGGCCGGCAGCACGCAGTGGCCGGGGGCGCGGCGGGCGCACCAGTACGCGGGCAACGTGCCGGAGACGTACGGCGGGGTGCGGATCGCCATCGACCGCAACCAGCTGGACGTCGGCGGCCCCGCGGGCGTCCCCGACCCTGCCCTCTCTGTGAACGACCCGCGCCTGATGGCGTCCGTCGACCTCACCGGCGACGGCCGCGCCGACCTGGCCGCCGTCCACCCGGACGGCACCCTGCACTCGTACGTGGCGGACGCCGGCGGCAAGCTGACGTACGGGCAGCGACTGTGGCCCGACCGGACGTGGGGCAGCGTACGGCTGCTGGCCGGCGGCGACTTCACCGGCACCGGTGAGGCCCAGCTGGCGGCGGTGTGGGCGGACGGCTCCCTGCACCTGTACGCGGCGGGCGAGGACGGCGTGCTGCGGCACGTCCGGCAGATGTGGGCGGACCGGAGCTGGCGCAACATCCGCCGGCTGGCCACCTGGCACGGCGGGGACGGCCGGGACGGGCTGGCGGCGGTGTGGAACAACGGCACGCTGCACCGCTATCAGGGCCGGGCCGACGGAACCCTGGGCGGGCGGGTGCAGCTGGGGCACGACGGCACCTGGCGCAGCGTCCGGCACATCGCCACCGGCCGGTTCACGGCGTCCGGTGCCACCGACCTGGTCGCGGTGTGGTGGGACGGCTCGCTGCGGCTCTACCCGGGAAGCGCGGCGGGCACCGTGGGCGCCTCCCGGCCGATGTGGCCGGACCGGACCTGGGGCACCATGCGCACGGTGGTGGCCGGCGACTTCAACGGCAGCGGCACGTCCGACGTGATGGCCTACTGGCACAGCCGCAGCCTGCGACTGTACGCCGGGCCGGGCAACGGCACGCTCCGGACGGGCGTGGTCGCCGCCCGGTAGGTCTGTTTTCGGCCAGTCAACCGAGGGCATCGCGCGCCGGAACCCGTCCGGCGCGCGATCCCTTCCGAGGTGAAAGGCGTGGCAGCAGGATCATCACCCGGGGGACGGCGGCCGGATGCCGCGCGGGGCAGCGGCCCGGAGTATGGGATCCGGCCAGTTCCGGGGCGTCACAGAAGCGTCGCGCGTGGCACATTGGCCTCCCTGACCGGGTGCCTGCCAGAATCTCCGCGCCGTTGCGGACATGCGCTCCGCGGGGGCGCCGGCGCGGGTCCGCGCGCTGCCGGCGGCCGACACCCGGCAGGAAACCGCCCGACCCGTCCGACCCGTTCGTCACTTCCGACTCATGAAGGATCACCATGACCGCAGCAACCGACCCCGGCGCCCGGCGCCGCCGCCTGCGCGGTGCCGCCGTGGCCGTCCTGGCCCTGGCGCTCACCACCACCGCGTGCTCCTCGCTCGGCCGGACGGCCGTCGGGCCCGTGATGTACGAGTCGGCGGCCAAGCCGGCCACGCACGCGGAGGCGGACGCGCACGCCGAGGAGGGGCAGCAGGCCGAGGCGGCCGAGGAGGGCGGCGGGCACCTGGCCATCGCGGTCACCAGCCCGTCCGTGAAGGGGTGTCACCGCCTGGCCGGCGGTGCCAACCTGGTGCAGAACGGCACGTTGATCGACATGCGGCTGTACGAGAACGACGACTGCAAGGGCGCGTTCACGTACCTGGGCACGAGCCTGGAGGACCGGGTCGCACCGGACGCCCGGCCGTGGCGCAGCTACTCGTTCGTGCACTGACGCCGGACGTGCGCCGCCGGGGGTGCGCCCCGGCGGCGCGCGCACGTCCGTCCGGCGCCCGGACCGTCGTCGGACAGCCCGTCAGCGGGCGGCGCGTCCGACGGCGCGGGCCCACAGGACGAGGGGAACCTGGAGCGGCAGCCGGGCGAGGGCCAGCGCGGGGGCGGGGGCGGGGCGGTCGCGCCAGTCGTAGGCCATCTTGATGTTGGCGGGGAAGACACCGGCGAAGAAGAGGGCGGCGGCCCGGGCGCCGGCGCTGCGGGTCGCGGGGATCGCGACGGCGGCCGCGAGGGCGAGTTCGACCGCGCCGCTGGCGTGCGTCCAGGCCCGGGCGGAACCCGGCAGCGACTCGGGGACCAGGGCGTCGAACTGACGGGGCACCGCGAAGTGCGCCACGCCGGCCGTGGCGAGCAGCCCGGCGAGGGCCAGGGCGGAACGGGGCGAGCGGGGCGCGGCAGCGGGACGGGTGGCCATGGGACTCCTCGGAGCGCGGCGAAGACGGTACGGACAGACGGACGAACTGGCGGACGAGCAGCGGGCGCGAACAGCAGACCGAACCCGACCTACCAGCGGGTAGCATGCCGCAGCCGCCCGGCTTCGCGCCATGCCCCGCCCGGCGGCGATGACACCGCCCCGCGCGAGCGGGCGGTCCCCGGGCCCGCGGCCCCGGCTGAGCCCCTTGCACGCCGTACCTGAGTACGGGCACTCATGTCCCAGGCGGACGGGCGGGCGGAGACTGGGAGCATCCCGCTTCCGTCCGTCGAGAGGAGACCGCCGTGTTCGGTCCGCCCCCTCAGCCGCTGCCGGTGCCGGTGCCCACCGGGCCCGCCGACCGGGTCCTCGCCGCCGTGGCCGGTGTCCTGTGGGCGCTGACCTTCGGATCGGTGGGCCTGCTCGCGGTGTTCGTCCTGTTCGTGGCCGTCTGGGGCGCCTCGGCGGGCGAGGACGTCACGGTGCTGCTGGTGGTGCCCCCGCTGGTGATCGCCGGTGCGTGGGTGCTGCTCGCCCTCGTCTACCGGGCGCCGGGGATCCGGCGGCTGTCCAAGCCGGCCCGGTTCGCCCTCCTCGGCGCGCTGGCCTGCCCGGCTCCGCTGACGGCGCTGTTCGTGCTGTTCGGCCGCTGACGGCGGGCGCACGCGCGGGCGGCCGGAACCCGCCGGTGGCCTGCGTTCCTGCGCGCTCGGCCCCGGGCCCGGCCGCCGTGCGGCGGGACGCGTCGCTCCGGGGCGGTGGCCCGCACCGCCCGGAGGCGCCGGCTCAGGCCGGCTTCGCGTAGTTCCCGAATCCCGTCCAGTCGAGGGCCACCACGGGATCATCGCCGACGACCCACGCGTCGTGTCCGGGAGCCACCTCCATGAAGTCCCCGGCGGCGTACTCGCCTTCTTCCCCGTCGTCCATGACGACGTGTATCCGCCCGCTCACGACGTAGCCGGTGTGTGCGGACTGGCAGCTGTCGGTGCCAGCGATCGGCTTCACGTGCTCCGACCAGCGCCATCCCGGCTCGAACACGGCCCGGCCGACCGCGCCGCCGGACGTCTGCAGCAGGTCCAGCCTGCCCTTGTTGTCGCCGAACGGGCGGGTCTCGTCCGCGGCGTCGAAGCTCTTGCGCACCAGTCCGGTCATGCCGCATCACCCTCGCGGGGAGGAGTCACCCCGAGTACGAGATTATTTTACGCCGGGACCCCCGCTCCGGCGTTCTGCGCTTCTCCCTGACCCGGCGCGCCGGACGCCCCTAGGCTGGTCTGTCATCGTCACGACGACCCGCTGAGAGCCGCCCGTGTCTGAATCGAGCAATCCTCTCGCCCACCGCACCACGCTGACGCTCCCTCAGGGACAGGACGTACTGCGGCACATACGCCGGATCACCGGGGCGTGGCTGAACCGGAAGTTCGGCCGCGTGGTGCCCATGGCCTCCGGCCTCCACCACCTCGACGGCATACGGGTGCTGCTGTCGCAGGTCGCCTACCGGCCGGACGGCGCGGAGAGCGCCATGCGGCTCCAGTTACGCGAGGACACCACCGAGGCGACCTGGCGCACCACCGTCACGGCCGTGGAGGCCGACGACGGCGCCCCGGCCGCGGTCACGGTCGCCCTGGAGTGCTTCGCCAACCCCGGCCACCTGCCCGAGCCGGCCCGGCCCCGGCTGGTCGAGCAGCTGGTGGACGCGCTGCCCTGCACCGACGGCAGCACCCCGCTCACCCTGGATCCGCTGCGGATCCACGCCGGCGACGTGCCCCGGCTGATCGACGTGCTGTGCGACCCGGACCGGCGGCTGCCGGCGGTGGTGGCCGCCCGGCCGCTGCGCGAGGACCGGCTGTGGGCCGCCCGGCTGGCGAAGGCCATGCCGAAGTGCGCCGGGGACGCGTCGCTCTACCTGCTGGAGACGGTGCCCGCGATCGACGCCTTCCGGGCGGCCGCCGAACACCACCGGGTGGCGCCGGGCGCCGTCCGGACCTTCCTGCCGGAGGTGGACCCGGCCTGGCCGGCGGACGCGCCCCGGCACCGCTACTCGACGGTGGGCCGACTCGCCGACCGGCACGGCACCGCCTCCTGGGACACGATCGTGCGCATGGTCCAGCGGATCGCCACGGAGAACCCGCTGCCGGACGCGCTGCGGACCATCGGCTTCCCGGACGGCGAGCAGCAGCGCCGCGACCAGAGGCGGGCGGCGCTGCACACGGCGCACAGCGGGGAGGAGACGCTGACGCTGCGCGAGCAGGTGAAGGAGCTGACCGCCCTGCTGGAGATGGCCGACGAGGAGATCGAGCAGCGCCGCAGCTCCGAGGAGCTGGCGCTGCGGACCGTCGCCTCGCTGGAGCGGGTGCTGCGGGGCGGCCGGACGCTGTGGGAGCAGGACATGGAGGAGCACCTGCTGGCGCTGGAGGAGACCGAGCGGGCCCGCGCCGAGGCGGACGTGCTGCGCGCCCGGCTGGCCCGGACGGGGCGGGTGGCGGAGACGGTGATCGTGGAGCCGCTGCCGTCGCAGCCGACGAGCTTCGAGCAGCTCTGGGACCAGCGCGCCGTGTTCGAACACGTGGTGGTGACCGCGGAGCAGCAGCACGCACTCGCGCTGGACGAGTCGGACCGCAGCCGGGTGTGGGCGGCGAAGGTGTGGTCGGCGCTGCGGGCGCTGGACCGGTACGGCCGGGACGCGCACGAGGGCTTCCACGGCGGGTTCTACGAGCACTGCCAGTCGGACCGGTCGCAGTGGCCGGTCAAGAAGGTGGCCATGGCGGAGACGGGGGCGACGATGGCGAAGTACGGCGACCAGCGGACCCTGCCGGTGCCGACGGCGTACGCACCGTGCGGCCGGGCGCCGATGCAGCCCCATCTGAAGATCGACAACAAGGGTGAGTCACCACGGGTCCACTTCCTCGACGACACCAAGGGGGCCACCGGAAAGGTGATCGTCGGGTACATAGGCGCGCACCTCACCAACACCAAGACGAACTAGCGGTGGCCGTCGGCGGGCGGTGCGGGGCGCCCTGTCCGGGCCCATAGGATCGGGGCGGCCCGGGCGCTCAGGCCCGGTCCGCAGCACGTACGAACCTGGGGGGTTCGCATGGTCCGACAGGGCGCCGCAGACGGACGAGGGGACCGGCCGGAGGGGGCCGCACGGAGGTCCCGGAAGGTCCGGTGGGGGGCGGCGGGCGCGGTCCTGGCCGCCGGACTGGCCGCGGGGGTGCTGCTCCCGGCCGCGCAGGCGACCGCCCCGGACGGGGCGGCGGGCACGGCCGGGGCGGCGGCCCCGCGGGTGGTGCTCCCCCGCGGGAACGCCGCCTTCGACTACCAGATCGGCGGGGCGTACACCCCGGCCGCCGACGTCAAGGTGGTCTCACGGGACCGGTCGGACAAGCCCGCGAAGGGCCGGTACAACATCTGCTACGTCAACGGCTACCAGGCACAGCCGGAGGAGCTGCGCTGGTGGCAGAAGCGCCACCCGGACCTGCTGCTGAAGGACCGCGACGGGCGGTACGTCGTGGACGGGGCGTGGAACGAGGTGCTGCTCGACATCTCGTCGGCGGCCAAGCGGAAGCGGCTGGCCGCGATCGTCGGCGCGTGGTTCGACGGGTGTGCGCGCAGCGGCTACCGGGCGGTCGAGCCCGACAACCTGGATTCGTTCTCGCGGTCCAAGCGGTACCTGTCGAAGGCGGACAGCACGGCGTTCGCGGTACTGCTCGCCAAGCGGGCGCACGCCGCCGGGCTGGCCATCGGACAGAAGAACACTCCCGAGATGCTGGCGGACCGGGGGCGCATCGGCTTCGACTTCGCGGTGGCCGAGGAGTGCGGCCGCTACGCCGAGTGCGGGGCGTACCGGGCGGTGTACGGCGGCCGGGTCTACGTGATCGAGTACCGGCACCGCGACTTCACGAAGGCGTGTGCGGCCTGGGCGCGGACGCTGTCCGTGGTCGAGCGCAACCGGGACGTCCGTACGCCGCGCAAGGCCGGGTACGTGCGCAACGCGTGCTGAGCGGTGCCGGCCAGCGGGTCAGGGGCGGGGGGACAGCTCGGCCATGGGGTTCCAGCCCTGGCCGGGCACCTCGACGTGGATGATCTCCGGGGTCGTGGCGATGGCTCCGGCCATGGTCTCCATGCCGGCGGCGAAGTGGTCGGAGGCCACGTGCACCCGGCCGGCCTCGGCGTCGGCGAAGCCCTCCAGGAGGGTGTAGCAGTTCGGGTCGTCGACGCTGCGCGACCAGTCGTAGAAGAGGTTGCCGGGCTCGTTGCGGGTGGCGCGGGTGAAGTCGTCCACGATCGTGAGCCAGTCGTCGCTGTGCTCGGGGCGGACCTGGAACCTGACGGCGATGAAGATCATGCGGCCAGCGTGCCGGGCGGGGCGGCCGGGGTGCACGCCGGCGCGGGCCGGATTCCGGCAGGGCCGGAAAACGGGGTCAGCCGGCCGGCAGCAGGGCGGCCGCGGCCCCGGTGACCGCGGCGGTGAGCGCGAGGCGGCGGCGCCGGAAGTCGGCGGTGGGCAGCGACACCGACAGGGCGTGCACGGCGCCGTCGTCGCGGGGCTGCGGGAGGGCCACGGCGAGGCAGGTGTACGCGGGGTCGGCCTCGCCGACGGAGACGGCGAAGCCCTGGGCGCGGACCGTGGCCAGTTCGGCTTCGAACCGGTCGGCGCTGGTGATGGTGCGGTCGGTGAGGCGGACCATGCCGTGGTCGGCCAGGTAGCGGCGGCGGGCCGGCCGGGGCAGCTCGGCCAGCAGCGCCTTGCCGTGGGCGGTGGCGTGGGCGCGCGCCTCCTGGCCCGGGGTGAACGGGTTGGCGGTGTCGGTGACCGGTGCGGTGGTGTCCACTACGGTGATCAGGCCGCCGCGGTAGGCGGTGTAGTAGGCCTCGGCGCCGGTGGCGCGGCGCAGCCGGGGCAGGACGTCGGCGATGCCGGGGGCGGGCCGCAGGTGGCGCTGGAACGAGCGCTGCAGTCCGGGGATCCGGGGGCCGAGCGCGTACCCCTGCGGGGTGCGGACGAGGTGGCCGCGGGCGGTCAGCGGACCCAGCAGGTGGTAGGCCGTGGACAGCGAGCAGCCGACCGTGCGGGCCAGCGCCTTGGCGGTGACCGGCCCCGGGGCCGCGGCGACGGCGTCGAGCAGGTCGAGCGCACGGTCGACGGACTGCGGGCCGGTGAGCGGCATGTCGGGGTTCCCGGGAGGTGGACGGCGGCGGACCTCCGAGGCTACCCGGCGCGGCGGCCGGCGACTCACGGCGTGGGGGCGCCGGGCCCCGGGCCGGGCGGGGCGGCGCCGGGCCGGGGAATCCGGGCGGGGCGGGGCCGGACTCGGGGCGGCTGCTCAGCGGGGGCGGTCCGGGGTGTGGTGGCGGCCGAGGAGTTCGGCCAGACCGCGGCGGGTGGCCGCGATGACGATGCGGTCGTCGGGTTTGAGGACGTAGTCGGGCGGCAGGGCCCAGACCAGTTCGGAGGTGGCGGCCGCGCCGGTGTGGCGCTGCGCCGAGGCGTCGCGGGCGATGACCCGCCAGGAGCCCGGGCGGAACGCCGCGGCGACGCTGCGGCCCGCCAGCAGCGGATGGCCGTCCACCTCCACGGCGGCGAACAGCAGGATCCGCCGCTCCACCGGGATCGCCCCGAGGATCTGCCGGCCCATCATGGCCCCGGCGAACTCGGGCGCCGCCATGAAGGTGACGCTGCGGCTGCGGGTCAGCGCGGTGGGGTGCGCGGCGCGCAGCGTGCGGTAGACGGCGGTGGCGAACTCGTCGTCGTACAGCCGCAGTACGGCCCGGATCCCGCCGTTGCCGGCGCGGGCGTAGAGGGCGGCCTCCAGGTTGGTGGTGTCGGAGCTGGTGAGTGCGAGGAGGGAGTGCGCGCGGTGCACGTTGGCGGCCTCCAGCACGCCTTCCTCGGTCACGTCGCCCAGCACCACCGGCACCCGCAGGCTGCGGGCCAGCGCCAGGCCGCGGGCCTCGGGGTCGCTCTCCACGCACACCACGGGGATCTTCAGCTCCCGCAGCCGGGCCAGCACCCGGGTGCCGATCTTGCCGAGGCCGAGCAGCACCACGTGGCCCGACTGTCCGCGCGGCGGGCGGCGCAGTGCGCTGGCGGTGCGGAACGCGCCGAGCGCTTCGAAGGCGGCGGCGACCAGGACGGGCAGCATCAGGAGGCCGACGAGCCCGGACAGGAGCTGGAGCACCTGGCGCTGGGTGGGCATCCCGATGGCGGGCTCGTTGATGGCGAAGATGTCGAGCAGCGTCACGTACGCGGCGTGCAGCGGGTGGTCGCCGGTGGTGAGCCAGGAGGTGAGGGCGAGGGCGGCGACCGCGCCGGCGAGTCCGCCCAGCGTCCAGCGGAGGCGGGGCGAGAACAGCGATCCCACCGGCAGCAGCGCAGGACGCAGCCGGCGGCCGCCCTCGTCGGCGCCCTGGTGGGTGACGGCCTCCAGGGCGACGATGCGGCGGCCGGCGGCAGCGGCCACCGCCCGGTCGTCGGGCAGCAGTTGCGGGCCGGTGTCCCCGCTGATCTCCGAACCGTCGGCGCCGGCCGGGTCGTTGGCGGTGGAGGACAGCAGGGCGAGGGTGCACAGGCCGGGGTCGGCGACGCGGCCCGGCTCGGCGGGGGTGCGTTCCACGGCGCGCAGCAGCAGGCCGTCGGCCTGGACGACCTTGCTGGTGCCGGCGACGGCACTGGCCGCGAGCGCGGGAGCGGCCGTGTCGGCTTCGGAGAGCACGGTGGTGACGGAACCCAGGCGCCGCGGGTCCAGTCCGGGTTCGGCGACGATCGCCGCCTGGTCGAGCAGGGCTTCCAGGTGCCGGCCCAGCTTGCGGTTGTAGAGGCGTACGACGAGCCGCAGGTGCGGGTTGAGGCGGCGGGCCAGCAGGGCGGCGCGGAGGTTGGTCTCGTCGTCCTCGTGGACGAGGGCGAGGGCGGCGGCGTCCGCGACGCCGGCGGACGTGAGCACGGCGTCGTCGGCCTCGTCGGCTTCCAGCAGGCGCAGTTCGGGCAGCCGGGGCGGGGCGGGTGCGGGCGTGCGGCTCCGGCCGAGCGGGTTGCGGCCCGGCAGCCCTGTGCCGGGGCGGGGTTGGCGGGTCTCGCGCGGCCGGGGTGCGCGGTCCGCGGGCATGACGAGGACGACCTGCTCCTCGTAGACGTACCGCAGTTCGGCGGCGAGCCGGCGGGCGAGTCCGTCGTCGCCGCAGACGATCATGTGCCCGGCGGGTGCCGGCTGCGCGTCCGGTAAGGGCTGGGAGGGTATCGGGGCCACGGGCCCAGCATGCCGTACGGGTCCGACGGAGCCGCGGTCACGGGGCACCCCCGGGCCGGTCAGGTGAGGCGCAGGTCGACGAACGGCACGGTGTCGCCGGGGAGTACGTACCGTTCCGTTTCGACGAAGCCGCGGGCCCGGGCGAAGGCCAGCCCGTCCTCGTTGGTGGCGAGGACGCAGGTGTCGACGTCCTCGGCGCCGAACCGGCGGGCGACGGCGAGGGCGTGGCCGTACAGCGCGGTGCCGAGGCCGCGGCGCCGGTGTCCGGGCAGGATGCGGGCGATGACGGTGGCCGCGGGCGAGCCGTCGGCGGGCGGCCGGACGGTGGCGCAGCCGACGAGTTCGCCGTCCAGGTACGCCACGTCGAGACGGTTGCGCCCGGCGCGTTCGCGGACCTCGTCGAGGGTGAGCGGGGCGGTGGGGATGACGGTGTTGTGCACGGTCTGCCAGTCCCGCAGGGCCGTTTCGTCCGTGCCGGCGGCCTGCTCGATACGAAGATCGCTCATCGCAGCAGGAAACCCGGCGGACCGCGGCCCGTCAACCGGTTACGGCGCGTGCGGTCCGGCGGGTCACCGGTCGACCGGCAGCCCCCGTGGTTCCTTGATCCGCTTCATGATGATCTGCGAGTTGACCTCGGTGACCCCGGCGAGGGTGGTGAGCCGTTCGATCCACAGGCGTTCGTACGCGGCGAGGTCGGCGACCGCGATGCGCAGCAGGCAGCCGGGGCTGCCGAACAGCCGGTACGCCTCGATGACGTCCGGGATGTCCTGGAGCGCCGCCTCGAAGGCCTCGACGGTCTCGCGGTCGCGGCGGACCTCGATGGAGACGAGGACTTCGAAGCCGCGGCCGACCGCCGCCGGGTCCACGACCGCGCGGTACCCCTGGATCACCCCGTCCTGTTCGAGCTGCCGGACCCGCCGCATGCACGGCGAGGCGCTGAGGCCGACGCGCTGGGCGAGTTCCTGGTTGCTCAGCCGGCCGTCCTGCTGCAGCTCGCGCAGGATGTGGAGGTCGATTCTGTCCATGCGCCCATGATGCCGTCCGCGGGTGCGGCGGCCGGGCCCCGCGGGCGCCGTGCGGGACTTTCGCAACACCCCCTACACCGGGCGGACGGTGCGCGGGCCGGCGCAGCGGGCGCCGGCCGCCTGGACGCGGGCGCGCAGGGCGCGGTCCGCGGTGACGACGACGCAGTCGCGGTCGGCGTGGCGGGCGGCGAGTTCGGCGATCAGGTCGTCGCCCTCGCCGGGCGCGTCCAGCACCTGTACGCCGGGTACGGAGGCCACGCCGCGGGCGGCGCCTTCGACGACGAGCAGGATCTCCTCACCCTGCTGCCGTTCGGCGAGCCGGTCGCGGAGCCGTTCGACGGCCGCCTTGCGGTCGCGCCACCAGCCGTCGGGGACCGATCCGACGACGTTGGCGCCGTCGACGACGAGCACGGTGGCGGGGCTGCCGGTCTCACTCTCTTGCTGCACGCGGGCCTCCCGGTTCCGCGGCCGTCAGCCGTGCAGCCGGGCGAGGAGGTCCCGGCCCGCGGGCCAGTCGCCCAGTCCGGAGGCCGAGTTGAGGTGTCCGTGGGCGCCGGCCACGACGAGCTGCGCGCCCCAGGCGGCCGCGAACTCCGCCGCGCGCCCGGCCGGGCACCACGGGTCGTCCGAACTGGCGACGACGAGGGCGGGGAACGGCAGCGGCCTGCGCGGGACCGGGCAGAAGCCGTCGAGGGCGGCCACGCCGGCGTTCTCGATGTCGGGGGGCGCGACCAGCAGCGCACCGGTCACGGTCCGCCCGGCCCGCCCGGCGCGCTCGACGGCCCAGTGGACGGCGAGGACGCAGCCCAGGCTGTGGGCGACCAGGACGACGGGGCCGTCGGGGGCGGCGGCGAGCGCCCCGTCGAGCGCGTCCAGCCAGTCCGGGAGCGCCGGGCGGTCCCAGTCGGCCTGCTCCACGCGCAGGAAGGCGGGGTCGGCGGCCTCCCAGCGGCTCTGCCAGTGCTCCGGCCCGGAACCCTCGTAGCCGGGCAGGACGAGGAAGTGCGGCGGTGCGCTCACGGTGCGGCCTCCAAGATCGTCGGACTCGCCGATGCTATCCGGCCACCGCGTACCGGTTCCGGTCGGGCGGTACGGCCCGGGGAGTGGCCGGGATCACAGCGCCGGGGCGGGCCGGGGCGGAATGCCGGGGCGCTCCCGGCGGCTGTCGCCTACTGCGCACGCGGCCCGGCCCGGGACGCGTGCCCGGTACCGCCCCCCACGCCCCGACATCCGGTTCCACAGAGGAGCACCCCTCGTGAGCGTCACTGCGCCCGCCGCCTCGCGCGCGGCCGAGATCCTGTCCCGCCCCCTCACCCTGAACGGGCTGACCGTCCCCAACCGCATCGCCATGGCGCCGATGACGCGCATGTTCTCGCCGGGCG
Organism: Streptomyces bambusae; assembly: GCF_020532645.1. Taxonomy (GTDB): domain Bacteria; phylum Actinomycetota; class Actinomycetes; order Streptomycetales; family Streptomycetaceae; genus Streptomyces; species Streptomyces bambusae. Next base: position 36,228 of record NZ_JAJAUZ010000012.1, read on the forward strand.
GCGTCCCCGGCGAGGACGTGGCCGGCTACTACGCCCGCCGCGCCGCCGCCGGCGTGGGCCTCGTCGTCACCGAGGGCACGTACGTCGGTCACGCCTCGGCCGGGCAGAGCGACCGGGTGCCGCGGTTCCACGGCGAGGAGCAGCTGGCGGGATGGGCGAAGGTGGCCGAGGCCGTGCACGCGGCGGGCGGGACGATCGTTCCGCAGCTGTGGCACATCGGCATGGTCCGCGAGCAGGGCCAGCCGCCGTTCGCCGACGCCCCCGCGGTCGGTCCGTCGGGCCTGCGGCTGGACGGCACCGAGGGCGCCGGGCGGGCGATGACGCGCACCGACCTGGACGAGGTGATCGGGGCCTTCGCGGAGGCGGCTGCCGCGGCCGAGCGGATCGGGTTCGACGGGGTCGAGCTGCACGGTGCGCACGGCTACCTCATCGACCAGTTCCTGTGGTCGGGCACGAACCGCCGCACCGACGCGTACGGCGGCGACCCGGTGGCGCGGGCGGCGTTCGCGGCGGAGATCGTGGCGGCGGTCCGGGCGGCCGTGTCGCCGGAGTTCCCCGTCGTCTTCCGCTACTCGCAGTGGAAGCAGGAGGCGTACGACGCGCGGCTGGCGGAGAGTCCGCAGGAGCTGGAGTCGATCCTGGGCCCGCTTGCCGCCGCCGGTGTGGACGCCTTCCACGCGTCGACCCGGCGTTACTGGATACCGGAGTTCGAGGGGTCCGATCTGAACCTGGCGGGCTGGACGAAGAAGCTGACGGGCAAGCCGGCCATCACGGTCGGGTCGGTCGGCCTCGACGGGGACTTCATCCGCGCGTTCGCGGGCGAGGGCGCTCCGCTCAACGGGATCGACGAACTGCTCGACCGGATGGAGCGGGACGAGTTCGACATGGTCGCCGTCGGCCGGGCGCTGCTCCAGGACCCCCGGTGGGCGGCCAAGGTGCTCGCCGGCCGCTTCGAGGACCTGTCCCCGTACGACCCGCGGTCGCTGCGCACCCTGAGCTGAATCGGGCCCTCCGGCGGCCGGACGCGGGCGTCTGCCGGACCTGGGCTCGCGCGCCGGGTGTCCGTACCCCGGCGCGCGGGCCCGCCCGTTGCCCCGCGGTCCTGCCGGCCGGCGTCCCTGCCGGCCGGCGTCCCTGCGGGTCAGCAGTCGGCGAAGACGGAGCTCATGCGGTCGTTGTGGGCGGCGGCCAGGCCGCCCTGGAACCAGCCGGGGACCGTGCCCATGTAGCCGGTGTAGTTGCCGCCGCTGTAGATGTGGATGCGGGTGGGCGTGCGGTTCCACGCGGAGCTGGCGCGGTCGTCGAACCAGGACGGGACCACGTGGTGCCCGCAGCTGGGCACGATCCACAGCCAGCCCCCGCCGCCCGCGTTCTGGAAGAAGCACGAGCCGCCGCCGCAGTCCGAGTACGCCTTGGCCTCGAAGTCGCCGCCGCTGTACCAGCGGACGTCCGACGGGCCCGCCGTCCGGGTGACGGTGGTGGCCGCGCCCGAGGTGCGGCCGGCGGCGGTCGCGGTGGCCGTCGGGGCGGCCAGGCCGACCACGGCCGCGGCGGCCACGGCCAGGGCGGCAAGACGCTTGTTCATGATTCCTCCCCATTGCTTCCGGTTTGCTGTGGCTTCACTGTGCCGTGGGAGGGTGACGCCTGTCTTTGGCAGCGGGTGCACGCCTTCGGAGCGTCGGGCCTGATCTCGCGCGGGGCGGTCCCGTAGGCCCGCCGGAAGGCGCGGCTGAAGTCGGCCTGGTGCCGGAAGCCCCAGCGCAGGGCGGTCTCGCCGATGGTGCGGTGGCTCATCGCGGGGTCGGCCAGGTCGGCGCGGCAGTGCTCCAGGCGGCGGCGCCGGATGGTCGCGGCCACGGTGTCCGGAGCCCCGCGGAAGAGCAGGTGGAGGGCCCGCACGGACAGGTGGTGGTGGGCGGCGATGGCCGCCGGGCCCAGGTCCGGGTCGCCCAGGTGGCGGTCGATGTACGCGCTGATGCGGGTCAGCAGGACGGTCCGCGGATCCATGGCCGGCGGACGCACGGAGTCGGTCGGCAGCACGGCGGTTGCCCCCTCGGGTGGTGGATGCGTCGGTGCGGTCCACCCAACCGGCGGCCCCGGGCGCGGACGGGTCGGCGCCAGGTCGCCCCCGGGACGCGGCCCGGTCGGATCCTGGCGCCGGCCGTGCGTCAGCCGGCCGTGCGTCAGCCGGCCGTGCGTCAGCCGGCCGGTGCGGCCCGGTGCGCCCCGGGGGCGGCGGTGGCGCGGAGGACCGCCGGGGGGCGGTGGCCGGCTCGGGCGAAGGCCCCGGTCACCGCGCGGGTGACGGTCCCGGCCGCTTCGGCGGGGGTGAGGGCGATGACCGAGCCGCCGAAGCCGCCGCCGGTCATGCGGGCGCCCAGGGCGCCGGCGGCGAGGGCCGCGGACACTGCCAGGTCGGTTTCCGGGCAGGAGACCCGGTAGTCGTCGCGGAGCGAGGCGTGGCCGGCGGTGAGGACGGGGCCCAGGTCGGCGGCGCGGCCCGCGGACAGCAGGGCGACGGCTTCGCCGACGCGGGCGTTCTCCGTCACCACGTGCCGTACCAGGGGAACCAGTTCGGGCGGCAGTGCGCCGAGGGCCGGGGGCAGGTCGCCCGGCGGCAGGTCGCGCAGGGCGGGCAGCCCGAGGAGGCCGGCCGCGCGCTCGCATCCGGCCCGCAGTGCCGCGTACGCCCCGTCGCCGAGGTCGTGGCTGACGCGGGTGTCGATGACGAGCAGGCCGAGGCCCTCGGCGGCGAGGTCGAACGGCACCTGCCGCAGCGCGAGGCTGCGGCTGTCCAGGTGCAGGGCGGCCCCCTCCGTGCAGCAGAGGGACGCGATCTGGTCCATGATCCCGCAGGGCACGCCCGCGAAGGCGTTCTCCGCGCGCTGCGCCAGCCCGGCCAGCTCGGTCCGCGGCAGGCCGAGAGTGTGGAGATCGTCGCAGGCGAGGGCGACGGCGCATTCGAGGGCCGCGGAGGAGGACAGCCCGGCGCCGGCGGGCACGGTGCTGTCGACGTGCAGGTCGAGGCCGCCGACCGGATGGCCGGCCTCCCGCAGGGCCCACAGCACCCCGGCCGGATAGCGGGCCCAGCCGTCGGCCGCACCCGGTGCGAGTGCCTCCGTGTCGAGTACGGTGACGCGGCCGTCGCCACGGGTGCTGTGCAGGCGCAGCAGCCCGTCGGTGCGGGGCCGGACCGCCACCACGGTGGTCTGCGGCAGCGCCATCGGGAGGGCGAACCCGTCGTTGTAGTCGGTGTGTTCGCCGATGAGGTTGATCCGGCCGGGGGCGGCCCACACACCGGCCGGCGGCTCGCCGAAGACCTGCCGGAACGCGGCGCCGGTGGCGGCGGGCAGGCTCATGCGAGGGCCTCGCGCAGGCGGGCGGCGGCGGTCTCGGGGCTGATGTCGTTGATGAAGGCCTCCGCGCCGGACTCCGCGCCCGCCAGCACCTTCAGCTTGTCGGCGGCCCGCCGGACCGTGAACAGCTCCAGGTGCAGGGCGAGTTCCCCGCCGCCGTGGCGGGGCGCCTGGTGCCAGGCGGAGATGTACGGGGTGGGCCGGGCACCGGCAGCGGCGCCCGGTCCGGTGAACAGCCGGTCGAAGCGGCGCAGCAAGTCCAGGTAGAGGTGGGGGAATTCGGCCCGCTCGGCCTCGTTCAGACGGGTGAGGTCGGGGACCCGGCGGTGCGGGTACAGGTGGACCTCGTACGGCCAGCGGGCGGCGTACGGGACGAAGGCGGTCCAGTGCTCGCCGGCAGCCACGATGCGCTCGGGGGCGTTGCGGGCGGCGGCAAGCAGGTCTTCGAAGAGGTTGCCGCCGGTGGCGGCGCGGTGCGCGGCGGCCGCGGCGGTCATCTTGGCGGTGCGCGGGGTGACGAAGGGGAACGCGTAGACCTGGCCGTGCGGATGACTGAGCGTCACGCCGATCTCGGCGCCGCGGTTCTCGAAGCAGTAGACCTGCTCCACCCCCGGCAGCGCGCCGAGTTCGGCGGTGCGGTCGGTCCACGCGTCGAGCACGAGCCGGGCCCGCCCGGGGGTGAGGCCCGCGAAGCCGCCGTCGTGTTCGGGGGTGAAGCAGACCACCTCGCAGCGGCCGGCGGCCCCGGAGAGGGAGGGGAAGCGGTTCTCGAAGACGACGACCTCGTAGTCGGCGTCGGGGATCTCGCTGGGCCGTCCGGGCCGGGTGGGGCACAGCGGGCAGGCGTCGGCGGGCGGCAGGTGAGTACGGCCCTGCCGGTGCGAGGCGATGGTGATCCAGTCACCGGTGGCCTCGTCGCGGCGCAGCTCGGGGCTGCTGCGGACGGGGTCGAGGGGGCGCAGGTCGGGAGCGTTGCGTACGGCGTCCGCGGCGGAGTCGTAGTAGATCAGCTCACGACCGTCGGCGAGTTTCGTGATGCTCTTCTTCACCCGCCAAGAATAAACAACATCACATAGAATTCAACAGAATCGATCGTGTTAGGTTGAGGCGAACCCCAGGAGGCATCCGTGGCCGAGCAGCCGGCGCAACTGGCCCACCAGCGCAGGGCCTTCATCCTCGCGGCGGTCCGGCGCGACGGCGCGGTGCGGGTGGCGGAGCTGGTCGAGCAGCTGGGCGTCTCGGACATGACCGTCCGCCGCGACCTCGACGCGCTGGCCCGCCGCGGTGCGGTGGAGAAGGTCTACGGCGGTGCGGTCGCCACGGGATCCGCGGCCCGTGGCGAGGAGCCGGACTTCGAAGCCAAGTCGGGCCTCCAGGAGGACGCGAAGGCCGCGATCGCCGACGCGGCGGCGGCCCTGGTGGAGCCGGGCAGCGTGGTGGCGGTCTCGGCCGGCACCACCGCGCACGCGGTGGCCGCCAGGCTGCTGGCGGCAGGCGTACCGGACCTGACGATCGTGACCAACTCGCTGCCGGTCGCCGACCTGGTCCGCGGCGCCGCCCGCGAGCCCGGCACCGGAGCGCCCACCCTGCTGCTGACCGGAGGCTCCCCCACCCCCTCGGCCGCCCTCGTGGGCCCGCTGGCCGATCTGGTGATCGGCTCGCTCCACGCCGACCTGCTGGTCCTCGGCGCGCACGGCGTGTCGGAGCGGGCCGGGCTGACCACACCCAACCTCGCGGAGGCGCAGACCAACCGGGCCCTGGTCGCCTCGGCCCGCCGGACGGTCGTGGTGGCCGACCACAGCAAGTGGGGCGTGGTGGGCCTCAGCGGTTTCGCCGCGCTGACGGAGGCGGACTGGTTCGTGACGGACGAGGCCCTGCCCGAGACGGCCCGGGAGGTGCTGGCGGAGGCGGTGGGCGAACTGGTCGTCGCCCCGGCGACGACCAGGGCGGCGGCCCCGGCAGCACCCGTGGCCCCGGCGGCACCGTCGTCCCACTGACCGGGCGGCCTGCCGGGCCGCTCCGGCGATGTTGGATCTTGTTTGATTCGTGGTGCGGATACCGGAGCCTCAGCCCGCCGTGCCCGCCCCCACCGCGCTCGTCTCGCCGATCTCCCCGTCCCTCAGCTCCAGCACCCGGTCGGCCAGCCCCAGCAGCTGCGGATCGTGGGTGGCGACGAGCGCCGTGGTCCCCTCGCTGCGGACCACCGAGCGCAGCAGCTCCATGACCGCGAGCCCGGTCTGCGCGTCGAGCTGCCCGGTCGGCTCGTCGGCGATCAGCAGCTTGGGCCGGTTGGCGAGGGCGCGGGCGATGGCCACGCGCTGCTGCTGGCCGCCGGAGAGTTCGTCGGGCCGCTGCGCGGCGTGGTCACCGAGGCCGACCAACTCCAGCAGGAGCGCGACCCGTTCGTCGCGCTCCCGCGGATCGGCCTTGCGCAGCCGCAGCGGCACGCCGACGTTCTCGGCCGCGGTGAGGATGGGGATGAGGCCGAAGCCCTGGAAGATGAACCCGATCCGGTCCCGGCGCAGCGCCAGCAGTCCGTCCTCGCCGAGGCCGGTCAGCTCGGTGCCGTCGATCACGATCCGCCCGCTGTCCGCGGTGTCCAGCCCGCCGACCAGGTTGAGCAGCGTGGTCTTGCCGGAGCCCGAGCGGCCCTTGAGCGCGACCAGTTCGCCGCGTCCGATCTCGAACGAGACCCCGCGCAGTGCGTGCACCGCCGCCGGCCCGCTGCCGTACGAGCGGTGCAGGTCCGTCACCGTGACCATGGCGCTGCCGTCCGCGCCGCCGCGTCCCTCCGGGCCCGGCCCGGCCCCGTCCGCCGGGTCCGTGTGCATGTCCGGCCGGACCGTGTGCTCCGTCATCGCTGGTGCTCCCCCGTACGTCCCTCGGTCGGCGCCCAGTATGGGCAGGCGCCCGCGCCGGGGGCAACGATCCGGGCCTACAGGGTGACATTCCGGTTATCGGATGGGATGTTGCACAGAACGGATTCCTGATAGAAAGCCGTACCGAGCGGGGCATGGTACGGGGGCTGGTAGTTCGTGACGGGGTTCATCTTTCTGCGTGCGGGAGCGCACCGGCTGCTGCTCGCCGCCGCGCTGCTCGCCGTACTGCTGACGACGTGTGTGCTCGCGGCCCTGGCCGCCTTCTCCGGTTCCGTGGGCGACGCCGCGCTGCGCGAGACCCTGCGCGGCCGGGCCGCCGCCGCGGCGGCGCTGGTCGTCACCGCGGACGTCGCCGGGCCGCGCCGGGACGCGGCGCAGCAGGCCGCCGAGCGCGGCGCCCGGGAGACCTTCGCCGGACTGCCCGTCACGCTGCGGAAGATGGAGCGCTCGGGCCCGTACGCCCTGCCGCGCTCCCTGCGGGCCGCCTCCGACCGCACGGGCGACCCGGACCTGACGCACCTGGCCGCGCTCGACCGGTCCCGGGTCGTCCTGGTGGCGGGCGCGCTGCCCGGGCCGGCGCCGGCGGACCGCCGGCAGCCGGTGCCGGTGGCGCTGCCCGCGGTCGCCGCGGACCTGCTGAAGGTCCGGCCGGGCGCCCGGATCTCGCTCACCGACCGGCTCTCCGGCGGCCCCCTGACCGTCCAGGTCACCGGCGTCTACAAGGCGGCCGACACCGCCGATCCGTACTGGCAGCTGGATCCGGTCGGCGGGCGCGGCATGCGCAAGCTGGTGTTCACCACCTACGGGCCGCTGCTCGCCGATCCGTCGGCGCTGGCGCCGGGCCGGGTCGCGGAGGGCAGCACCGGCTGGCTGGCCACCGCCGACTTCGCGGGCCTGACCACCGACCGGATCGGCGCGCTGAAGGCCGCCGCGGTCCGCGGGCCGGAACGGCTCGACGCGGACCCCGCGTTCGCCGGCAAGTCGACGTCGGTCACCGGTCTGCCCGTGGTGCTGGAGCGCACCGAGCAGGCCCTGCTGGTGGCCCGTTCCACGCTGCTGATGGTGGCGGTGCAGCTGGTGCTGCTCGCCGGGTACGCACTGCTGCTGGTGGCGCGGCTGCTCAGCGTGGAACGGTCCGGCGAAACGAGTCTGCTGCGGGCCCGCGGGGCCTCGCGCGGGCGGATCGCGGGTCTGGCAGCGGTGGAGGCGCTGCTGCTGGCGGTGCCGGCGGCGGTCGTCGCCCCGCTGGCCGCGGGACCGCTGGCGGGCCGGTTCGCGCCCAGTGCCCTGGGTTCCGCATCCGGCCTCCGGCTGGGCGCGGTGCCGCCGTGGCCGGTGTGGCTGGTGGCCGCCGGCGTGGCCGCATGCTGTGCGGTGGCCGTGGTCTCGCCGGCGCTGGCCGCCGCCGGGGCGACGGTACGACTGCGGCGGATGCGCGGCGGCTCGCTGCCGGGGCCGGTCCGGGCCGGTGCCGATGTGGCGCTGCTCCTCGTCGCGGGCGTCGCCTACTGGCAGTTGCAGCGGCAGACCGGCAGCGGGGTGCTGAGCGGTGACCGCGAGGGCGACCTCGGGGTGGACCCGCTGCTGGTCGCGGCGCCCGCACTGGCGCTGCTGGCGGGCACGGTCGTGACGCTGCGGCTGCTGCCGCCGGCCGCCCGGCTGGCCGAGCGGCGGGCCGCCGGCGGCCGCGGGCTGGTGACGGCGCTGGCGGGCTGGCAGTTCAGCCGCCGCCCGCTGCGCGGCGCCGGCCCGGTGCTGCTGCTGGTGCTCGCCGTGTCGATGGGCATGCTGGCCATCGGGCAGGGCGCCTCGTGGGACCGTTCGCAGCGCGACCAGGCCGACTTCCGCACCGGCGCCTCGGTACGGGTCCTCGACGCGCGTCCCGGCGGTCTCGGCCGCGCCGGGGAGTACGCGGCCGCGCCGGGCGTGCGGGCCGTCGCGCCCGCCCACCGGGCGTCCGTCGGGCTGCCCGGCAGCCGCACCGGCACCGTCGTCGCCCTGGACACGGCGCACGCGCAGGAGGGTCTGCTGCTGCGCCCGGACCTGGCGGGCGGGCACCCGGACGCAGTGCTGCGGGCGGTCGCGCCCGACGCGCGGCAGGTCCGGCCGGTGCTGCCGCTGCCCGCCGGCACCCGGCAGCTGGCCGTCGACGTACGCCTGTCCGCCGACGGGAAGCCGGGCGGCCGGTCCCCGTCCGGGCTGGTGTCGGAGGTCGCCCTGCTGCTGACCGACGGGCACGGGCTGAGCCACCGGGTGGAGGCCGGGAGGGTACCGGTCGACGGACGCCCGCACCGGGTCACCGTCGACCTGGGCGCGGCCGGCGCGGGTGCCGGCCGGAAGGCCGGGCCGGGCACGCTGGAGCTGACCGGGCTGCGGCTGGCCTCCGCCGGCCCGGAGCAGGACACCGAGTTCCACCGGCTGCGCGTGGAGCGGCTGCTGGCCGCCGGACCGGCCGGCGGGCTCCGTCCGCTCACCGCCCTGCCGGGTCTGAAGTGGCAGGGCGTCGTCACGAGCAACGTCCTCGGCGAGGGCAGTGCCGAGCTCCGGCTGGAGCCGGGCGCCTCGTCCGCCGCGGCGCTGCTGGACATGGCGTACCAGACCGGTTCGGAACCGCGGACCGGCGCCCGGTTCGCGGTCCGCTTCGACCTGGAGCGGCCGGCCGGCGACGGACAGATCGCGGCCGTCGCCACCGATGCGTTCCTGCGGGCCTCCGGTGCCCGGCCGGGCCAGGACGTCGACGTCGAACTCGCCGGGCAGAGCCTGCGGGTCAAGGTCGTCCGCGCGGTCCGCGAGCTGCCCACCGGAGGTCTTGGCGCCACGGACTCCGCGGCCGCCCCGGCGGCGGCCGACGGCGGCGCGCTGCTGCTGGACCTGCGGGCCGTCAACGCCGCGCTGCTGCGCAAGGCGGGCACCCCGCTTCCGGCCACCGAGTGGTGGCTGAGCGCGGCGCCCGGCGCCTCCGCGGACCTCGCCGAGGTGCTGCGGGCCCGCCCCGGCACCGAGCCCGGTCAGGTGCTCGTCCGTGCGGAGACCGCCGCCGGTCTGCTGGGCGATCCGCTCGGCGCCGGACCGCGGGCCGCGCTGCTGGCCGTGGCGGTGGCCGCCGCGCTGCTGGCCGCGGTCGGGTTCGCGGTGAGCGCGGCCGGTTCACTGCGGGAACGTTCCGCCGAGATCGCCGTGCTGCGGGCGCTGGGCGCGCCGCAGCGGGGCCTGGCCCGGATGGTGGCCGCCGAGCAGGGCGTGCTGATCGCGCTCGGACTGCTGGCCGGCACGGCGCTGGGCACCGCGCTGGCCCGGGCGGTGGTCCCGCTGGTGGTGCTGACCGCACAGGCGGCCGCGCCGGTGCCCGAGGTCCTCGTCGAACTGCCGGTGTCCCAGGTGGCGCTGCTCCTGGCGGGGGTCGCGGCGGTGCCGCTGCTGCTCACCGCCGCCGTCGCGGTCCGCCGCACCGATCCGGCGGTGTCGCTCCGCCACCAGGGGGAGAACTGAGATGGCCGACCGAACCCCGCCCCCTCCCGGCGGCACCCGCCGGGCGCGGACCGTGGCGCCCTGGGTGCGGACCCGGCTGGTGTCCGCTCCGGGCGCGGCCCTCGCCTTCGCCGTCCTGGTGCTGGTGTCCGCGTTCCTCGCGGCCGTGCTGCCGCGCGCCGTGGACGCGTACGAGACCGACGGGCTGCGGCGGGAGATCGCCGGCGCCCGGCCGGACACGAGCGCGCTGAAGCTGGTGTCGCCGCAGCTCAGGCCGGATCTCCCGATGTCGGCCCGCGAGGACGGGCTGCGGCCCGCGCCGCTCGCGCAGACCTACCGGGCGGCGCTCGCCGCGCTCCCCGCCCCGCTGCGCGCGGACCCACGGCAGTCGGCGTACGGGGTGCGCAGCCGCGGGGCGCTGACGGCCGCCGACTCCTGGCTGCCGCGGCCGAACGGGGTGCCGCCCCGCTTCACGTTCTTCGCCCAGTCCGACCTGGCCGCGCACTCCGTGGTCCGCTCGGGCCGGCTGCCGGCCGGCGGGGCCACGGTGACCGCCGGGACCAGGGAGCTGGAGGCCGCGGTCACCGAGGAAACGGCCCGCGCCCTGCGCCTGAAGGCCGGTTCGGTGGTGCGCTTCGGCAGCGTCCCGGACCCGCTGATGACCGTACGGATCACCGGCGTGGTCCGCCCGCAACAGCCCGCCCGGTCGTACTGGTCGGCCGAGCCGCTGCTACGGACGCCCGGACTGCGTGTCCTGCCGGGCAGCGAACCCCCGGCCCTCTACTGGGAGGGCGGCCTGCTGATCGCCCCGGACGCCGCGCCGGCCCTGCTGGCCGGCGACCTGGTGGCCATGCCGGAGCGGTACTGGCACTTCGCGCCCGACGGCGGCCGGCTGACCGGCCGGGACACCGACGCCCTGCTCGACCGCCTGGCCTCGCTGGAGGGCGGACCCGAACTGCTGCGGATGCGGGGACTGGCCGACGACACCGCGGTGGTGTCCACCGGCCTGGAGGAGGTCCTCGCCGACCACGTCGCGCTGCGCACGGCGATCGGACGGCTGGTGGGCGTGGCCGTGTTCGGCATCGCGGCCGTGGCCGCGGTGGTGCTGGCGATGGCCGGCGGCCTGGCGCTGACCCGGCGCAACGCCGAACTGGCCCTGCTGCGTTCGCGTGGCGGCTCGCTCGCCGGGATCGCCGGCCGGCTGCTCGGCGAGACCGCGGTGGTCGCACTGCCCGCGGCGGGCCTCGGCCTGCTGGCGGCGGTCCTGCTGGTGCCCGGGGCGCGGCTGCTGCCCGCTGTCCTCGGCGCTGCCGCCGTGGCCGTGCTGGCCTGCGCGGTGCTGCCGCTGCGGGCCGCGGTGCGGCACCGCCGGCCGCAGCCCCGCGGCGGCCGCGAGGACCTGGTGCGGGCCCGGCCCGGCCGGCGCCGCCTGGTCGCCGAACTGACCGTGCTGGTCCTGGCCGCCGGGTCGGTCGCCGCGCTCCGGCGGCGCGGCGCGGACGGCGGGGACCTGCTGGTGACGGCCTCGCCGGTGCTGGTCGGCCTGATCGCCGCGCTGGTGCTGGTACGGCTGTACCCGCTGCCGCTGCGGCTGCTGGCCGGTCCGGCCGGCCGGCTGCGCGGCGCGATCGCCTTCCTGTCGCTGGCGCGGGCCGGCCGGTCCGCGGCCACCGGCGCGCTGCCGGTGCTGGCGCTGCTGATCGCGCTGACCACGGCCGCGTTCGGCGGGTCGGTACTCGCCGGCATCGCCGACACCCGGGACCGGGCGGCGCTGCTGTCGACCGGCGCGGACGCCCTGGTCTCCTCGTCCGGCGAGGGCGTCGCCCTGCCTGCGGGCACCGACCAGGCACTGCGGGGCGCGCCGGGGGTCCGCGCGGTGACGGCGGTCCGGGTGGAGCGCACCGCCCGCCTGTACCGCGGCGGCGGGATCACCGAGAACCGGCCGCTGACCGTCATCGCCGTCGAACCGCAGCCGTACGCGGCGCTGTCCGCGCGGGTCGGCATCGGGGCGTTCCCGGCCGGGGCGCTCGGCGGCACCGGCGAGGTGCTGCACGCGGTCGCCTCCCCCGACGTGGCGGAGCGGCTGGGCCGCGGGACGCGCACGCTCCGCCTGCAGGGCCGGGACGTCACCGTACGGGTGGCCGAGGTGCGGCCGCACACGCCGGCCGCGCCCCGGTCCGGGTTCCTGCTGGTGGACGCGGCCCGGTTGAAGCCGCAGCCGCCGACGGCCCTGCTGGTGACCGGCTCCGGCCTGTCGGCCGGGGCGCTGCGGGCGGCGGCCGGGGCGCCCGGTGCGGACCTCGCGGTACGGGTGCGCAGCGAGGCCCGGGCGGCGCTGACGGACTCTCCGCTCCAGGTGGGCGCCACCCGGATCTATGCGGCCGCGGCCCTCGCGGGGGCCGGGTTCGGGGTGATCGCGCTGGTGCTGGCGCTGCTGCAGTCGGCCCGGGAGCGCACGGCGCTGCTGGCCCGGCTGCGGACGATGGGCCTGACCACCCGCCAGGGCCGGCGGCTGCTGGGCCTGGAGGCACTCCCGCAGGCGCTGCTGGCGGCCGGCGGCGGGCTGCTGGTGGGCTGGGCCACGGTGGCGCTGCTCGCACCGGGCATCGACCTGCCGCGTCTGGCGCTGGCCGCCGCGCCGGGCGGGGCGGTCTCCGTGGACGGCGCCGGTCTGCGGGCCGACGCCTGGTCGCTGCTGCTGCCGGCGGCCGCGGTGGTGCTGCTGGCGGGCGCGGTGGCCGCCGGCCAGGCCTGGTGGGCGGGCCGCCGCGGATCGATCACGGAACTCAGAGCAGGAGACGGACGATGACAGACACCACGGCGGCCGTGCAGCCGAGCCTCGGCGAGCTGGAGCGGCGGGCGGCGGCCCGGCGGGACCGGCCCTCGTACGGTCATGACGCGCTGATCGCCTGCGACCGGCTGGTGCGCATCTTCACCACCGACGGGGTGGAGGTGCAGGCGCTCCAGGGGCTCGACCTGCTGGTGCAGGACGGCGAGCTGATGGCGCTGGTCGGGGCGTCCGGCAGCGGCAAGTCGACCTTGATGAACATCCTGGCGGGGCTGGACGTGCCGACGGCCGGGGCGGCGAAGGTCGCGGGCCGGGACCTGCTGGCCATGGACGCGAAGGCGCGGCTGGCGTACCGGCGCGAGGTGGTCGGCTTCGTCTGGCAGCAGACGGCCCGCAACCTGCTGCCGTACCTGACGGCCGCCCAGAACGTGGCGCTGCCGATGCAGTTGCGGGGCCGGGGGCGGCCGCGGAAGGCGGCGATGGCGGAGCGGGCCCGGGAGCTGCTGTCGATGCTGGGCGTCGGCGAGTGCGCGGACCGGCGGCCGGTGCAGCTGTCCGGCGGGCAGCAGCAGCGGGTGGCGATCGCGGTCGCCCTCGCCAACAGCCCCGCGGTGCTGCTGGCGGACGAGCCGACGGGCGAGCTGGACTCGGCGACCGGCGAGCAGGTGTTCGCGGCGTTCCGCCGGGCCAACGAGGAGCTGGGCACGACGATCGTGATCGTCACGCACGACCAGGCGGTCGCCGACGAGGTCCGCCGCACGGTCGCGATCCGCGACGGCCGTACGTCCTCGGAGGTGCTGCGGCGTACGGAGGTGGACGCGCAGGGCCAGGAGTCGCTGGTGGCCCGCGAGTACGCGATGCTCGACCGGGCGGGCCGGCTCCAGCTGCCCGCCGAGTACACCGCGGCGCTCGCCATGGAGCACCGGGTGATGCTGGAACTGGAGCAGGACCACATCGGGGTGTGGCCGGACGCGCCGGCCGGGGAGCGGGGGGCGGACGGCGGGGCGTGAGGGCCGCTGCCTCAGCGGTCCGCGCCGGCCGGGATGCGGAACGTGGACGGGTCCGGGTAGGTGGCCCGCTCCGCCCTGAGGACCTGCTCGACGCCGGCGGTGAACTCCGCGTCGAAGAAGCCCGTGGCGAGCAGCAGGTGCAGCGCTTCGACGGTCTGGCCGAGCAGCGGGCGGGCCATGCGGGCGCCGCCGCCGGACACCCCGGCGTACCCGGTGCGCGCCTGCGCGAGCCTCGGGTGGGCGCGGTCGCCGAGGCCGGCGGTGGCGTAGCCGGTGACCTGGGCGAGTTCGGCGAGGAACCGGCGGGTGCCGCGGGCCATCTCCTCGGCGCCCTGGAGGGTCTGCACGGCGCCGCCGGCCACCTTGAAGTCGTCGCCGGTGCGCTGGAGGCCGCGGCCTTCGTACACGGCGAGCGCCTCGTCGAGCAGCCCGGCCGCCGTGTCGACCGCCCTCATCGCGGCCACGAGCTCTTCGATGTCCAGGTCCTGCGCCACTTCGCTGCCTCCTGATCCGGAACGTGCTGGACAGACCGTAGGAGGCGGGGCGTGCCCAAGGGAACACCTGTGCACGGAGTGATTGCGGGGCGCCCCCTCGTGACGGGGCGCCCCGCGGGCGGGTGCCTCAGCCGCGGGCGGCGAAGGCCTTGGTGAAGGCGAGCGGGGCCTGGAGTATCGAGGAGCAGGTGGCGTCGGCCTGGTTCTTGGCGCCGCCGGGGCACTGCCGGTCGCGGGCACCGGACCACATGGAGAGCCAGGCGAGGCCCTTGCTGCGGGCGAAGGCCGTCAGCTGTCCTGCGTCCTCGACGGTGAACACCTCGGTCGTGACGTCGTTGACGCCGATCATCGGGGTGACCGCCACGGTCTTCCAGGCGGCCGTGTCGGACAGCCCGAGCACGCTCTTGACCTGGGCCTGGGTCGCGGTCGCGGCCTGGATGGCGTACCCGCCCATGTCCCCGCTGTACGCGGGGCCGTAGTCCATCGCCATGATGTTGACGGCGGAGATCCTCACTCCGTTGCGCCGGGCGTCGGCGAGCAGGTCGATGCCGGGCTGGGTGAGACCCTCGGGCATCACGGGGAGGGTGAAGGAGACGTCGAGGCCCGGGTGCTTCTTCTGCAGGAGGGCGATGGCCTGCGCCCGGCGGGTGTTGGCGGCGGTGTCGGGCAGCGCCGCGCCCTCGATGTCGAAGTCGGCCTTGGTGAGCCCGTAGGTCTCGACGACCTTGCCGTACGCGGCGGCCAGCTCGGCGGCGGAGGTGCAGGCCAGGCCGAGTTCGGAGCCGGCGGCGCCGCCGAAGGAGACCCGGACGTCGCCGCCCTTGGCGCGCAGCGCCCCGATCTGCGAGGCGACCCGGTCCGAGGCGAGGTCGGTGACGCCGCCCCAGCGCGGGGTGCAGCCGCCGCCGGAGGTGACGAAGGCGAGGTTGAACTCCTTGACGCCGGTCTGCGCGGCGGTGCCGAGCAGGTCGAACGCCGGGTGGAGCGAGGTGTCGACGTACGGGGCGAAGCCGGCGGACTTCCCGCCGCCGGAGGGCCGGGTCGGGGTGGCGGTGGGCTTCGCGGTGGGCTCGGTGGTCGGCCTGACGGTCGGCTTCGCGGTCGGCTTGACGGTCGGCTGGACCGTGGCGGTCGGCTTCGTGGTGGGGCGGCCGCCGGGTTCGGGGGTGCTGCCGGATCCGGCGGAGCACTTCACCTTGTTGATGCGGCAGCCGGTCGGGCTGCCGGGCGCGCGCTCGGCGGAGGTGACGAAGCCGACGGTCACGGAGGCGCCGGGGGCGATGCCCTGCCGGTCCCACTGCGCCGGGCGGACGGTGACGTGGCTCCCCTTGACGGTCTTCTCGCCGTTCCAGAGCGAGGCGAGCGCGGTGCCGGCCGGGAGGTCGAACTCCAGCGTCCAGTCGGTGAGCGGCTCGTCGCCGCGGTTGGTGATGACGTACTGGCCGGTGTAGCCGGTGCCCCAGCTGCTCGCCCGGGTGAAGGCGGCGCCGACGGAGGCGGCCTGCGCGGTCCCGGTGAGCGCGACGGCAACGCCGCCGACGGCCGCGGCGACCGCCACGGCCCCCACCGCCTTCGCGGTGCCGCTCGCCCTGCGACGGTGTGAATTGCTGCCCATGACGTGCCTGCCTCTGCGGTACGGGGGTGGAGGACCGGACAGCACGCTAGCGACCACAATTCGGACATCAGCCCGAACCGGTGCCCCGGCCACGGTTCTTGAGCTCGGCTTAAGGCACCCATCGGAGCGCTTTAACCAGGCCTGTCACGCCTACCCCGGGCTCCGCCCCGCATCGCTTGCCACACGGCCCCGCTCCGTCAGCCCGTTCGCCCCATCCGTTCACGCAGCCAGCCGGGCAGGGCGTACCGGCACCAGCCTTCGATCCCGGGGACGGGGCTCCCGCTCACCGCCCCGCCGGGCGCGTACGCCGCCACCGGGACGACGGCCGGAACGCCGGTGGACGGGCTCTCCGCCGGCGCGCCCGACGAGGCGTCCTGCGCGGGAGCCGCGGGGGCCGGCCCCCCGGGGGCGGCCGACGAGGCGTCCCGCGCAGGGGCGGCAGCGGCCGGACCCCGCCGCTGCGGAGCCCCGCGCGCCGGAGCGGCACGGGGCGGCCCCCACGCGCGGGCCCCCGGCACCTGGGCGCCGGGCAGTGCCGCACGTGCCGGCGCGAGGCTCCGCCCCGCCCCCGCCACGGGCACGAAGTGCCGTGACAGGGCCCGGTCGTTGCCGCTGAGGCCGGCGGCGTAGGCGGTTCCGTCGGGGAGGAGGGTCACCGCGCGGGCCTCCGCGTAGGGGCCGTGGGGCAGAGGGGGGGTGTGTCGGCCGCTGGGGCGGCCGTCGGGGCGGTGGCGGGTGACGGTGAAGCCGGCGGGGGTGCGGCCGGCGGTGAGGATCCGGCCGGCGGGACCGACCGCCACGTCGTACGCGCGGGAGAAGGACGGCGGTCCGGACCCGGCGGGGGCGGGCCGGGCGGCCGGCCCGAAGGACGGGTCGGGGCGGCCGTCCGGGCCGAAGCGCAGGAGCGCTTCCGCGGGGCCGGCGTACCCGGCGGCGATCAGCCGGCCGTCGGGGTGCAGGGCCACGCCTCGGATGCCGTCCTCGGCGGGGGTGCCGGTGGTGACGCGGCCGCCGGTCCCGAAGGCGGGGTCGAGCCGGCCGTCGGCACGGTAGCGGGCCAGCGCGAAGTCGGCGGCGAACTCCGGTGCGGCGAAACCCGACTGGCCGGCGGCGACGACCCCGCCGTCCGGCAGCAGCACCAGGTCGTACGCCGTCGCCCCGCCGCCCGGGAAGGCCGTCACCACCCGCCCGCCGTGCCCGAACCCCGGGTCCGGAGTGCCGTCGGCGCGCAGCCGGAGCAGCGCGAAGTCCGGCCCGGCGCGCCCCGCGACCACGATCCGCCCGTCCGGCCGCACCGCCACCGCATGGGCCTCCGCGGTGCCGCCCGGGAACGCGGCGAGCACCCGCCCGCCGGTACCGAACCCCGGGTCCGGCCGCCCGTCCGGCAACAGCCGGGCCACCGCGAACCGGCAGCACCCGCGGCCCGGCCCCGAGCTGCGGCCCACCACGAGGATCCGGCCGTCCCGCTGCACGGCCGCCCCGTCCGCCACGTCGTCGCCGCCGAGGTCGGCGAGGGCGGCCCCGCCCGTCCCGAACCCGCGGTCGAGGGCGCCGTCCGGCCGGTGCCGCACCACCGCGAAGTCCCCCGGCCGGCCGGCCGCCCAACGGGTCCCCACGGTGAGGATCCGCCCGTCGGCCTGCACCGCGAGGTCCTGCACGTCTTCGGTACCGGCCAGGTCGGTCAGCACCCGGCCGTCGCGCCCGAACCCCGGATCGGGCGCCGCGGGCGCCGGCGCCGCCCGCACCGCGCCCGGCGGTACGAGGGCGAAGGCGAGCAGGAGCACCGCGGCGCACCTGCGGCGGCCGGGCCGGGCCGGTCTGACTGCGGACATGAGGACCCCTCTGGCTTGCGCGGAGACTGCCCGTACCCTTCGGCCCGCGCGGCCCCGATCCGTAGGGCAATGGCCCCGACTTCCCCCTCCGGTACGGGAGTTCCACCCGGCCGGGTGAGCCGCCGCCGCTCCGGACGGGCGCCGTGTTGACCACGGGCGGGCGCGCGGGCCCGGCGGCTGCTCCGTCCGAGTCCTCTTGGGTGACCCGTTCGGCCGCAGACCCGAGTCCATGATCATCCTTTCGGCCCGGCAACCGGTCTGATGCTCTCCAGGCGGCGGCAGAAACCGGGAGGGCAGCGGTGACCAGGACGCGGGTACGACGGGCGCGGGTGTGGAGTGCGACGGCCGCGGTGACGGGGGCCTTGCTGGTCGTCGCCGCAGCCCCCGGGCGGGCGCCGGGCAGCGGCAACTCCCCCGGCGGGCAGCCCGATCGGGGCGCGAACGCCCCGGTGGCCGTGCTGGTCGGCCGGGTGCTCGCCACGGACGGCGGCCGGGCGGGGAGTCCGGCCGCCGCCCCGTGCGCCGTCGGTGCGTTCCGGTCCGGGGTGTGTCCCGGCTGGCGCCGGCAGACGGTCCTGGCCACGGTCGGCGGGGCCGGCCGCCTGCTGCCCGAGGCGCTGCCCGCCGGTGTCCCCCGCACGCTGCTCGACCACGGCGCGCCGACCTCCGCGGCCGGACCGTTCGAGATCGCGCTGGCCCGGCGGGGCGTGCTCGGCGAGGTGACCGTACGGGACGGCCACGGGCGCCATCTGGGCGGCGAGTTGAGCGCGGACGGGCAGCGCTGGTCGGCCACCGACCCGCTGCGTGCGGGCGAGACGTACACGGTGCACGTCGGTGCCGAGAACGGGGCGGGCACGCCGGTCGGGGCGACGATGGCGTTCGCGACCGCCCCGGCGGCCGACGACGACCGGCTGACGGTGTCCTTCGGCCCGCGCTCCGGCACGTACGGCGCCGGGCAGGTCCTGACGGCCGACCTCAGCCATCCGGTGCCCGCCGCCGACCGGGACGGGCGGTCCCGGGTGGAGCGGGCGCTGCGGGTGACCTCGGAGCCACGGGTGGAGGGCTCCTGGCACTGGGTGGACGCGCAGACCCTGCACTACCGGCCGCGTGCGTACTGGCCCGCGCACACGGTGATCCTGGTGCGCAGCGGCCTGGACGGGGTGGAGTTCGGCAACGGCCGGCACGGCGGGCCGTCCGAGCCGCTGCGGCTGGTGATCGGGGACCGGGTGGAGGCGGTCACCGATTCGGCCGCCCACCGGATGACCGTGCGGCGCAACGGCCGGCTGCTGCGGACCCTGCCGGTGACGACCGGGAAGGCCGGGTTCCGCACCCGCAGCGGCATCAAGGTGGTGCTGCGCAAGGAGCCGAAGGTGCGGATGCGCGGGGATTCCGTGGGCATCAAGCGGGGCACCCGGGAGTTCTACGACCTGAAGGTGTACTGGGCCACCCGGGTGACGTGGAGCGGCGAGTACATCCACGCCGCCCCGTGGTCGGTGGACGCGCAGGGCGAGGAGAACGTCAGCCACGGGTGCACGGGCATGAGCACGGCGGACGCGGCGTGGTTCTTCCGTACGGTCCGCGAGGGCGACGTCGTCGAGGTGGTCAACAGCGGCGGGGCACCGATGACTCCGTTCGGGAACGGATTCGGGGACTGGAACCTCGACTGGCGGTCCTGGCTGGCCGGCAGCGCGCTCGTCGGGCCTCCGCAGTTGCAGACGGACACGCAGGTCAGCGCGGGTCCGGCGGCTCCGGTGCAGCCGTCGGCGGTGCGCCTGCAGCCCAGGACGTGAGCGTGAGCCCCGCCCTCGGCCGGGTCAATGCCGGGCCCCGGCCGGTGCCCGCGGTTTCATCGTCGCTGTCCGAAAAGCCCCCTTCATCCGGGAGTGGAAAATGCGCATCCGTACCACCATCGCCGCCCTGTGCCTGGCCGCCGCGGGAGTCGTCGGCGCGACCGGTTCCGCCGTCGCCGACGCGCACGCCGAGGGCATCGCGGTGGGCTCCCCCGGCGTGCTGTCGGGCAACGTCGTGCAGATCCCCATCCACATTCCGATCAATCTGTGCGGCAACTCGGTGAATGTGATCGGCGCGCTGAATCCGGCGGCCGGGAACGTGTGCATCAACAAGTGACGGCCTGCGGCCCCGCGGTGGCGACACCGCGGGGCCGCTCCGGTGCACCTGCACCCGGGCGGGCGCACTGCCCGCGACCCGCCCTCCAACCTCTCGGGAGTCCCCCATGCGACCTGCGTCCGCTCGCGCGGCAATCCACGTACTGACCACAACGATCGTCGCGGCGGGACTGCTCACCGCCGCGCCCGCGCACGCCTCGGACCTGCCGGTCTTCTCGTGCCGCGTCAACGGCGCCGACGCACCGCCCTCGCGCATGGTGCAGGGCACCTCCGGCCCCGACCGGATCGAATGCGAGAACGACGTGCGGAACGTCGTGATCTGGGGCGCCGGCGGCAACGACTACATCCGCGTCAAGGGGATGGTCGTCAACGCGCAGGTGCTCGGCGGCGACGGCGACGACAGCATCCAGGTGAACAACCTCGTGCCCGCCACCGGCGACTCCATGGTGCGCGGCGACGACGGCAACGACACGATCATCACCGCCCTCGTGTACGGCAGTGCCGAGCACGGCGCCGAGGTCCGCGGCGACATGGGCGACGACACGATCACCACGGGCAGCGTCATGGGCCAGCCGGGTGAATTCCAGCGCGGTGGCGGCCAGGTCTTCGGCAACGACGGCCAGGACCGGATCACCACCGGCACGGTCGACCTCGGCGGCCGGGTGCTCGGCGGCAGCGAGGACGACGTGATCGAGCCGAAGGCGGTCGGCGTGGAGTCCGCCGGCATCATCATGGGCGGCCCCGGGCGGGACAAGATCCGCGGCAGGGAAGACACCCAGCTGGTGATCGGGCCGGGCTACGGCCAGGTCGACGGCGGCCCCGCTGCCGACGAGTGCAAGGTCCGGCACTCCTCGACCGGGGAGCGGATCCGCAGCACCCTCTCCGGCTGCCCCTGACCGGCATCCGGGCCGCATGACGCCGCCGCCCGGGCGGAGCCGGTGAACGGCTCCCGCCCGGGCGGCGGTACTTCGTGTGCGAGAGGCCCGTCAGCCGAACCTCCGGTGGGCGTGGACCTGCCAGGACTGGGCCGGATGTGCCGGGCCCGGCCGGCTGCGGGTCCACGTCGGGCGGTGCAGTGGCGGCGCGGGCCGGCCACCGGACGCGTGCCGGTGCCGGTGCCGCGCCACCGCGAGCAGGGCGGCGGTGAGCGCCGCCAGTTCTATGTGGTCCGGGTCGCCCCCGGTGACCCGTATCTCGTGGCGGCCCGTCACCAGGTCACCGGCAGGGTCCGCGGCCCGCGGATCAGTGCGCCGGTCTGCCATTCGAGGCTTTCGGCGGGCACCGCGAGGGCCAGCTTCGGGTACCGGTCGAGGAGCGTTTCGAGGATGATCTCGGACTCCATCCGGGCCAGCATCGAGCCCACGCAGTGGTGCGGGCCGTTGCCGAACGACATGTGGGCGATCGGCCCGCGGTCGAAGTCGAGGGTGTCCGGGTCGGAGAACATCGCCGGGTCGCGGTTGGCCGCCAGGTAGGAGGCGTAGACCGCCTCACCCGAACGGATCAGCACCCCGCCCATTTCCACGTCCTCCGTGGCGACGCGCGGCAGGCCCACGCCGCTGCGGTGCGGGATGAACCGGAGGAGCTCGTCGACGGCCTGCGGGATCATCCCCCGGTCGGCGCGCAGCCGTGCCAGGTGCTCCGGATGGGTGAGAAGCGCGAACACCATGTTGGCGCTGTTGTTGCGGACCGCGTGGGCGCCGCTCACGAGGATCGCGGTGGCGATGGACACCGCCTCGTCCTCCGCGATCTCGCCCGCCAGGGTGGCGGCGGCGAGGACCCCGCCGAGGTCGTCCTGCGGGTCCTCCCGGCGCAGTGCCAGCAGGTCCACCATGCAGTCGCGGACGGTCTTCTGGGCGCCGGCGCTGCGGGACGGCGCGGCTCCCGGCGCCATGATCATGTCGGCCCAGGAGGTCATGTGCCGGCGCACCTCCTCGGGCACTCCGAGCAGGTCGCTGACCACGATCAGCGGGAACGGGCCGTGCAGGTGCTCGACCAGGTCGGCGGGGGCGCCCGCGCGCTCCATGCCGTCGAGCAGGTCGTCGCAGGTCTGCTGGGCGACGGGCCGCAGCCGCAGCATGCTCTTGCCGGTGAACGCGCGGGCCACGACCCGGCGCATCACGTTGAGCCGCGGCGGGTCGGCGTAGTTCATCGAGGCCTTCAGCGAGGCGATGGCGTGCGGGGACGAGCTGGTGACCATGCGGCCGACCAGTTCGCCGCGGCTGAACCGGGGGTCGGTCGTGACCTGCTTGACGTGCTCGTACCGCGTCATCAGCCAGGCGGCGTCCTGGCCGTACGGGAGCTTGATGCGGGCGGCGCCGGTCTCGCGCAGCCGGTCGTGCAGGAACGGGTCGAAGTCCAGGGCCTCGAAGTCGTCCAGGCTCCAGAAGTGGACGCCGCCGTCCGCTGCGGGGCAGCCGCCGGGCGGTGCCGCGGGCTGCTGCCGGACCGCCGTGTCGGGATCTGACGTCATGGTGGTTCTCCCGTGTGTCGTCACGCACCGTGGTGCGCCACCGCAGGGCGCGGTGGAGGAATCCCTCCCCGATTTCCAGTCGACCGGCCCGGAGCGGCCCACGGATCACCGGATTGGCCCAGGTCCCGGCGGAACTCCTCGACGCGCGCAAACTGCCGCCGTCCGTGAGGCTTTTGCAGAACGCGAAAGGAGACCCCACGCGATGGCTACTCTGTGCAGACCAACGGTGTCCGTGCCCGAGCATGTGATCACCATGGAGCAGACGCTTGATCTCGCCCGCTCCGTTCACGCGGACCACCCGCAGCTCGACCTCGCGCTGCGGCTCATCCGGAACACCGGAGTCGAGAAGCGGCACATCGTGCAGCCCATCGAGGAGACCCTCAGACACCCCGGCTTCGAGTACCGCAACGCGATCTACGAGGCCGAGGCGAAGCGGCGGGTGCCGCCGGTCGTGTCGGAGGCGCTGGAGAACGCCGGCCTGCGGGCGTCCGACATCGACGCGATCGTCTACGTGTCGTGCACGGGCTTCATGATGCCGTCGCTGACGGCGTGGCTGATCAACCGCATGGGGTTCCGGACCGACTGCCGTCAGGTGCCCATCGCGCAGCTGGGCTGCGCCGCGGGCGGTGCGGCGATCAACCGGGCGCACGACTTCTGCACGGCCTACCCGGGGGCCAACGCCCTCGTCGTGGCCTGCGAGTTCTGCTCCCTGTGCTACCAGCCGGGCGACCTGGAGGTCGGCAACCTGCTGTCGAACGGGCTGTTCGGCGACGGGGTGGCGGCGGCCGTGGTGCGCGGCACCGGCGGCACCGGCATCGACCTCCAGCGCAACGGCTCGTACCTGGTGCCCAACACCGAGGACTGGATCGCGTACGACGTCCGTTCCACGGGGTTCCACTTCAAGCTGGACCGGAGGGTGCCGGGCACCATGGAGCCGCTGGCTCCGGCGCTGCAGGAACTCGCCCACCAGCACGGGTGGGACGCCGCCGACCTGGACTTCTACATCGTCCACGCGGGCGGTCCGCGGATCCTCGACGACCTGAGCAAGTTCCTCGGAGTGCCGGCGGAGGCGTTCCGCTTCAGTCGGGCCACGCTCACCGAGTACGGCAACATCGCGAGTGCGGTGGTGCTGGACGCGCTGCGCCGGCTGTTCGAGGCGGGCGGTGCGGCGGACACGGCGCGCGGTCTGCTGGCCGGTTTCGGGCCGGGCATCACGGCGGAGATCTCGCTGGGCTGCTGGACCTCCGAGGAGGACCAGGAGCTGGCGGAGCTCACCGAGGCGATGGACCGGGAGTCGCTGCATGTCGACTGAGACGGCGGGCGCCGGCACCGGTACGGGCACCTGTGGTGCCGGTACCGGCGCCGCCGGCGCCCCGGCACCGCCCCCGGTTCGGGACTGGCCGGCCCAGGACCTCACCGGGGTGGACTTCGACCCGGTGCTGGCCCGGCTGATGCGAGAGGGCCCGGTGACCCGGATCCGGCTGCCGAACGGCAACGGCTGGGCGTGGCTCGTGTCCCGGTACGAGGACGTGCGGATGGTGACGAACGACCGGCGGTTCAGCCGGAAGGCCGTCGTGTCGCACAACGTCACCCGGTTGGCCCCGCACTTCATCCCGGTGGACGGGGCGGTCGGGTTCGAGGACCCGCCGGACCACACCCGGCTGCGCCGGGCCGTCGCACCCGCGTTCACCACGCGGGGTGTGGAGCGGCTGCGGGAGCGGGCGAAGGAAATGCTCGACGAGCTGGTGGACGGGATGCTGCGGGACGGTCCGCCCGCGGACCTGACGGAGCGGATGCTGGCCCCGTTCCCGCTGGCGGTGGTGTGCGAGCTGATGGGCGTGCCGGCCGCGGACCGGCCGCAGATGCACGACTGGACGATGCTGATCCTGTCGTCGTCGGCGGGCGCGTCCCGCAGCGAGCAGGCGAAGGACGCGATGTCGGCGTACTTCGCGGAGCTGCTGGAGCGGCGCCGCGGCAGCGGCGGCGAGGACATCGTCGGGCTGCTGGCCGCGGCGGTGGCGCAGGGCGACGTGACCGCTTCGGAGGCGGTGGGGCTGGCCCTGCTGATCCAGATCGGCGGCGAGGCCGTCACCAACAACACCGGCAACATGGCGTACATCCTGCTGAGCCGGCCGGAGCTTGCGCAGCGGCTGCGGGAGCGTCCGGACTTGCGGCCGACCGCCCTCGACGAGCTGCTCCGCTACATCCCGCACCGCAGTGCGGTGGGGCTGTCGCGGATCGCGATGGAGGACGTGACCGTGGCCGGGCACCGGATCCGTGCGGGCGAGGCGGTGTACGTCTCGTACCTGGCGGCGAACCGGGATCCGGAGGTGTTCCCCGAGCCGGAGGAGATCGTGCTGGACCGGACTCCGAACCCGCACGTCGCGTTCGGGTACGGGCCGCACTACTGCCTGGGCGGCCTGCTGGCCCGGCTGGAGTCGGAGCTGATGGTCGACGCGCTGCTGGACCGGTTCCCGGGACTGCGGCTCGCGGTGCCGGAGCCGGAGCTGCGGTGGCGGCCGGGGGCGCTGATCCGCGGTCCCGAGGGATTGCCGGTGACCTGGTGACGGTCTTCGCGCACTCTCCGGACGGTCTGCTGGTGCCCGCCGGGCACGGGCGGCAGCTGGTCACGCCGGCCCACGAGATCACGTTCAAGGTGACGGGCGAGCACTCGCGGGTGGCGTCCAGTTTCGAGGTCGTGGTGCCGCCGGGTTTCGACGTGGGTGCCCATGTGCACGCGCACAGCGAGGAGTTGTTCTACGTGCTCGAAGGGGAACTGGAGGTGCTGGCCTTCGAGCCGCGGATCCGGACCAGCGACGACTGGAAGAACTGGCGGTCGGTGACCGGGCGCCGGCCGGTGCATGCCGGTCCGGGCACGGTGATCGTGGTGCCGCCGGGCTGTCCGCACGCGTTCGCCAACCGGTCGGGTGAGCCGGCGCGGATGTTCTTCCAGTCCTCGCCGCCGCCCGACCACGAGCGGTACTTCGAGGAGCTGTTCGCCATCCTGTCGGCTCCGGGACCGGTGGACGAGTCGGCGATCGCGGGGCTGCGGACCCGTTACGACATCGAGCAGCTGACCCCGTTGCGCCACCGGCACTGAATCCGCGTACACAGCGCCCCCGTCCGGTGTCCGCCGGGCGGGGGCGCCGTGGTGCCCTGCGGGCGCGGGCGGCTCAGTAGGCGCCGAAGACGTTGTCGATCGAACCGTAGCGGGCGGCCGCGTAGTTGCAGGCCGCGGTGATGTTGGCGACGGGGTCGTAGGAGTCGGTCGAGGTGCCGGGCACGTGGTAGGCGCGGAACGTCGGGTCGATCACCTGGAGCAGGCCCTTGGAGGGGATGCCGGCGGCGGCGTTGGAGTCCCAGTTGTTGATGGCGAGGGGGTTGCCGGAGGACTCGCGCATGATGTTGCGGTGGATGCCCGCGTAGGTGCCGGGGATGCCGTGGCGGGCCATCACGGCCAGCGATTCGCGGATCCAGCCGTCGAGGTTGTCCGGGTAGGCCACGGCCTTCGGGGCGGCGGCGGGGCGGGCCGAGCGGTCGGCGCGGGCCGGGGCGGCGGCGCGGCCGGCGGCGGGCTTGGCCTTGGCGGGCTTCGCCTTGGCGGGGTTGGGGGCGCCGAGGGTCAGTTTGAGGCCGGGGCGGATGAGCGCGGGGTCGGCGCCGATGACGTTCCTGTTGTCCTGGTACAGCTTCTTCCAGCCGCCGCGGACGTTCTTCGAACTGGCGATGCCGGCAAGGGAGTCGCCCGCTTTGACGGAATACGTTGCGGTGGCCGCAGCAGGGGCGGCCACGGGGACCGCCTTTGCGGTGGCGACCGAATGCGCGGCCTGCGTCGGCGCATTCAGGGTGGTGGCGTCTGCCACACCGGCTGCGGCCAGCGGGAGGACGAGGGCGGCGCCGCCCGTGCCGGCGGCGGCGAGGCCGCGGCTGAGCGGGCTGTTCTTCGGACGGCGGTGCTTACCCCGTGCGGACATGCCTGTTTCCTCTCCGACGCCTGCGAGGTGAGCTGTCGGGTTCGGGCTGGAGCTGCCCGGCCGCACGGCATGTGCGGCTTCACCCCTAGCCGTCCCGGATCCGGGACGGCGGCTTGCCTGGTTCCCCCGCTCCTGCCGTGTCGCGCGTGGGTGGGTTCGGTGTCCGGGCGGCGGCAGGATTCGGAGTTCCGCTCGGATTGACGGTGACGCTAAGGGAAGCGGGGCAACCAGAACAAGACATGAATTGCATGAGGAAATGAAATCGAATGATCCAAGGAAAGAGGATCATTCCGGACGCCCCGGACGCCCCGCCAAGTTCCGGGCGGGACAAGGGCTCCGGCCGCCCCCGCCGCCCGCACCCGGGGGCGGCACGTGACCCACCTCACGGGCCGCAGGCCGAATGCGGCATGAGTGGATATGCCCGTATGAAAAAGCCGAATTCGGACACCACTCCCCCTGTCGGTGCGCGCCCGGCTGGGCGATCCTGTGGCGGGAAGATCCACCGGGGACCGCGGGGCGGATCCGGGCGGCGAGGGGACGGACGTGGGCGTGGACGTGGACGCCGGTACGGGCGCGGGCGGCGGGAGCGCGGTGCGGATCGAGCGCGACGGTCCGGTGTTCACGGTCGTGCTGGACCGTCCGGAGGTGCGCAACGCCGTCGACGGCCCGACGGCCGCCGCGCTGGCGGCGGCCTTCCGGGCGTTCGAGGCCGACCCGGAGGCGGCGGTGGCCGTGCTGTGGGGCGCGGGCGGCACCTTCTGCGCCGGAGCCGACCTGAAGGCGGTGGGCGGCGAGCGGGGCAACCGGGTGTCCGAGGACGGCGACGGCCCCATGGGACCCACCCGAATGGACCTGAACAAACCGGTCATCGCCGCGATCTCCGGTCACGCCGTGGCGGGCGGTCTGGAGCTGGCGCTCTGGTGCGACCTGCGGGTGGCCGAGGAGGACGCCGCCCTCGGGGTGTTCTGCCGCCGCTGGGGCGTGCCGCTGATCGACGGCGGTACCGTGCGGCTGCCCCGGCTGATCGGCGAGAGCCGGGCCATGGACCTGATCCTCACCGGGCGTGCCGTCCCGGCGGCCGAGGCGTACGGAATGGGACTGGTGAACCGGCTCGTGCCGGCGG
Organism: Streptomyces bambusae; assembly: GCF_020532645.1. Taxonomy (GTDB): domain Bacteria; phylum Actinomycetota; class Actinomycetes; order Streptomycetales; family Streptomycetaceae; genus Streptomyces; species Streptomyces bambusae. The sequence goes on from NZ_JAJAUZ010000012.1 coordinate 63,363, forward strand.
GGCGGGCCCGGGCGGCGGCCGAGGCCCTGGCACGCGAGATCGCCGCCTTCCCGCAGCTGTGCCTGCGGCACGACCGGCGGTCCGTACGGGAGCAGCACGGGCTGGACGAGGTGGCGGCACTGCGCGGCGAGCTGCGGCACGGCCTGGTGCCACTGGCGGCAGGGGAGACGCAGGCGGGCGCGGACCGGTTCGCCTCGGGGGCGGGCCGGCACGGCAGCTTCACGGACTGATCCGGTCCCGGCGGCCGGCCCCCGCCCCGCCGGCGCCCGCCCCGCGGCCCCCGCCCCGCCGGCGCCCGTCCCGTCAGCGCCCGCCCATCACCCGGGTGAACTCGTCGGGGCCGACGGCGAATCCGCGCACCTCCAGGTCGGCGGTCCAGCCGCCCGAGCCGTCGCGGGTGAAGACGGCGACGGTCGCGGCGCCGGCGTCCGCCACCGCGGCCAGGTCGTCCAGGGCCAGGTCCTCGGCGCCCTCGCGGATCCGGATCCCGGTGCCGGGTACGGCGGCGAAGGTCTTCGCGCCGTCGCCCTGGATGACCACGCCGACCACCACGCGCGCCGTCCGGTCGGCCATCCGGTCGAGTTCGACCGTCATCACCTCGTCGTAGCCGAAGCCCTGGCCGGTGCGGCTGTCCCGGTTGAGGGTGATGGTGCCGTCGGGCGACCGGCGGCCGAAGTGCACCAGGTGAACGGGATCACCGTACGGGTCGTCCGCGCCGTAGACCGCGGCGATCACATCGAGGTCGTGGGCCGGTGCACCGGACGGGCTGGGGTCCCACTTCAGTGCGATCTCCACCCTGGCCAGGCTCTTGCGGACACCGGTCATGGAACTCCCCTTCATCAGTGGCGCGTTGCCCGCCCATGCTGCCACGACCTCCCGAACTCCGGTGCGATCGCCTGTGTGTTCCCGGCCATGGCGGCCGACCGCCGCTCCCCCGTGCGCCGTTCGGGTGGGCGGCCGCGCCGTGCGGGCGGCGGTGCGGCGGGTCCGGCGGCCCGGGTGGCACAAGTGGGGTCATGACGATCGGTCGGCGCGCGGTGCTGCGCGGGGCGGCGGCTCTGGCCGCCATGGGGGCGGGGGCGGTACCTGTGGACGGGACACCCCGGCCGGCGGACCCGGACCTCGGCGCCCTGGCCGCCGACCTGGACGGCCTGCTGGTCCGGCCCGGCGACCCCGCGTACCCGGAGGCCCGCCGCCTCTACCAGCCCCGGTACGACGCGGTCGCGCCGGCCGCGGTCGCCTATCCGGCGCACGACCGGGACGTGGCCACCTGTCTCGGGTTCGCCCGCCGCACCGGTGTGCCGGTCGTCCCGCGCGGCGGCGGCCACTCGTACGCGGGCTGGTCCACCGGAACCGGGCTCGTCGTGGACGTGTCGGCGCTGGACCGGCTGGTCCCGGCCGCCGGCGGGGTGACGGTGGGCGCCGGGGTGCGGCTGGGCGACCTGCACGCCGGGGTGGCCGCCGCGGGCGCCGCCCTGCCCGCCGGGCTGTGCCCGAGCGTGGGCGTCGCGGGCCTCGCCCTGGGCGGTGGGCTCGGCGTGGCGAGCCGGGCCTACGGGACCACGAGCGACCAGCTCACCGGTGCCCGGGTGGTCACCGCCGACGGGCGGGTCCGCGAGGTGGACGGGCGGCAGGACGCGGACCTCTTCTGGGCGCTGCGCGGGGCGGGCGCGGCCGGGTTCGGCATCGTGACCGAGTTCCGGTTCCGCACCCGGCCGGCCGTGGACTGCGCCTTCGCCGAGCTGCACTGGCCCTGGCGGGACGCGGGTGCGCTGCTGCGGGGCTGGCAGCGCTGGCAGGCCGCGCTGCCCGACCCGTACTGGAGCCAGGTGGAGTGCACGGTGACGGGCGGGCCGCTGCCGGCGCCGGTGGTGCGGGTGGTGGGCCTGGACGGCGTACGGGAGCTGGAGGAGCGGCTGACCGCGCTCGTCGGCCTGGTCGGGGCGGAGCCGCGGGACCGGTGGGTGGTGGTGCGCGGCCATGCGGAGACGATGCGGGCGATGTCGGGCTGTGCGGAGCTGTCCGCCGCGCAGTGCCGGCTGCCGGGGTCGCTGCCCGGCCGCGGGCCGCAGGGCCGGCTGGGCCGGGAGGACTACGCAGCGCGTTCGGACTTCTGGCCGGCGGGAGGGCTGCCGAATCCGGCGGTGGACGCGGTGCTGGCGGCGGTGGCCCGGTACGCGGCCTCGGCGGCGCCGGGCGGGGCGGGGGTGGTGCAGTTCGACGGGGTGTGCGGGGGTGCGGTGAACCGGGTGGCGGCGGCGGACACGGCGTTCGTGCACCGCGACTCCGCCTTCCTCGCGCAGTACCTGGCGTACTGGCCGGCGGACGCGGACCGGACGGCGGCGGACCGGCAGCAGGCCTGGCTGGACCGGCTCTGGTCGGACCTGCGGCCGTGGGCGGGCGGCTCGGCGTACCAGAACTACGCCGACCCGAAGCTGCCCGGCTGGGCGGCGGCCCACTACGGCGCGAACCTGCCGCGGCTGCGCGCGGTGAAGGCCCGGTACGACCCGGACGAGCTGTTCCGCTCCCCGCAGGGGGTCCGGCCGTAGGGTCGTGCGCCTCCGCCCGCCGTGCCCGGGGATCGGCGCCCCGGGCTTCCCGTGGCCGGCGTCGCCGGCCCGGAACCCCGGGGCGCCGGACCTCAGGCGAGGCCGGCCAGCAGTTCCGCGAACTCCTGCGGCCGGCTGAAGTAGCCGACGTGCGAAGCGTCGAGGGTGCGGACGTCGAAGGGGTTGTGCGGGGTCAGCTCGTCCGCCTTGCGGATCATGTGGTCCTGGACGGCCGGCGGGATGCTCCGGTCCGCGGAGAGCCGGACGAAGGTGTGCGGAACGCGTCCCCATCCGTCGGCCCGGACCACCGCACCCGCCTCCAGCACCGCGTAGTTCTCGTCCGGGTCCAGGGAGTCCAGCAGCAGCCGGAACTGGTGGTCGGTGGCATCGGCCATGACGGCGGCCTTCAGCTCCGCGAACAGCTGCGGGTCGCCGTGGGCACTGCGCCAGTTCAGCCGGGCCACCCCCGGATCCCGCCCCGCGGGGCCGGGCACGGTGATGCGCGCGGCGAGGGCGTCGAGCAGGTTGTCGTCGGCCACGTCCCACGGCTCGGTGAGCATGGCCGGGTCGCTGAGGCAGGCTGCCGACAGGTAGACGACGCGGTGGAGCAGTTCCGGTGCGGCGTTGGCGACGGCGCTGACCGTCAGACCGCCGAAGCTGCTGCCGACCAGGACCACGGGTCCCGCCGCGGCGAGGGGGCGGACGGCGGCCAGCACGTGGCGCACGTTGTCCTGCAACGTGACGCCCTGCATCGGCGACGGGGCGGCAGCCAGTGCGGTGAGGTCCTGTGGCTGCCGGTAGTAGGCGGCGGGGACGTCGGCCAGGTCTCCGTGGCCGGGCAGGTCGACGGCATGGGAGCGGTGTCCGAGCAGGGCGAGTTCGTTCTGCAGCGGGCCCCAGGCCCGGGCGTTGCCGGAGCCGCCGTGAATGCAGACGAACGTGGGGCGCAGCGGTGCGCGCATGGTGGAGATCCTCGTCATCCGGAGGTGAACGGTGGACGTCGGACCCGGTTGCCGGCGGCGGCCGGCGCCGGGTCAGCGCGTCGACCGGGTGCGCGCGGCCTGCCAGTTGTGGATGACGGAACTCATGGGGTGATCGTACGTACCGCGGGCCGGCCCGGCGAGGGATTTCCGGCGGCGCCGGCCGCGGACCGCCCCTCAGGAACGCGGGACGCTCGGTCGCGGGTAGGTGCGGGACTGCTTGACGCTGCCGAAGGCGAAGCTGGACTCGATCGAGGCGATGCCGGGGATGGCGTGGATCCGGGTGCGGACCAGCGCCTCGTACGCCTCCAGGCTCTCGATGACGATCCGCATCAGGTAGTCGCTGCTGCCGGCCATCAGGTAGCAGTCCTGGATGTGCTCGATGAGGCCGACGTGCTCCTCGAAGAGCCGGACTGCTTCACCCGTGTGCCGTTCCAGGCGGACCCGGACGAACACGGTGATCGGCAGGCCGAAGGCGGACTGGTCGACCATCGCGGTGTAGCCGCGGATCAGGCCGGCCTCCTCCAGCCGGCGGACCCGCCGCAGGCAGGGGGACGGGGAGAGCTGGACGCGGTCGGCGAGGTCCTGGTTGGAGAGCCGGCCGTCGGTCTGGAGCTCCCGGATGATGTGCAGGTCGACCGCGTCCATGGCCTTCACGTGCCGGCTCCCGTCCCGTTTCTGTCCCGTTTTCCGCCGAAGCGTGCCGAGTCTTTTCTGATTATTGGCAGATTCTGCCCCAACAGTAGGCCTGAGGGGCAGAACTAGCAATCGGCTGCCCCCGGAGAAGACCTAGCGTTGCGGGGTGGGCAGAGTGCCCGGTACGCATTCGGGAGGACGCCCGTTGGCCACGATCGACACCCGGGACACGCGGAGCACCCCGGTCCGGGGTGCGGACCGCGGCAGGTCCCCGCAGGCGGTGGGCATGGCGGCGCTGCTGCTGACGGTCACCATCTGGGCGGCCTTCGCGCTCAGCGCCCGCGCGCTGAGCTCCTCGACCCTGCTGCCGGCCGACGCGGCGCTGCTCCGCTACGGGCTGCCGCTGCTGGTGCTGGCGCCCGCGCTGTGGCGCCGCCGCCGGGCGATCGCCGCGGTCCGGCCCGCCGCCGCCCTCAAGGTGGCCTGTGGCGCCGGCGTCCCCTTCTTCCTGGCCGCCATGCAGGGCGGCTCCCTCACCTCGGCCGCATTCGTCGGCTCGCTGGTGCCGGGCATGGTGCCGCTGTTCGTCGCCGGCCTGATGGCCGCGAACGGGCGCGGGCTGCCCCGGGGCGGCCAGGTCGCCGGCCTCGCCCTGATCGCGGCCGGCGTGCTCGCCCTGGTCTGGCGGTACGTCGTCCCCGTCGACGGGGACGTGCTGGCGGGCGCCGGACTGCTGCTGGTCGCGAGCGGCCTGTGGGCCCTGTACACCGTGGGCCTCAAGGAGGTCGAGCTGGACCCGGTGGGCTCCATCGGCCTGCTGTGCCTGCCCTCGTTCGCGGTCATCGCCCTGCTCGCCCTCACCGGGGTGCTGCCGACCGGCATGGCCCACGCGGCCGGCAGCGACATCCTGCTGTTCCTGGTGGTGCAGGGCTTCGGCGTCGGGCTGTGCGCCGGACTGCTGTACGCCTTCGCCATCCGCCGGGTCGGCGCCGAGCGCAGCTCGGTGGTCGGCAGCCTCAGCCCGGTCCTGGTGGTCCTGCTGGCCGTCCCGCTGCTCGGCGAGTCGCCCACCACCGCCGTCCTCGTCGGCGTTCCCCTCATCACCGCCGGCGTCGCGCTCGCCAACCGACGCCCTCGAACCAAGGTTTCCGCCGATGCTTGAGCTGCTCCCGCCCCCGCCCGTCGACCCGCTGTGGGACCTGGCCGCCGAGTTCGGTGCCGACCCGCGGCCCGAGCGCCTCAACCTGGTGCTCGGCGTGTACCGCGACCACACCGGCGTCACTCCCGTGATGGGCGCGGTCCGCGAGGCGGAGGCCCGGCTCGCCGCCCGGGCCGAGTCCAAGGAGTACCGCGGGCTGTCCGGCAACGCCGCCTTCAACCGGGCCATGCTGGCGACCGTGCTCGGCTCCCCCGAGCTGACCGCCCGGGCGACGGCCGTGCAGACCGTCGCGGGCACCGGCGCGCTGCGGCTGCTGGCGGACCTGATCTGCCGCACCCGGCCCGGCACGACCGTGTGGATCAGCGACCCGGCGTACGTCAACCACCGGCCGATCATGGAGGCCGCGGGGCTGGCGGTGCGCCCGTACCGCTGGGTGGACGCGGCCGGCGGCTTCGACCGCGAGGGCATGCTCGGCGACCTGGCGCAGGCGCAGCGCGACGATGTCGTGCTGCTCCAGGGCTGCTGCCACAACCCGTCCGGGGTCGATCCGTCGGCGGACGCCTGGGCGGACCTGGCCGCGCTGGCCGGGCACAACGGCTGGGTGCCGCTGGTGGACCTGGCGTACCACGGGCTCGGCGACGGCATGGAGGCCGACCTGGCGCCGGCCCGGATGCTGGCCGCGCGGGTGCCGGAGATGCTGGTCGCGATCAGCTGCTCGAAGAACTTCGGCCTGTACAGCGACCGGACGGGCTGTGCGATCGTGCTCGGGCCGTCGGCGCGGTCGCTGCGGCACGTGGAGACGGCGCTGCAGAACGCGGCGCGGACGCTCTACTCGATGCCGCCGGAGCACGGTGCGGCCGTGGTCACCACGATCCTGGAGGACCCGGGGCTGCGGACCGCGTGGCGGGCCGAGCTGGAGGTGATGCGCGGCCGGATCACCGCCAACCGCACCGATCTGACGGCGCACCTGGCCAACCTGGGCCACGAGGGAACGGCGCGGGTGCTGGAAGGGCAGAAGGGCATGTTCTCGATGCTGCCGCTCGACGCCGGGCAGATGGCGGACCTTCGGACCCGCTTCGCCGTGTACGGCACCACCTCCGGCCGGATCAACATCGCCGGCATACCCGCCCATCGGATCCCGTACCTGGCCCGGTCGGTGGCGGCGGTGCTGGGCGGCTGACCGCTTCCGAGGCGTGCCGGCGGGGCTCGCGGGTACGGGCCCCGCGCACCGGAATGATCTTCGTGGCGGCCCCCCTCGCGGGTGCGTCACACCCGTGTGATCGGATGTGGGCATGACGAGGACGCTGTACCTGTTCTGCTCCGCCGCCCCGCCCGTGTTCGACGTGGCCCGGGTGATCGAGGACGCGCAAGCGCGCGGCTGGGACGTGTGCCTCGGCCTGACCCCGTCGGCGGCCGGCTGGCTGGCCGAGAGCCTGGACGGGCTGGCGGTGCTCACCGGGCACCCGGTGCGCTGGCACTACCGGCACCCGGCCGAGCTGAGCCCGTGGCCCGACCCGGACGCCGTCCTGCTGGCACCCGCGACGTTCAACACGATGAACGCGTGGGCGCTCGGGCTCACCGACACCTACGTGGTGGGCGTGGTCGCCGAGGGCATCGGCAAGCGCATCCCCATGGTGACCGTGCCGTGCGTGAACACCGCCTTCGCGGTGCACCCGCAGTTCGAGCGGTCCCTCGCCACCCTGCGGACCGCCGGGGTTCAGGTGCTGTACGGCGAGGAGGGTCTGCGGCCCGCCGAGCCGGGCGCCGGGCTGCCGGACGGCTTCCCGTGGCAGCTCGCGCTCGACGCGGTGGACGCCACGGCGGCCGCCGGCATCTGAGGTACCGGCCGCGGGGTCAGGGGCGGCGTCCCCGGCCCCGCGCGGCCAGTGCGACGGTCGCGGTCACCGCCCCCGCGGCCAGCAGTCCCCCGCGGGACCGCCAGGACAGCACCGACCAGCGGGACTGCGCGGACAGCAGGGAGCCGGTGCTCAGCCAGGAACCCGCCGACAGGGCGGAGAGCGCGGAGCCGATCGAGGCCGCCGACAGGACGCTGCCGACCGAGGCGACGGACAGCACCGAGCCCACGGACCCGATCGACAGGACCGAGCCGACCGATCCGATGGACAGGACGGAGTCCTGGGACCAGAGGGAGAGAAACGATCCTCCGGGCCGGCCGCAAGGGGCGCGGCCCGCCTGCTCGGCCCCGTCGTCCGCCGGGCCCGTCGCCGGGTCTTCGTCCGTCCGCGCGTGCTGATGCGTCGTCATGTCCGCATCCTGCCAGAGGCGGCACGCCCCCGTGCGGCGTCCGGAGCACCGGGCCGGGCGGGTGCCATGGTGGACGGATGACTCCCCGAGACGTTTCCCCCGGCCCGTCCCACGACCGGGGCGGGCCCGTCGTCGTCGCCGTCGACGGTTCCGACCACAGCCTCAAGGCCCTGGACTGGGCCCTCGCCGCCGGCCGGGCCGCGGGGGCCGAGGTGGTGGTCGCCCATGTGCTGCCCGACCACGCGCAGATCTGGCAGGCCCGGCGCACCGCCGTGCTCGGGGAGCCGGATGACCCGGCCCCGGATCCGGTGGCCGAGGCGGTGCGGCGGTCCCTCGACGGCCGCGGCGACCTGCCGCCCGTCCGGTACGCGTCCCTGGCCGGCGCGGTGCCCGACGCCCTGGAGGAGCAGGCCCTGCGGGCCCGGATGCTGGTCATGGGGTCCCGCGGGCGCGGCGGCTTCGCCAGCCTGCTGCTCGGCTCGAACAGCCGGGTGTGCGCGACCCGGGCCGCCTGCCCGGTGGTGGTCGTGCCGCACGCGGCCCGCGCCGCCAACCTCGCGGGCGGCCCGGCCGTGGCCCGGGTGGTGCTGGGCCTGAACCCGGCCGAGACCGCCGACGACGCCGTCGGCTTCGCGTTCGCCCGGGCCGCCGAGCACGCCATGCCGCTGACGGTGGTCTCCGCGTTCCTCGACCCGGTGGCGGCGCTGCCGCTGTTCGGGACGCCCGGGGCCGCGATGGCCGGGGTGCCGCTGGAGGACCCGGCGCCGCTGATCCGGGAGCTGGAACGGGCCCAGCAGGAGCGGCTGGCACCGTTCCGGGCGGCGCACCCGGGGGTGGCCGTCGCCTCCGAGGTGGGTGCGGGCGACGCCGCCGGGCAGCTGGTGGCGCACTCCGAGACCGCCGCCCTGCTGGTCGTCGGCCGGCACCGCACCCGCCGGCACGCCGACTCCCTGCTCATGGGCTCGGTCGCGAACGCGGCCCTGCTGCACGCCCGCTGCCCGGTCGCCGTCGTCCCCGCGTCCTGACCCCGCCCCGGCTCCGCTGCGCGGGGCTTTGCCGCCCTCCCCCGGCACGGCACAATCACGTACGTGATCGACGAGGACCCGTACCTGTGGCTGGAGGACGTCACCGGCCCGGCCGCGCTGGCGTGGGTGCGCGAGCGCACCGCCGAGACCGAGCGGGCGGTGGTCTGCGACCCCGGCTTCGCCGCTTTGAAGGCCGAGCTGCGGGAGGTGCTCGACGCCCGGGACCGGATCGTGTACCCGCGCCGGCGGGGCCCGTACCTGTACGGCTTCTGGCAGGACGCCGAGCACGTCCGCGGGCTGTGGCGGCGCACCACGCTGGCCGAGTACCGCCGGCCGGAGCCCGTCTGGGAGGTGCTGCTCGACCTCGACGCGCTCGCGGAGGCGGAGGGCGAGCCGTGGGTGTGGGCCGGGGCGCAGGTGCTGTACCCGGAGTACCGGCACGCCCTGGTGACGCTGTCCCGGGACGGCGCGGACGCGGTGGTGGTGCGGGAGTTCGACCTGGCCGACCGGACGTTCCCGGCGGACGGGTTCCGGCTGCCGGAGGCCAAGACCTCGGTGGCCTGGATCGACCGGGACCACCTGTTCGTCGGCACCGACACCGGGCCGGGGTCGATGACCGCCTCGGGATATCCCCGTACGGTACGGCGCTGGCGCCGCGGCACCCCGCTGTCGGAGGCGGAGCTCGTGCACGAGGTGGCCGGGGAGGACCTGTCCACGGCCGCGTGGCGCGACCACACCGAGGGGTTCACCCGGGACTTCGTGGTGCGGCAGCGGGACTTCTGGCACAGCGAGCTGTCCGAGCTGGCCCCGGACGGCCGGCTGCTGCCGGTGGACGTGCCGGCGGACGCCTGGGCGGACGTCCACCGCGAATGGCTGCTGGTCACGCCGAGGTCCCCGTGGCTGGGGCATCCGGAGGGCACCCTGCTGGCCTTCCGGTACGAGGAGTTCCGCGCCGGGGACCGGGAGCCGGTGGTGCTGTTCGCGCCGGACGCGCACACGGCGCTGACCGGCTGCGTGTGGACCCGCAACCACCTGATCCTGGAGATCCTGCACGACGTCGCCGCCCGGCTGGAGGTCCTCACCCCGGCCGCCGCCGGCGACTGGCACCGGGAGCCGGCGGCCGGTCTGCCGCCGCTCGCGTCCGCGACGGTGACCGACACCGACCCGGACAGCGACGAGTACTTCCTCGACGTCACCGGCTACCTCCAGCCCTCCACCCTGTACCGCGGCGAGATCGGCGGCGGGCAGGAGGTCGTCGGGCGGGCGCCGGCCCGCTTCGGCACGGACGGGCTGTCGGTGCGGCGGCACTTCGCGGTGTCGGCGGACGGCACCCGGGTGCCGTACTTCGTGACCGGGCCCGCGCCGGAGTCGGGGCCGCGGCCGGCGCTGCTCACCGGCTACGGCGGCTTCCAGTCCTCGCTGACGCCGTACTACAGCGCGGTCCGCGGCCGGGCCTGGCTGGCCCGGGGCGGCACGTACGTGGTCGCCAACATCCGCGGCGGCGGCGAGTACGGGCCGCAGTGGCACCGCAGTGCGCTGCGGGCGGACCGGGTGCGGGCCTTCGAGGACTTCGCGGCGGTGGCCGGGGACCTGGTGCGGCGGGGCCTGACCACCCCGTCCGGGCTGGGCATCGAGGGCGGCAGCAACGGCGGGCTGCTGATGGGCGCCATGCTGACCCGCTACCCGCACCTGTTCGGGGCGGTGGTCGCGAACGTGCCGCTGCTCGACATGCTGCGCTTCCACCGGCTGCTCGCCGGGGCCAGCTGGGTGGCCGAGTACGGCGATCCCGACGATCCGGCGGACCGGCCGCACCTGGCGGACATCTCCCCGTACCACCGGCTGCGGGCCGGTGCGCACTATCCGCCGGTGCTGCTGACCACGTCGACGCGGGACGACCGGGTGCATCCGGGGCACGCCCGCAAGGCGGCGGCGCGGCTGCGGGAGCTGGGGCACCGGGTGTTCTTCCACGAGCAGACCGGCGGCGGGCACAGCGGCGCGTCGGACCACGAGCAGATCGCCTTCCACGAGGCACTCGTGCACACCTTCCTGCGGCTGCACCTGGCGGTGGAGTGAGTACCTGAGTACCCGGGTCGAGCCGGGCTGAGTATCCGGCCCGATGGGCGGGCCCGCGGCGGCTGGTCGAATGGCGGCATGACTTCGGAAGACCTGCGCAGCCCCCGCCTCCGGCACGTGACCGTGGCCGGCACCGCCCTCGCGGCCGCCCTGCTGCCGCTGGCGGCGGGGATGCTGCTGGCGCGCTCGGTGTCCGGGGACCCGATGGCGCCCGTGAACGCGCTGATCGCGGGCGGCGGCCAGCGGGCCCGGGTGACCCGCGCGGAGCTGCGGACCTGCCGGCACCGGGCGCTGCGCCGGGTGTCAGCGCGCAGGTCCGCCCCCGGCGCCGGGGGCGACGGGGGCGGACGTCGGGCGGTGGCGGTTACTGCGGGCCGAAGGTGAGCGTCAGCTGCGGAGTGCCCTCCGCGGCGGCCGCTTCGGAAGACCACAGCCACAGGGCGTCGCTGCCGCTGCCGGTGAGCGCGAGGCTGTACGGGCCGCCCAGTGCGGCGGCGACCGCCGCGGTGTTCAGGGCGGCGGTGTGGACCGCCGAGCCGTCGGGGATCCCCGCGAAGCTGCCGAGGGCGGTGCCGCCGAGGGCCGGACGGTCGGCGTAGGTGGTGCCGGCCTCGGTCCAGGCGCCGGTGACCGGGACGACGCGGACGGTGTCGGCGGTGCCGGCTCCGGTCGTGCTGCTGGTCTTGATCCGGAGGGTGGCGGACTTCAGCACGGTGCCGGCGGGTGCCTGCGGGAGGCTGAAGCGGAGGTAGCTCTCGTAGAGGGCGGAGCCGCGGACGGCGAGCGAACCGGAGGTGCCGAAGTTGGTGGTCGGGGCGCCCGCGTTGGCGTAGGTGTCCTCGGCGGCCGTGACGGTGGTGACCGAGTCGGCCGGGGCCTTGGCCAGGGTGTGGTGGTTCTGCACCTGGGCCGCGGTGAGGACGGTCGGGTAGACGGCGGTTTCGTCGAGCTGGCCGGCGAAGAAGGTGCTGGTCGGGGCGTTGGGCCAGCCGGCGAGGCTGTCGCCGCCTGCGTGCCAGTAGCCGGCGACGCCCTGGTGGCCGGTGGCGCTGTGGGTGCCCTTGGCCTGCCCGTCGACGTACAGGACCATGCCGCCCGGGCCCTGGGTGCCGACGACGTGGTGCCAGGTGTTGTCGTTGTACGCGGTGCCGGCGGCGGTGGTGATGGTGCGGAACCCGCCGCTGTAGGCGCCGAAGACGAGCCGGCCGTCGTTGGTGAGGTAGAGGTGCTTGTCGTAGCGGCCGCTGCTGCGGGTGGTGTTGTTGCCGAAGCCGAGCAGCTTGCCGCCGCGGGTGGTGGTCGTCTTGAACCACGTCTCCAGGGTGTAGCTGCTGCCGACGCTGGTCCGGCGGTCGCTGTGGATCTGGGTGTTGGTGCCGTTGAAGCCGATCGCCGTGCTCGGGCCGGTGACCGCGCCGGGGCTCTGGCGCAGGGCCGGGGCGTTGACGTGCAGGCCGCTGGTGTTGCCGGACACCGAGGAGTCGGCGACGTACGGCAGGACGCCGTCGTCGTAGCGCCAGTACAGGCCGGCGCCGTCGGCGCGGACCCGGTCGGGGTAGGCCTGGACGGTGGTGGGCACGGTGACGGTGGCGGTGGCGGACTGGGCGCTGGTGTTGCCGGCCGCGTCGACGGCGGTGACCCGGTAGGTGTACGTCTGCCCGGCGGTGACCGCGGTGTCGGTCCACGATGCCTGGGGGCGCTGGAAGAACAGCGAATCGGCGGCGACCGTGGCGACGGGGGTGGCGGCGCCGTTGCGGTGGATCCGGTAGGTGAGGCGGCTGTCGTCGAGGTCGAGGCTGGTGCGCCAGCGGACCTGGACCTCGCCGGGCCGGACGCTCGCGGCGCTGGCCACCGGGGTGGTCGGGGCGCCGGTGTCGCCGGTGGAGGCGAAGCGGGTGAGGCCCTGCTGGGCGCGGCCGTTGACGGTGGTGAACTCGCCGCCGACCCACAGGTAGCGGACGCCGTTCTTGGCGCCGACGGTCATGACGCGGGGGCCGAGGCTCTCGCCGATGCCGTCGTTGGTGTCGGGGGCCCAGCCGAGCTTGCCGGTGCCGGTGGTGGGCTGGGCGAGCAGGTGGTAACGCCGGCCGTCGGGGAACTCGCCGACGCTGGAGCAGTCGTGCGCGTGCGAGGCGCTGTAGAGGACGCTGTCGTACGACAGGACGGCCTGGGTGGCGCCCAGGCAGGTGTCGCGCCAGACCTGGTTGAAGCCGTTGTAGGTGAGGCCGATGCGGCCGTCGAAGACGCCGCCGCCGCTGCCTTCGTTGGCGGTGTAGTAGCCGGTGGCGTCGGTCTCGATGTCCTTGACCACGGAGTTGTTGTGGATGAATCCGGCCGGGTAGGTCTTGGTGACGGCGCCGGTGGTGGCGTCGGCGACGGCGAGGGCGTGGCTGCCGGCTCCGTTGACGGTGAAGAAGTCGCCGCCGAGCAGGACGTTCTTGCCGTCGGGGGTGACTTCGACGGCGCGGCCGGGTTCGTCGGCGTTCACGGTGAAGGGTTTGAGGGCGCCGTCGGTGGCGCCGACCGCGGCGAACCGCCGGCGGCTCTGTCCGGAGACGGTGAGGAAGTCGCCGGCCGCGTAGACGGTGTCGCCGGTGACGGCGAGGGCCCGGACGGTGGCGGCGAACGCGGGCCGGAAGCCGGCCTTGGGCGTGCAGGTGGCCACGTCGATGGCGGTGATGCTGCTGACGGGCATGCCGTTGACCGCGCCGAAGTAGCCGGCGGCGTACAGGGTCTTCTCGTCGGGTGACAGGACCAGGGCGCGGACGGTGGCGGTGCCGCTGCCGATGGTGAAGGAGAGCTTGCAGGAGGTGGGTGCGCCGGTCGCGGCGTCGAAGGCGGCGAAGTTGACGGCCTGCTGCTCGGTGCCGGCGCTGCCGTCGGGCGGGCGGACCACCGAGAAGGTGCCGCCGGCGAAGACGGTGGTGCCGGTCTGGGCGAGGGCCCAGACGATTCCGTTGGGCTGCCAGGTCGGCAGTTCGTCGGCGGTGAAGGCGACGGGCGGTGTGATGGCCGCGGCCTGCGGTGCGAGCAGGGCGGCGGTGCCGGCGGCGGTCAGGGACAGGGCGAGAGCGGCCGCGAGCCCTCTTGATCCACGCATGAACCCCCCAGGGTAGGTGCCCGGTGCGATGGCTTGAAACAGATGCGGATGAGGCTGACTACGGGCGCAGAATAGGTCCGATCGGCTGTTCGTATGCACGGTTTGGCCCATCGGATGCCGAATCGGTCCCTACGGCTCGTGACGCCTTCATGATCCCTTCTCGGTCGGCACGTCGAGGTACGTGCCCAGGGCGCGGAAGGCGCCGCGCTCGGCCCGGTAGAGGAAACTGGTGCGCAGGTGGGCGATGAGATGCGTGACGGGGACGAATTCCAGCCGCTTGGCGATGCCGTCGTACGGGGAGTTGAAGACCCGGACGGCCAGGGCGGGCCGGGTGACGTCGTCGGGGGTCAGCCCGCCGAGGGCGGTGGCCAGCAGGCCGACGGCGTCGTGCGCCTCGGCGGCCCAGCGGCCGGGCGCGGTCCGGTACGCGGCGCGGTGGGCGGCGGTGAACTCCCTGGCGGCGGGGGTGGCCGTGGTGACGGGGTCGATGAACAGGGCGGCGAACACCCAGCCCTCGGCGGCCGGGCCGGCCTCTTCCAGGAAGGCGGGGGTCATGACGTGCTGGAGGGCGGCGCGGGCGCCGGTGAATCCGGCTGCGGCGAGGGCCCGGGCCAGCCGGCCGGCGCGGGCCGGGGCGGTGCCGGCGTAGACGACTCCGTCGGCGCGGGCGGCCCGTACGGCGGCGGCTGCCGAGGGGAAGGGGTCGGCCTGGGAGCCCAGTTCGTGGACGGTCACGGCGCCCTCGGCGGGCGGTGCCTCCCGGAGGTCGCGCGCGAGCATCTCGGCGAGGGCGCCGCCCTGCGGGTCGTACACCACGCAGGTGCGGGGCGAGCGGCGGACCGCGCTCAGGTAGTGGATCACCGGGATGCTCAGGACGTCGTCGTCGGGCCGGGTCAGGCACACGGTCCGCCGGACCGAGAGGGCGGCGGACTCGCCGGCGTCCTGGGAGACGACCAGCAGCGGCAGGCCTGCCGCGTCGCAGGCGACGGCGAGGGGTTCCGCGGCGCCGGGCCAGGTGGGGCCGAGCACGCCGAGCACGGCGGGGTCGGCGACCAGTTCCGCGGCGGCCCGCCGGGCGCCGTCGGCGGTGCCGCGGTCGTCGGCGACGCGCAGGGCCAGCCGGAACGTCTTGTCGGGGCGGGCGTTGTGCCGGTCGACGGCGAGCTGGGCGCCGCGCCGGTGGGCGAGGCCGCCGGCCCGGCCGGGTCCGCTGAGGTCGGCCTGGAGGCCGAGCGTGCGGAGCGGCACCGGGCCGCGGCTGGCGGGGGCGGTGGGGGTGCCGCCGGAGTCGGGGCGGGTGGTCAGCCACAGGACGGGGGCGCCGAGCGCGACGAGCGCGCCGGTGGCCAGCAGGGCGCGGCGGCCGGGCCGGCGGCCCGCGGCCGGGCCGTCGACGGCGGTGACGGGTTCGGCGGGGCCGCCGCGGGTGGGTTCGGGGGCGGGCAGGTCCAGGGCGCGGGCGGAGCGTTCGGCGATCAGGCGGGGCAGGGCGGGCGGCAGCCAGTCGCGGGCCGGGTCGGCGGCCGCGGTCAGGGTGCGGCGGACCTCCTCGGCGGTGGGCCGCAGGCCGGGGTCCTTGGCGAGGCAGGCTGCGACCGTGGCGGCCAGCTCCGCGGGTACGGCGTCCAGGCCGGGGTCGTCGTGGACGGTGCGGTAGACGACGGCGGCGGGGTGTCCGGTGCCGAAGGGGCCGCGGCCGGTGGCGGCGAAGCAGAGCACGCAGCCGAGCGCGAACACGTCGGCGGCCGGGCCGGCGCCGGGTCCGGTGGCGCGGGCCTGTTCGGGGGCGAGGTAGCCGGGGGTGCCGACGAGTGCGTCGGTGACGGTGAGCGCGGTGCCGCCCGAGAGCCGGGCGATGCCGAAGTCGATGAGCCGGGGACCGTCGAGGGCCAGCAGGATGTTGCCGGGCTTGACGTCCCGGTGGACCATGCCGGCGTCGTGCACCGCGGTCAGCGCCTCGGCGAGGCGGGCGCCGAGGATCCGTACGGTCGGCACCGGCAGCGGCCCGTGCAGGGCGACCGCCTCGGCGAGCGAGGGTGCGGGCACGAAGGGAGTGGCGAGCCAGGGCTCCCGGGCCTCCGGGTCGGCGCCGGTGACCTCGACCACCCACGGGCTGCGCACCCGGGCGGCGATCGCGGCCTCCCGCCGGAACCGGGCCCGGAACCCGGGATCGGCGGCGTGCTCGGCCCGGATCACCTTGAGCGCGACCAGGATGCCCGCCGGGGTCCGCCCCAGGTACACGGTCCCCATGCCGCCGGCCCCCAGCCGCCCGAGCAGCCGGTGCCCGCCGATCGCCGACGGGTCGGACGGGGTGAGGGGCCGCACGCCGGCCTAGGCCTGCGGGGCCGAGGGCGCGGGGCCGACGTAGCGGACGGCGCCCCGTTCGATGCGGTGGAGGTAGGAGACGGGGGTCTTGGTGCGGAACTCCTCGTCGAAGGCGTACGAACGGGCCAGGCCGCGGTGGTCGGTCTTGGCGAGGGCGGTGAGCAGGTCGGCGCGGGCCGGGCGGCGGCCGGCGCGGGCCAGCTGCGCCAGCTGTCCGGCGACCAGCCCCGCCACGTCGTACGCCTCGGCCGTCCACACGCCGGGGGCGGTGCCGTACGCCGTGCGGTGGGCGCGGACCAGCGCGGCGGTCTGCGGGGTGTCGGTTCCGGTGTACGGGGTGAGGAACTGCCAGCCCTCGCCGGACGGGCCCGCGCGGCGGACGAACTCGTCGCCGAGGACGGCGTAGTCGGCGGCCCGCGGCCCCCGGAACCCGGCGGCGTCGAGCTGCCGGGCGGCTTCGGCGGCGCCCTGCGCGGAGCCCGTGTAGAAGAACCCGTCGATGCCGTGGCCGAGCATGTCCTTGAGGACCGGGGCGAGGTCGGCGTCGCCGCGCGGGACGACCCGCGGGTAGGCGCGGCCCCCGTAGGCGGTGACGGTGGCGTCCACGAGGTAGGCGAGCTGCCAGGCGTCGGTGTCGCCGTCCCGGTCGCAGAGCACGCCGAGGGTGCGCACCTTCTGCTCACCGACGAGCCGCATGTTGATGGCGCCGATGTGCGAGGTGGACACCGGGCAGGCCTGGAAGAAGGAGCGGCGGTCCGCGATCCCGAAGACGAGGCCGGCGGCGGAGACGGTGATCAGGGGCACGGAGGCCTGGCCGTACTGCTCCAGGACGGGCCCCACGGAGGCGTTCGCGGTCGGTCCGACCACGGCGAACACGTCGCGGTCGCCGATCAGCGCGGCGGCCGCCCCGGGCGAGCGGGCCGGGTCGCCGCCGTCGTCGGCGGTGCGGACGGCCAGGGTGAACGGTTTGTCCTTGCGGGCGTTGAACGCGGCGACGGCGAGCCGGACGCCGCGCTCCTGCGCGCGGCCGGCGGCGCGGCCGGGCCCGGACAGGTCGGCGTGCACGCCGATGACCCAGCGCCGGGGCGGCGGGCCGGCCGGTGTGGACGGCTGGTCGTCGCGTCCGGCGAGGTAGGCGGTGAGGCCGCCGGCCGCGGCGAGGACGGCGGCGCCGCCGGCGAGGGCGAGGAATCGGCGGCGGCCGGCCGGTGCGGGCGGCTCCACGGTGGCGGCCGGGTCGGCGAGGGTCTCCTCGATGCCGGGGAGGGCGAGCAGCAGGGCGGCGCGTTCGGCGATGGTGGCGACGACCGGGTCGGGCAGCCAGTCGGCGGAGCCGCCGGGCACGTCCTCGGCGAGCTGCCGGTCGAGTTCGGCGGCGGTGGGGCGGGCGTCCGGGTCCTTGGCCAGGCAGGCCTGGAGGAGGGCGGCGAGTTCGCGGTCGGCGATGCCGTCGGGGCCGAAGGAGGGCTCGTCGTGGACGGTGCGGTACAGCAGCGCGTCGACGGCGCCGGTGCCGAACGGCGGCTGTCCAGTGGCCGCGTACGCCAGCAGGCAGCCGAGCGAGAACACGTCGCCGGGCGGTCCGGCGGGCCGGCCGGCGGCCTGTTCGGGCGAGAGGAAGCCGGGGGTGCCGACGATGACGTCGGCGGCGGTGAGGGCGGTGTCCTCGCCGCCGCGGGCGATGCCGAAGTCGATGAGCCGCGGGCCGTCCACGCCGAGCAGTACGTTGCCGGGCTTGACGTCGCGGTGGACGAGGTCGCGGTCGTGGAGGACGGCGAGGGCCTTGGCGAGCGCGGAGCCGAGGACGCGGACGCTGCGCGCGGGCAGCGCGCCGTGGGCGGCGACGGCCTCGGCGAGCGAGGGGCCTGGGACGAAGGCGGTGGCCAGCCAGGGTTCGGCGGCGTCCGGGTCGGCGCCCATCACCTCGACCACCCAGGGGCTGCGCACCCGGGCGGCGATCGCGGCCTCGCGGCGGAAGCGGGCCCGGAAGTCGGACTCGTCGGCGAGGTCGGCCCGGATCACCTTGACCGCGGCGAGTGCGCCCTCCTCGGTCCGGCCGAGGTAGACCACGCCCATGCCGCCGGCGCCGAGGCGGCCGAGGAGCCGGTAGCCGGCGATCCGGGACGGGTCCGTGTGCAGCAGGGGTTCCATCAGCCCGCCTTCCCCAGCTGGTCCTTGGCGCGCTGCATCATCCATGAGGTGCCCTGCACCATGAGGGGTGCCAGCTCCTGGGAGGTCAGACCGGCGGACGCCTTGGCGGACACGGCCACGGTGACGGGCCCGTACTGGCCCTGCCCCCAGGTGTACGGGAAGGGGCCGCGGTTGCCCGGTCCGTAGTGTTCGCCGTACTCGTTGAAGGCGTCCTCGGTCCAGGCGTTGGTGCCCTCGCCGTAGAGGAGGGTGGTGCCGATCAGTCGGGTGAGGCGTTCGTCGTTGCGCAGCTGCTGCTCGGGGCAGCGCATGATCTCTTCCATGGCCCGGGCGACCTCCCAGGCGGATTCCTCGCGGGAGCGGTGCACGGTCACGGTGGCGCTCAGTTCGACGCGGCCGCGGCCCTGCCGGGCCGGGATGTGGAAGTAGCGGGTGCGGGTGGCCAGGACGTCGGCGGGCAGCGGGCCGGTCTGCCAGATGCAGTCCGCGTCGAGCACGGGGTAGCGCGCCGGGTCGCTCTCGTACGGGGTGTTGGGGCGGACGCCGGGGCCCATCAGCCGGCTGTCGGCGATGATGCGGCCGAGGAGGGCGCGGGCGTCGGTCCGGTTCTTCGGCACCTTCGCCTCGTCGACCGGTGGCACGGTGACGGTGGGGGCGGGTGTCGCGGACGGGCTCGCGGTGGACGGGGAGGCCGTACCGGGCGGGCCGGACGTCCGGCCGGACGGGGTGGCTCCGGCGGCGCGCGAGGCGGTGCCCTCCGAGCATCCCGCCAGGGCGAGCAGGGCGGCGAGCGCGCAGGCCACGGCGCCCGTTGTGCTGTGTCCGATTCTCACAAGACCCCCCAACCCGCTTGATCCTACGCGGCGTTGGGAGCCGTCGACAGGTGATTCGGAGCACCCGTGGGAGCGGTCCGCGCGGCGGCCGTGGTGCGCCCCGGGCCGGGCGGGCGGCGGCGGTTACGATCTTGCAGATCAGGCGGCATGCGCACGCCGGTGGACCTCGTCGAAGGGTGGCCCCGATGGACGGCACGACCTCGCAGCCGGGCGGCCGGCCCTCGGCATCCGACGCCGTGCCCGCAGCGCCGCCGGGGCCGCTGGTCGGCGCCGGCTGGCTCGCGGCCCGGCTCGGCACGCCGGGGCTGGTGGTGCTGGACGCGTCGGTCGGTGCGCAGCGCGGGGCGGGCCGGCGGATCCCGGGCGCCCGGCCGTTCGACATCGACGGCGCCCTGTCCGACCACGGCGCGCCGGTCCCGCACACGATGCCGTCGCCGGAACGGTTCGCCGAGGAGATGCGGGCGCTGGGCGTGGACGACGGGTCGGTCGTGGTCGTGTATGACGCGGCGGGGATCTACTCCAGTGCGCGGGCCTGGTGGATGCTGCGGGCGATGGGCTTCGACCGGGCGGCCGTGCTCGACGGCGGGCTGCCCGGCTGGGAGGGCGCGGGCCTGCCGGTGGCGGACGGCCCGCCGCAGTACGCGGGGCCGCCCGGCGGTTTCACCGCCCGGCCGCGCCCGGGGCTGGTGGTGGACGCCGTCGCGGTGGCCGCAGCGCTGACCGCTGCGGACACGGCCGTGCTGGACGCCCGTACCCGTGAGCGGTTCGAAGGGAAGGCTCCCGAGCCGCGGCCGGGGCTGCGCGGCGGGCACATGCCCGGCGCGGTCAGCCTGCCCTTCGGCGAACTCCAGGACGGGGCGGGGCGGATGCTGCCGCCGGGGGTGCTGCGCACCGCGTTCGAGGAGGCGGCCGGGGAGCGGGAGCGGCTGGTGTTCAGCTGCGGCTCGGGTGTCACCGCGTGCGTGCTGGCGCTGGGCGCCGAGCTGGCCGGCTACCGGGACACCGCCGTGTACGACGGGTCGTGGAGCGAGTGGGGGCTGCCGTCGGGGCGCCCGGTGGCGACCGGGCCGGCCGCGCCGCACCGGCCGTGAGCGCTGCGGCGGCCGGGCCGGTCGTGGTGGTGATGGGGGTGTCGGGTACCGGGAAGTCCACGGTGGGGCGGCTGCTGGCGGATGCCCTGGGGGTTCCGTACGCGGAGGGCGACGACTTCCATCCGCAGGCGAACGTCGCGAAGATGGCGGCCGGCGTTCCGCTGGACGACGCGGACCGGGCGCCGTGGCTGGACGCGGTGGGCCGGTGGGCGCGGGGGCGGTCGGGTCCGGGCGGGGTGGTCTCGTGCTCCGCGCTGCGGCGGGCGTACCGGGACCGGCTGCGGGCGGCCGCGCCGGGCCTCGTGTTCGTCCACCTCACGGGCGACCGGGCGCTGATCGAGGCGCGGATGGCGGAGCGGGCCGGCCATTTCATGCCGGTGTCGCTGCTCGGCTCGCAGTTCGCCCTGCTGGAGCCGCTGGCTGCGGACGAGCCGGGGGCGGCGGTGCCGGTGTCGGGGACGGCGGCCGAGGTGACGGCCCGGGCGCTGGCGGCGGTGCGGGGTGCAGGACCGTTCCTGTAGCTCATGCCGGGTCGTTGGCGGGTCCTGACACGCTCACTTTCGGGTGAGGGTGCCGGGGCTCGGGCCGGGGCGGCGCCAGGGTGGCGGCCATGATCACTTCTGCGCTGCGACGGCGTGCCGTCGCCCTCACCGCCGTGCTCGCCGCCGCCCTGCTGCCGACCGCCGCCGCCCATTCCGCCCCCGCGACCGCACCGGCGCGCGAGGGCGCTCCGGCGGCGGGTGCGTCGCCCTTCCGTGCTGCCGCGCCGGCCAACTCCTGCCCGCGGGTGACCGACCACCTGTTCGCCGCGGCCGACCGGAGCGTCCGGCTCGAACGCATCACCCCGTCGCCGTCGTGGCGGATCAACTGCAAGCAGCTGTACCGCTCGGACAGCCGTCCGCCGGAGGTCGTCTTCGAGTCCGGCTTCCACCCGCGGGACACGGTGAACGGGCAGTACGACATCGAGCAGTACGTCCTGGTCAACCAGCCCTCGCCGTACGTCTCCACGTCGTACGACCACGACCTGTACAAGACGTGGTGGAAGAGCGGCTGGAACTACTACATCGACGCCCCCGGCGGCGTGGACGTGAACCTGACCATCGGCGACACGCACAAGTGGGCCTCCCAGGTGGAGGTGGCCTTCCCCGGCGGCATCGCCCGCTCGTTCATCGTCGGCGTCTGTCCGGTCGACAAGGTCAACAAGACCGAAATCATGTCCGACTGCGTGGACAACCCCCACTACGAGCCCTGGCGCAACACCTTCCCGAACTGACCCCCCGCCCCCGCCAGGGGCGCGGGGAACTGCGCGACCGGCCCCCGCCGGCCCGCGGAATCACCCGGCCCCGCGCCCCGCAACACGCCCCCCAACACGCGCCGCCGTGCGCGCCGCCGTCTCGGAGAAGGCCGGTACGCATCCCGTACCGCCCCGCCCCGACACCGACAGGGACGCGGCGGACAGCCCGTGCGCCACGGCGAGGCCGAGCTCGTCGCCGAGCGCCAGCCGCGCCGTCACGGTGCCGGTGAAGCAGTCACCGGCACCGGTCGCGTCCACGACCGCCGGGTTCACCGGCACCTCCAGCCCCACCGCGCCCTCCCCCCGGTCCAGGAAGAACCGCCCGGCCCCGCTGGTCACCGCCACGACCGGCGCCCCCAGCGCCCGCACCCGCGCCGCGGCCACGACCGGGTCCACGGTCCCCAGCAGTGCCCCCGCGTCCCCCGGGCACGAGAGCTTGACCAGCCCCGCCAGCGGCGCCAGCTCCGCCAGGAGCGCCGCGGCCGCCGCCCGGTCCCCCAGCCGCGCCCGATAGTTGACGTCGTACGAGACGTGCCCGCCGGCTTCGTGCACCACCCGCGCCGCCGCCGGCACCGCCGCCCGGCCGGATGCGGACAGCGCCCCCGTCACCCCGCTCGTGACCAGCGCCCCGCACCCGGCCAGCAGCGGACGCCACTCCTCCACGTGCTCCGGGGCCAGCGTCGAGCCGGCGCTGCCGGTTCGCCAGTAGACGAACTCCCGGTCCCCGGCCGCGTCGGACGCCAGCAGGTAGGCCCCGTTGGGCCGGGGAGCCGTGCACACGGCGGAGACATCGATGCCCAGCTCCCCCGCCCGCGCCAGCAGCGGCCCGCTCAGCTCGTCGTCACCGACCACCGCCAGCAGCCCGGTGCGCGCACCCGCGGCCGCCGCGGCCGCCGCCGCGTTCAGCGCGTCACCGGAGAACGACAGCCGCGCCGCGCCGCCGTCCCGCACCTCGTGCAGCGGGCTGTCCGCGTGGACCTCGACCAGCACCTCACCCATCACCAGGACGTCGTACGGCTCCCCTCCGGTCCCGTTCACGGCGTCCCGCCACAGCATCCGCACGGCCGCGCGACGGCCGCGAACACCCCGGCCAGGGCGGCCGCTCCGGCCGGCAGCCCGGAGCCGATGCCGACCGCGTCGGCGCCCTCGTCGAGCCACGCCCCGACGTCCTCGGGCCGGATCCCCCCGGTCGGCACCAGCAGCGCCGGCGGCAGGACGGGCCGCAGCGAGCGCAGGTAGCGGGGCCCGACCGCATGCGCGGGAAACACCTTCGCGGCCCCGTACCGGGCCGCCGCCGCGATCTCCCCCGGTGTGAAGCCGCCCTCGACGAACACCGCGCCCCGCCGCTCGGCGACCGCCCGCACCGCGGGCGCGGGGAACGGCGAGACGAGGAACGCCGCCCCGGCGTCCAGCGCGGCCTCCGCCTGCCCGGTCGTGCTCACCGTCCCCACGCCGATGACGGCCGGCCGTCCGGCCGGGTCGGCGAGCGCGGCCGCCGCGGTCACCGCCCCGGCCCACCCGGGCGTGGACGTGGTCAGCTCGACCACCCGCCCGCCCGCCGCGACGAGGGCCGCGGCCCTGGCCACCGCCTCGTCCGGACCGGCACTGCGCAGCACCGGCAGCAGGCGCTGCGCCGCGAGCGCCGCCAGCGGATGACAGGACATGACACCCTCCCCCTCCACGCATTTGTTCCACGTAACGGAACCGAGTACCGTGTAACAGAACTCTTGGCGAGGACTCTACACAGGGACGGGACACCGATGGCGGCCGAACAGCAGGAATCCGCACGGCCCGCCCCCCGCGGCGGCCGCACCTCCACCGCCGGCACCGCCCTGGAGAAGTCGCTGCGCATCCTGGAGGCGGTGGCCGCGCCCGGCGGCCCGCACCGGCTCACCGACATCGCCCGCGCCGCCGCCGTCCCCAAGTCGAGCACGCACCGGATCCTGACCGCGCTCGCCGGACAGGGTTACGTACGGTCCGCCGACGAGGTCCGGTACGCCGCCGGGCCGCGGCTGCGCACGCTGGCCGCGGAGGTCTCGGCCGGGGAGCCGGCGGGGATCGGGCAGGTGCTGGGCCGGCTCCGGCAGGCCACCGGGCAGACCGTCCACCTGGCCCTGCACAGCGGGGAGACGGTGACGTACATCCGGAAGCTGGAGGACCACGCCCGCCCGTTCCGGACCGCCTCCCGCACCGGCATGCGAATGCCGCTGCACACCACCGCCATCGGCAAGTGCGTGCTGGCCGGGCTGCCGGCCGCCGAGGCGGACGCCCTGCTCGACGCCGCCGGTCTGCCCGGCCGCACCCCGGCCTCGCTGACCACCCGGGAGGCCCTGCGCGCCGACCTGGACGCGGTCCGGTCGCGCGGCTGGGCGCTGGACGACGAGGAGAACGAGCCGGGGATCCGCTGCATCGGTGCCGCCGTGCTCGACCCGTCGGGCCGCCCGGTGGGCGGGGTCAGCGTCACGACGGTCACCTTCCTGGTGCCGCGCCAGGAGCTCGAGTCGTACGCGCCGGCGCTGCGGGAGGCGGCGGCCGCGCTGGCCCCGCTGCTCTGACCGCGGCGCTCCGGCCCCGCGCGCGTCAGCCCGTACGCCCGCGGAAGGTGCTGCGGTACTCCCGCGGGGGCACGCCGACCCGCCGGGTGAACGGCGGGCGCAGCGAGACCGCGGAGGCGAATCCGCAGCGGACGGCGATCTCGTCCACCGGCAGGCCGGTCTCCTCCAGCAGCTGCTGGGCCGCGAGGATCCGCTGGTCGAGGAGCCAGCGCAGCGGGGTGGTGCCGGTGGCCCCGGCGAACCGGCGGGCGAACGAGCGTTCCGACATGTGGCCCAGCGCGCCCATGCTGCGGACGGTCCAGGGCCGGCCCAGGTCGGCGAGGACCCGGCTGCGGACCCCGGCGAGCGGGTCGGCCGCGGCGTCGGCCTCCGGGACCGGGGAGGGGATGAACTGGGCCTGGCCACCCGCCCGGAACGGCGCGGTGACCATGGCCCGGGCGATGGCCGCGGCGGTCTGCTGGCCGTGCGCGGAGCGGACCAGGTGCAGGCACAGGTCGATGCCCGCGGCCACCCCGGCGGAGCTCCAGATGCCGTCGTCCCCGGTGAACAGCACCTCGGGCCGTACGTCGGCGGCCGGGTGGCGGCGGGCGAGTTCGGCGGTGAGGGCCCAGTGGGTGGTGACGGCCCGCCCGTCGAGCAGCCCGGCCTCGCCGAGGACGAAGGCTCCCGCGCACAGCGAGGCGAGCGGGGTGCCCCGGGCGTGGACGGCGCGCAGGACGTCGAGCACGGCCGGCGGGGTGGCGGCCGCCGGGTCGGTGATCCCGGGGATCATGACCAGGTCGCAGTCGAGCAGGGCTGCCAGGGGGTGGTCGGGCACCCGCTCCAGCCCGCCGCCGAGCCGGACCCGCGCGCCGTCGGGCCCGCAGACCCGCAGGTCGAAGCGGGGTCCGTGGCCGGCCGCGCGCTCGGCCCACACCTCCCCGATCACCGCGTAGTCGAAGGCGCGCACGCCGTCGAAGACGAGGCAGCCCACCGTGCGGAACTCCGGAACGTCCATGGCGGGAATGTATCGATCGGCGGCTGCCTCGATGATCACGGCCCCCGGCGGTGCCGCCCGAGGATGGGGTCATGACGAACACGAGCGCTTTCGGCGCCCCCCTGACCCTCGACTCCGACGCCGTCCTCATCGTGGTGGACGTCCAGCAGGGCTTTGACGACGCGGAGTTCTGGGGCGTGCGGGACAACCCGGACGCCGAGAAGAACATCGCGGCGATCGCCGCCGCCTGGCAGGACTCCGGCCGTCCGGTGGTGGTGGTCCGGCACGCCTCGGACGGCGGGCCGCTGCAGCCGGGCACCCCGGGGCACGAGCTGAAGCCGGAGGCCGCCGGGATCCGCGCCGACCTGCACATCACCAAGACGGTCAACAGCGCCTTCTACGGCACCCCCGACCTGCACGCCTGGCTCGGCGAGCGGGGCGCCCGGCAGGTGGTGGTGACCGGGATCATGACCAACGTGTGCAACGAGTCGACGGCCCGGATGGCCGGGAACCTCGGATACGACACGGTGTTCCCGATCGACGCCATGCACACGTTCGGCCTGACCGGTCCGGACGGCGTGACCGTGCCGGCGGAGGAGCTCGCCCGCGGGACCGCCGCCGTCCTGCACGCGATGCGGTTCGCGAAGGTGGTCACCACGGAGGCGGTGCTGGCCGCGGCGGTCTGACCGCCGGCCGCCGCGGACCCGGCCCTGATCCGCCGGACTCGCCCCAGGTCAGTCCGCGGCGAGTCCGGCCGGCACCGCGGCCCGCAGGGCTTCGGTGACGGCGGCCACCGCGGGATGGGCGGCGGCCCCGCTGCGGAAGGCGATCCGGGTACGGCGCTGCACCGGCAGCCGGTCCAGGCGCACCGCCGGCCCGTGGTCCACCACGCCGAGCTGCGGTACGACGGCCACCCCCTGCCCGGCGGCCACCAGGGCCAGCACGGTGGCGAACTCGTCGACCTGGTGCCGGATCCGCGGGGTGAACCCGGCGGCCTGGCAGGCCCGTACGGCCATGGCGTGGCAGAGGGTGCCGGGGGTGGCGGTGATCCACGGCGCGTCGCGCCAGCGGGCGAGGCCCCCAGGGTCGCCGGCGGGCAGCGGGGCGGCGGGCGCGGCGGGCGACGCCAGGTACATGGCCTCGGTGAACAGGGCGGCGGTGGTCACCCCGGTCTCCTCGGGGCAGGGCACGAAGTCGTACTCGTGGACCAGGGCCACGTCCAGGTCGCCGGCCCGCAGGGCGTGGGCCACGGCGGCGGGGTCGGTCTCCGAGACCATCGGTTCCAGCCCGGGGTGGCGGGCGGCGAGGACCGTGAGGGCGGCCGGGACGATGGCCCGGGTGGCCGTGGGGAACGCGCCGATCCGCAGCGGTCCCGACAGGCCGTGCCGGGCGCCGGCGAGTTCGGCGGCGGCCTGTTCGAGGCGTTCCAGCACGGCGTCGGCGTGCCGGACCAGGTTCTCGCCCGCAGGCGTCAACCGGACCCGGCGGCCGGTCCGTTCCAGGAGCGGCAGGCCCGCCTCCCGTTCGAGGGCGCTGAGTTGCTGGGAGACCGCCGAGGGGGTGAAGGCGAGGGCTTCGGCCACGGCGGCGATGGTGCCGCGCACGGCGAGTTCGCGCAGCAGGCGCAGGCGTCGGACATCGAGCATCAGCTCAGCTTACGTTTGGGAACAGAAATGCGAACTGGACCTGAGCGTTCTGGCCCGGCGACCCTCGGAGGCATGACTCAGAAGACCCCGGCCGTCCACGGGACCGCCTTCCTGCACGGCATCCACGTACCGCTCGTCACCCCCTTCACCGCCGCCGGCGCCGTCGCGTACGAGGCGCTGGAGGGGCTGGCGCACCAGGCGATCGACGGGGGTGCGGCCGGGATCACGGCGCTCGGCACCACCGCGGAGGCCGCCACCCTGGTGGCGGCCGAGCGGGACGGGGTGGTGGACGTGTGCGCCCGGGTGTGCCGGGAGCGCGGGGCCGCCCTGCTGGTGGGGGCCGGGGGCGGCGGTACGCGGGCGGCCGGGGCGGCGCTCGCGGGGCTGGCGCGGTGGCCGGAGGTGGCCGGGGCGCTGGTGCTGGTGCCGCCGTTCACGCGGCCGACGCCGGAGGGCGTGGTGGCCCACTTCGCCCGGCTCGCGGCGACGGCTCCGGTGCCGCTGGTCGTCTACCACGTCCCGTACCGCACCGGGCTGCCGCTCGACGCGGGGACGCTGCGGACGATCGGGGCGCTGCCGGGGGTGGCGGGCGTCAAGTACGCGGCCGGGCTGGACGACGCGGCGGTGGCGCTGCTGGGCGACCTGCCGGCGGGGTTCGAGGTGCTCGCCGGGGACGACGTGCTGCTGTCGCCGATGCTGGCGCTGGGGGCGGCCGGCGGAATCCTGGCGTCGGCTCACCTGGCCACGGACCGGTTCGTCGAACTGGCCGCCGCCTGGCGGGCCGGCGAGAACGGCCGGGCCCGCGCGCTCGGGCACGCGCTGGCCCGGCTGTCGGCCGCCGCCTTCGCGGAACCCAACCCGACGGTCGTCAAGGGCGTGCTGCACGCGCAGGGCCGCATCCCGACCGCGGACGTCCGGCTGCCGCTGCTGCCCGCGGGCCGTCAGGCGGTGGACGCCGCCCTCACCTGCCTGGCCGAGCTGGGCTGACGGGCCTTCGGGAGCGTACGGCCGGGCAGCCGGACGGGCCGGCTGCCCGGCGCGGCGGGTCAGGCGGGACGGCGGAACAAGGCCGTCCACAGGAAGGGTTCGCCGAAGTGCGGGGAGTCCGCGGGCTCGTCCGTCATCCGGCGGAACTCCACCTCCTGGAGGTCGGAGAAGATCAGGCGCAGCGAGGCGTCGGTGTAGGCGAGGCCGCCGTGCAGGGCGGACTGGCGGTAGAGGTCGGCGTCCGGGATCTCGGAGCCCATCGCGCCGGCGGCGAAGCAGGTGAGGGCGAAGTGCCCGCCGGGGGCGAGCACCCGGTCCAGCAGGGCCAGATAGCTGACGCGCCGGTGCGGGGGCAGGTGGTGGAAGCAGCCCGAGTCGTAGACGAGGTCGTACGGGCCGCTCAGCTCGGCCGTGGTCAGTTCGAACGCGTCGCCGCAGTGGAAGCGGACGCCGGAACCGGCCTCGCGGGCGCGGTCGCGGGCCCAGTCCAGCGCGGCCGGTGACAGGTCGACGGCGTCGACGTCGAAGCCGCGGGCGTCCAGGTGGAGGGCGTTGCGGCCGGGGCCGCAGCCGAGGTCGAGCGCCCGGCCCGGGGTGACGAGCCCCCGGTCGAGGTAGCCGGTCAGGTTCTCGTCGGGCTTGGCCACGAAGAACGGCACGTCCCGGGTGCGGTCCGCGTAGAACGCGTCCCACCACGGCGCGGCACCCTCGGTCCAGCGGTCGGCCTCTGCCGCGAACAGCCCGTCGAGCAGCTTCATCACGTCTTCGACCGAGCGTATGGTGCGGTCCATCAACTCCCCTTTCGCCAGGGGTTGAACGCTACGGCCCTGCCGGGAAAAAGCCCAGCTCAGGGCCGCTCCAAGGAAGTTGACGGAAGGTCTCGGGCGGGCGCTGGGCGCACTGCGGGCCCGGGGTCCGAGAGCACCCCCGCACCCGGGGGCGAACGGGCGCGTGCGACCCCGCCGCGGGCCGTGGCGGGGGTGTTCCGGGCGCCGCCGGGCGGGGTTTTTCGCGGCGGGAACTGCCGGACAGGGCCTACACGCCTTCGGCGGCGGTGGCCGCGTCCAGGGCGGTGGTGAGGCGGTCGAGGCGGGCTCGGAGGTCGACGATGTCGGCGAGGC
The DNA here is from genome assembly GCF_020532645.1 of Streptomyces bambusae. Lineage (GTDB taxonomy): Bacteria > Actinomycetota > Actinomycetes > Streptomycetales > Streptomycetaceae > Streptomyces > Streptomyces bambusae. The sequence continues at coordinate 92,129 of NZ_JAJAUZ010000012.1, forward strand.
CGAAGCCGGTGGCGGCGGCGATCCGGCGGGGCACCTCTGCGGCCCGCTCGCGCAGCGCGGCGCCGGCGGCGGTGGGCGAGATGTGCACGGAGCGCTCGTCCTCGGCGCTGCGTTCGCGGGTGACGAGGCCGGCCGCCTCCAGCCGCTTGAGCAGCGGGGAGAGCGTGCCCGAGTCGAGGCGCAGGCTGCGGCCGAGCTCCTTGACCGGGACGGTGCCCTGCTCCCAGAGGACCAGCATCACCAGGTACTGCGGGTAGGTGAGGCCGAGGTCCTTGAGGAGGACCCGGTAGAGGCTCCCGAACGCGCGGGACGCGGCGTTCAGCGAGAAGCAGATCTGTCCGTCGAGGCGCAGGAAGTCCTGGTCGGAGGGGGTGTCTGCGAGGCGCTCGGTCATGGCATCCAGGATACCTCGCCGACCATTGAGTTGTGCACAACTTAATTGTGTGCTCTATTTATGGGGCGGCACCGCGAGGGGCCGCCCCCGTCACACCCCGAGAGGAACGCATCGATGGACGCGCTGTACACCGCTGTCGCCACCGCCAACGGCCGTGAGGGCCGCGCCGTCAGCTCCGACGGCCAGATCGACCTGGCCCTGGCGATGCCGCCGGCCCTGGGCGGCAACGGCCAGGGCACCAACCCCGAGCAGCTCTTCGCCGCCGGCTACGCGGCCTGCTTCGCCAGCGCCCTCGGCCTGGTCGGCCGCCAGTCCGGCGTCGACACCAGCGAGATCTCCGTGACCGCGGAGACGTCCATCGGCAAGGACACCGACGGCGGCTTCGGCCTCGCCGTGACCCTGCGCGTCGAGCTTCCCGAGGCCCTGCTCGGCGAGACGGGCCGACTGCTGGTCAAGAAGGCGCACGAGGTCTGCCCGTACTCCAAGGCGACCCGCGGCAACATCCCGGTCGAGCTCGTCGTCGAGTAGTCGGGCAGTCCGGCAGCCGGCAGCGGCCGGCTCAGGCGGAGGCCAGCACCGTCTCCACGGTGTCGGCCTCCGCCGCCGTCTTGTCGGGGCGGTACCGGACCACGCGGGCGAAGCGGAGCGTGACCCCGGCCGGGTAGCGCGGCGAGCGCTGGAGTCCGTCGTACGCGATCTCCACGACGAGCTCCGGGCGCACCCGCACCGTGAACCCGTCGTCGGACACCGCCAGGGCCGTGAGCCGGGCGGTCTGGTCGCGGAGCACGGCGTCGGTGAGCCCCTTGAAGGTCTTGCCGAGCATCACGAAACCGCCGTCCGCAGTGCGCGCCCCGAGGTGCAGGTTGGACAGGAACCCGGTGCGGCGGCCGTGGCCCCGTTCTGCGGCCAGGACCACCAGGTCCAGGGTGTGCACCGGTTTGACCTTGAGCCAGTGGCGGCCGCGGCGGCCGGCCGAGTACGGCGATTCGAGCGCCTTGACCACCACGCCCTCGTGACCGCGGGCGAGCGCCGCCGCCCAGAACGCCTCGGCCGCACCGGCGTCCGCGGCCGGGTCGGACACCGCCAGCCGCCGGACCCGGGCCGACGGCGGGACCAGCCGGTCCAGCAGGGCGTGCCGTTCCCGCAGCGGGAGGTCGAGCAGTTCCTGCCCGTCGGCGACGAGGACGTCGAAGAACGCCGGGCTGAGCGGCAGCGCGGCCTGCGCCGCGGCCACGTCCAGCCGGGAGCCGACCCGGCCCGCCACGTCCTGGAACGCCACCGGCCGGCCTTCCGCGTCCAGCGCGATGGCCTCGCCGTCGAGGATGAAGTCGCCGCCCGGCAGGGTCCGTGCGAGGGCGGCGACCTCGGGCAGCCGGTCCGTGATCTCCGCCAGTGACCGGGTGTACGCGCGGACGGTGCCGGCCGTGCGGTGCACCTGTACGCGGATCCCGTCGAGCTTCTCCTCCACGCTGCACGGGCCGAGCGCGGTCAGCGCCTCGGTCACCGACTTCGCGGTGTGCGCGAGCATGGGCTGGACCGGGCGGCCGACGGTGACGGTGAACGCCGCCAGGGCCGCGGGCCCGCCGGCGAGCACCGCCTCGGCCACCGGGGGCAGCGCCCCGGCGTGCATCACGGCCCGCCGCAGGTCCCCGGCGGGCACCCCGGCGGCCTCGGCGACCCCTTCGAGCGCGAGTGCGGCGAGGGCGCCCTGCCGTACCTCGCCGGAGATCAGGCGGATCAGGAACTCCTGCTCGGGGGCGGTGGCGCGGCCGAGCAGCGCGGTGAGGACGTGCCGTCGGCGGGCCTGGGATCCGGGGCCGGATTCGGCGGCCAGGTCCGTCAGCGCCGCGTCCACGGCCGTCACGGTCAGGACGGGCTCGTCGGATGCCGGGACCGGCTCGGCGAGCAGCCGCCGGCCCACGCCCAACCGCCCTTGCGGCAGTTCCCCGGCCAGGTAGGCCACGACGAGCCCCGCCTCTTCCACCGGCGCCCCGCCGAACAACCGGGCCAGCGCGCTCACCTTCCCACCCCGCCCGGCGGTGTCGGCAACTTCCCGGGAAACCCGCGCCACGTCCCCAATCAACACCCCACCATCGTCCCGCCCGACCGCCGGATCGGCCCGCTGAGCGGTGTCCCACCGTGCAGGGGCTCCGCCCCCACACCCCCGGTCCTCAAACGCCGGACGGGCTGGATTTCCCCAGCCGGGACCTCGTCCGCGGGATGCGGCGGGGCAAAAACCACGCCCTGCCCTCGTCCGCCGGATGCGGCGGGGCGAAATTCAGCCTCGCCGGCGATTGAGGCGCGGGGGTCCGGGGGCGGAGCCCCCGATCTTTGAGCCCCGTCGGCGGCTGAGGCGCGGGGTCCGGGGGCGGAGCCCCGGGACTGGGGCGCGCCGGTCAAGGGGGCGCGCATCACAAGACGGGCTGGCCGTACGCGCGTGGTACGGGCAGCCTGAAGCCATGGACTCCGCACAGGCACCGGCAACGAAGGACCGCCCCGTCCGGCTCCGGACGGCCCGCGGCCGCTGGGTCCTGTTCACCACCGTCCTCGGCTCCAGCATGGCCCTGCTCGACTCGACCGTCGTCAACGTCGCCCTCCCCCGCATCGGCGAAGACCTCGGCGCAGACCTGGCCACCCTCCAGTGGACGGTCAACGCGTACATGCTCACCCTGGCGGGCCTGATCCTCGTCGGCGGCGCCCTCGGCGACCGCTTCGGCCGCCGAAGGATCTTCGTACTCGGCGTGGCCTGGTTCGGTGCCGGCTCCCTCCTGTGCGGCCTGGCCCCGAACGCCGCCGTGCTGGTCGCCGCCCGCGCCCTGCAGGGGATCGGCGGCGCCCTCCTGACCCCCGGCTCACTCGCCCTCATCCAGTCCTCCCTCGCCCCCGAGGACCGTGGCCGGGCCGTCGGCCTGTGGTCGGGTCTCGGCGGGGTCGGCGCGGCCGTCGGCCCGTTCCTCGGCGGCTGGCTGGTGGACGGTCCGGGCTGGCGCTGGGTGTTCCTGCTGAACGTCCCCCTGGCCGCACTCTGCGTACCGATCGCCCTGCGGCACGTACCGGAGTCGCGCGACCCGGAGGCCACCGGCCGCTTCGACCTCGCCGGTGCGGCCCTCGGCGCCCTGGCCCTTGCCCTGGTCACGTACGCGCTGATCGAGGGCGGCTCGCCGGCCGGATACGCGACGGCCGTGGCGGGCGTACTGCTGGCGGGCGTGTTCGTGGTGGTGGAGCGGCGGCGCCGGGACCCGATGGTGCCGCCGGACATCTTCTCGTCACGGCTGTTCACCGCCGTCAACGTGGTGACGCTGTGCGTGTACGCGGCGCTCGGCGGCTTCTTCTTCCTCGCCGTCCTCCAGCTCCAGGTGGTGTGCGGCTACTCGGCTCTCGGCGCGGGCGCGGCGCTGCTGCCGACGACGGCGCTGATGCTGGTGCTGTCGGCGCGTGCGGGCGAGCTCGGGGAGCGCATCGGGCCACGGATCCCGCTGACGGCCGGCCCGCTGCTGTGCGCCGCGGGCATGCTGCTGATGGTGCGGGCGGGGCCGGACGCCTCGTACCTGCCGGACGTGCTGCCGGCGCTGCTCGTGCTGGGCCTCGGCATGGTGACGCTGGTGGCGCCGCTGACCGCGACGGTCCTGTCGTCGGTGCCGACCGCGCGGGCCGGGCTGGCGAGCGGCATCAACAACGCGGCGGCGCGGGCGGCCGGCCTGCTGGCCGTGGCGGCGCTGCCGCTGCTGGCGGGGATGGGACCGGAGGCGTACCGGTCGTCGGCGGAGTTCGACAGCGCGTTCCGGACGGCCATGTACTGGTGTGCGGGGCTGCTGGTGCTGGGCGCGCTGCTGGCCTGGACGACCGTACGCCCGGCCCGGGAGGCCGGCTGCCATCCGCAGTGCCGCACGTACTGCACGGTGGCGGCGCCGCCGCTGGAACCGCCGCAGGGGTGACGGGCCGTGTGCTGGAGTGCGACGGCGGACCTGGTCGCGGGATCCGTGATCACGGCGGCGGGCGGGTACTGCGTGGTCCGGACGGTACGCGCCCGGCGGCTGCGGGAGCTGCCGGTGGCGGGACTGCCGGTACTGCTGGGGGTGCACCAGCTGGTCGAGGCGGCGGTCTGGTCGGGTGGCGGCGGCACCGGGCCGGCGACCACCGCCTGGGCGGTGATCGCCTTTCCGGTGGCGGCGCTCTGGGTGCCGCTGGCCGTCCTGATCGCCGGGCCGGCACGGCCCCGGCTGTGGTGGCCGGTCGGGGCGGGGCTGCTGGTGGCGGGCTTTCTGGCGTACCGGATGGCGCTGCGGCCGGTGTCGGCGGAGATCCGGGGCCATACGGTGGGCTACGGCCTGGAGGTCCCGTACGCGGGCCTCGTCCTCGGGGCGTACCTCCTCGCCACGGTCGGGGCGCTGCTGCTGTCCCCCGCGCGGCTGCTCCGCCTCCTCGGCGCCCTGGTCGCAGCCGGCGCCGTGATCTGCGCAGCCCTCTGGCACACCGAATTCGTCTCGACGTGGTGCGCCTTCGCCGCCGCCGCCACCCTCCTCCTCACCTTCGGCCTCCACCCGCTCGGGGGCTCCGCCCCCGGACCACCGGTCCTCGAACGCCGGACGGGCTGAAGGGTGCCCCCCGGTGGGCAAACCGTTGTTCGGGAGGGGGCGGGGTGGGGAAGGACTCCCGGAGGGTCAGCCGGCCCAGGGGGCCATGGGGTACCAGATCAGGTCCCGGCGGGCCAGGATCCGGACGTCCCAGTAGAGCAGCATGAAGACCCCCGCAGCGACGAACGCGGCGGCCATCAGCGCCGACGTCCGGCTCGGCCGGGCCGTCAGCCACCGGCCGAGGCGGTCGCCGAAGAGACCGGCGACCAGCAGGAACAGCAGCGAGACGACCACGATGTTCCCGACCGCCTGGAGCCCGAACGCCACCGCCCCGTACAGCGGGTTGTGGCTCTCGGCCGCGTCCCGGAACAGCTGCCGGAACAACCCGTAGGGCCGCCCCAGCTGGAACGCCCCCACCAGCGCCCCCATGAACAGCATCGGTGCGTGGGGGAACCTCTCGGTCAGCCCCGCCAGCGGATCCCGCACCAGCCCGGCCGCCGCCAGTCCGAGGTACGTCATGACCAGGCCGAGCACCCCGTACACCACCATGGCCTGGATCAGCCGGCCCGAGAACCCGCCGCCGGACCCGCCCGTGGACTGCTCGAACTGCGGCATCCCCGTCCCGGCGAGTGCCGCCACCGCTCCGTACAGCGCGGACACGGACACCGCCCCGACCGCCAGCCAGCCGAGCGGCCGCACCAGCTGGGCGAGGCGCCCGCGGCGCGTCTGCACCTGCCCGGCCAGCGGGGCCATGGCGCTGAACACGGCCACGTTGCACGCGGTGAACGTGCCCGCGACGCCGGTCGCGAGGGCGAAGGCGATCCCGGCGAGCGCGCCGTTGATCGGCGCGTCCTTGGCGGGATGGCCGAGCAGCGCCCCCGCCACGTTCCCGCCGATGGTCTTGTCGACGAACTCGGCCGACCAGACCACCGTGAGCGCGAACCCGAACAGCGCCCCGACGATCAGGACCAGGGTTCTCCGGCGCGGCGGATGCCCGTTGAAGAGGAACGACGCGGAGCGCGCGCCGAGGGACGAGTCGGTGCGCTCCGCCCTGGAACGCGCTGCTGGGCCGCCGGCAAGCTGGGTCATGAGACAGTTCCTCCCACACGAGTGTTCTTACATGACTGGTGCGTTCGAAGCGTTCGAGGCCACACCGTAGGGGCCGACGTCCCCCCGCGGCAGAGCGCACATTCCGCCAACACTCTTCTCTTTCACGCCAGTTGCCGACCTGCTCGGCCGCCGCCCGTAGCCTGTGCGCCATGGACCCGACGGATCACCCCGCGCGCCCCGCCGGCACCACCGCCCCGGCCCGGGGTTCCTTCGTCATCCCCCGATGATGGCAGCGCGGCCCGGCCCGGCGTCAGGCTCGCGGTGTCAGAGGTGGGTGACAGCGGGGAGCCAGCCCCCGGAACCAGCCCCCCGGCCGCCACGTCACAGGAGCAGCGCCCGGGCCCGGCCCCGGATCCGGGGCGGCGAACGGGGAGGAACGATGGTGCACTTCGCTGCGAGATCGGTCCGCACGGCGGCGGCAACGGCCGCGCTCTGCCTGCTGGCGGCCGGCTGCGGGACGGCCGGAGCAACGGGAGGTACGGGCGAGACCGGCGAGACGGGCGGTTCGGGCGGTACGGTCCGCACGCCGAAGGCCCTGCCGCAGGCTCCGCGGAAGCCCGGCCCCGGCGGGACCTGCCCGACGATCGAGATCGGCGGGCCCGCCCCGACCACGATCGACGGGACGCCCGCGAACATCGAGGAGGCGATGACCACCTCCGAAGCACTGGCCCGGATCGTCGAAGCGCCCGACAGCCGGTTCGCGGACACCTATGGAGAGATGATCAACGACCATCCGGCCGGCCGGGTCGCCGTGTGCGTCACCGACCTGACGCGCGGCCGCGAACTACTGGCCGCGGCGCAGCAGGCGTCCCCGAAGGCGGACCTGACCCGGGCGGACCTGTACACGTGCCCCTTCCCGCGGCGAACGCTCGAAGCGGCCCGGGACCGGGTGAGCATGGAGACGGGCGCGTACAGCTTCCCGGTGATCATGGTGGGCCCCGGGGATGCGTGCGCCGGCCTCAACGTGGGCAGCACGGCCGCCGGTGCCGCGTCGGAGGGTTTCCGCGCCGAGCTGTCGAAGGTCGCGGGCGTCCCCGTCAAGGTCGAGCACCGCGACATGCCCAGCCTTCTCGGCTGACGGGCCGGGCCGCCGTCGCGGCCCGGCCCCGGCCGTGTTCTCCGTGCAGGAGGTCAGGGAAGATACGCCTCGATCGCGGCGGCGCCCTTCTCCTCGATCATGCGCTTGGCGCGCTCCAGCCGCTCGGGGGTGACATCGGCTCCCGTGGCCATCACCAGGTCCTCGGGGTCGAAGGGCCGCTCGCCTCCGCTGTAGAGGCGCTGCGGCCGCGGCGGCTGGTTCTTGTCCTCCGGCGCATCCTTCATGGCGGTCCACCTCGCTCGGTGTGGTGCAGAAGTACTTCCCCCGAGCGTAGACACACCGCCGCCGCCGCGCACCCCCCGGCGGGCGGGGTCCGGCGGCCCGGGTCGCGTCATCCGCCGTTCACCTGCATGTCCCTCGTTGCGCATTTTGAGGCTTTACCGTCGGTTCCTGCCGATTCCACCAACGGGAGGCGCGATCATGGGCATCGACTGGGCCCTCGCAGCCGCGGTCTTCTTCCTCGGCTTCTGCGCCGCTGTCGCGGCGATGACCGTGTTCGGGGTGGCCGTACGGCTGCGCCGCCGGTCCGCACGCAGGACCGGCCCCCTCGGAGCACCCGCACCTACGGGTGCGTGGCCCAAGGAGGTCGGCCGGTGGCGCTGAGCCGCAGGAGCGGGACCCGATCCGGCAGACGGGCCCGGCCCTCCGGTCAGTGCGTCATCGGGCTCAGAAGCGGCCGGCCGGAACCGGGAAGCGCGACGGGCCCGACTGCGGGAGCTCCATGCGGTCGGCGGTCGGGGCCGCCTTGCAGGTGACGTTGCGGGCCGGCAGCCTGCCGGTCAGCAGGTACGAGTTCACCGAGGAGTCGGCGCAGGTGTTCCTGGCGAAGAGGTACACGCCGTGGCCCTCGCCCTCGTCCACCGTGACCATCCGCGAGCCCTTCATGGCGCGGTGCAGGCCGAGCCCGCTGACCAGCGGGGTCTGCGAGTCCCACTCGTTCTGGACGGCCAGCACGCCGACCTTGTTCGCGACCTCGGTGGCGGGCTCGATGCCCTTCTTCCAGTAGGCGCACGGCATGATGTTCGAGCCGAAGTCGCCGTACAGCGGGTAGCGGACCTTGTCGCGCAGCGCGTCGCGGCGGTACTGCGCCGGGTCCCGCGGCCAGTTCCGGGTGTCGGTGCAGATCACCGCGAGGAAGGCGGCCTCGCCGTTGTCGGCGGGCACGCCCGCGAACGCGGCACCCTTCGCGGGGCCCGCGGTCTCGCGCGGGGCCGGCAGGGTGGCCGGGCGGCCGGCGGCGGCCTCCTTGAGGGCCACGACGAACTCCGAGGCGTCCTTCACGCTGAAGAACACACCGCGCGCGGAGCGGATGTCGTCACCGTTGATCTTCTCCTCGCCGATCACGATCGGCGTCTTGTTGGCGCGCTTGACCAGGTCCCAGAAGGTCTTGCGCACCGCGGCCGGCGTGCTGCCCAGGTGGTACTGGCCGTCCCGCGCGGCGCTCCAGCGGGTCCAGCGGTCGAAGGCCGGCTCGGCGCCCTCGGCCCAGACCTGGATCATGCCGCGCCACACGCGCTTCGGGTCCACGCTGCTGTCCAGCACGAACCGGTCGGTGCGCGCGGGGAACAGCTGGGTGTAGACGGCGCCGAGATAGGTGCCGTACGAGTAGCCCAGGTACGAGATCTTGCGCTCGCCGAGCACGCCGCGGATGACGTCCATGTCGCGGGCCGTGTTGCGCGTGGTGATGTGCGGCAGCAGGTCGCCCGACTTGGCCTCGCACTTGGCGGCCACGCGCTTGGCCCAGGCGACGTCCTTCTGGAACGTCTCCTTCTTGTACACGCGCGGCAGCCGGCTGTCCTCGCGGGTCAGCCCGCAGGTCACCGGGGTGCTGAGGCCGACGCCGCGCGGGTCGAAGCCGATCAGGTCGTAGCTCTCGCGCACCTTCTTGGGCAGCATCTCCAGGCCCATGAGCGGCATGGTCAGGCCGGAGCCGCCGGGGCCGCCCGGGTTGAAGAGCAGGACACCGTGCCGCTTGGGGCTGGTGCTCTTGATCCGGGAGATCGCGACGTCGATCTTGCGGCCGGACGGCTTGCGGTAGTCCAGGGGGACCTTGATGGTCGCGCACTGGAACTCGGCCGGCGCCTGCCGGTCGCAGCGCTTCCAGGTGGGCGTCTGGCGGAGATACCCGTCGGCGGCCGTGGGGGCGGGGGCGGCCTGGGCGGGCGCGAGGCCGGGCACGAGGGTGGCGGTGAGACCCACGGCCAGCAGCGACGCGATTCTGCGCATGCGCACGAGAGCCGGTTCCTTTCGGAGTCGGAGCAGGACATGCCCACCCTGGTACGTCGCACGCCCGAGCGAATCAGCCCACGGGACAGGACTCTCTACGACTCCAGGATGATCAGACAAGCCGTCAAGTATGAGATGAATACCGGACATTGGCCGGCACCGGACGAAATGGCTCCGTTTCCGTCGGGTCCGCCCGGCCCCGGCGCCCGCCCGGCACGTAGGATCGGCCGGATGCACGCGCCCGGCCCCGCCCCCGCACCGCCTTCCGCCCACGCCCCCGCACCGCCCTCCGCCCACGCCCCCGACCCGTACGTACGGGTCCGCGGCGCCCGCGAGCACAACCTGCGCAACGTGGACGTGGACATCCCGCGGGACGCGCTCACGGTGTTCACCGGAGTGTCCGGATCCGGCAAGTCCTCCCTCGCCTTCGGCACGCTCTACGCGGAGGCCCAGCGGCGGTACTTCGAGTCGGTCGCGCCCTACGCCCGGCGGCTGATCCACCAGGTGGGCGCGCCCGCGGTCGGCGAGATCACGGGGCTGCCGCCCGCCGTCTCGCTGGAGCAGCGGCGCAGCACCCCCGGCTCGCGGTCCTCGGTCGGCACCGTGACCCTGCTGTCCAACTCGCTGCGCATGCTGTTCTCGCGGGCCGGCAGTCACCCGCCCGGCGCGCCCCGGCTGGACTCGGACGCCTTCTCCCCCAACACGGTGGCGGGCGCCTGCCCCGGCTGCCACGGGCTCGGCCGGATCCACCGGACCTCGGAGGAACTCCTCGTCCCCGACCCCTCGCTGAGCATCCGCGACGGCGCGGTCGCCGCCTGGCCGGGGGCCTGGCAGGGCAAGAACCTCCGCGACATCCTGGCCACCCTCGGGTACGACGTGGACCGGCCGTGGCGGGAGCTGCCGGCGGCGGACCGGCAGTGGATCCTCTTCACCCCCGAGCAGCCGGTCGTCACGGTGCACCCGGTGCGCGAGGCGGACCGCATCCAGCGGCCGTACCAGGGCACGTACGCGAGCGCCGAGCGGTACGTGATGAAGACGTTCTCCGACACGAAGAGCGCCACCCTGCGGGCGAAGGCGGAACGCTTCCTGACCAGCGCCGCGTGCCCGGACTGCGGCGGCAGCCGGCTGCGCCCCGAGGCCATGGCCGTCACCTTCGCCGGCCGCACCATCGCGGAACTGGCCGCGCTGCCGCTGACCGGACTCGCCGAGCTGCTGGCCGGTCCGGCGAGCGGCGCGGAGGGGCCGGCGCGGGTGCTGGCCGAGGACCTGCTCGCCCGGATCGGGCCGGTCACCGAGCTGGGCCTGGGCTACCTGAGCCTGGACCGGACGGCGCCGACGCTCTCGGCGGGCGAGCTGCAGCGGTTGCGGCTCGCGACGCAGCTGCGCTCCGGGCTGTTCGGGGTGGTGTACGTCCTCGACGAGCCGTCGGCGGGACTGCACCCGGCGGACACGGAGGCGCTGCTCGGGGTGCTGGACCGGCTGAAGGCGGCGGGGAACACGGTGTTCGTGGTCGAGCACCACCTCGACGTGGTGCGGCACGCGGACTGGCTGGTGGATGTGGGTCCGCGGGCGGGCGAGCACGGCGGCCGGGTGCTGCACAGCGGGCCGCCGGCGGCGCTGGCGCAGGTGCCGGCATCGGCGACCGGCCGCTACCTGTTCGGCCGCGAGCCCGCGCCGCGGCGGCCGGCGCGCACCCCGTCGGGGTGGCTGCGGCTGAGCGGGGTGAGCCGCAACAACCTGCGGGACCTGGACGCCGAGTTCCCGCTGGGCGTGCTCACCGCGGTGACCGGGGTCTCCGGCTCCGGCAAGTCGACCCTCGTCGGGCAGGTGCTGGCCGAGGAGGCGGCCGGGCGGATCGCGGCGGGCGGGCCGGGGCCGGTGACCCGGCTGGTCGAGGTGGACCAGAAGCCGATCGGTCGGACCCCGCGCTCCAACCTGGCCACGTACACAGGTCTGTTCGACGTCGTGCGCAAGATCTTCGCCGGGACAGCGGAGGCGCGGGCGCGCGGCTACCGGGCCGGCCGGTTCTCGTTCAACGTGCCCGGCGGCCGCTGCGAGACCTGCCAGGGCGAGGGGTTCGTCTCGGTGGAGCTGCTGTTCCTGCCCAGTACGTACGCGCCCTGCCCGGAGTGCGGCGGCGCCCGGTACAACGCGGAGACGCTGGAGGTCCGCCACGAGGGCCGCAGCATCGCCGAGGTGCTGGAGCTGACCGTGGAGGCCGCGGCCGCGTTCTTCGCGGGTGTCCCGGCGGCGGCCCGCTGCCTGCGCGCACTGGAGGACGTCGGGCTCGGCTACCTGCGGCTCGGCCAGCCCGCCACCGAGCTGTCGGGCGGTGAGGCGCAGCGCATCAAGCTGGCGGCGGAACTGCGCGGCACCGCGCCGCGCGGCCGCGACCACACGCTGTACCTGCTGGACGAGCCGACCACGGGCCTGCACCCGGCCGATGTGGAGGTGCTGGTGCGGCAGTTGCACGGGCTGGTGGACGCGGGCCACTCGGTGGTGGTCGTCGAGCACGACATGACGGTGGCCGCCGGCGCCGACTGGGTCATCGACCTGGGCCCCGGCGGCGGCGCCGAGGGCGGCCGCATCGTCGCCGCGGGCCCGCCGCCGCAGGTCGCCGCCGGCTCCGGTGCCACGGCCCGCCACCTGTCCCGCGCACTCGCGCAGGCGGCCGGGGCCGGGGACTGACGGCCCTCCGGCCGTCAGACGGCCGGCCGGGGCGGCAGCCGGAATCCGGCGAACAGGCCGTCGGTGGCGCGGTGCGCCAGCCGGGCCGGGAGGGCGCGCAGGGCAAGGTTGCGGGCGGCGACGGCGAGCGGGTTGCGGAGGGCTGCGACCCGGCCGGCGCGGCGGGCGCGGACCCGGATGGCGTCGGTGCGGGCGAGCCGGGCCGCGGTGTAGGCGGCGAGGGCGGCCGGCAGGTCTGCCGGGTCGGTGCCGTGTCCGACCAGGTGGGCGAGGACCGCGGCGTCCTCGACGGCCTGGCAGCCGCCCTGTCCGAGGTTGGGCGTCATGGCGTGGGCGGCGTCGCCGAGCCAGGCGGTGCGGCCGTCGTGGAGCCGCGGCAGCGGGCCGGCCAGGTCGTACAGGTCGTGCTGGAGCAGCGTGGCGGGGTCGAGGCGGCGCAGCAGTTCCGGGACGGGCGCGTGCCAGTCGCCGTGGCGGCGCAGCAGGACGCCCCGGGGGTCGTCGGGGCGGTGGCCTTCGGGAGCGGCCGCGGTGGCGTAGACGTAGACCCGGCCGTCGGCGAGCGGCACCATCCCGAACCGGCAGGCCGGACCCCAGGTTTCGGAGGCGGCGAGGTCCGGCAGGCCGTCGGCGGGCAGGACGGTCCGCCAGGCGGTCTCGCCGCTGTAGCGGAGGCCGGAGTGGCCGGGGAAGTGCCGGGCGCGCAGGGCGCTGCGGATGCCGTCGGCGGCCACCACGAGGTCGGCGACCAGTTCTCCCGCCGTCGTGTGCACCCGTGCGGTACGGCCCTGGTCTTCGGTGCCGGTGACGGCGGCCCGGTACCGGACGGTTCCGGGCGGGAGGGCGGCGGTGAGGGCGTCGCCGAGGCCGGCGCGGTGGACCGCGAGGGCGGGGCGGCCGTAACGGGCGGTCAGGGCGGCGGTGTCGGTACGGCTGAGCCAGCGGCCGTCGGGGCTGCGCAGCCCGGCGGCGGCGGGGACGGCGTCGCCGAGGGAGCGGGTGACGTCGAGTCCGGCGGCTTCCAGGGCCCGGAGGGCGTTGGGGGCGAGGACGATCCCGGCGCCGGCGGCCGTGGGGCCGTCGGCGCGTTCGCAGACGGTGACCCGCCAGCCCCGGCGGTGCAGGGCGACCGCCGCCGTGAGCCCGCCGATCCCCGCCCCCGCGACCACTGCATGGCGCTGTCCCACGGCACACCTCTCCCCACCCGGAGGCTCTACACCTGTAGAGCCGACATGCCCTCACTCTACAGCTGTAGAGTGAGGGCATGTCCACTGCCGCCGCCGCTTCCGACCGCCGCACGCTCATCGCCGACACCGCCATCGCCCTGGTCGCCGCCGCGGGTCTGCGCGGGCTCACCCATCGCGCCGTGGACAGCGCGGCGGCCCTCCCGGCGGGGAGCACCTCGTACTACTTCCGCACCCGGACCGCCCTGATCGGCGCCTGCTACCGGCGGCTGGCGGAGCTGGACCTGGCCGACGCGGAGGACGACGGCGGAGCCCTGGCGGGGCCGGGCGGGCCGGCCGGCCCCCCGGACCGGGACGCCGTGGCGGCCGCGCTCGCCGCGATGCTGCACCGCTGGCTCACCACCGGCCGCGCCCGCCAGCTGGCCCGCTACGAGCTGAGCCTGGAGGCCGCCCGCACGCCCGAGCTGGAGGCCGACCTCCACGAGGCCGGGCGGGCCGCCCGGTCCCGGGCCGCCGACCTGCTCGGCGCACTCGGCGCCACCGATCCCCGGGCCTCGGCCGAACTCCTGGTCGCCTGGGCCGACGGCCTGCTCTACGACCGGCTGGCGGGCGCCCTCGCCCGCTCCCGCCCGGCCCCGGACCGGGCCGAACTCGCCGCGGTCTGCCGCCGCATGCTCGACGCGGCGCTCGCCCCCTGACCGGTCGCGGTCAGGCGTCGCCGGCCAGCAGTTCCTGGGGCAGTTCGCGGAAGTCCCAGGTGCCGGCGCGCCGGGTGAAGGTCCACACCAGGTCGTGGCGGGCGGGCCAGCCGGCCGGCACGCCCAGGACCCGGTCCGCGCCGAGGGCCCGGACCAGCCCCGGGATCCCGGCGTGCTCCCAGCAGACGAGCACCGGCATCGGGGCGGCCAGCACCGCCCGGGCGAGCGCCGCCTCCTGCCCGGGCCCGAGGTCGGTGCGGACCCGGACGCCCGTGTCCCGGGCCAGCGCCGCGACGGTCTGCCGGGAGCGGGCGGCGCCGCCGGCGGCGAACAGCGCGGCCGGGCGGGGCAGCCGGGCGCCCCGGGCCGGCCCGAACAGCAGCGGCAGCGCCTCGGCGCGCCGGTGACCGCGCCCGGCCAGCGAGCCGGCGTCCGGATCGCCGTCCTCGTCCTCCCCGAAGTCCCCGGCGTACGGACCCTCCGCGTGCCGGATGACCATGACCAGGGCGTCCCGGGCGGCGGGCGCGCCGGGGGCGGGCCCGGCCCCCGGCCCGGCCGGGGCCTCGGCCGTACAGCCGGCCGCCAGCGGGGCGAGGGCGGCCAGCACGCTCCTGCGCCGTACTCCTTCTGCCATGGGCCCACTGTCCGCCATGGCCCGGAGCCCGCCGGGGCGCGGCGCGGGGTCCCGGCGGACGGTCAGCCGATCGGCGCACCGGGCTCCGGCGGCCGCGCGCCGCGGTTCAGCGGCGGACCGTGCGGTTCGCCCGCAGCCACTCCTTGTTCATGGCGGCGATCGACGGCAGCGGTATCCCCTTGGGGCAGGCGGTGGCGCACTCGCCGGTGAGGGTGCAGCCGCCGAAGCCCTCCGCGTCCATCTGCGCGACCATGTCCAGCACCCGGGTCTCCCGCTCCGGCGAGCCCTGCGGCAGCGCGCCCAGGTGGTTGACCTTGGCGGAGGTGAACAGCATCGCCGAGCCGTTCGGGCAGGCCGCCACGCAGGCGCCGCAGCCGATGCACTCGGCGTGCTCGAAGGCGCGGTCGGCGTCCGCCTTGGGCACGGCGGTCGCGTGCGCCTCGGGCGCGGAGCCGGTGGCCACCGTGACGTAGCCGCCGGCCTGGATGATCCGGTCGAACGCGCTGCGGTCCACCACCAGGTCCCTGACCACGGGGAAGGCGGCGGCCCGCCACGGCTCGACGTCGATGGTGTCGCCGTCCCGGAAGGAACGCATGTGCAGCTGGCAGGCGGTGGTGCGCTCGGGCCCGTGGGCGTCGCCGTTGATGACGAGGCTGCAGGCGCCGCAGATGCCCTCGCGGCAGTCGTGGTCGAAGGCGACCGGCTCCTCGCCGCGCAGGATCAGGTCCTCGTTGAGGGTGTCGAGCATCTCCAGGAAGGACATGTCGCGCGAGATGCCGTCCACCTCGTACGTGACCATCGCCCCGGGGGTCTCGGGGTGCTGCTGGCGCCAGACGCGCAGGTTGAGCTTCATGCGTAGCTCCGCTGGGTGGGGTGGACGTACTCGAAGACGAGGTCTTCGCGGTGCAGGACGGGGGCGGCGCCGGGGGCGGTGAACTCCCAGGCGGCCGCGTAGGAGAAGGCGTCGTCGCGGCGGGCGGCCTCGCCGTCGGGGGTCTGGGACTCCTCGCGGAAGTGGCCGCCGCAGGACTCCTCGCGGTGCAGTGCGTCGAGGCACATCAGCTCGGCCAGCTCCAGGTAGTCGACGACCCGGTTGGCCTTCTCCAGCGTCTGGTTGAGCTGTGCCCCGGTGCCCGGCACCCTGACCCGCTGCCAGAACTCCTCGCGGAGGGCGGGGATGCGGGCGAGCGCCTTGCGCAGTCCGGCTTCGGTGCGGGCCATTCCGCAGTACTCCCACATGAGTTCGCCGATCTCGCGGTGGAAGGAGTCCGGCGTGCGGTCGCCGTCGGCGGCGAGCAGCCGGTCGATGCGCTCGCGGGTCTCGCGCACCGCGGCCGCCGCCTCGGGGTGGCCGGCGTCCACCGGTTCGGGGTGCGGGTTCCGGGCGAGGTAGTCGTTGACGGTGGCCGGCAGCACGAAGTAGCCGTCGGCGAGGCCCTGCATGAGGGCGGAGGCGCCGAGCCGGTTGGCCCCGTGGTCGGAGAAGTTGGCCTCGCCGATCGCGAACAGGCCGGGCACGGTGGTCTGGAGGTCGTAGTCGACCCACAGCCCGCCCATCGTGTAGTGCACGGCGGGATAGATCCGCATCGGCACCTCGTACGGGTCCTCGGCGGTGATCCGCTCGTACATCTCGAAGAGGTTGCCGTACTTCTCGGCCACCTTCTCCCTGCCCAGCCGGCGGATGGCGTCGGCGAAGTCGAGGTAGACCCCCTGGCCGCCGGGGCCGACGCCGCGGCCCTCGTCGCAGACGTTCTTCGCGGCGCGGGAGGCGATGTCGCGGGGCACCAGGTTGCCGAAGGCGGGGTAGATGCGCTCCAGGTAGTAGTCGCGCTCCGCCTCGGGGATCTCGTGGGCGGGCCGGGTGTCGCCCTTCGCCTTCGGCACCCAGATCCGGCCGTCGTTGCGCAGCGACTCGCTCATCAGGGTCAGCTTGGACTGGTGGTCGCCGGTGCGCGGGATGCAGGTGGGGTGGATCTGCGTGAAGCAGGGGTTGGCGAAGTACGCGCCGCGCCGGTGGGCCCGCCAGACGGCCGTGGCGTTGGAGTTCATGGCGTTGGTGGACAGGTAGAAGACGTTGCCGTAGCCGCCTGTGGCGAGGACGACCGCGTCCGCGAAGTGCGTGGACACCTCGCCGGTGACGAGGTCCCGGGCGACGATGCCGCGGGCCCGGCCGTCGACGGTGATCAGGTCGAGCATCTCGGTGCGGGCGTGCATCTCGACGTTCCCCGCGGCGATCTGGCGGGACAGCGCCTGGTAGGCGCCGAGCAGCAGCTGCTGTCCGGTCTGGCCGCGGGCGTAGAAGGTGCGGGAGACCTGTACGCCGCCGAAGGAGCGGGTGTCGAGCAGGCCGCCGTACTCGCGGGCGAAGGGCACGCCCTGGGCCACGCACTGGTCGATGATCTCCACGGAGACCTGGGCGAGGCGGTGCACGTTGGACTCGCGGGCGCGGAAGTCTCCGCCCTTGACGGTGTCGTAGAAGAGCCGGTGCACGGAGTCGCCGTCGTTGCGGTAGTTCTTCGCGGCGTTGATGCCGCCCTGGGCGGCGATGGAGTGGGCCCGGCGCGGCGAGTCCGAGTAGCAGAACTGGACGACGCGGTAGCCCTGTTCGGCCAGGGTGGCGCCGGCCGAGCCGCCGGCGAGTCCGGTGCCGACGACGATGACCGTACGGCCGCGCCGGTTGGCGGGGTTGACCAGCCCGGCCTCGAAGCGGCGCCGGTCCCAGCGCTCGGCGACCGGGCCGTCGGGAGCCTTGGTGTCGGCGATCGGGTCGCCGGTGCGGTAGTGGCTGTAGTCGGGTCGGGTGTTCATGGTCAGTTCACCAGTCCGGTCATGACGGCGAGGGGTACGGAGACGAAGCCCGCGGTGATCACGAGGGCGAGCAGGTTCGCGAGGGCCTTGAGGGTGCGGTCGCGGCGGACGGTGCCGGCACCCAGGGTCTGGGCGGCGCTCCAGAAGCCGTGCCGGATGTGCAGGCCGAGGGCGAGCATCGCGGTCAGGTAGACCGTGTTGCCGTACCAGGTGGAGAAGGTGGCCACGACGTTCTCGTACGGCCGGCCCTCCTGGGCGTTCTCGTTGACCGTGAGGGTGGTCAGGTCGAGGAGGTGCCACACGATGAACAGGCCGAGGATGACCCCGCCCCAGCGCATGGTGCGGGTGGCGTAGCTCGCCCGCCGCCGGCGGTGCGCGTAGCCGACCGGGCGGGCCCGCAGGTCGCGGCGGCTGAGCCGGTACGCGCTGACGGCGTGCGCGAGGACGGCGGCGAGCAGCACGATGCGGGCGCCCCAGAGCCCCCAGTGGCTGTGCAGGAACGGTTCTCCCATGTGGCGCAACCAGCGCCCGTACGCGTTGAACTCGTCCGGGCCGAAGAAGATCTTCAGGTTGCCGAGCATGTGGACCACCAGGTAGCCGAGCATGATCAGTCCGGAGACCGCCATGACGGCCTTCATGCCGAGGGTCGAGCCCCAGAAGCGGCCGACGGGGGTGCGCGGGGTGGGGGACGGCCGGGGGGCCGTCCGCGTTGCCAGAGCCATGCCGTCGACGCTAGGGCCGCAGGTCCCGAGAGGTCCAAGACATGATGCGGCTGAATTCCATAGGCCATACCTATGCAAGGCTGGTGCGATGCAATTCCAGCAGCTGGTGTATTTCGTGGCCGTGGCCGAGACCCGGCACTTCACCCGGGCCGCCGAGCGGGTGCACGTGGCGCAGCCCTCGCTGTCCCAGCAGATCAAGGCGCTGGAGCGGGAGCTGGGGGCGGAGCTGTTCAGCCGGGCGCGGGGCAACATCGCGCTGACCGACGCGGGCGAGGCGCTGCTGCCGCTGGCCCGGCGGATCCTCGCGGATGCGGACACCGCCCGGCTGGAGGTGCAGGAGCTGGCGCAGCTGCGGCGGGGCCGGGTGCGGCTGGGGGCGACTCCGAGCGTGTGCACGGGCCTGCTGCCGGAGGTGCTGCTCGCCTTCCACTCGGCGCATCCGGGGATCCGGCTGCTGATCGAGGAGAGCGGCTCGCTGGACCTCGTGCGGGAGCTGGCCCGCGGCGCCCTGGACCTGGCGCTGATCGCACTGCCGCTGCCGCCGTCCGCGCCGGCGCTGACCACGGTCGAGCTCCTGACGGAGGACCTGGTCGTGGTGTCCTCGCCGGACCGGCCTGCGCCGGGCGGCGGCGGCCCGCTGACGGTGGCGGAGCTGCGCGACCAGCCGCTGGTCATGTTCCGGCACGGCTACGACCTGCGGGAACTGACGGTGGCGGCCTGCCGGGCGGAGGGCTTCGAGCCGTCGTTCGTGGTGGAGGGCGGAGAGATGGACGCGGTCCTGGGCTTCGTACGGGCCGGCCTGGGACCGGCGGTGGTCCCCGCCATGGTGGCCGAACGCGCCGGCCCGGGCCTGCGCACCACCCCGCTCGCCGGCTCCCCGCTGCGCCGCACGATCGCCCTGGCCCACCGCACCGACGTGGCGCCGCCCCGCGCGGCCCGGGAGCTGATGTGGGACCTCATCGGGCGGTACGCCTGACCGCTCGCGGGACGTGCCGGGTCAGGCGGCGGGCAGCAGCCTGGTCTCGGCGTCGGCGGGGATCTTGCTCCACCAGTGGCCGTAGCGGGCGTACACCTGCGGTTCGCGGCCGGCCAGGAAGGCCGTCAGGGCACGGGCCTCGGCGGCCAGCCCCTCCCAGACGTCTCCGGGCAGCGGGTGGAAGGCCGTGGCCTCGATCCCGCCCGGTCCGGGGCGCCACACCCCGGCCACGTACCCGTCGACGAGCAGCGTCGGCAGGACGTCGCCGTTGCGCCGGATCACGAGTGGCCGGTAGGCGGGCGGGATGACGCGGGAGCGGTCCGCGTACGCCAGCAGGATGCTGTCCCACATGGCCATCAGCCGGGGCGGGGCGGGAGTGCCGGCGTCTGGGCGCGCAGCTCCGGGCAGGTCGAACAGCTCCTCGCCGCCGGGGCCTTCGAGCCGTTCCAGCCGGTCGCCGAGCGCGTGCAGGGCGGCGCGCGCCCGCCCCTTCGGGACCAGTCCGAACTGCGCCACGTCCGCGGCCGAGGCCGGTCCGAACCCCGCAAGGTAGCGGAGCACCAGCGTCCGGAGCCGGGCGTCGGACGTGCCGGCGTCCGCGAGGACCGGCCGGACGTCCGGGGCGCGGTAGGCGGGCCGGGCGCCGAAGGACCAGGGCGGGGCGGTCGGGGCGTGCACCAGCGGCGTGTAGTGCCGCAGCCCCCACCAGGCGCCCGGGTGCGGCGGCGTCCCGAGCCGCTCTTCGAGCCAGGCGGTGAAGTCCGTGTTGGTGCGGGGCCGGTCGGCGTACCCGAGCACCTCGGGGACCAGCCGGTCGGCGTCCTGCGCGGTCAGGCCGGACACGGTGAAGCGGGGGCCGAGCCGGGCGCCGCGGAGCACGGGCTGGAGGGCCTCGTGGAAGGCGGGCAGGTCGTCGGCGTGGACGGCGTGCAGGGTGATGCGCATCAGGGTGGCCTTGACCACGCTGCGCCCGGCGAACGCGCCGTCCAGGTCGGCCGGATCGAAGCCGGCGAGCCGGTTCCAGAGCGCGAGGTAGGGGGAGGCGGGCTGCTGGGCCTGGAGGGCGACGGCCCGCCGCACCCCTTCGGCCGCGCCGAGCGGTTCGCGGTGGAGCAGCATCTGTCGGGCGAGCGTGGCCCGGTTGAGTCCGCGCGCGGTGATCACCATGGTCGTCCCGGCCCCTTTCCCCCGGCCGTCCCTCCCCCGGGGCCGGCGCCGGAAGCCTAACCCGAACGGGTGGCGGCGGCGCACCGGACCCGGAACGGCCTGGCAGGGTGGGGGCCATGAAGGCCACCCAGCTCCTGGCGGACTGTTTCCAGCGCATCCACGAGGTCGTCCACGAGACCGTGGACGGGCTCGGTGCGGAGGACCTCGCCGCACGTCCGGACGGTCACGCGAACTCCGTCGCCTGGCTCGTCTGGCACCTGACCCGCATCCAGGACGACCACGTGTCCGAGCTGGCCGGACGTGAACAGGCCTGGACCGCCGAGGGCTTCGCCGACCGCTTCGCCCTGCCGCTGGCGCCCTCCTCCACGGGGTACGGCCACACCGCCGCGGAGGCGGCGTCCGTACGCGTGGCCTCGGGCGGCCTGCTGCTGGCCTACTTCGACGCCGTCCACTCCCGGACCACTGCCTGGCTGCCCACCGTCCAGGCCGCCGACCTCGACCGGGTGGTGGACACCCGCTGGGACCCGCCGGTGACCATGGGCGTCCGCCTGGTCAGCGTGATCGCCGACGACCTCCAGCACGCCGGCCAGGCCGCCTACGTCCGCGGCCTGCTCCGCCGCGGCGCCTGAGGCGGTCCGCGGCGGCCCTCCCGGGACGGATCGGCGGTCAGGACGGCACGGCGTCCGCCAGCGAGAGGGCGTGGATGCGGTCGGGGGCACCCGGGCGGGCGTAGTACCAGCCCTGGGCGGTGTCGCAGCCCAGGGCGCGGAGCTGGGCCGCCTGGGCGCCGGTCTCCACGCCCTCGACGGTGACCGCGAGTTCGAGGCTGTGGGCGAGGGCGACGATCCCCTCGACGATCTTCACGTCGACCGGGTCGGCGGGCAGGCGCTGCATGCTCTGGGTGAAGGACCGGTCGAGCTTGAGCACGCTGACCGGCAGCCGGCGCAGGTTGGCGAGGTTCGAGTAGCCGGTGCCGAAGTCGTCGAGGGCGATGTCCACACCCAGGGCGGCCAGCCGGCGCAGCGGCTCCAGCAGCTGGTCGTCGGCGCCTATCAGCGCGGACTCGGTGACCTCCAGGCACAGCGCGCCCGGCGCCAGTCCGGACTCCTCCAGGACGGCGACGGTGTCGGCGACCAGCCCGGGGTGGTGGAGCTGGGTCGGGGAGAGGTTGACGTTGATGCGGAGCGGGCCGCCGTGCTCGCGCTGCCAGGTGCGGGCCTGCCGGACCGCCTCCTCCAGGACCCAGCGGCCCAGGGGGACGATCAGGCCGGTGCGTTCGGCGAGCGGGATGAACCGGTCGGGCCCCAGCACCCCGTGCTGCGGGTGGGACCAGCGGACCAGGGCCTCCGCGCCGTGCACGCTGCCGTCGTGGAGGTGGACCAGCGGCTGGTACTCGATGAAGAACTCGCCGCGCTCCAGGGCCGCCGGGAGGGCGTTGGTCAGCCCGTGGCGGGTGATGGCGCGGGCGTCGGCCTCCGCGTCGGCCAGCTCGAAGCGGTTGCCGCCCGCGCCCTTGGCCCGGTACATCGTGATGTCGGCGCTGCGCAGCACCTCGGCCGGGCCGCGCTCCCCCGCCGGGCCCTCGACGATGCCGATGCTGCCGCGGACCGAGAGTTCGCGGCCGTCGAGGCGGACCGGCGCGGAGAGGGTGCTGAGGATCCGCATCGCGAGGTCGGTGACGTCCTGCGGGCCGGCGGCCGAGGTGGTGAGGGCGACGAACTCGTCGCCGCCGAGGCGGGCCACCATCTCGCCCGGGCCGGTGGCGCAGCTCTGCAGCCGGTCCGCGACCTCCACCAGGAGCCGGTCCCCGGCCGCGTGGCCGAGGCTGTCGTTGACGGCCTTGAAGCCGTCGAGGTCGAGGTAGCAGAGGCCGAAGCGGCCGCCCTTGCCGGCGAGCGCCTTCTCCAGCCGCTCGAAGAACAGGGTCCGGTTGGGGAGGCCGGTGAGGGCGTCGTGGGTGGCCTCGTAGCGCAGCCGCAGGTTCAGCAGGCGGCGCTCGGTGGTGTCCTCCATCAGCGCGAGCTGGTACTGCGGCTTGCCGTCCGCGTCGCGGAGCAGGGAGACCGTCAGGTTGGTCCACAGGACGGTGCCGTCGTGGCGGTAGTACGGCTTCTCGACGCGGTAGTGGTCGCGCTCGCCGCGGACGAGTTCGCCGTACATGCGCCAGACCTGCGGGGTGTCCTCCGGGTGGCTCCAGTCACAGACGTTGCGGCCGCGGATGTGGCCCTCGACGCCGCCGAACATCCGGGTGAGGGCCTCGTTGCACTCCAGCACGTTGCCGTCGAGGTCGGCGATGCCGATGCCGACGGCGGCGTCCTCGAAGACGGCGCGGAAGCGCGCCTCGCTCGCGTGCAGGGCCTGCTGGGCGTCGGTGCGGGCGCTCAGCGCGGAGCGGGCGATGGCCTCCTGCTCGCCGAGGGTGCGCTCGCGCAGGGCGCGGGCGTAGCCGGCGGCCAGGGCGTGCTGGAGCCGGGCGCAGCGGGCCCGGTACTCCTCGCCGTCCTCGCGGCCGGCGGGGCCGCAGTAGAGGACGAGGTACGACTCGATGACCCCGAGGGTGCCGGAGAGGGCGTCGGGGTCGGTGCAGTGCACGGCGACCAGGTCGGCGCCGATGCGCTGGGCGGGGGCCGGGTCGAAGGGCTGGGCGTGCAGGGCCCGGGACAGCTCGCGGGCCAGGGGGACGAGGTGGACCTCGAACTCCTGGCGGGTGAGGGAGGTGGCGGTGACCGGGAAGATGGCCCGGCTCCAGATCCGCGCGAAGCGCGTGATCCGGTCCTCCGGGCTGTCGGGGAGCGCGGTCGCCTCCCCCGTCTGTACGGGGATTCTCACGCCTTGCGTCCCACGCCTGCGAATCCCGCGAAGGTGTACGGGTCCTCGTCGTCGTCCGGCCCGTCCGGGAGGGCGGCGCCGGGGTCGCCGGCGGGGGCGTCGGGGTCGGCTTCGGGTTCGGGGCGCCAGCGGGGCATGGCGACGACGCCGGGTTCGAGGATCTCGAAGCCGTCGAAGAACGCGGTCACCTCCTCGCGGCTGCGCATCACGAGCGGGTTGCGGGTGCCGCGGTAGACGTCGACGGCGCCGCCGGCGACCTCGCGGGCGGTGGGCAGCCCCTCGTAGGAGGCGTGGGTGAGGACGATCAGGCTGCCGGGGGCGAGGGCGTCGCGGAGTTCGGCGACCGCCTCGTGGGGGCGGTCGTGGTCCTCCAGAAAGTGCAGGACGGCGACGAGGAGCAGCGCGACGGGCCGGTCGAAGTCGAGGAGGGACAGCGCCTGCGGGCTGTGCAGGATGTCGGCCGGCTTGCGCAGGTCGGCCGCGACGATGTCGCTGCGGTCGTCGGCGGCGAGGACGGCCCGGCTGTGGGCGACCGCGACCGGGTCGTGGTCGACGTAGACGACGCGGGCGTCGGGGGTCGCCGCCTGCGCGACCTCGTGGACGTTGCCGAAGGTGGGGATGCCGGAGCCGATGTCGAGGAACTGGGTGATGCCTTCGGCCACCGCGTGGCGGACGGCGCGGCGCATGAACGCGCGGTTGGCCTGCATGATCTTGGGGAGGCCCGGCAGGAATTCCATGGCCCGGCGGGCCGTCTGCCGGTCGACCTCGAAATTGTGCGACCCGCCCAGGTAGTAGTCGTAGATACGGGACACGCTGGGCACCGATATGTCGATGCCTGGCGGTGCCCAGTCCGGGCGCTCCATCACTTCTCCAAGACCTAGTCCGACGGCTGTCCGAGCCGAATCTACTGATCATTGCCCAACCGGGCGAGCCAAAGCGGAAATTGGCGATCCGTTCTTCGTCACACACCAAAGGCACGTGCCCGCACCCGCGCAAGCGTTGACCGAAGCCGACAAATCCCTTTTGGGTTTTAACGACACCTGACCGGGTAGACGGCATCCTTGGCTCAAACCTATCGGGTTGAAAGTCCGCCCGATCGGGCGAATCCGGTGGGCTCGCCGCGTGTGCCGCGGGCCGCTCGCCCATGCTCCCCGCGTGAACAGACCCAGAGCCAGACGGATGGCGGCGGTCACGGTCCTGCTCTGGGCCGCACTCGCCGTCACCCCTGCCGTGGCCGATAGCTGCGCCTTCGGCTGCGCGGACGACACCGGCGCGGCGGCGCTGCCGTACGCCGTCCCGGGCCCCGGCGCGTTATCCGGGGGTGGCGACCGTCACAGTCGCGGCGCGCCCGGCGAAGGCCGGGGCAAGGGCCACGAGAAGGGCCGGGGCAAGGGCCACGGCAAGGACCGGTGCCACGGCAAGGGGCACGGCTGCCGCCCCGGCTGCCACGGTCACGGCCATGGGCACGGCCACTGCAAGTGCCACTGCCCGTGCCCGAAGCCCACCCCGACCCCGACGCCCGAGCCCACCCCCAAGCCGACACCGAAGCCCACGCCGAAGCCGACTCCCAAGCCCACGCCGACGCCGACGCCGACCCGGAAGCCGACGCCCGAGCCCCGCCCGACGCTCACCGAGGCACCCCCCGTGCCGCCGCGCCCCGCGCCGCCGTCGCCCGCCGGGCCCCGGACCGCAGCGCCGCCCGTGGTCCGCGCCGAACCGGTGCCCGCGGCGCCGCGCCGCACGCCCGCCGCGCGGCCCACCCCGGCGCCGACCCGCACCCCGGTCCCACGGCCCGCCTACCGCGCCGCGGCCCGCAAACCGCCGCAGCACCACATCTCGCCGGTGACCTTCACCCTGCTCGCCACGGCGCCCGCGGTGCTCGCCATCGTCGCCCTGCGCCCGCGCTGACCCGCCGACGGCAGGCACCCGCAAGCCCGCAGATCCCGTCCGCTCGCACCCGGAGACCCCCTTGTCGGAATGGCTCGTCCTGTCCCTCGCGATGGCCGCGGCATGCGCCGTGGTCCTCTCCATCGCGTTCCTCAACCACCGGCGGATCGGCGACGACGACGATCCCTCGGAGACCCCCGACGTCATCGAGTACATGACGATGATGATCGGCGTGATCTACGCGATCGTGCTGGGCCTGGCCATCGCCGGCGTCTGGGAGGGCCGCAGCGCGGCCCAGGAGTACGTCCGCCAGGAGGCCCAGGCCCTGCACGAGGTGAGCGTCCGGGCGGAGGTGTACCCGGCGGACGTGCGCGCCCGGATCCGGGCCGACGTCACCGCCTACGCCGCGTACGTCGTCGAGGACGAGTGGCAGGTGATGGCCGAACGGGGCGAGCTGACCGACGAGGGGGAGCGGCTGCTGGAGCGGATCCGCCGGGACGTCACCGACTACGAGCCGAAGACCGACCACGAGGGGCAGGCGTACCAGCCGCTGGTGGACCAGGTCGCCGCCGTGGACGACGCGCGCAGCGCCCGGGCCGCGGGCGCCGGCGCGACCATGCCGGGGGTGGTCTGGTTCGGGCTCATCGCCGGGGCGGCGGTGACCGTCGGTCTGATCTTCACCCTGCAGATCAGGCGCTCGTTCCGGGAGATGCTGCTCGCCGGACTGTTCAGCGCGCTGATCGCCTTCCTGCTGTTCCTGATCTGGGACTTCGACGCGCCGTTCGGGCGGGGCATCTCCGCCACCGCGGACCCGTTCTTCGAGAAGTTCCCGGGCCTGCGCTGACGGCGGGGTTCGCCCACACGGACGAGACGGCTCCCCCGTTCGCCTGACCCTGATCGCGGGTCACCTTGCGCGCACCTAGCGTGGCGTTCATCGAGGTGCACGAACCCCCACATGTGGAACAGGTTTCCGCAGCGGCTCCTCGGGGACCCGGAGGTCCGACCATGCGCGCGATACGCAACACGTCCAGGCATCTGATCGCGGCGGGCGCCGCAGCCGCCGTGCTCTCGCTCTCCGCGCCGGCCGCCGTGGCGGCCGGCACCCAGCCGATCACACCGTTCGGCTTCGCCGTCACGCCGTCGACCCAGGTCCAGCCGGGCGGGCAGGTCAGCCTCATGCTCACGAGCTGCGACGGCCCGGGGCAGGCCTCGTCGGGGATCTTCGACACCGTCAACTTCGCCCGCGGGACCACCACGGCGTCCGCCACCGTCGACCTGGACGCCCGGCGCGGCGACAGCTACGCGGTGACCTTCACCTGCAACGGAGTGTCAGGCTCGACCAACCTCACGATCGCCGCGGCCCCCCTACCGTCGAGCTCCCCCGTCACCAGCTCGACGACGGCGGCGGCGCAGGGCGTGCGCGGCGGCTTCGGCGGCAGCGTCTCGGGCGTCTCCGGCGGCCAGATCGCCACCGGCGCCGCCCTCTTCCTCATCGCCGCCGCGGGTACGACGTACGCGATGCGCCGCCGGCCCGGCCGGCGCTGACGGGACGCCCGCCCGGGTCCCCCGAACCGCCCGGAGCCCCGAGTCCGCCGTGGACTCGGGGCTCCGGGCGGTTGCGCGTCGGGCCCGGGAGGTTCGGGCGGTCAGATGCGGCCGCGGAGCGAGCGGCGGCGGCGCATCACGTGCACGCCGGCGCCCAGCGCCGCCACGCCCACCAGCCCGGCGCCCATCGCGGTCTCGGCGGTGGACGGGCCGAACGAGCCACCGAGGCCGCCCTGCGCGCCACGGGCCGGGAGGACCCGGAACTCGTGGGTGCCGAGGACGTCGCTGCCGTGGCAGCGCACGGTCAGCGTGTGGCGACCGGGCCGGGCCTCGTCGAAGATGCGGACCGTCGCGAAGCTGATCCGGCCCGGGGACATCTTCTTGTCACGGAAGGCATCGGGGGACTCGACCTCGCCGCCGTCCCGGCAGCCGGTCGCGGTGACGTCCATCCGGGCACCCTGGTGCACGTTGAGGGGGTTGACGGTGATGTCACGGGGGCCCCGGCCGTCACCGCCGCCGCCGTTGCCGCCGCGGCCGCCGCCGTCCCCGCCCACGGGGGCACCGCCCGCGAGGGCCGCCGGTGCGGCCAGGCCGATGGCTGCGACGGCTGCGGCCGTCGCCAGGAATACGCGTGCAACACGCATGGTGGAACCTCCAGAGGAGAGGCGCGCCGGGGCAGTTGCCACGGGCTGATCGACGAGAACGCCTCCCATGACGAACCCTCACGGAGTCTTTGATTCCGCGCATTTTGGACCGGGGCCGCCCCGCCCGCCGACACGCCGGGCGAATCTGACGGATCCGCAGGTCACACACCGTCAGGTGTTTTATATGACCTTTACTCGTATGGGCGCATCCGTCCCGGTCCGGGGCCGGCCCGGCCACTCGTTCGCCGCCTCCCCGGTCGCCGCCCGCAGCGCGCCGCCCTACGGTGCGGGACAAGGGGGAAGAGAACGCGGGCGGGGAACCCCGCGTCGGGAAGGGAGAGAGATGACCGAGGACGAGACCGGGCCGGACCGCAGGAAACGCTCCCCGTGGGGGGTGCTGGCCCTGGTCATGCTCACCGGCCTCGCCATGATCCGGAACGGGGCGGACGCCGAGAACGGCCCGCCTCAGCCGGCCGCGGCCGCCGCGGTCAAGGTGCAGCCGGACAGCCAGGCCGCGGCCGCGCCCACGCCCCCGGCCGGCCTGGAGGTCCTGGACCACTCCACGGTGGAACGGATCCGGATCCCCTCGATCCGGGTGGACGCGCCGACCATGACGGTCGGTCTGGACGCGGAGGGCTGGATCGACGCGCCTCCCCCGCAGGACCCGAACCTGGCCGGCTGGTACCTGAACGGCGTCGCCCCCGGGCAGCGCGGCACGGCCGTGGTCGTCGGCCACGTCGACAACGAGAAGGGCCCGGCGGTCTTCTACGGCCTGGGCTCGGTGCACAAGGGCGACGAGGTGGAGGTGGCGCGGTACGACGGCCGCACGGCCGTGTTCGAGGTGTACGGCGTCGAGGTCTTCTCGAAGCACGACTTCCCCGGCCCGCGGGTCTACGGCGACACCGGGCACGCCGAACTCCGCGTGATCACCTGCGGCGGCGGCTACTCCAAGGCCGGCGGCTACGACGGCAACGTGGTGGTGTTCGCCCGCATGGTGGCGGTGCGCTGAGACCCGTCGTCGAACGCGGACTGCATGAACGTTGCTGCGGGCCCCTCGCCGGGGCCCGCAGGCGTCAGTCGCGCAGCGGCAGTGCCGGCAGGGTCATGCGGTAGCCGCGCTCCAGCAGCCGGGGCAGGTAGCTGCGCAGGGCGGCCACGCTCTGCGAGCGGTCGCCGCCCGCGTCGTGGGAGAGGACGACCACGCCGGGGGCGGCGCCGCGCAGCACCCGGGTGACGATCGTGGAGGTGCCCGGCTCCTGCCAGTCCAGCGTGTCCACGGTCCACGCCAGGGGTTCCATGCCGAGGTCCGCCCCGATCTCGAACGCCGCCCGGTTCCAGGCGCCGAACGGGGCGCGGAACCAGACGGGTGCCGTGCCGGTCACACGGTCGACGAGTTCGCTGGTGCGGCGGATCTCCCGGTCGAGGGCCGGCCGGCTCAGCCTGGGGATGAGCGGGTGGGTCCAGGTGTGGTTGCCGATCACGTGGCCCTCGTCGGCCATGCGGCGCAGCAGGTCGCGGTGTTCGGTGGCCATCTCCCCGCAGACGAAGAACACCGCCTTGACATCGTGGCGGGCGAGGGTGTCCAGGATCTTCGGGGTGTAGCGGGGGTCGGGTCCGTCGTCGAAGGTCAGCGCCATGCTGCTGCCGGCGGGCGGCATGTCGAGCAGCGGGCGGGTGCGGACCGGCGGCTTGGCGGGGCGGCGGCGGGGCATCTCGTCGGCCATCGGGCTGAGCCGGTACGGGGCGCGGGCCCCGGGGCGCACCGCCTGCGGGGGGCCGGGGGCGGGTGCGGGGGCAGCACCCGGCGCCGCTCCGCTCGCCTGCGGTCCGCCCGCCCCGGGGGCGGCGGCCGTGTGCCGGCCGGGGGTTCCGGCCTCTCCCCCGGTGAAGAGTCCGGAGGCGACGGCGGCTCCGAGGAAGACGGCGGTGCGCAGCACCATCCGGCGACCCGGAATCAGCTCTTCAGATTTCATTACCAACAGCTCGCACGCCAGACAGCGTGGAGCGCTCATCGACACTGGTCAAGTGGGTTAAAGCACCCGATGGGAGGAGCCCGCACGGGCGGTGGCCGGTTTCGCCCGGTGCGGCCGGAAATCGCCGGCCGAGTGTGTCAGGACCTGCGGACCAGCGGGAACGGGAGCGTCTCGCGGATCGTGAGTCCCGTGAGGAACATGACGAGCCGGTCGACGCCGATGCCCAGGCCGCCGGTGGGCGGCATCGCGTACTCCAGGGCGTCGAGGAAGTCGTTGTCGAGTTCCATCGCCTCGGGGTCCCCGCCGGCGGCGAGCAGGGACTGGGCGGTGAGCCGGCGCCGCTGCTCGACCGGGTCGGTCAGTTCCGAGTAGGCGGTGCCCAGTTCGGTGCCGAAGGCCACCAGGTCCCAGCGTTCGGCGAGCCGCGGGTCGGTGCGGTGCTGCCGGGTGAGCGGGGACACGTCCGTGGGGAAGTCCTTGTAGAAGGTGGGGAGCTGGGTACGTTCCTCGACGAGCCGCTCGTACATCTCCAGGACCACGTCGCCGCGGGTGTCCTCGGGGGTGTGCGGGACGCCGGCCCGGTCGCAGAGGGCGCGCAGCACGTGCTCCTCGGTGTCGGCGTCGACCGGCTCGCCGAGCGCCTCGCTGACCGCGCCGTACAGCGTCTTCACCGGCCAGGGGCCGGAGATGTCGTGTTCGACGAGCCGGCCGTCCTTGCCGGCCTTGCGGGCGACGGGGGCGCCGAAGGCTGCGGTGGCGGCGCCCTGGATCAGCTCGCGGGTCAGCTCGAGCATCACGTCGTAGTCGGCGAAGGCCTGGTAGGCCTCCAGCATCGTGAACTCGGGGTTGTGCTTGTACGAGACGCCCTCGTTGCGGAAGGTGCGGCCCATCTCGAAGACCTTCTCCATGCCGCCGACGCAGAGCCGTTTGAGGTACAGCTCGGGTGCGATGCGCAGGTAGAGGTCGAGGTCGTAGGCGTTGATGTGGGTGGTGAAGGGGCGGGCGTTGGCCCCGCCGTGGATCTGCTGGAGCATCGGGGTCTCGACCTCCAGGAAGCCGCGTTCCAGCAGCCCCTGGCGGAGGGCCTGGACGGCCGCGGAGCGGGCCCGGACCACGTCGCGGGCCTCGGGACTGGCGACCAGGTCCAGGTAGCGGCGGCGGACCCGGGCCTCGGGGTCGGCGAGGCCCTTGCGCTTGTCGGGCAGCGGGCGCAGGCACTTGCCGGTGAGCTGCCAGGAGCGGACGAGTACCGACGGCTCCCCGCTGCGGCTGGCGGCGATCTCCCCGGTGGCCGTCACGTGGTCGCCGAAGTCGACGTCGGCGGTGAACGAGCCGAGGGCGGTGCCGGAGCCGTCGCGGGTGAACATCAGCTGGAGGTCGCCGGACCAGTCGCGCAGGACGGCGAAGACCACGCCGCCGAGGTCGCGGACGACCATCACCCGGCCGGCCACGGTGACCGTGTCGCCGGTGCGGGCACCGGGGGCGAGTCCCGGGTGGGCCGCGCGGACCTCGGCGAGGGTGTGCGTACGGCGTGCGATGACGACGGGGTACGGGTCGGTGCCGGCGGCGCGCAGCCGCTCCAGCTTCCGGTGCCGGACCCGGACCTGATCGGGCAGCGCGGGCCCGGCCGTCTCCTGTTCCTCCTCGCCGAGGCCGAGGGAGGCGATGGAGGGCAGGCCTTCGGTGGTGGCGGGGGCGGTGACGCCGGACGGGTGCCCCTTGCCCCACAGCTTGCGCAGGCTCGGTACGGAGACGAACCCCTCGGCGATGCCGGAGGCGAGGCTGATCCGGGCCAGCGAACCGGCGTCGGCGTAGCAGAGCATCCGCGGGTACCACTCGGGCCCGTACTTCACGTTGGAGCGGTACAGGGCCTCCAGCTGCCACCAGCGGGAGAAGAACAGCAGCAGCCGGCGCCACAGCCGCAGGACGGGGCCGGCGCCGATCCGGGCGCCCTCCTCGAAGACGGAGCGGAAGACGGCGAAGTTCAGTGAGATCCGGCGGATGCCGAGCTTGGGCGAGGCGGCGCACAGTTCGGCGACCATGAACTCCATGACGCCGTTGGGGGCGCGGCGGTCGCGGCGCATCAGGTCGAGGGAGATGCCGTCCTTGCCCCAGGGGACGAAGGACAGCAGGGCGATCAGGGTGCCGTCGGCGTCGAAGGCCTCGACGAGCAGGCAGTCGCCGTCGGCGGGGTCGCCGAGCCGGTCGAGGGCCATGGAGAAGCCGCGTTCGGTCTCGGTGTCGCGCCACTGGTCGGCGCGGTCGATGATGCGGTTCATCTCCTCGTCGGTGAGGGCGGAGTGGCGCCGGATCTGCGTGCTGCAGCCGGCCCGCCGGACCCGGTTGACGGCCTGGCGGGTGACGCGCATGTCGCGGCCCGCCAGGTCGAACTGGGCCACGTGCAGGATGGCCTCGTCGCCCAGCTGGAGCGCGCCGAGACCGGAGCGGGCGTAGGCGGTGGCGCCGTGCTCGGAGGCGCCCATGACGGCGGGGGCCCAGCCGTGTTTGCGGGCCACCGCGAGCCAGGCGTCGACGGCCGGGGTCCAGGCTCCGGGGTCGCCCACCGGGTCGCCGCTGGCGAGGCAGACGCCGGCCTCGACGCGGTAGGTGACGGCGGCCTTGCCGTTCGGGGCGAACACGACGGCCTTGTCGCGGCGGGTGGCGAAGTAGCCGAGCGAGTCGTTGTGGCCGTAGGCGCCGAGCAGGGCGCGGATGCGGGGTTCCTCGTCGCCGTGCAGGGCGGCGGTGAGGCGCTGGGAGCGGAAGAGCGTGGCAGCGGCGTTCAGCAGGGCGAGGGCGCCGAACAGGCCGCAGAAGAAGAACAGCGGGCGGGGCGGGCGGCCGTCGAACTGGCGGGCGGAGAAGAGGCCGCCGAAGACCTGCTTGGCGGCCCAGTCGAGCCACTGGCCGCGCGGGAGGGTGCCGGGCCAGATGGCGACGAGGCCCCAGCCGAGGAGGACGGCGGCGAGGAGGCCGAGGCCGAGGACGAGCAGGGCGCGCCAGAAGGCGCCGCTGCGGGAGGCGGCGTAGAACTCTCCGCGGGCCAGGACCAGGACGACGGTGGCGGCGACCGCGAGGACGAAGGAGGCGGCGCCGATCACGTACTCGCCGTCCGCCATCCAGACGAGGTCCACGAGGATCAGGAGGCCGAGGTAGCAGACGACGATCCACCAGGCGACCTTCTTGCGGGCGCCGAGGGCGGCGGCGAGGAGGAAGAGGAAGACGGCGTAGGCGAGGTTGGCGCTGACGGGGACGACGATCTCGTCGAGGAAGCGGACCACCGGGCGCAGGAGGCGGCGCAGGCCGGGTGAGAGGGCCAGGAGGGCGCAGAGGAGGCCGAGGGTGCCGAAGAAGGCGGCGAAGCCGTCGGGGATCCGGTTCAGGAACCGGATCCCCGCCGCCGCTTTGCGGGCCGTGTGGGTGTCCTCCGCGCGCACGCTCATGCTTGGACTGTAGGTACGCCACGCCCGGCGCGCGCGCCGTGCACACCCTCGGGGGCCGGCGCCCCCGCTCCCGGGGCTCCGCCCCGGACCCCGGTCCTCGATCGCCGGACGGGCTTGATGTGTCGCCCGGCCCCGGCATCGGACGCTGCGGGGCAAAAACAAGCCCCGCCGATTGAGGCGCGGGGGTCCGGGGGCGGAGTCCCCGATCTTTGGGCCCCGCCGGCGACTGAGGCGCGGAGCCCCCGTCAGCGGCCCAGGGTGAGGCCGGCGCGGGCCGCGCCCCGGCTGAGGACGGCTTCGGAGACGGCGTCCAGGGCCACCCGGTAGTCCTGCCGGCCCGGCTCGGCCGCAAGTCCGTCGGGCAGGTGGACGAGGCGGCCGACACCGGTGTCCATCCACTGCGGCACGAACTCCGCCTTCGTCACCCGCCACCGCTCCCCCACCCGCCCCGGCGGCTCGAAGCGGAACCGCGCGAGCGACCCGTAGTTGCCGCGCGGATCGAAGTCGCCGTCGTGGTTGACCATCCGCCCGGCGATCTGGTCGCCCATGCCGTAGACCACCCAGGTCCCGTTGACCTTCTCGTACGCCTGCGGCACGTGCGCGTGCGTGCCGAGGATCAGGTCGACGTCCGGCCGCCCGCCGGTCGTGGCGGCCGTCAGCGAGCGCCCCAGCTCCAGCTGGACCGCGTCCGGCGCGGTCTGCCACTCGCTGCCCCAGTGCAGGCTGACGAGGACCACGTCGGCGCCGCCCCGCCGCGCCGCCCGCGCGTCGGCGAGGATCTTCTTCTCGTCCATCAGGTTGACCGCCCACGGCTGCCCCTCCGGCAGCGGCACGTCATTGGTCCCGTACGTGTAGGCCAGATGGGCGACCTTGGCGGTGCCGGCGGTGTACGTCTGCGGTGCGGCGGCCTCCGCGGCCGTACGCGCCGACCCGGCGTGGCCGAGCCCCTGCCGGTCGAAGGCGTCGAGGGTGCGGCGCAGCCCGTCGGCGCCGTCGTCGAGGGTGTGGTTCGAGGCGGTGGAGCAGCCGTCGTACCCGGTGGCCTTGAGGGCGGCGGCGATCTGCGGCGGGGAGACGAAGGCCGGGTAGCCGGTGAACGGCCCCTCCGCCGGCCCGTACACGGTCTCCATGTGGCACAGCGCCAGGTCGGCCTTGCCGACCAGCGGTTTCACCGCCGCGAACATGGGCCGGAAGTCGTATCCGGCGCCCTCCGCGTCCACCGCGGCCTGCCGGATGACCGAGTCGTGCGGGAGGACGTCGCCGCTGGCGACCAGGGTGAAGCCGCGGGCGGCGGCGGTGGTGGCCCCGGCCGCCGGCGGGCGGTCCGGGCCGCCCATCCGCGCGGGGGCGGCATCCGGTGCCGAGCAGCCGGCGAGGGCTGCCGCGAGGACCGCTCCGAGGACCGCGGCCGACGCCGCCGAAGCGGTGGCGGGTCTGCGCGGTGTGCCGTCTCTGCCCATCAACCCCAGCTCCCATTAGTAGGACTATCCGATCTTCACAATTGACTCGGGAACGGGTGGCCCGTCAAGGCGCCGCACCACCGCGGTCCCCGGATCGGATGCGCCCGGCCCGCCGTTCACCGCAGCCGACCGACCGTTCGTCGCAGCCGCCGTCCGTCCGGCGGACCCCGGCACACGCTTGGGCGCCCCGCCCCGGCCGGGCGGTTCCCGGGCCGCGGGCCGCAGGTCAGGGTGGGTGCACCGGATCTCCGCGGCCCACGGAAGGAGCCCACCGGTGAGCAGCTCGACGACCCTGCGGCGGACCGGCGCCGAGGCCCTGGCCGATCTCCAGCGCGAGCACGGCCGGGCCCTGTTCGGATTCCTCCTCGGGCTCACCCACGGTGACGCGCAGCGCGCTGAGGACCTCGTCCAGGAAACCCTCGTACGGGCCTGGCAGCATCCCGAGGCCTGGGAGAGCCCGCACGCCTCGATGCGGCCGTGGCTGTTCACGGTCGGCCGCCGGCTGGCGATCGACGCCCGGCGGGCCCGGCTGTCCCGGCCGCAGGAGGTGGAGTCGGAGCCGCTGGAGCTGACCCCGGCCCCCGAGGACGCTGTGTCGGGCGCGGTGACGGCCATCGACGTGCGCCGGGCGGTCGGTTCGCTGGGGGCACAGCATCGGGACGTGCTCGTGGAGGTCTACTTCCGCGGCCGTTCGGTCACCGAGGCCGCCCGCCGGCTCGGGATCCCCGCCGGAACGGTCAAGTCCCGTACGCACTACGCACTTCGGGCACTTCGGCAGGGACTGCCGGGTTACGGGCGCCGCTGACCGCCAGCCGGCCCGACGGTGAACTCCGTTGCGCGGAGCGGCTGTTCTCCGGCCAAGATCCCGCAACCTGACCGATTCTGGCCGATTCGGTGAACAGTGCGCGCAACCGGTGCATCGAATTCGCCATCAGAGCGTTCAAGTTGAGTAAACGGCCCCCGCCCGGTCAGCCCTGACGGCAAGGCTCGTCCCCTACGGCCGGAAGCTCGACGCACGGGAGAAGGTGGCACGGTGCAGCCGGAGGGTACGAACGGCACCAGCGGCGGTGGGCTCGCGGTCCCCATGGCATGGCTCTACGCGGAGTACATCGCGGACGAGCTGCTGCGCACGGGCCGCCTGATCCCCGTGAGCACACTGGAGTTCCGCGCCGGGCGGGACACCCTCGCCCTCACGATCTACCTCTCGGACGCGGCCGGTGAGCTGTCCGGGATCCGGGTGGTCTCGCAGCTGGACGAGTGGCTCTCGCTGACCGCGTACAACCACCCCTGGCGGGACTGGGTGCACACCCGGTTCCTCGAACTCGGGGAGGAGGCCCGCGAGCGCGGCGGTCCGGCCGATCCCGATCTGGAGCTGGCCCGCGCGGCCTGGCACTGGCTGGACCGCACCGAGCTGTACGCGACCAACCTGGACCCGGAGGGCTTCCCCGGCGACCCCGGCGAGGTCCCGGCGGCCGTGGACGAGAGCGCCCGGGTGTGGACCCCGGCCTGGCAGCTGGGCCTGCCGCTGGGCCACCTGGCCATGCACCTGTTCTGACCGCCCCGGGCGGCGGCCGCCGCGGGCGGTCAGTCGGGGCCGCCGCCCGGGTGGACCCCCGCCCGGTACTTGGGCACCCGTACGGTCACCTTCATGCCCGCCCCGACCCCCGTCTCGACGACCAGCCCGTAGTCGTCGCCGTAGACCTGCCTCAGCCGTTCGTCCACGTTGCGCAGGCCGATGCCTGAGGAGGCGGGGCCGGCGCCCGCGAGCAGGGCGCGCAGCCGGGCGGGCGCCATGCCCACCCCGTCGTCCTCGACGGTCACCACCGCCTCGGTGCCCGCGTCCTGCGCCGCGATGGTGATCCGGCACCCGGAACCGGCCTCGCCCGGACCGTGCTTGACGGCGTTCTCGACGAGCGGCTGGAGGCACAGGAACGGCAGCGCGACCGGCAGCACCTCGGGCGCCACCTGGAGGGTCACCGACAGCCGGTCCCCGAACCGGGCCCCGGCCAGGGCCAGATACTGCTCGATGGACCGCAGCTCGTCGGCGAGCTGCGTGAACTCACCGTGCCGGCGGAACGAGTAGCGGGTGAAGTCGGCGAACTCCAGGAGCAGTTCACGGGCCTGCTCGGGGTCGGTGCGGACGAACGAGGCGATCGCCGCCAGGGAGTTGTAGATGAAGTGCGGCGAGATCTGCGCCCGCAGGGCACGGATCTCCGCCTCGATCAGCCGGGTCCGCGACCGGTCCAGCTCGGCGAGTTCCAGCTGTACGGACACCCAGCGCGCCACCTCGGTCGCGGCGCGCACCAGGACCGCCGACTCCCGCGACCCGTAGGCGACGAGCGCGCCGAGCACGCCCTCCTCCCCCGTCAGCGGGGCGATCACCGCCCAGCGCAGCGGGCAGTCGGGCTGCTCGCAGCCGGTGCGGAAGCTCTCGCTGCGGCCGGAGTCGAGCAGCGCGTGCACCCGGGTCATCACCCGGTGCTCGTGGTGGCCGGCGCCCGGCCCGTCCCAGGCGAGCACCCGGGTGCGGTCGGCCAGGCAGAGCGCCTCGGTGCCCAGCAGCGGGCGCAGGCCGCGCACCGCGTGCCGGGCGGTGTCCTCGGTGAGCCCGGCGCGCAGCGGCGGGGCGGCGAGGGAGGCGGTGTGCAGGGTGTGGAAGGTGGCGCGTTCGACGGGGGTGCCGAGGTCGATGTCGGAGCGGTCGCCGCGGCGGTCCGCGGAGAGCCGGCCGAGCAGGACGCCGAGGGCGGTGCCGGTGCCCAGCAGGGCGAGTCCGGCGGGCACCAGGGTGGCAAGGGCGGTCACGGGCGGGCCTCCCGGGCGAGTTCCTCGGGCAGGTGGAGGCGGGTGAGGATGGCGGCGGTGCCGGGCGGGACGCGGTGCGCGGTGGCCAGTGAGACCAGCACCATGGTGAGGAAGCCGAGCGGCACCGACCAGACCGCCGGCCAGGCCAGCAGGGTGTGCGGCCAGCCGCCGCCGGCGATACCGGCCCGGGTGGCGAGGACGGCGGCGAGGGCGGCCCCGCCGCCGACGACCAGTCCGCAGGCCGCGCCGGGCGGGGTGAGCCGGCGCCACCAGATGCCCAGCACCAGCAGCGGGCACAGGGAGGAGGCGGACACCGCGAAGGCGAGGCCCACGGCGTCGGCGACGGGCACGCTCGCCACGCACGCGCTGGCCGCGAGCGGCACCGCCATCGCCGCCACGGTCGCCAGCCGGAAGTGCCGGACCCCGCGCGCGGGGAGCGCGTCCTGGGTGAGCACTCCGGCCACCGCCATGGTCAGCCCGGAGGCGGTGGACAGGAAGGCGGCGAAGGCGCCGCCGGCGAGCAGCGCGCCCAGCAGGTCGCCCGCGACCCCGCCGATCATCCGTTCGGGCAGGACGAGGACGGCCGCGTCGGCGGTTCCGGTGAGCGCGAGTTCGGGCGCGTAGATCCGGCCGAGGACCCCGTACAGCGGGGGCAGCAGGTAGAAGGTGCCGACCAGGGCGAGCACGGTGAGGATGGTGCGGCGGGCGGCGGCGCCGTGCGGGCTGGTGTAGAAGCGGACGGCCACGTGCGGCAGGCCCATGGTGCCGAGGAAGGTGGCGAGGACCAGCCCGTACGTGGCGTACAGCGGGTGTTCCTCGCGGCTGCCGGACAGCGGCTGGGACCAGCGGGAGCCGCCTTCGCGGCCGGCCCGTTCGGGCACGTGTGCGCCGGCCGGGAAGCGGAGTTCGGTGCCGGCGGCGAAGCGGTGGGTGCCGGCGGCGAGGGTGACCTCCGTGCGGTGGTGGGTGCGGTCGTCGACGCGGCCGGTCACGGTGACGCGGAGCGGTTCGTCGAGGCGGACCCGGACGCTGTCGGCGATGCGGACGGCGGTCTGCTCCCGGAAGGCGGGCGGCTCGCCGAAGCGGGCCCGCGGGGCGTCGTCGCCGAGCCAGGCGGCCGCCAGGAAGAGCGCGGGCACCAGCAGGGCGGTGAGCTTGAGCCAGTACTGGAAGGCCTGGACGAAGGTGATGCTGCGCATGCCGCCGGCGGCGACGGTGCCGGTGACCACCACGCCGACGACGAGGGCGCCGGCCCAGTCGGGGGCGCCGGTGAGGATGTGCAGGGTGAGTCCGGCGCCCTGGAGCTGGGGCAGCAGGTAGAGCCAGCCGATGCCGACGACGAACAGGCCGGCGAGCCGGCGCACCGGCCGGGATTCCAGGCGGGCTTCGGCGAAGTCGGACAGGGTGTACGCGCCGGAGCGGCGCAGCGGGGCGGCGACGAGGACGAGCAGGACGACGTATCCGGCGGTGTAGCCGACCGGGTACCAGAGCATTTCGGGGCCCTGGAGGAGGACGAGTCCGGCGATGCCGAGGAAGGAGGCGGCGGAGAGGTATTCACCGCTGATGGCGGCCGCGTTCAGGCCGGGGCCGACGGTCCGGGAGGCCACGTAGAAGTCGGAGGTGGTGCGGGAGATGCGCAGGCCGAGGGCGCCGATGAGGACCGTGCCGAGGACGACGAGGGCGACGGCGGGTATCGCGTAGGCGGGGTTCACCGGGCGGCTCCGCGGCCGGGTTCCGCTTCGGGTTCGGGGGGTCCGGCGACCAGGCCCGTGAAGTCGCGCTCGTTGCGTTCGGCGCGGCGCACGTACCGGCGGGCGGTCAGCCACAGCACCGGGTAGACGGCCACTCCGATGCAGGCCCAGACGACGGGTGCGGGCGCCGGGCCGCGGCCGGGTCCGGCGGGCAGCGCGAACAGCAGCGGGAGGCTGCCGACCAGCAGGGCCAGGGTGGCCAGGGCGGTGAGGGCGGCGCGCAGCTGGCTGCGCATCAGGGCGCGTACGTAGGTGGCGCCGAGGCTGGTCTGCTCGCTGATCTCGGAGCGGGCGGGGGTGTGCCCGGGCGGCCGGCGGCGGGCGCCCAGCGGGACGCCGGTGACGGTTTCGCGGCGCGGCGCGGCGCCGCCGGGTCCGGCCATCAGCCGCGGGCCCGGCGCAGCAGGAGGTCGCGCAGTTCGCGGGCGTGCCGGCGGCTGACGGCGAGTTCGGCGGCGCCGATCCGCACGGTGGTCGCGCCGGCGTCGACGCGGAGTTCGTCGATGCGGCCGAGGGCGACCAGGTGCCGGCGGTGGATGCGGACGAACCCGCGGGCCGCCCAGCGTTCTTCCAGCGTGGACAGCGGGATGCGGACGAGGTGGCTGCCGGTGGCGGTGTGCAGGCGGGCGTAGTCGCCCTGGGCTTCGGCGTACGCGATGTCGTCGACGGGGACGAAGCGGGTCACGCCGCCGAGTTCGACGGCTATCTGCTCCGGGGCGGGGGCGGGCGGCCCGGCGGGCGCGGCTGCGGGTGCGGCGGCTCCGGCGGCCTGGTCGCAGACCCGGCGGACTGCCTCGGCCAGCCGCTCCCGGCGGACCGGTTTGAGGACGTAGTCCACGGCCTTGAGGTCGAAGGCCTGGACGGCGAAGCCCTCGTGGGCGGTGACGAAGACGAGGTACGGGGGCCGGGCGAAGCCGGACAGCAGGCGGGCCACGTCCAGGCCGGTGAGGCCCGGCATGTGGATGTCGAGGAAGACGACGTCGATGGCGTCCGCGCCGTCGGGTCCCGCCTCCAGGGCGCGGCCGATGCGGCGCAGCGCGGCGGTGGCGTCGGGGGCGCCTTCGGCGGTGTGGATCCGAGGGTCGGCCCGCAGCAGCCAGAGGAGTTCCTCCAGGGCGGGTTTCTCGTCGTCGACGGCCAGTGCGCGCAGCATGACCGGAGTGTAGAGGGGCTATTTGAGCAGGCGGGAGAGGCGTCGGTCGGCGAGCGGCCGGCCGCCGGTCTGGCAGGTGGGGCAGTACTGGAGGGAGGAGTCGGCGAAGGACACCTCGCGGATGGTGTCGCCGCAGACCGGGCAGGGTTCGCCGGTGCGGCCGTGGACGCGCAGACCGCTCTTCTTCTCGGCCTTGAGGCGGCCGGCGGCCAGTCCGTGCGAGCGGGCGACGGCCTCGCGCAGGGTGGTCTGCAGGGCGGTCCAGAGGCGGTCGGTCTGCTCGGGGCCGAGACCGGCGGCGAGGGCGTACGGGGAGAGCTGCGCGGCGTGCAGGACTTCGTCGCTGTACGCGTTGCCGACGCCGGCGATGACGCTCTGGTCGCGCAGCACGCCCTTGATCCGGCGGCGTTCGCCGGCGAGGAGGGCGGCGAAGGCGGCCCGGTCGAAGCCGGGGTCGAGCGGGTCGGGCCCGAGCCGGGCGATGCCGGGGACCTCGGCCGGGTCGTGGACGACGTACACGGCGAGCCGCTTCTGGGTGCCGGCCTCGGTGAGGTCGAACCCGCCGCCGCCGGCCAGGGCGACCCGCAGTGCGAGCGGCCCCTTGCCGGGGCGGGGCGGCTGCTCGGGCAGGGTGTCGTGCCAGCGCAGCCAGCCGGCCCGGGCCAGGTGGGTGACGAGGTGGAGCCCGGCGACGGGCACGGCGAGGAACTTGCCGTACCGCCGGGCGGGACCGGCGGTCCCGCCTTCCAGGGCCGTCAGCGGCGGGTCGTACGTCTTGAGCACGCTGACGGCCACGGGCCAGGCCTTCTCGATGGTGCGCCCGGTGAGCGCGCCGTCGAGAAACTCCCTGAGCGCTTCGACCTCGGGCAGTTCCGGCATGCTCCCAGCCTGCCGCACCGCGCCCGGCGGGGCACGGCGGGGCACAGCCGGGCACCGTGGCGGGCGGGGAGGGGTCCGGAGGGGGCGGTCAGCCCATGACGAATTCGCACCACACGCATTTGCCGTTGCCTCGGGATTCGACGCCCCAGACGTCGGCGAGGCGGTCGACGAGCATCAGGCCGCGGCCGGACACACCGGATTCGCCGGCTTCGCGGCGGCGGGGCAGGGCGCTGGAGCGGTCTTCGACCTCGACGCGCAGGCGGCGTTCGGGTCCGGACAGGACGCGGAGGGTGACGATGGCCGGTCCGTCCGTGTGCATGAGGGCGTTGGTGATCAGTTCGTCGGCGACGAGTTCGATCTCGTCGGAGCGTTCCCGGGCACCCCAGGACCGGACCGCCGCGCCGATCATGTGGCGGGCGGAGGCGAGGGCTTCGGGGTCGCCCTGGGCCACGTGCTGCTGGAGCCGGCCGCCGCTCTGCGGGGCGTCCTCGACCCGGCGGCGCAGCAGGAGCAGCGCCATGTCGTCGTCGCCGCCGCGTTCGTCGACGATCTCGCAGAGCCGGTCGGCGAGCTGGCCGAGGTCGGCGGGGCCGCTGCGGATGAGGGAGGAGAGCAGCCGGATGCCGTCGTCGAGGTCGGCCCCGGGGTGTTCGACGAGTCCGTCGGTGCACATCAGGAGGGTTTCGCCCGGGTCGAGTTCGACGGTGGTGACGGGGTATTCGAGGTGGCCGAACTCGGCGGACAGGCCGAGCGGCATGCCGCCGGTGACGAGCAGCCGGCGGCAGTCGCCGTGCCGGGTGCGGATCAGCGGGTCGATGTGTCCGGCGCGGACCACCTGGACCACGCCGGTGGCCAGGTCGGCCTCGGCGTAGGCGCAGGTGGCGAACCGGTCGGTGTCGAGTTCGTGGAGGAACCCGGAGGCGCGGGCCATGACGGTGGCCGGCGCGTGCCCTTCGGCGGCGTAGGCGCGCAGCACGATCCGCAGCTGGCCCATGACGGCGGCGGCGTGCGTGTCGTGGCCCTGGACGTCGCCGATGACGGCGCCGACCCGGCCGCCGGGCAGCGGGATCACGTCGTACCAGTCGCCGCCGATGTCCCGGCCCATCCGCGCCGACCGGTAGCGGACGGCGATCTCCGCGCCGGGGACGTCCGGGATCCGGCGGGGCAGCATGGCCTGCTGGAGCCCTTCGGCGAGGTCGTGCTCCTGTTCGAGGAGCATGGCGCGCTGGAGGCTCTGCGCGATGCTGCTGCCGAGGGCGACGAGCAGGTTGCGCTCCTCCTGGGTGAAGCCGTCCTTGTCCTGGTAGAGGAGGCCGATGGCGCCGATGGGGCGGGCCTGGGCGATCAGCGGCAGATAGGCGGCGGCCGAGATCTGCATGTACGAGATCTTGGACCAGAGGCCGGGGTAGCCGGCGGCGAACTCGTCCTGGGAGTCGATGAACCGCGGCTGGAGGGAGCGGACCACCTCGCTCATCGGGTACTGCTCGTCGATGCGGGTGTAGCGGGTGCCGGGCACGAAGCTGCCCTGGGGGCCCTCCGCGACCAGGTGGATGCGGCCGGCCTCGACGAGGCCCATGACCATGCCCATCGAGCCGAGGCGCTCCAGGCCGTGGCTGTCGCTGAGGGCGTCGATGACGTCCTTGACGGTGCGGGCGTGCGCGAGCGCGGCCGTGGTGCCCTCGACGACGCTGGTCTGGCGGCGGCGTTCCTCGTCGAGGCCGAGCCGTTCGGCGGAGTGGCTGAGTTCCTCGGTGGCGTCGCGGACGATGCCGATGATCCGGTACGGGCGGCCCTGGCCGTCGCGCAGCACCCGGCCCTGGGTGTGGGTCCAGCGCAGCCGGCCGTCCCGGCAGCGGACCCGGAAGTACGCCCCGTAGCTCTCGTGGCCGCCCTTGAGGGCGCTGGAGACCAGCGCGTCGAGGCGGGTGGCCTCGTCGCCGGGGACCCTCGGGGAGAGTGATGCGGGGCGGCCGTCGTAGTCGCCGGGGCGCGTGTCGAAGACGTCGAGGGCCGCCGGGTCCATGTGCATGAGCCCGGCGACGAGGTCCCAGTCGAAGCTGCCCATACGGTTCAGCGCGAGGCTCTGGTCCGGGTGCGCGGGCCAGTCGTCCGGCAGCGATACGGCGGTCGGCACCGCTCCACCATGCCACTGTTCGCCGGATTCATCGACAGGAGAACGGCTGGTTCAGGCGGTCTCCAGCGCGTCGGCGCCGCGGGCGGCGCGCTCGTACGGGTCGGGCCCGTAGGGCTCCGAGTCGTAGCGGCCGGAGTCGTACGCGTCGCTGTCGTCGGGGTCGGATCCGTACGCGTCGCCGTCGTACCGGTCCGAGTCGTACGCGTCCGAGTCGTATGCGTCCGACTCGTACGCGTCCGGCAGGTCGTCCGGGTCCCGGGACCCGTCGTGGCCGCTGTCGTAGCCGTCGTCGTACCCGTCGTCGTAGGAGTACCCGTCGTCGTACGGGTCCTGGTACGCCCCCTCGGGCGCGGTGGCGCCGGAGTCCGCGAGGCCGGAGCCGCCGGGCCGGTCCGCGTCGGGGACGTCGGGCGCGTCGGGGACGTCCGCGCCGTCACCCGGCGGGTCCTGCCGGTCCGGTCCGGTGTCGCCGGCCGGGCATGGTGCGGGCCGGCGGCCGGGGGCCTGCGGGTCGGCGGTGCGGGCCAGGCTGTTGCTGGGGGTGCACGGCTCGGTGTCGGACGCGGGGGCGGTGGCCCGCCCGGGGGCCGCTCCGACGGGGACCGGGCCGCCGGCGGGGTAGGGCGGCGGCACCGCGGGGACCTTGTCCTGGGCGCCGTCGTCCCCGGCCCGGCGTTCGAGCCAGGTGTTGGTGCCGATGTTGACGATCACGAGGTTGTCGACGACCTCGTCGGTCGGCCGGACCACCACCACCTGGGAGGGGTCGAAGCCGGGCCACGGGCTGCCCTTGTGGGTGGCGGCGACCGTCTCGGAGGGCGGCATCAGGGGGTTGCCGCAGCTGCAC
Source organism: Streptomyces bambusae (assembly GCF_020532645.1). Lineage (GTDB taxonomy): Bacteria > Actinomycetota > Actinomycetes > Streptomycetales > Streptomycetaceae > Streptomyces > Streptomyces bambusae. Next base: position 135,756 of record NZ_JAJAUZ010000012.1, read on the forward strand.
CGGACACGCGGCAGGCCGTACTCGTCCACGAGGACGGCGGTGCCGGACTGGAGCACGGCCTGGAAGGCTGCCGCCCGCCCGCCGCGGAAGCCGTGGCTGGTCACCCGGGTGTCGGCGCGCAGCACGACCGGGGTGAGTCCGCGCAGGAAGTCGGGGAGCCGGGCGGGTTCGACGCCGGCCGCGGCCGCGAAGGCGCGGGCCCGCTCCTTGTCGGCGTCGAAGTGGCGGACCTGCTGCTCGACGTCGCAGCTGCCCCTCTTGTGGGTACCGCCGTACAGGCCGGGTGTGGAGCCGGTGACGGCGCGCAGGGCCGGGGCGCCGGGCCGCCCGGGCGGCCCGGCCGCACCGGCCGCGGCGGTCGGCAGCGCTGCCGTCGAGGTGGCGGTGGAGGCCGTGAAGGGGTCGGGGCCGGCGGCCACGACGGGCTGCAGCAGCACCTCCTGGCCGGGTGCGGCCTGCTTCTCGGTCTGCGGTGCGCTGTCGGCGCCGGTGCCGCAGCCCGCCGCCGCGAGCAGTCCGGCGGCGGCCGTACAGGCCAGGGCATAGCGACGTACCGGTCGGTGCACGTGGGTTCTCCCGCCTCTTCGGATCGGCCCTTCCATGTCTGCCGTACGCCCGGGGGGCCTGCAAGCGGGGTTCGGCCAGCCGGAGCCCCGCTCCGGCGTGTCGCGGTCCGCCTGCACCCGGCCACACTCTTGAACGCGTTCAAGAAACCTCGTATGGTTCCTCCGGGAGGAACTTGAACACGTTCAAGGCCTCGGTCGTCCCTGGGGGGTGGTGCTCCGTGTCCGCGCTGGCGTTCCTGGTCAATCCGGTGGTCACGCTCGGCATGCTGGCCGTCGTACCGGCCGGGCTGGCGCTCATCGACCGCGACGGGCTGGCCCGGGTGCGCCGGCTGTGGCCGCTGTGGGCGGTCCCCGGAGCGGTCGCGCTGTGGCTGCCGCGCGGCGGCTGGGCCACCGCCCTGGCCGCCTGCTACGCCCTGGGCACCCTGGTGCTGGCGCTCCAGGCACCGCGCCGGCTGGCGCGGACCCGGTCGCTGTCGCCCCAGGAGGCAGCGGTTCTCACCGCCCTGGTCTCCCCCGCGGTCGCGGCCACCGCACTCGTCGCCGAGCGGGCCGGGTACCGGCTGTTCGGCTTCGGACTCGACATCCTGGCGCTGACCGTGCCGCACTTCCACTTCGCCGGCTTCACCGCCGCCCTGGTGGCCGGGCTGGTCTGCCGCACCGCCCCCGGCTCGCCCGGCGCCCGCTTCGCCGGCCACAGCGTGCCGGCCGGCACCCTGCTGGTCCTGGCCGGCTACTTCACCGGCGACTGGGTCGAGCTCGCCGGGGCCGTGGTGCTCACCGCCGGGATGTGGGCGGTGGCCCTGCACACCTGGCGGGAGCCGCGGGCCCGGGCCCGCGACCCGCTGACCCGCACCCTGTTCGCCGTCTCGGCCGCCGTCCTGCTCGCCACGATGCTGCTCGCCCTGTGGTGGGCGCTGGGCGAGGCCGCCGACGTCCCGCACCCCACGCTGACCTGGATGGCCGCCACCCACGGCCTCGGAAACGCCCTCGGCTTCGCCCTGTGCGCAGTCCTCGCCTGGCACCGGATCAAGGAGATCGCCCGATGACCCGCATCACCAGCCTCCACCGGGACACCGTCAACTACGTCGAGCGCGGCGCGACCAGGCACCACCCGCTGCCGGCCGGCTACCACCACCTGCACCACCGGGTCGCCATCGGGCACGGCCGCGAGGTCTTCAAGCGGGCCGGGGACGCCGTCACCACCTTCGGGATGCACCGCGCGGCCGGAGTGCAGGTCCGCGCCGACCGGCTGCGGGCCGAGACCGGCGGTCTGGTCGAGTGCGCCATCGGTCTGGGCCCGGCCCGGATCAGCGCCCCGTGCGAAGTGATCTGGACCGCGTACGGCCCCGAGCTGACGGGCTTCGCGTACGGGACGCGGCACGGCCACCCGGAGACGGGCGAGGAGGCCTTCCTCGTGGAGCTCGGCGCGGACGGCACCGTGTGGTTCGAGGTGACCGCGTTCAGCCGCCCGGGCCGCTGGTACACCCGCCTCGCCGGCCCGGTGGTCCCGTTCCTCCAGCTCCGCTACGCCCGCCACTGCGGCCGCACGCTGCGCCGGCTGGCCGCGGGCGGCTGACCGGCCCCCGGCGGATACTGGGGGTACCGGGGGCTCCGGCGGCGGCGTCGAGGGCGAGCGGCGATGGAGTGGTTCACGGCAGACGGGTACTGGCTCAGCCGGCTGGTGTTCCAGCGGACGCTGGCCGTCCTGTACCTCGTCGCCTTCCTCGGCGCGGCGCTCCAGTTCCGCGCCCTGCTCGGCTCGCGCGGCATGCTCCCGATCCCCGAATACGTCCGCTACGTGCCCTTCCGGCGGGCCCCGAGCCTGTTCCAACTCCGCTACTCCGACCGGCTGTTCGCGTGGTGCGCCTGGGGTGGTGCGGGGCTCGCGGCGGCGGTGGCCGCCGGAGCGGCGGACGCGGTGCCGCTGGGCGCCTCGATGGGCATGTGGGCACTGCTGTGGGCGGGCTACCTGTCGATCGTGAACGTCGGGCAGACCTGGTACGCGTTCGGCTGGGAGTCGCTGCTGCTGGAGGTCGGCTTCCTCGCGGTGTTCCTCGGCAACGCCGAAGTGGGGCCGCCGGTACTGGTGCTGTGGCTGCTGCGCTGGGTGCTGTTCCGGGTGGAGTTCGGCGCGGGGCTGATCAAGATGCGGGGCGACGCCTGCTGGCGCAAGCTGACCTGCCTCTATTACCACCACGAGACGCAGCCGATGCCGGGGCCGCTGAGCTGGTTCTTCCACCGGCTGCCGCGGCCGCTGCACCGGGTGGAGTGCGCGGCCAACCACGTCACCCAGCTGCTGGTCCCCGTGCTGCTGTTCACCCCGCAGCCGGTGGCCTCGGTGGCGGCCGGGGTGATCGCGGTCACCCAGCTGTGGCTGGTGCTGTCGGGCAACTTCGCCTGGCTGAACTGGGTGACGATCGCCCTGGCGCTGTCAGCGGTCGACGTCACCGCGTTCGGCGGCCCGGTCCGCACCGGGCCCGGGGCGCCGCTGTGGTTCGTGGTGCTGGTGTGCGCCCTGGTCGCCCTGGTGCTGGTGCTCAGCCGGGGACCGGTGCTCAACATGCTCTCCCGCCGCCAGGTCATGAACCGCTCCTTCGACCCCCTGCACCTCGTCAACACGTACGGAGCGTTCGGCTCGGTCGGCCGGAAGCGCGACGAGGTCGTGGTGGAGGGCACCGCCGACGCGGAACCGCGGCGGGACAGCGAGTGGCGGGAGTACGGGTTCAAGGGCAAGCCGGGCGACGTACGGCGGCTGCCGCGCCAGTACGCCCCGTACCACCTGCGCCTGGACTGGCTGATGTGGTTCGCCGCGCTGAACCCCGGGTACGCCCGGGACTGGTTCGGGCCGTTCGTGACCCGGCTGCTGGAGAACGACCGCGACACCCTCCGGCTGCTGCGCCACAACCCGTTCCCGGACGCGCCGCCGCGGTTCGTCCGGGCCCGGCTCTACCGGTACCGGTACACGGACTGGCGGGAGCTGCGGACCACGCACGCCTGGTGGCACCGGACGCTGGTGCGCGAGTTCCTGCCTCCGACCCGGCTGGCGGACGGCAGGAAGGACGGGCGGGAGGGCCGGGGCGCGGCCGCGGAGTGATGCGGCCGGGCCCCGGGTCCCGCGGTACGCCGTCAGCCGGCGAGGAGCGCCGCCTCGCGGGCCGGGTCGATGCCGGGGGCGGGCCGGTCGGGGCGCTGCGGAGCCGTGCCGCCGAGTTCCCGCAGCCAGCGCCAGGTGTCGGCGACGGTGTCCGCCACCGGCCGGCAGGTCAGTCCGGCGGCGGCCGCCTTGGCGACGTCCCCGCCGTACATGTGGTCGTGCATCTCGCCCTCGGGCAGCCACACCGGAAGCTCGGTCCACGGCGCGACCCCGGCGGCCAGCAGCCGCGCGGGATCGGTCCAGCGCAGCCGGGCGCCGCCGCCGGTGACCTCCGTACAGGCGTCGAGGAGCTCGCCGAGGGTGGCGTGCCCACTCGGGGAGACCACGTCGTAGGGACCGCCGAGGCCGCGGGCGGCCGCGTCGAGCGTCCAGGCGGCGAGGTCGCGCACGTCGATGTACTGGAGCGGGAGGTCGCGCGGGCCGGGGGCGAGCATGTCGCCGCCGCGGGCCGCCCGGTTCAGCCACCAGGGCAGCCGGCCGACGTTCTCGTACCGGCCGAGGATCAGGCCGGCCCGGAGCAGCAGGGCGCGGTCCCCGAAGGCGTCGAGGGCGGCCAGCTCGCCGCCGCGCTTGTCCTCGGCGTATGCGGTGGACCCGGCGTCGGGCGAGCCGTCGACGACCTCCCGGTCCTCCGCGGAGCCGGCCGGCGACGGGTAGGCGTACACGGACCGGCTGGAGACGTAGGCGTACCTGCCGACCCGGCCGGCCAGCAGCCGGGCGCTGTCGCGCACGGCGGTGGGGGCACCGCCCCAGGTGTCCACGGCGATGTCCCATGTGCCGTCGGCGAGGGCGGCGAGGCCGTCGGGGGCCAGCCGGTCGCCGCGGCGGGAGTGGACGCCGGGCGGCGGGGCGTGGTGCCCGCGGTGGAAGACGGTCACCTCCCAGCCCCGGCCGAGGGCCTCTTCGGTGATCGCCCGTCCGACGAATTCGGTTCCGCCCAGCATCAGGAGTCTCATGGCGCCAGCCTGCCCGGGGCCCGGAGCCGGGGAAAGCGGTGATCGCCGACAGCTTACGGGGCACGCTGACCGCGAAATCCGGCCCGGGCCGGGAACCGGGCGGCGGGCGTCCTGTCCGACGGGACGACGGCACGGCCCGGCCCGACAGGCACGGCTCGACACGGTACTGCGGACGGCACGGGGCTGCGGACGGCACGGGCGGCCACGGCGCGCGCCGCCGCCCCCGCGGCCGGGTGGCGCGGGGGCGGCGGCGGAGCGGATCAGTCGATGCCCTGCAGGATGTGCGGCTCGGCGAGGTCGTCCTCGTAGCCGGCGAGCCGGATCGGCGCGGACCGGGCCCACACCTCCAGGCTGCCGAGTTCGTCGGACCGGTGCCCGCGATCGGACCTGTCGGCCGGGGCCTTCTCGTACTGCTTCAACTCTGGTGTCACCGCGCACTCCTTCGTGTCGCGTAACCCTCGGGCGGGGCCGCGGCCGTTCATTGCCGGCCTTCTCGGCCGTCCGTCGGGGCAGGGGGAAAGGGCAGTCCGGTCGCGGTGGCGCCGTTCGTTCGGTACGGATCGGGCCTTGGTGGGGCCTTCCGTGTGCCTCAGGGTACACATATGAGCGCGGTTCCGCTCGATAGGGGGAGCAGATCCGGCCTGTCTCGTTCCCGACGTCCTGCGTTTGCCGGGCCGACGTGCCACGGACACGTGCCGGGGAATGCGGGCCGGCGGCCGGGCGCGGACATGCCGAAGGCCCGGCCGATGACGGCCGGGCCTTCGATGCCGCGGGCCCCCTGGGGGCGGTGCGGCTGCTACCAGTTCGCGGGCGCGTAGTCCTTGAGGAAGACGCCGTAGAGCTCCTCGCCGGCCTCGCCGCGGATGATCGGGTCGTAGACGCGGGCCGCGCCGTCCACCAGGTCGAGGGGGGCGTGGAAACCCTCCTCGGCCAGCCGGATCTTGTCCGGGTGCGGGCGCTCGTCGGTGATCCAGCCGGTGTCGACCGCGGTCATGAGGATCTTGTCGGCCTGGAACATCTCCTGCGCGCTGGTGCGCGTGAGCATGTTCAGCGCGGCCTTGGCCATGTTGGTGTGCGGGTGGCCGGCGCCCTTGTAGCCGCGGCTGAACACGCCCTCCATCGCGGACACGTTCACCACGTACTTGAAGGCGGCCGGCGAGGCGGCCATGGCCGCGCGCAGCTTGCTGATGAGGATGAACGGGGCGGTGGAATTGCACAGCTGGACCTCCAGCAGCTCCACCGGGTCCACCTCGGAAACCGTCTGGATCCAGCTGTTGGTGTCGTGCAGGTCCGGCACCAGGCCGCCGGCGTCGATGGCGGTGCCGGCCGCGATCCGCTCCAGGGAGGCGGAGCCGGAGACCAGCGCCAGCTCGGTGACGTCCTGCGCGCTGAGCTTGTCGCCGTTGCCTGCGGGCAGCGCGGCGACCCGGTCCACGGTGCCGCTGCCGAAGGTGCCGATGACCTCGGCGGCGGGCAGCTCGCCCGCGGGCAGCGGGGCGCTCTCTGCGGCGACCAGCTCGCTGTACGCCTGCGGGGAGCGGCGCACGGTCTGCGCGGCGTTGTTGATCAGGATGTCGAGCGGGCCCTCGGCGGCGACCGCGTCGGCCAGCGCCACGACCTGGGCCGGGTCGCGCAGGTCGATGCCGACGATCTTCAGGCGGTGCAGCCACTCGTGACTGTCGGGCATCGCCTTGAAGCGACGGATGGCGTCGTTGGGGAAGCGCGTGGTGATGGTGGTGTGCGCGCCGTCGCGCAGCAGCCGCAGCGCGATGTACATGCCGATCTTGGCGCGGCCGCCGGTGAGCAGCGCGCGGCGGCCCGTGAGGTCGGTACGGGCTTCCCGGCGGGCCCTGTTGAAGGCCGCACAGTCCTGGCAGAGCTGGTGGTAGAACGCGTCGACCTCGACGTAGCGCGTCTTGCAGACGTAGCAGGAGCGCGGGCGCTGGAGTATGCCGGCGATCGGGCCCTTGCTGGCGGTGGTGAGCGCCAGGCCCTGGGTCTCGTCGTCGATGCGCTCGGCGGAGCCGGTGGCGGTGGCCTCGGTCACGGCCTTGTCGTTCGCGGTCTTCGCGGCGCGGCGCTCGGAGCGGCGGCGCTGCTTGACCGTGCGGTAGATGCCGGCCGTGGCACGGCGCACGGTGATCGCGTCGGGGTGGTCGACGTCGAGCTTGTCCAGCTCGTCGAGCACGCTGAGGCAGACGGCCAGACGCTCGGGGTCGATACCCGGCCCGTACACCTGGTTGTCTTCAGTCACCGTCATCGCCGCTGCCGTTTCTCGATCGCTCACTGGGGGGATTCGCTGGGGAAGCGCTCGCGGGGAAGTCCCGGAAGTCCCGAAGAGAGAACCTTACGGAGGGCCGCCCCCGGTCTCCAAACCCGGTCACGGGCTGCTACGGGGTGCTCACGGCGGCACGGGTGGGGGCGGCCTCGGTCGGCTGGGGGCCGGCCGGGGTCGTCGGCCCGAGGAATACTCGAGTCCGCCCCGGCATTGTGGTGTTCATGGACGCACCGACCCGGATCTCCCCATGAGTGCGCTGGCGCTGGCGGTGCTGCTGTCGCTGGTGTCGGCCGTGGCCTACGCCGGCGGAGCCATCGTCCAGGAACGGGTGGCGGTCGGGACCCCCGACCGGCCGTACGCACCGCTGCGGCGGGCGGCCTGGTGGGTGGCCGTGGGCCTGAACGGGTTCGGCGCGCTGCTGCACGTCGCGGCGCTCGCGTACGGGCCGCTGAGCCTGGTGCAGCCGCTGGGCGCGCTCACCATCGTCTTCGCCCTTCCGATGGCCGCCCTGTTCGTGCGCCGCAAGGCCGGCCGGACGGCCTGGCAGGGCGCCCTGCTGGCGACCGGCGGGCTCGCCGGGCTGCTGGCCCTGACCGGGCCGGGGCACTCCGTTCCGCTGTCCGGCTCCGACCGCGGGCTGCTCGTCACGGTGACGGCGGCGGGCGTGGCCCTGCTGTTCGTGCTGGCCCGGGTCGCGCACCGGGCGGTGACGCGCAGTGTGCTGCTCGCCGCCGCGGCCGGGGTGGCGTTCGGCATCGCGTCCGTGTTCACCAAGACCGTGGCGGAGGCATGGGACGGCTCCGCCCCGCTGGCCGAGCTGCCGGGCATGCTGGCGATCGCCGTGCTGGCGACCACCGGACTCCTGCTGTCCCAGGCGTCGTACCGGGGTGCCGGGCTGACGGCGCCGCTGGCCACGGTGACGGTGGTGAACCCGGTGGTGGCGGCGACGGTCGGCCTCACCCTGTTCGGCGAGACGTTCCGCCACGGCGCGGCCGGCACGGCGGTGGCCCTGGTCTGCGGGGCGATCGCGGCGTTCGGCATCGTGCTGCTGACGGCCGAGCGGCTGTCATCGGCCCGCGCGGTGGCTCCGGCGGCGGGCGCTGCGGCCGGGGCCGCGGCGCCGCGGCCGGTCCGTGGCGGACCGGCCGCGGGGCAGCGTACGTCGGCTCCGGCACGCCCGGAGCGGCCGCTGCGGCGGTCAGATCGAGACGCCCCGGCCGCGCAGGTACGCGAGCGGGTCGATGTCGGAGCCGTAGCCGGCTCCCGTGCGCATCTCGAAGTGCAGGTGGGGGCCGGTGCTGTTGCCGGTCGAGCCGGAGCGGCCTATCCGCTGGCCGCCGGCGACCTGCTGACCCGCCCGGACACCCACCGCTGACAGGTGGGCGTACTGGGAGTACTTCCCGTCCGTGTGCCGGATCACGACCTGGTAGCCGTACGCCCCGCCCCAGCCGGCCGACACGATCTCGCCGGCGGCGACGGCCTTGACCGAGGTGCCGGTGGGCACGCGGAAGTCGACGCCGGTGTGGTAGCCGCTCGACCAGGAGGCCCCGGACACCCGGTAGGCGGTGCCGATGCTCGCCTCGACGGGTGCGAACCAGCCGCCGCGCGCCGTGTCCCGGTTCGGTTTGGTCACCTTCGCGGGTTTGGCCGGGACCGGTTTCGCGGTCCGCGGCGGCTTCTCGGGGGACGGCCGGGGCGCGGGCGGTGCGGGCAGGGTGCGCGGGTGGCCGGTGACGGTCAGGCTGAGGCGCTGGCCGGGATGGATCATGTTCGGGTCGCTGCCGACGACCGTGCGGTTGGCGTCGTAGAGCGCCTGCCAGCCGCCCTGGACGCGCTGCTCGCCCGCGATCCCGGAGAGCGTGTCGCCGGGCACGACGGTGTACGGCGAACCCATCGCGGGGCGCGCGGTCTTGGGGATGGCCTGCCGGGCGGGGGCGGGCCGGTCCTGGGCGGCCTGCTTCGGCACCGCCTTGGTCTGCCGGGTCTGCGGCTTCGAGCCGGTGTCGACGTCCGGTGCCGGGCCGCCGCGGGTGAGACCGGCGGCGGGCCCGCAGTGCGGCCAGGCGCCGGGGCCCTGCCCGTCGAGGACCTTCTCGGCGATGGTGATCTGTTCGCCCTTGGAGGCGAGGTCGGCGCGCTGCGCGTAGACGGTGCCGCCGAACTCGCGCCAGGTGCTCTGGCTGAACTGCAGCCCGCCGTAGTAGCCGTTGCCGGTGTTGATGTGCCAGTTCCCGCTGGACTCGCAGGCCGCGACCTTGTTCCAGGTGTCGGCGGAGGCGGCATGCGCCGTCCCCGCACCGATCAGGGGGAGCATGATGCCGGCCCCGCCCGCGGTGACCGTGAGCGAGGCCCGGTTGATGCTGCTCGGCTGGTACCGGCGGTGCCGGCCCCGTACACCCATGGGAGCCCCCTTGAAGACATCAGGAGCCTCGCAACCTAACGGTGCTCCGCACCTGTGACAAGGGGCTCGCCGGGGGCTCAACGGCGCACACGCAAGTGACAGTTGGGGTTCCCGAAGGCCTTGGGACGGGTGGTACCGGCAAAGGCCGAGGTGACGCCGCTCCGGGGGGCGGGGGCGCACGCCCAGGGCGCACCCGGGCGCGCGCCGGTACCGGTCGGACTCAGGGAAGCGACGTACCGGCGGGTGGTACGGCGGGGCGAGGCGGCCTCACACGCCCGGCACCGCCGGGAGGCCGCCCGGCCCGTCGGCCCGGGCGGGTCCCGTCAGCCCAGCGGGCCGGGTTGCGGGAGCGGAGCGGGGCCGGGCGGCGGGGGGATGGGGTCCGGTTCGGGGACGGGGCCGGGGACGGGCGGGGGCGGTGGGTCGGGGTGGGGGACCGGGACCGGGATCGGCTCCGGGTCGGGGAAGGGGGCCGGGTCCGGCGGGGGCGGCTGGGTGTCTGTACGGAGATGTCCCATGGGTGCCACTGTGCCGCGCGGTGCGGCCGGGCGCCTCCGGCGTGCAGCCGACCGGGTGGGGCCGGCCGTGCAGCCGGCCGGCCGGGGTCAGCATCGAGGCGTACGCCGCGGGGCGCCGCCTCCTTCCTCGGGTTGATCGTCTTCTCCTCCGCGGGTCGGGACCCGGCTCCACCTGGGAGTTGAAGACCGGGGACACCCCGCCCCCTACCTTCGAACCCATGACGCGCATGCGAACGGCAGCCGCCGCCACGTTACTTGCCCTGCTCCTCCCGCTCCCGGCCCTGACCGCGACCTCCGCCGCCGCGGCCGGATCCGGCACCACGGCCTCCGCCGCCCGGACCGCCCCCGCCGACCCGGGCCGGACCGCCGCCCTGCAACTCCCCCGCCCGACCGGCCGGTTCCCGGTCGGTCAGGACACCCTGCACCTGGTGGACCGCAGCCGCACCGACCCGTGGGCGGGCACCGGTCCGCGCGAGCTGATGGTCACCCTGCGCTATCCGGCCCTGGCGGGGACCGGCCGGCCGGCCGCGTACGTGGACCTCGAAGAGGCCAGGCAGCTGCTGGCCTCGCGGGACCTGGACAAGGTCGTCCCCCCGGAGAAGTACGCCGGCACCCGGACCCACTCCCGCGCGGGCGCCGAGCCGCGCACGGGCCGCCACCCGCTGGTCGTCCTCTCCCCCGGCTTCACCGTGCCCCGCTCCACCCTGACCGCCCTGGCCGAGGACCTGGCCTCGCGGGGTTACGTCGTGGCCGCGGTCGACCACGCGTACGAGAGCGTCGGGGCGGCGTTCCCGGGCGGCCGGAACCTGCCGTGCCTGGCCTGCGACCAGACCGGGGAGTCCGGCGAGTACCGCAAGGTCAGCGACGGCCGCGCCAAGGACGTGTCGTTCCTGCTGGACCGGCTCACGGGGTCCCGTCCCGCGTGGCGGCACGCCCCGCTGATCGACCGCAAGAGGATCGCGATGGCCGGGCACTCGATCGGCGGCGCCTCGACGGCCGCGACGATGGCCGTGGACCGGCGGGTGAAGGCCGGCGTGAACCTGGACGGCTCCTTCATGACCCCGGTGCCGGCCACCGGTCTCGGCGACCGCCCGTTCATGATCGTGGGCGCGGCGAACGGCAAGCCCGGCGAGGAGGCCAGCTGGGACCGCGACTGGCCGCTGCTCGACGGCTGGAAGCGCTGGATCACGTTCGCGGACTCCGGCCACTTCACGTTCACGGACTTCCCGGCGCTCGCCGACCAGCTCGGCCTGCCTGACCCGGAAGCGCCGCTCGCCGGCGACCGCTCCGTCCAGCTGACCCGCCGCTATGTGGCGGCCTTCTTCGACCGGCACCTGAAGGGCGTCTCCCGTCCGGTCCTGAACGGCCCCACCCCGCAGAACCCCGAGGTCACCTTCCACCACCGCTGACCCCACCACGGGCGACCGCCCGTGGACCCGCTGCCACGGACGGCGGGTCCACGGGCGGTCCCGTTCCCTCCCACGTCGGTGGTGATGCCCCGGTCCCGTTCCGTCCGCAGGCGTCGGGTCCGGCGTAAGCGGGCCGTTCAGCCTCCGGAGGCAAGGGTGCTCGTCATGTGTCCGCGCGCATGAACCCGGCGCGGACGCGCGGGGCTCGTGCGCGGTCATAGGGTCCGTTTCGGTGCGGTGGAGCCATGCATGCCATCGGGTCGACCGGTGATCCTCCACGGCGGACCGAAAACGACTACAGCCCCTGTTCCGAGGTGACTGACGATGTCAACCAGTTCCCCCAGCCATCCGACGCGCGTGGCGTTGGTCGACGCCTATTCGATGGGAAACCAACTCGTTCCCGCCCTCCAGCGACAGGGTGCGGAGTGTCTCCACGTCCGGTCGCTCAACCCCGACATCCACACGGTCAAGCTGAAGTTCCCCGAGGGTTTCATCGCCGACATCCGGCACGACGGCGACGTCGCGGCCACCGCGTCCGCGCTGCGCGAGTGGGGGGTGAGCTGTGTGCTCGCCGGCGGCGAGTCGGGCGTCGAGCTGACCGATCAGCTCTCCGCCGCGCTCGGGACGCCCGGCAACGGAATGACCCGGCCGGCTTCCCGCCGCGACAAGTACGAGATGGTCTTGGCGCTGCGGGACGCAGGAATGGTCCACGCGGCGACCATCGTCTCGTCCGATGCCGACGAGATCATCGCCTGGGCCGAGGCGAACACGGGCTATCCGATCGTCCTGAAGCCGGTCGCCAGTTCCGGCAGGGACAACGTCGTGGCGTGTGCGTCCGCGGAAGAGGTCCGCGCCAGTCACCGGCGGATCACGAGCACGACCGACCGCGTGGGCAAACCCAATACCGTGGTGCTCGCGCAGGAGTTCCTGGACGGGGACGAGTACTTCGTCAACACGGTCAGCCGCGACGGCATGCACCACACCGTCGAGATCTGGCGGTACCACAAGCGCCGGATCGCCGGCGGCCACACCATCCACGACTACACCGAGCCGCTGGCACCGGACGACCCGAAGGCCGGAAGGCTGGAGACCTACGCCCACCAGGTGCTCGACGCCCTGGAGATCCACAACGGCGCCAGCCATGCCGAGATCATGCTGACGGCCAAGGGCCCGGTGCTGGTCGAGTGCGCCGGACGCGCCGGCGGCGGTGTGGTCCCGGAGATCCTCTCCCGCGGTCTGGGCGCCAACCAGATCGACCTCCTCGCCCTGTCGGCCGCCAGGCCGGACGAGTTCAACCGCCTGCCCACCAGCGTGTTCCGGCTGCTGCGGCACACCCGGTTCGTGAACCTGATCAATCTGGCGGACCACGGCATCGCACCGTCCCACGAGGCGATGGCCGCGATCCGCGCCCTGCCCTCCTGCGCCCATGTCGTGCTGATCCACCAGGAAGGCCGGCCACTGACCCGGACGGTCGATTTCGCCACGCAGCCGGGGTACGTGTTCCTCATCTCCGACGACCTGGCGCAACTCCGCGCCGACTACCGGAAGCTGCGGGAGATCGAAGAGGACCTCTACACCGGAAGTCCCGACAGGCAGCCCGCCGAAGGAGTGTCGCCGTGACCTCGGACGCCCTCTCCTCCCGGGACCACATCGCCCTCGCCGAGCGCTGGGGCGCGCACGACTCGGTACCGTTCCCGGTCGTGCTCGCACGGGGAGAGGGCGCCTGGGTCGAGGATCTGGACGGCCGGCGCCTCCTCGACTTCCACGGCGGCTACTCGGCGATCAACTTCGGTCACCGGCACCCCGCCCTCGTCGCCGCGGCGAAGGCCCAGCTCGACCGGGGTCTGACGCTGAGTACCCGGGCGTTCCACCACGACCAGTACGGGCCGTTCTGCCGTGAGCTGGCCGAGGTGACGGGCACCGAGACGGTGCTGCCCTCCAACTCCGGCGGCGAGGCCGTGGACACGGCCCTGAAGATCGCCAGGAAGTGGGCCCACCAGGTCAAGGGCGTGCCGGACGGAGCCGCCGAAATCATCGTCGCCGGCTCGAACTTCCACGGCCGCACCATGGCCATCGTCTCGTTCTCCACCCAGCCGAACCACCGGGCCGGCTTCGGCCCGTTCATGCCCGGCTTCAAGGTGGTGCCGTTCGGCGACATCGAAGCCCTGCGCTCGGCGGTCACCGGGAACACGGCGGCGGTCCTCCTGGAGCCGATCCAGGGCGAGGCCGGCGTGATCGTTCCGCCGAAGGGATACCTCGCCGAGGTCCGCGAACTCTGCGACGCCAACGACACGTTGTTCATCGCCGACGAGGTCCAATGCGGACTGGCCCGCCCCGGCACCACCCTGGCACTGGACCACGAGGGGGTCCGCGCGGACCTGTACACCCTGGGCAAGAGCCTCAGCGGCGGACTCGTGCCGCTCTCCGCGGTCATCGGCCGCGCCGACGTCCTCGGAGTGATCACGCCCGGCGACCACGGCTCGACCTTCGGCGGCAACCCGATGGCGTGTGCGGTCGGCCGTGCAGCGGTGGGCCTGCTGGCCACCGGGGAGTTCCAGGAACGCTCCCGCGAACTCGGCGCGTACCTGCACTCCCGCCTCGGCGAGCTGGACGGCGTGTCCGAGGTGCGCGGGCGCGGTCTGTGGGCCGGTGTGCAGATCGACGAAGAGCGGCTGGCCGGACGCCGGCTGACCGAGGAGCTGGCCGCGCGCGGGCTGTTGTGCAAGGAGGCCAGGGGACATCTCCGGATCGCTCCCCCGCTGGTCGTCACGCGTGAGGAGATCGACCTCGGCGTGAGCATCATCGCCGACGTGCTGGCCGGAACGGGCGGCTGATCCGGTGGCCGCCCGGGCCGTGCCCGCCGTGGACAACGGCATGCACGCCCTGCCGGGGCTGCACCCCCCGGGCAAGGCGTAGGCCGTCTCTTCCGGATCTTGCCTGACCCGGCCGGACGGGAGTACGCCACCGCGGGCCGCAGGGGTTCTCCCCCGCGGCCCGCGGTGTTCGCGTGGAAGTCGGCGCCAGTCCGCTCCCGGGACGTGTCAGACCGGCCGGACCCGCGCGGCGTCCCCGACCCGGTCCGCACCGTTGCGGACCGAGGGCGACGGTCCCGGCCCCAGTACGGCGAGCGCCCCCACGTAGGGGGCCGGCAGCGGGAGGTCGAAGAGGGCGTAGTCCTCCGGGCGGCCGAGTTCCTCGGGCAGGGCGAGCAGCGTCGTGCCACGCAGCTCGATGCGGCCCGGATGGACCGCAAGCCCCTTTCCGGCGGCCTTGAGCACGGCTTCCTTGCGGGTCCACAGCCGGGCGAAGCCGGCGTAGCCCGGGCAGGTCTCGCGTTCCCGCTCCGTCAGTGCCGCAGCCGGCGGCTGCGCCCCGGCCGTGGTGTCCTCGACGTCGACGCCGACGGGCCGGTCCGATACCGCGACCACCGCGAGCCCGCCGGTGTGCGAGACGGAGAAGTCGAGCCCCGCGCCGGCCGTCCCCACGACCGGTTTCCCGTGGCTCCGGTCACCGCAGTGGCGGCAGGTGCGGTCGAACTCCAGTGCTGCCGGGTCCCGGTCCAACCGCTCGCCGAGGACGATCCGCGCCAGCACCCATGCGGCCAGGAAACGGCTCCGGTCCGCTTCGCGCACGATGCGGCGGCGGCGGGCCCGGTCGTGCCCGTTGAGGAGTACGGCGAGCGACTCGGGTACCTGGTCGACGCCGACGTACCAGACATCAGCCACGGGTGCTCCGTTCCTCCCTGCGGTCCTGATCATCTGCCATGGACCCGCTCCCGGCCGTCCGCCACCCGCGGACGGCACCGTCGTGGGGGGGGGGGGGGGGGCGCGGCGCCGCCCGGGGGGGGGGGGG
>NZ_JAJAUZ010000120.1 GCF_020532645.1 Streptomyces bambusae
CGCCCGCGGGCCCGCACGGGGCTGTTGCTGGGAGCCGTGCTGCTCGTGGCGGCGGCGGGTGCGGGCTGCGGCGGGCGGGCCACCACCCACCACAAACCCGGCACCACCCACGAGCAGGCCTCCGGCCCCTCCGGAACCTTGGCCGGGGACGACGGCACCGGCCACCGGCTCCGCGACGTCCCGGCCGCGGGCGCGCCACAGGTGTCCCTCGCCGTCCGCCCCGACAGCGCGGACGGCTGGAACCTCCAGCTCACCGTCCGGGACTTCCGCTTCACCCCGGACAGCACGGGCGGCGCCGCCCTGCCCGGCGCGGGCCACGCCCACCTCGCCCTCGACGGCCGCAAACTGGCCCGGCTGTACGGCCCGTGGTTCCACCTGCCGGCCGCGCAGGTCCCCCCGGGCACGCACACCCTGACCGTCCGCCTGTACGCCGACGACCACACCGCCTGGTCGGTGGCCGGCCGCCCCGTCGAGGCCACCGCCCGCCTCACCGCCGACGCGGGCACCGGTCCGGCGGGCACCGGCTCCGCAAACGGCGGCGGGCACGGCCACGGGACGGGCGGCGGGACCAGCGGGACGGACGGCGGCGCCGGGACGGCAGGCACCGGCACCGCCCCGACGCCCGCCGCGCCGCCGGCCGGCGGACCCGGCGACGCCGACCGGACGGTCACGGTCACCGTCCGCTCCGGCCGCGTCAGCCCGCCCCCCGGCCGCATCGCGCTCGCCCGCGGCAGCCGGATCGCCCTCCGCGTCACCAGCGACCGGGCCGACACCCTGCACGTCCACGGCTACGACAAGGAACTGGCCCTCCCCGCAGGACGGCCGGCCACCCTCGTCCTCACCCTGGACCGCACCGGGCTGTTCGAGGTCGAGACCCACGACTCGGACCTGGTCCTCACCCAACTCGTGGTCCGGTGACCGCCCCGGTGCCCCGCCTCGCCGCACTCGCCCACGGGGTCGGGTCCCAGCACGACCTGCCCATCTCGCCCTTCTACGCGTTCGCCGGCGCCTTCGCCGCGCTCTTCGTCTCCTTCCTCGCGCTCGGTCTCCTCTGGTCCGCCTCCCGCTTCCGCGGCGACCGCTCCGGGCACCCGCTGCCCGCCGCCGCGGCGCGCTGCGCCGACGCACCCGCCGTGCGCCGCACGCTGCGCCTCCTCGGCCTGGCCGCCGCCCTCGCCGTGCTGCTCTGCCTGCTGCTCGGCCCCGACGACCCCGAGCGGAACCCCGCACCCGGCGCCGTCTACGTCCTCCTGTGGGTCGGTCTCGTCCCCGCCTCCCTCCTCCTCGGCCCCGTCTGGCGCCTCCTCAACCCGCTGCGCACCCTGCACCTCCTGATCTGCCGCCTCCGGCGCCGCACCCCCGACCGGCCCGTCCCGGCCCGCCTCGGGCTGTGGCCGGCCGCCGCCGGACTCTTCGCCTTCACCTGGCTCGAACTCGTCTCGCCCGACCCCGCCTCCCGCACCTCCCTCCTCGCCGCGCTCACCGGCTACGCCGCCGTCCACCTGGCGCTCGCCGCCCGCTACGGCGACCGCTGGTTCGACGAGGGCGACGCCTTCGAGGCGTACTCGACCCTGCTGGCCCGGCTCTCCCCGTTCGGCCGCCGCGCCGACGGCCGGCTCGTCGTACGCAACCCCTTCCACGGCCTCGACGCGACCCCCGAACGCCCTGGACTCGTCGCCACCGTCTGCGTACTCCTCGGCTCCACCGCCTACGACGGCTTCTCCGACCACCCCACCTGGATCGACGCCGTCCAGACCTCCCCCCTGGGCCGCACCCCCGCGGCCACCCTCGGACTCCTCGGCGCCGTCTTCCTCGTCGCCGTCCTGTACTGCGCCTGCGCCGCCGCCACCCGCCTGGTGTCCGGCACCTTCCCCCACCCCCTCACCGCCTTCGCACACTCCCTGCTGCCGATCGCACTCGGCTACCTGGTCGCGCACTACTTCTCACTTTTCGTGGCCGAAGCACCACGTACGGTGATGATGGCACTCGGCACTGACAACGCCCTCCCGCCCGCTCCACCACTGGGCCCCGGCGGCCTCGCGGCCCTCCAGGTCACCGCCGTCGTCACCGGGCACGTCCTCGGCGTGGTCGCCGCCCACGACCGCTCCGTACGGCTCTTCCCGCCGGCCCGGGCCGTCGCAGGACAGCTGCCCCTGCTCGGCCTGATGATCGTTTACACGGTCGGGGGGCTCAGCCTCCTGCTGAACTGAGGGGCGGGCATCATGGACCCCGTGCCCACCCCCAACCATCTCCGGCGCGCGCCCGTCCAGCAGCGCAGCGCCGAACGGCTCGCCCGGATCCTCGACGCCTGCGCGGAATGCCTCGACGAGACCGGCTACGAGAACCTGAGCACCCGCGCCGTCGCCGTCCGCGCCGGCGTCCCGATCGGCTCCGTCTACCGGTTCTTCACCAACAAGCGGGCGATGGCCGACGCTCTCGCGCACCGCAACCTCGACCGGTACGCGGAAGCCATCGCCGAGCGCCTGGCCGGCCTGCCCGCAGACGACTGGCGGCCCGCCGTGGACGCCATCCTCGACGAGTACCTGGCGATGAAGCGCTCCGTGCCCGGCTTCGGCCTCGTCGACTTCGGCGTGCCCGCACCGCCCGAGAACGCGGCCGTCGACGCCAACCGCCTCGTCGCGGCCCGGCTCACCGAACTCCTCTGCAGCCACCTCGACCGGGCCGCCGACGACGTCCTGCACCGGGCCGTGCTGGTCGCCGTCGAAGCCACCGACGCCCTGCTCCAACTTGCCTTCCGCTACGACCCGTCGGGCGACCCGGAGCTGGTCGGCGAAACCCGCACGATGATGCACGCCTATCTCGCCCGGCACCTGGACTGACGGTCCGGCCGGGGACGGCCCCCGGCCCCCCGCCGCCGCCTCCGACCGCCATCGGAGCAGGCCCCTCCCCGACGTGCCTACCGGTCGGTATGCTCGGCTCGCCCGTGCGCCCCGCCCGCCGCCGCCCCGTGGAGGACCCGTGTCCGACGCCACCGCCAGCCGCACCGCCCTGCGCATCTGCCCGCTCTGCGAAGCCACCTGCGGGCTCACCCTCACCGTCCGCGGCACCACCGTCACCGGCGCCCGCGGCGACCGGGACGACGTGTTCAGCCGCGGCTTCATCTGCCCCAAAGGCGCCGCCTTCGGCGCCGTCGACGGCGACCCCGACCGCCTCACCACCCCGCTCGTACGGCGGGGCGGCCGCCTGGAGCCCGCCGACTGGGACGAGGCCTTCGCCGCCATCGCAGCCGCCCTGCCCCCGCTCGTCGGGCAGTACGGCCCGGACGCCGTCGGCGTGGTGCTCGGCAACCCCAACGTGCACACCATGGCCGGCGCCCTCTACCCCGGGCTGCTGCTCCAGGCCCTGCGCACCCGCAACCTGTTCACCGCCAGCACCCTCGACCAGATGCCCAAGCACGTCTCCAGCGGGCTGCTGTTCGGCGACGCCAACGCCATCCCGGTGCCCGACCTCGACCGCACCGACTTCCTGCTGCTCCTCGGTGCCAACCCGATGGAGTCCAACGGCAGCCTGTGCACCGCCCCCGACTTCCCCGGCCGCCTGGCGGCCCTGCGCGCCCGCGGCGGCACCCTCGTCGTCGTCGACCCGCGCCGCACCCGCACCGCCCGCCTCGCCGACCGCCACCTCGCCCCCCGGCCCGGCACCGACGCCCTGCTCCTCGCCGCCCTCGCCCACGTCCTGATCGAGGAGGAACTCACCGCACCCGGAGCCCTCGAAGAACACGTCGAGGGAATCGGGGAACTCGCCGCGGCACTCCGTACGTTCACCCCGCAGGCCGTCGCACCGGCCTGCGACCTGCCGGCCGAGGAGATCCGCGCCCTGGCCCGGCAGCTGGCCGCGGCCCGCACCGCGGCCGTGTACGGGCGCATCGGCAGCTGCACCGCCGAGTTCGGCACCCTCGCCAACTGGCTCGTCGACGTCCTCAACATCCTGACCGGGAACCTCGACCGGCCCGGCGGGGCCATGTTCCCGCTGCCCGCCACCGGTCCCCGGCCGCGCCCCGCCGGACCGGGCAAGGGCTTCGCCCTGGGCCGCTGGCACAGCCGCGTCAGCGGCCACCCCGAGGCCAAGAGCGAACTCCCCGCCGCCGCACTCGCCGAGGAGATCGAGACCCCGGGGGAGGGGCGGATCCGAGCGGTGATCGCGATCGCCGCCAACCCCGTGCTGTCCGCCCCCGACGGACAGCGGCTCGACGCTGCCCTGGCGGGCCTGGACTTCATGGTCAGCGTCGACCCCTACCTCAACGAGACCTCGCGCCACGCCCACGTCGTGCTGCCCCCGCCGCCGCCCTCCCAGAGCGCCCACCACGACTTCGCCTTCAACGCCTTCGCCGTCCGCAACCAGGTCCGCTACACCCGGCCCGCCGTACCCCTGCGCGACGGGCTGCTCGACGAGTGCGAGATCCACGCCCGCCTCCTGCTCGCCGCGACCGGCGGGCACGGCGCCGACCCCGCCGAAGTCGACCGGCTCGCCATCGGCGCGACCCTCGCCAAGGCCGTCGCCGACCCGCACTCCCCGCTGCACGGGCGGGATCCCGAAGTGCTCGCCACCGCCCTCACCGGCACCAGTGGCCCCGAGCGCCGCCTCGACCTGATGCTCCGCCTCGGGCCGTACGGGGACCAGTTCGGCTTCTCCGCCGAGCCCGGCCCCGCCGAGCCCGGCCCCGCCGAGCCCGGCCCCGCCGAGCCCGGCCCCGCCGAGCCCGACCCCGGCGGGCTCAGTCTGGACCGGCTGCTCGCCCACCCGCACGGCATCGACCTCGGCCCGCTGCGCCCCCGCCTGCCCGGCCTGCTCCGCACCCGCAGCGGCCGGATCGAACTCCTCCCCGCGCCCCTCGCCGCCGAACTCCCCAGGCTGGCCCGGGCCCTGGCCGACCGCCCCCGCGGGCTGGTCCTCGTCGGCCGGCGCCACCTGCGCTCCAGCAACAGCTGGCTGCACAACGTGCCCGCCCTCACCGGCGGCTCCAACCGCTGCACCCTGCACGTCCACCCCGAGGACGCGGCCCGCCTCGGCCTCGCCGACGGGGAGCCGGCCCGCATCACCGGGGACGGCGGCAGCCTCGACGTGCCCGTCGAGGTCACCGACGCCGTGCGCACGGGGGTGGTCAGCCTGCCGCACGGCTGGGGCCACGACCGGCCGGGCACTCGGCTGAGGGTCGCCGCCGCCGCGCCCGGCGCCAACGTGAACCAGCTGCTCGACGGCAGCCGGCTGGACCCGCTGTCCGGGACCGCGGTGCTCAACGGCTTCCCGGTCACCCTCATACCCCTGCCCTGAGCTGGGCTTTTGCTCGTATTGCTCGCGGGTTCACATCTTGTTAACGCCTCCGGCCGGGCCCTACGTTCATCCGGACCGCCGGGCCTGGAGCCCCTGGGGCGGATCCAAGGGCGAACGTGAGGTTCCTTCCATGCTGACCATTCTCGGCTTCGCCATGATCGCGACCTTCCTGGTCCTGATCATGATGAAGAAGATGTCGCCGATCGCGGCACTCGTACTGATCCCCGCCCTGTTCTGCGTCATCGCGGGACAGGGCGCCCAGCTCGGCGACTACGTCATCGAGGGCGTCGGCAAGCTCGCGCCGACCGCCGCGATGCTCATGTTCGCCATCGTCTACTTCGGCCTGATGATCGACGTCGGCCTGTTCGACCCGATCGTCCGCGGCATCCTGCGGTTCTGCAAGGCCGACCCGATGCGGGTCGTGGTCGGCACGGCGGTCCTCGCGGCGATCGTCTCCCTCGACGGCGACGGATCCACCACGTTCATGATCACCGTTTCGGCCATGTACCCGCTGTACAAGCGGCTCGGCCTCAGCCTCGTCGTCATGACCGGAGTGGCCGCCACCGCCAACGGCGTCATGAACACCCTGCCCTGGGGCGGCCCGACGGCCCGCGCCGCGACCGCCCTCAAGCTCGACGCCGCCGACATCTTCGTCCCGATGATCCCGGCCCTGGCCGTCGGCCTGCTGTTCGTGTTCGTCCTCGCCTACGTCCTCGGGCTGCGCGAGCGCAAGCGGGTCGGCATGCTGGCGCTGCCCGGCGAGCCGGACGCCGAGCCGCTCCCGGGCGCGGTCGCCGTCGCCGCCGACGAATCCGCGGAGGCCGAGGAGCGGGTGCTCGTCACCGCCGGCGGCTCCGCTTCCGCTGCCGACCCGACCGGCGTCGGCTCCGCCCCCGGCACCGGTGGTGGCGCCGGCGCCCCGGCCGGCCCCGACGACGACACCGGGTTCCAGGGCCTCGACCCGCACCGCGCCACCCTGCGGCCTCGCCTGTACTGGTTCAACGCCGGGCTCACCCTGACCCTGCTCACCGCCATGATTATGGAGCTGCTGCCGATCCCGGTGCTGTTCCTGCTCGGCGCCGCACTCGCCCTGACCGTCAACTTCCCGCAGATGAGCGACCAGAAGGCCCGGATCGCCGCGCACTCCGAGAACGTCCTCAACGTCGCCGGCATGGTCTTCGCGGCCGCCGTCTTCACGGGCGTGCTCAGCGGCACCGGAATGGTCAAGGACATGGCCGACTGGCTGGTCGGCGCCATCCCGGAGGGCATGGGCCCCCACATGGCGCTGGTCACGGGCCTGCTCAGCCTGCCGCTGACGTACTTCATGTCGAACGACGGCTTCTACTTCGGCGTGCTGCCGGTCCTCGCCGAAGCCGGCGCCGCCCACGGCGTGTCCTCCCTGGAGATCGCCCGCGCCTCGCTGGTCGGGCAGGCGCTGCACATGTCGAGCCCGCTGGTTCCGGCCGTCTACGTGCTCGTCGGCATGGCGAAGGTCGAGTTCGGCGACCACACCCGGTTCACCGTGAAGTGGGCCGCTCTGACCTCGCTCGTCGTCCTCGGCGCCGGGATCCTCTTCGGCGTCATCTGACCCGCGGTCCGGGGAACCCGGCGGCCCCCGCCGGACCCGGACCGCCTCGCGGGCGCAGCCGCCACGGCGCGGCGGCGGCGCCCCGGCCGTGGGGGGGGGGGGCCCCGGGGGCCGGGGGGGGGGCCCCGGGGGGGGGGGGCGCCCGGGCCCGGGGGGGGGGGGCGGGGCG
>NZ_JAJAUZ010000121.1 GCF_020532645.1 Streptomyces bambusae
CCGGCATGCGGATGGTTCGGTGATGATGTACACGGGTCTTGCCGACGCGGCGGGTCTGATCCGGCCCTTCACCAGCAGCTACGGGGTCCCCGCCGCAGCCGGCTGGAACTGGAACGCCATCCAGCTCCCCTGACCACCCGGTCGGACCGACGCCGCGCGGACAGGCCCGGCGGACACCGCCGCACCCGACCCATCCCGCCGGCGCCCCGGACCGAGCGCACTGCCTCACCACCTGCCCGACCCCCAGCGGCAGGTTCCAGCCCACGACGTGAACCGCGTACGACGCCAGCGCTCAGCCACGCCCACGCCTTGGATCACGTCACCACGTCCACGTCCGAACCGAGAGTCGAGGATCCCGTCATGTCCGTCGCCACCCGGCCCCGCACCGGATTGCGCACCGCACTTCCGCTCCTCGCAGGCGCACTGACCGCAGCCCTGCTCACGGCCACCCCGACCCAGGCGGTCACGGGCCCCGAGGCCTTGAGCGGCACCCACTCCTACACCGCCACGCTGACGGTGGGTGGGGAAGCCGACTCCCGCGGCTGCTCCGCGACGCTCCTCAACCCGTGGTGGCTCGTCACCGCCACCAGCTGCCTCGTGGACGTCCCCGGCAGCGCCGCCAGCCGCGGCAGGCCGGCCCGCGCGACCACGGCGACCCTCGGCACGGGTCAGACCGTTCAGGTCGCCGAGCTGGTCCCGCGCGCCGACCGGGACCTTGCCCTCGTCCGCCTGACCGCCCCCGCGCAGGGCGTGGCCCCGGCCAGGTTCGCCGGCGCGGCTGCCGTGCCGGGCGGGGACCTCACGGCCGTCGGCCTCGGCCGGACCGCGACCGAGTGGGTGCCGGGCAAGGCCCACACGGCGTCCTTCTCGACGACGTCCGTCACTCCCACCACGCTGAACCTGGCCGGCCAGGGCAAGGCCCTGTGCAAGGGGGACGCCGGCGGGCCGGTCCTGAACCCCGCCGGCGAGGTGGTTGCCGTAGCGAGCCGGTCCTGGCAGGGCGGCTGCCTGGGAGCCGACCCGGCCGAAACCCGCACCGGCGCGATCGCCTCCCGCATCGACGACCTCGGCCAGTGGCTCACCGCCACCGCCGCCCACGGCCCCTACCTCGTGTACAACACCGTCACGGGCAAGTGCGCCGACATCCCCGACACGGGTCCCGGAAGGATCGACGGTCCGGTCAGCCAGTACACGTGCATCGGAGGGGCCGCGGACAACCAGCTCTTCCAATGGGACTACCGCGGCGCCGGCGCCGGCGGCAGCAGCGAGTACACGATCCGCAGCCCCAAGGACGGCCTCTGCCTCGACGTGCCCGACTACGGCGCGGTGGCAGCCGGCGCCAAGGTGAGCCAGTACACCTGCGTCGGAACCTCCGCCGACAACCAGCTCTTCACCCTCACCCCTCGGCCCGACGGCACCTTCTGGATCGTCAACGTCAAGAGCGGCCTGTGCCTCGACGTGGACGGCATCCGCACAGGCGGCAACGACGCCCGCCTCACCCTTTACCACTGCAGCGACCAGGACGACCACAACTGGAAACTGCTCTGAACCCTCTCCGCGCGGCCCCGGGACGAGCGGGCAACCGCAACCGCTCGCTTCTCGTCCCGGCCGAACGGCCTGGTCCGGTCGAGGTCTCCACCCGCGTTTCGCCGCGTCCACCCCGTCCATGGGAAAGCCACGGGTCCACCCTGGGGTGAGTGCCCCACCACCGGGGCGCAGCCGCCTGCCGGCGAAGGAGACGGACGTGCCGACCCGATTGCCCACTGTCGTGTTCCTGTGCTTGCTCTCCCTTGCGTACACCAGCGGTGCCGCCTTCGCGGAGCCCGGTGACTACGTCCTGGTCACCCAGAACCCCGTACTGGAGCACCACGAGGACGGCAGCGAGACGGTCGCCGTTTCGCTCCTCAACCTGACTCGCAAGGACGCGGTGGTCGAAGCAAAGGCCGTGCCGGTCCCCGCCCAGGGGAGCTGCACCGCCGTGGTGGAGTCGGGGTACGTGCTGAAGCCCGACCGCCAGTCCGAGGTCGTGGTGAGACTGAAGGACTGCACGATCGCCGAAGGGGACTCGTTCCGAGTGGACCTCCTGTCGGGAGGCACGGCCGTGCAGGTCACGGCGGCACCCGGTCCCAAACCGAGCCCGAACTGGGGCCTGCTGTACTGCTTCCTCTGGTCGCTGCTCGGCGCAGCGATCGTTGTGGGCGTCACGTTCGTCGCATGGGTGGGGAAGGCCAGGAGCGAGTGGGCAAGGCCGCTCAAGTACCTGGATGACAGCTGGTCGTTCAAGGATTCCGTAGCCAGTGACATGACGCTGCTGGCTGCAGCCTTCACCGGGGTTTTCGGTGCATCGGGTGTCCTGAAAGCACTGGGCGACAAGACTGATTCGGTGATGGCTCTGGCGACAGTGGGCTCAGCGGTCGGCCTCGGACTCGTAGGTGCCGCTCCCTTCGTCGTACAGGCCTTCCGCAAGGAGAACCACGTCACGGCTTGGGGTCTTGCCGTGGGAACCGTCGTCACCATGACCGGGACCGCCGGCCTGTTGTGGGTGGTCCTGCTCGCCGCCAGGGATCTCGAAATGGGTGACTTCGGGAGCGGTGAACTGTGGACCCTCGCCATCCTGGCCAGTGCTCTCCTGGCAATCTATGCCGGCACCAACACCTACCATTCCCTCAACGTCGGCAGCAGGCCTGACGCCGGCATGTCCCTCGACGAGACCGCTGCGGCCCTGGAAAAGCTGCAGGCCGAGGTCGCAAGGCTGCAGACGGAACTCGACCAGGACCTCAATGCGCTCGGAGAGCGGCGACCCATGACCGGGGCAGAGAGGCACAGGAAGCAGCGGGAATCCCTGGAGACGATCGGGCGCATCATCGACGACAAGCGCCGCCGAACGAAGTCGGCGATCTCCTGAACGCCGACAACGGCACGGCAGAGTCCGGGACCGCGGCTCCAGAGCGGACCTCTACGGACGACGTGTGGGGAGCGCGGAACAGCGTACGAACGTCTGAGGCAGTGCAGGGCAGGTCGGGGAACGTGCCCCGGCAGGGTGGCTGCGACGGCAGAATGGCGGCCTCGCGCCGTCCGTGTCAGCCCACGTCCTGCCTCGCTTGCGCGTGGGCTTGTCCTCAGGTCCCGGCACGAGCCCGTTCCGCTGCGCGGCGGCCTTCACGAGGGGATGCGACATGGACTACTGCACGTGCGGAGCACAGGCTGTGGGACGTTGCGTGGCTGGTGGGGAGCCCTTTTGCCGCCGGGAGTGTCGGACGTACCCCCACACGGTCCGGGACCTGCTGGCAGAGGCTGGCGAGCAGCCACAGGCCGAGTGGCACGGGCTGTTGTGTCCCTCGTGCTACCAGGACGCGATCGAGGTGGCTCTGCCGACCGTCGCACGCCATCTGCTCCGTACCGAGGCAGGATCGATCGAACGCGTTGTCCACCGGCTCGCATCCCGCCGGGGCTGGACCGACTCGGAGAACTACAACCAGACCCTCGGCCCGGACATCATCTCGGCCGTGGCCGGCCAGCGCCCCGCATGGCTGTTCAACAGTCTCCCGAGAACGCTGGCGGCGTTGTACGCCACGATGGCCCGGTCCCGCTCGCTGGCCCCCCGGCTTCGGGTACAGAACGAGGAGGTGAGCCACACCCCGACCCTCTTCAACAGACACAAGACGACCACAACGGTGACGCAGTTGGATGAGCTCCGCGCATGGCCGTTCGGCTACAGCACCGACAGAGGCTTCTCAAGACGTATCTACGTCGGGGCAGAAGGAATCCTGCTGGACGGTGATGGCTTCGGGGGGCCCATCAGGGACGGCACGATGACCATGCGCGGTGCGCCGGGCGAGGTGCGGAGGCGACTGAACGAGATGAACCGGAAACTTGCCGAGCCTGCGCACGAGGGCTACTTCGACGGCGACGCCGTGGACGTTCTCGCCCATGCGGTCTCCCGGCTGTTGTAGAGAGCACGCGGCGAGATGGGTCCGGCCGTCGCCGGTCAGGTCCCCGATGCCCGGCCAAGGCACCACAGGACGCGCCCCGTCAGTGGGCAGGTCACCCGTTGACGCCCCCCGGGGGTTCGGCCGTTGTCCCGCTCCGCCACTCGGGTGCCCTGGATGCGCCGTGCCGTACCTGCAACGCGGCGCAGTGGGCGCAGGACGAGTTCGGCGGCGAGCAGCGTCGTGGGGACCACGACGGCAAGGGTGGACAGAGCGGCGTAGTGCATGTGCCGGTCGAGGGCCTTGCGGCTCAGGTCGTCGATGGCAGGTCGACGACGAGGGAGTCGCCCTCTACCCGTAGTCCCATTACCTCGCGCAACAGCTTCCGCCGCGACAGAGCCGCCCCCGGCGCGGCCACGAACTCCAGGAGCAGGCGCAGCTCGGTCGGAGTGAGCGCGACCGGCTCGCCGTCGCGGCGGACCTCGAGCCCCCGTGTGTCCACCGTCAGATCACGGAAGACCCGCACGCTGTCCTCCGGCGAGGGGCGGCGGACCCGCCGTGAACTCGGCGCGGCGCAGCAGCGTACGGAGACGTGCGACCCACCCTCCACCAGCCGGACGTGCAACGGCTCGGCGCCCTGCTCCCGAGGGAGCCGAGGCCGTCCACGGCGATGCAGGTCCGGCCCTCACCGGCCACGGGTGGCCGGTCCCGTCGGCGATCGCGGCGGTGCGACCGTGGAGGCGGCCGCGATGCTGCCGTCGCCGACCAGGTCGCACACCCATCGCCACTCCATCTCTCCACTGCCGGCCGGCACGGGAATCCGTGTATCGGGGAGTCAGGGCAGGTGAGCATCGGGTCGGCGTACCGCGGTGGTTGGAGCCGGGCGTCGGCTGATACCGCGCAGGTTGACCCGGAAGTCCAACCTGCCGCTGTACGTCGGCGACTTGCGCCTCTGCGACTCTCGGGTGTGCGGCGCCCGCCACGAGACGATGTGGTGCGTGATCGTTGCGGATCGTTTGCAGTCGTATAGAAGCCCTAGTGGGCGGATGCCATGAAAACAGCGTCCGCCCACTGGAAACTATGCACTAATTTTCGATCAGAGATCCCGGGCGATGAAATGCACGCTTGCGCATTCGCCGTAGTCGACGATCTTACGGACGGGGTCCTTGACCACCAGCTGGCATTCCTGCAAGTAGATGCTCTTCATGTTCCCGGCGAAATTGAACGCGAAGTGCTTGTCCTTGCCGTGTCCGAGCTGGTTCCACACCTTCTCCGGGCGGCTCCCACCGTCGTTGTAAAGGGCCACGAGACGGAGGGCCGCGCCCTTGCCGTCACTCAGGGTGTCCCTTACGTCGCCGTCGATGTACCAGCGCCCGTCACTCCCCTTCCAGAACTCACCACGCGCCCATGTACCTGCGATATCAGCCTGCGTGTGGGTGAGATCCCAGCCGGGCAGCGCATGGGCGGGCGCCGATGCGAGAGCGAGGATGGCCGGGGCGCACACGGCTACGAGGGCAGCCTTGAGCTTGATTTTCACTTCTCTCCCTTGAAATGGGTGTCGCACCCGGTGTCACCGGATGCGAGGGAGACATTAATCGCGCGCTTCCCCAGCGGCTAGATCATTCTGCGAGGGTGACCAGAATGCTGCGCTCGAGGGACGTGGACATTCAGTCGACCGACCAAAAAGGGCGGGTCACTGCCCTCTCGGCAACAGTTGTGTGGGTGATCTTTCACATGCGGAGCGGCCAATATCGGCTCACGGAATACCGTATTCCTCTCGGCGTCCACCAGACTCCCTATGGTTGCAATCACAAAAAATACTGCGTTGGCTCATAGAGGGGGGCATCCCGCAGGGCGACCGCGTCCCATGGCCGCCCGTCCGAAAAAAGTGGCGGGGCGACCCCAGCCCTGTCCTCTAGCCTGTTCGCGTGATCGACTACGACGATTCCGGCAGGCTCGCGCTCCGCGTGGGCGACCCCGGACCGCACCCCGTCCACCTGCTGCTCTCAGAGCCGGCAAGGCCGTTCGGGGACGACCCGACGCTCGACTTCCTCGTGACGGCGCAGGGGCAATGGGTGCGCGTCGAGACCCTGGTGCGGACCTGGGAGGGCGACGACCTCGACGCCTTCCTCTCCGCGCTGGCCGAGGACTTCCGCGGCTGGGAAGGGGAGCGCACCTGGCGCTCCCTCGAACGCGATCTGACCCTGTCGGCGGAGCACCGCCCCGGCGGCCACGTCCACCTGACGTGGGGTATCCACGACCGGCCCCCGTCCGAGGAGTGGCACTTCACGACCACCACCGTGCACGCGGCCGGCGAGGAGATGCGCCACCTCGCCGCCGAAATCCACACGTTCCTCACCAGCGAGGTCCGCTAGCCGGAACGCCTTCCGAGCCGGGACACCACCCCGTGAGGCGAAGCTCTGGCCTCGGCCTTCGCGCACGGCGCCGGGTGCCCCGGGTCGTCCACGCCGCCCGCACCGTGCCGATCCGGCGGCCAGCGGCCGGGGCCCGGTCGCAGGTTCGCCAGGACGAGACCCCAGGGCGCTACTGGATGAAGAGGTAGAGCTGCTCGATGGGCAGTGCCCGGCCTTCGGTGCCGACGACGACGTGGCTCATGTCGCCGCCCGGATGCGAACCGGCGACGTCCCCGATGTTGCGGACGTGGGCGCGGCCGCCGGCCCGGCGGTCGGCCGGGGCGTAGAACTCGACGGCTTCGATGGCCGTGTTCATGCCCGTGGTGCCGATCATGATGTCGCGGCCGTGCTCGGCGCACTGAAGGCTGCTGTCCCAGCCGTAGTTGCTGCGGTGGGCGCGGAAGCACCCCGTCCAGTACCCGTTGATGTGGATGCGCAGGG
>NZ_JAJAUZ010000122.1 GCF_020532645.1 Streptomyces bambusae
ACAGGAGGAGAGCCCCCGGTGACTTCGACAGTGAAGTGCTTCAGTTTCGGGGGTGGCTGGCAGTCCATGGCCGCCCTCGTCCTCGCCGGCCGGGGTGAGCTGGACTACCGGACGTTCCTGATGGCCAACGTCGGGAACGACTCAGAGAACCCGGCCACCATGCGCTACCTCAACGCCTACGCCCACCCGTATGCGGCCGAGCATGGCATCGAGCTGGTGCTGTTGGACCGGGTCATGGTCCGCTCCGGTGAAACCAGGACCCTGTACGGGGAGATCACCCGGCCCGGGTCGCGGTCGCTGAAGATCCCGGTACGGATGTCCAACGGCGCCCCCGGCACCCGCTCCTGCACCGCCGACTACAAGATCAAGGTGATCGGGCGGGAGCTCAAACGACGCGGCGCCAGCAAGCACGCGCCGGCCACGGTGGGCATCGGGATCAGCCTGGATGAGATCGGCCGGGCCAACAAGCGCCGGTCCGAGCCTCACGAGCAGATCGAGTATCCGCTGCTGGAGCGGGGCATCCGCCGCATCGACTGCGCCCGGATCATCCGCTCCGCCGGGCTGCCCGTGCCGCCGAAGAGCAGTTGCTGGTTCTGCCCGTTTCACCGCAACGAGACCTGGCACGACATGCGCCGCCAGCAGCCGGACCTCTTCGAGCGGGCCTGCCAGCTCGAAGAACTCCTCAACGCCCGCCGCGACGCCCTCGGCAAGGACCACGTCTACCTCACCCCCCATGCCCGGCCGCTGCGCGAAGCGATCCGCGACGGCGTGGACACCCTGCCCGGCATGGACGACACCGACATCGGATGCGACTCCGGCTGGTGCATGACCTAACCCCAGCCGAAACCAAGCTTCGCGCTGGAGCCCAACCACGGCTGACAGGAGCCACCATGAGCCACCTGCCCGAGCCCATCCCCCCGGCCATCGTCCAGCTCCCCGACGGCCGCCACGTCTACACCGACCAGCTCCCCGCCCCCCACGCGGGCCCGCAGATCGTGCACCAGCACATCCACCAGGCCCCGCCGGACCGGACCGTCCAGCGTCTCGCGCTGGGGTCCGGGATCGGCGCCGGGACGGTTGCGGCCGGGGTGTACTTCGGCCCGCTGCTGGTCGGCGCGCTGACCGCCATCGCGGCGAACATCGCCTTCCTCGCCTTCCTGGCTCTGATGTTGGGCTGGGGTGTGCACACGGTCGTCAAGGCCGTCGGCAGCCCCGAAGGGGCGGCGGCTGCGAAGAACATCGCCAAGGCCCGTAAGCGCCGTCGCTGACGGCTGCCCGATCCACCCCAACCCCATGCGGGTGGGGGTGGTGAGGGGAGCCGGACAGTCCGGCCCCGGAAGGGCACGTGATGGCTGCCGAGAAGGACCCGAAGTTCACGACCGGCGAGGTCGCCAAGCTCGCCTGGCTGACCGCCCGGATGGCCAAGCGCGGCATCGCCTCCCAGACCGTCTACCAGGGCGACCTGGAGCGGAAGTTCACCCGGATCGTCGATGGCGCGCGCGAGCGCGAGCAGCGCGCCGCCGCCGACGCCGACAAGCGCCGCAGGTAAGGCCCCGCCTCCCGCCCGTACTCCTGCGAAGGAATCCGATGACTGAGATCGAGACCATCCGCTACACCGCCGACGTCGTGTGCCTGCGGGGCAACGACGTCCTTGCGATCGAGCGTGGCTGGGCCCCGTACCAGGGCATGTTCGCCCTGCCGGGCGGTCACGTCGATGCCGGGGAAACCTCCCGGACCGCGGCCGTACGCGAGCTGCTGGAAGAGACCGGCGTCCGCGTGAGCGAGGACGAGTTGACCCTGATCGGCGTGTTCGACCGCCCCGACCGCGACCCCCGCGGCCGGTACGTGAGCGCCGCCTACCTGGTCACCGTCCCCGACCACACCACCGCCCGCGCCGGGGACGACGCAGTGGCCGTGCGCTGGCTGCCGCTGAACGCCCCCGGACCGCTCGCGTTCGACCACGACGCGATCCTCCACGCCGCCCGCCACCACCCCGCTCGCCCGGTCATGGTGGCGACGGACCCCGGCCGTTGCCCGGCCGCGCACCCCAGCGACCCCAGCCCCTGCACCGGCCCGGCCGCCGTGACCGTCGTGGACCAGCACGGCACCCGGGCTGAGGGCTGTGAACACCACGCCGCACGGATGCTCGCCAGCCTGACCGGCGCCCACCTCCACGCCCTGCCCGGCGCCCCCGACGGCGCCACCACCCGCACGGCCACCGCCGCCGCCAGCCTGCCGCCCTACGCCTGGCGCCGCCCCATCAACCGCTAGCTCCGCCCCGGGGCGGCCGCCCCATCTCGCCAAAGAAGCGCGGCCGCCCCGGGTCTCCACGCCCTGCACACCCTCATCGAGCAGCAGGAGACATCCAGCATGACTGATCAGACCCCGACCGGTGCCCACCTCCACGCGGTCCCCGACCCGGACGCCGAGCCGGTCGTCCCGAAGATGGTGGACAACCCGAACCTGCCCGACCCGAAAGTCCGTACCGAGAAGCGGCGGCCGGTGCTGGCCGGGTGGCTGACCAACCGGCGGGACTTCACCGCGACCGCCCGCCACGCGGGCGCGAACCTGGGCTACGCCGCTCTGTTCCATGGGGTGCGGATCCCCGTGTACTCCACTCGTCTGGCTGCCCGGTCGCCGCGGGGTGCGTGCCGGTTCGTGGTGTCCACGAACCGGTGGATCTGGGACCGGGAAGCGGCCCCGCTGCGGGCGTTCGCGGTCCGCAACGAGGACGTTGAGGAGTACATGCGTCTGGCCCGTCTGCGGTCCGGACGCGTCCGTCTGCGCGGCCTGGTCACCCTGGTGGCGGCGGTGTTCGGGCTGGGGTTCGCGCTGTGGCTGTACGTGATAGCGCCCGCCTTCCTGTACGCGTTCGCGGCCGGCGGGATCCTCCTGCTGGGCATGGCCGGGCAGGAGGAGGACGAGAGGGTCATCGGCCCCGCCGTCCTGAAGACCGAGATCCAGAAGCTGACCGGGTCGATTGTGCTCCGCGGCCTGGACTCGATCGGCAATCCGCGGATCTCTGCCGCCGTCAAGAAGGGCGGCGACATGAACGGCATGCGGTTCACCTCGGAAATCGTCCGGGACGGGCCCGGCTACCGCGCCGATCTCGACCTGCCCTACGGCGTGACCCCGGAAGACATCATGGAAGCGCGCAAGCCCCTGGCCTCCGGCCTGCGGCGGAAGGTCGGCTGTGTGTGGCCTTCCCCGGACCCCACCGAGCACGAGGGGCGGCTGGTGCTGTGGGTCGGGGACAAGCCGATGAACGAGACCACCAAGCCCGCGTGGCCGCTGCTGAAGGCGGGCGTGGTGGATCTGTTCAAGCCGGTGGTGTTCGGCAACGACCAGCGCATGCGGGACGTGACGGTCACGCTGATGTTCGCGGCCGTCGTGGTCGGCTCCATCCCCCGCATGGGCAAGACGTTCCTCATGCGGCTGCTCCTGCTGATCGCAGCCCTCGACCCGCGCGCCGAGATCCACGCGTTCGACTTCAAGGGCACCGGCGACTTCTCCGCCCTCGAACCCGTCTGCCACCGCTACCGGGCAGGTGAGGAAGACGACGACCTGGAGTACGTCGTGCAGTCCCTGCGCGAACTCAAGGACGAACTGCGCCGCCGGGCGAAGGTCATCAAGTCCCTGCCTCGCTCCCGTTGCCCGGAGTCGAAGGTCACGCCGGCACTCGCGTCGGACAAGACCTTGGGGCTGCACCCGATCGTGGTCGGGCTGGATGAGTGCCAGGTGGCGTTCGAGCACGAGAAGTACGGCGCGGAGATCGAGGACATCTGCACCGACATCACCAAGCGCGGCCCGGCCCTGGGCATCGTCGGCATGTTCGGCACCCAGCGCCCGGACGCGAAGTCCCTGCCCACCGGCATCTCTGCGAACGCGGTGCTCAGGTTCGCGCTGAAGGTCATGGGCCAGCCCGCCAACGACATGATCCTGGGCACGTCGATGTACAAGGCCGGGTACCGGGCCACGATGTTCTCCCGGTCCGACCGCGGCATCTGCTGGATGGCCGGTGAAGGCGACGACCCGCGGATCGTGTCCTCCGCGTTCGTGGACGCGGTCGCCGCCGAACAGGTCGTCGCCCGCGCCCGCCAGGCCCGCGAGGAGTACGGCAACATCACCGGCCACGCCGAAGGAACCGGCCCGGCCACTGGCTCCGGCGTGGACATCCTCGCGGACGTGCTGAAGGTGATCCCCGCGTCGGAGAAGGCGGTGTGGTGCGAGCGGATCGCCGCCCGCCTCACGCAGCTGCGCCCGGAGACGTACGAGGGGTGGAAGGGCGAGAACGTCACCGCCGCCCTCAAGCCCTGGGGGATCAAGGCCGGGCAGGTGTGGGGCCAGACCGACGACGGCGAAGGCAAGAACCGCCGCGGCATCGACCGCGCCGACGTGACCGCCGCCATCACCCGCCGCGCCGCCGACCGGGCCGCCTGAACACCCCGAAACACGGTGCTAGACCTAGCAGCCATCCCTGCTAGGTCTAGCACCCCCACTAGCACCCCATCACCGCTCTGACCTGCTGCTTAGCTTCTAGCAGCAGGATGCCCGCGCGCCCCGGAAACCGCCTCAGGACCCGGATCGGAGCCCCATGCTCACCGCTAGCGTCCTCGCCATCCTCGCCGCCGCCGTCTACGCCACGCTGTGCGCCGCGAGCCCCTTCGGCACCTGCCGCAAGTGCGACGGCATCGGCGCCCACATCACCACCAACCGCCGCGGCCGAACCAAGGTCAAGGGCCCCTGCCGCCGCTGCAAGGGCCAGGGCAAGCGCCTGCGCGTCGGCCGCCGACTCCTCAACCACAGCCGGACCGTCCACCGCGCCGGCACCCGCTGACCACGATCACGGAAGGAACACCGATGGCCATCACCATCTCGCTCGTCGCGCTCTTCGGGATCGTCCTCTACTTCCTGCTCCGGCAGAACAGCCTCAGCTACGGCAGCGCCTTCACCGCCGTCATGTTCGGCTTCTTCCTCGCCTCCACCGGCGCCGCCGGACCCATCAACGACATGGCCACCGCCATCGTCCACGCCATCCCCAACCTGTAAGCGAAAGGCGCGGGCGCGACGTGCCGCGGCTACGGGGCCGGGAGCGGGAAGCCGTGGAAGCCGGTCTCGTCCTGGTAAACGAGGTGGATGTCCTGCTCGGCCAGAAGGTTCTTCAGGTCGTTGCTGGGCTCGCTGGGCAGCAGCACCGCTACGCGCAGGCCGTCGGGCTTGGGGACGTGGCGGCGGTAGTCCGCCAGCTGTCCGATCGCCATCCGGATGTTGTTGCGGGTGGTCTGGCCCTTGGCCTCGTACAGGACGTGGTCGGTGATGTCGTACAGGTCCGGGGTGAGCGCGCCCACCTCACCGGCCAAGGTGATCTGGAACGTCTTCACCTCGTGCCCGGCAGCCAGCAAGTGCTGCTTGAACGCCTCCATCAGCACGCCCTCCCGGCGCACAACCTTCCGCAGGCCGCCGGGGATGTCCGCAACCGTCTCCGCCGTGCTGTGCTGCTCGGCGTTCTTGTCCTTGACGCCCGTCTGCGCCGGGATGAGCACGCTGGTGGGCTTGGCCACCTCGACATCTGCAACCTCGGTGGCCATGGCCGGCTTGAGCGCGTCCGACGCCTCCCACTTCGGGATGGTGCCGGCCGCCGGGCGGAGCCGGAAGACCAGCGCATCGCGCATCTGGTTGTCCCGGCCCAACCCTCGGCGGACCTCGACCGGGGTGATGGGGTCCACGGTCATCTGCCCGATGTAGCGCTGGCGCATGGTCCCGCTGCCGGGAACCTTGCCGTGCGCCACGAACAGGTGGAGCTCCCGGCCGTCCTCAACGTGGTAGCGCAAGGACTTGTTGCGGCTCTTGAGCTGCTGGTCACCCGTCGCGCCGTAGCCCGTGTACAGGTACAGCGGCCCGTGCTCGTCGTCTTCGGCGCGGCCATCGAACGTGTACCCGTACTCAGCTCCCGCGGACGGGTCGGAGTACACGAACACCTTCTTCGCCGCCGCGGCCGGCTCAATGCCCTGGAACGTCCCGCAGCCAAAGGCAGCAGAGATCTCTTCGCGCGTCGTGATCAGGCCCGGCACCAGCTCAAGGGTCGTCGTCATAACCCACGACCCTAACCAGCCCCGCCGACACCCCACGGCCCGCATCCAACGAACAGCGCGGGCGGCCCCCTCTCGCCAAAGACCGGGGCCGCCCTCATCCAGCAATCCAACTGGAGGTTCCAGCATGACCCACCCGACCCCGATCCGGCGAGACCACCGGCAGGTGGCCACATGAGCACGCACCTGAAGACCGCGCTCAAACTGGCCGCATCCGGCATCCCGGTCCTGCCGCTCGGCTGCGACAAGCGACCCTTCGCCAACTGTTCGGCCTGCCGCAGCAACGCGTGCGGCGGCCGGCCGAACATGAAGAGCCCCGGCCCCTGCCAGTGCCCCCACCCCTGCCACGGCTGGGCCGCCGCCACCGCCGACACCACCGTCCTCACCTCTGGCTCGTGGGCGGCAGCATGGCGGCAGGCCGCAGCGGTCGCGTACCACCCCGGCGGTGCAGGGGTGACCGTGGTCGACCTGGACAACGCCGGCGCGACCGCCTGGGCCCGGCAGACTCTGCCCACCACGCGAACCGTGCCCAGCACCCGTGGCGAGCACTGGATCTACCTGGGCACGATGACCTCCCCCAACGCCGTACGCCCCGGCGTGGACATCAAGTCCCTGATGTCCTACGCCCGGTGGCTCGGACCCGGCACGGGCACCCTGACCGCCCTGCCCGACGTCGTACG
>NZ_JAJAUZ010000123.1 GCF_020532645.1 Streptomyces bambusae
CCCCCCCCGGCGAGGCTGAAATTCGCCCGGTGAGGCTGGAGATGCCCGGCGGGGCTGGGATTGGCCCGGCGGGGCTGGAGATGCCCGGTGAGGCTGGAGGGTGCCGACGAGGCTGGAGATGCCCGGCGAGGCCCAGATGCCGGGTGAGGCTGGAGATGCCCGGCGGGGCTGGGATTGGCCCGGCGGGGTCGGAGGGGGCGGCGGGGGGTGGTCAGCCGGGGTCGGAGAGGGCGGCGGGGGCCGGGTTCGCCCGGCGGGGCCGGGGCGGGGTCTCGGGTCAGGGGGTGGTGGTCACAGTCAGGCGTTCCGGCTGGAGGCCTGTGAGGAGGGCGGTGAGGGCCTCGGTGATGGTGGGGCCGAGGTACCAGTCACCGGTGTGGTCGATCGCGTAGACCCGGCCCCCCGCGTCGATGGCCAGATGCGAGCGTCCGTCGGACTCGATGCCGAGGGGACAGACGGAGGTGTCCAGCGCCCGCCCGAGGTCGGCGAAGGTACGGGCGAGGTGGAGCCCGGTCAGCGGGTCGATGCGGACGGACGCGGGGGCTATCTGACGGCCCGGCCCGGCCGGCCCGAAGGTCAGCCCGCCGAACTCCGCCCACGCCTCGACGGCCGCCGGAAACACGGTGTGCACGTGCCCGCCCGGCGTCGCATGGTCCCGCAGCGCATCGGCCCAGAACTCGGCCTGCTTGATGTCCCACCGCCCCGGCTGCCAGCCGGCAGTGCGCAGTGCGGTGTCGACGGAGACCGGAAAGCGGGTCGCCGACGAACGGTCGTACGAGGCGGACGCGGAGGCGGACATCGGGCGGTCAGCCCTTCGTGTGGTCGTCGGATGCGGTGAGGTCGACGGGGCGCACCCCGAAGTGGCTGAGCATGGCCTCGCAGGACCGGCACGGCGGCGCGTAGCTGCCGTGCAGCGGGTCGCCGTCCTCCCGGATGCGCCGCGCCGTCAGCCTGGCCTGGCGCAGCGACCGCCGCGCCTCGCCGTGCGTCAGCGGCTTGCGCGAGGCCCGCCTGCTGCGCCCCGCCTCGACGGCAGCCAGGTGCCGGGAGAGCAGCAGCGCCTCGGGACATCGCCCGGTGAAGCGTTCCCGCTGCCCGCTGGCGAGGGTGTCGAGGAAGTCCTGGACGAGGGGGTGCAGGACCGGCGGGAGTTCGCCCTTGGCGGCGGTCCCGGTGAGGGTTTCACCGCGTACGGACAGTGCGGCGGCGACCGTCGGGAGGATGCCGTCGCGGCGGAAGCGGAGCACCGGCGCGCGGCGCCCGTCGTTCCCGGTCCAGGGCGCGCGGGGGTCGTCGGCGCCGTCGGGTTCCCGGCCGGTGCTGCTGCGTCGCGCTGTCTTCTGCATGGTGCTGGTTCCCTCCGTGCTCGCGGTGTTCCCGCTGGTGCGCACGCCCCCGTGCCGCTGGGACAGCCTGCCAAATGACTCCGCCGATGCGGAAGCGGGGTCGAATTTTCGTATCAATTCGGATGTTCCCGGTCGCCGGGTGGCGGGGGGTGTACGGGGAGGTCGGTGCTCTTGCGCGAGCGCATAGGCTGTGCGGAACCAGCCAGATCCAGCAGGGGGCTACCGCCATGACGACAGGTCGGCTCGGGCAGCAGGCCGCGCCACCCAACGCCGCGTACGCCGGGCAGGTCGTGCAGTTTCCCGACCCGGTCCGTGCCGCCCGGCATCCCCGTGGCGTCCGCATGGACGCGAACGGGCATCCGGACTTCTCGCCGTACGCGCGTGCGGCCGTGGAGATCGCCGAGCCCCCGGAGGGTTTCGGCGTCGACGAACTGCGCCTGACGGACTACGTCTCCGCGAACGCGGCGCTGCACGCGGACGGCCACGAGCTGTGGCGCACGGTGCCCGCGGTGGCGACCCCGCACGGCTGGACCTGGCACCACGTCGCGGGAACCCGTCGGCTGGAGCTCGTACCCGTCGAGGTGAAGGCGCTGCTGCGGCACCACGCGGGCCTGGTGACCGCACAGGTCGACCACGGCAAGCGGGGCACCCGGCCGCTGCAGGAGCGGCGTCCGGCGCACTTCGGGCTGCCGACGTCGGTGGTGTCGGTGTCCGAGACGCAGATCCAGGGCCTGGAGGAGGACCTGGGCTACCGGCTGCCGGAGGCCTACCGGTCGTTCCTGAAGGCGGCGGGCGGCTGCGCCCCGACGGGCGTGGCGCTGGACGCCGAGCTCGGGATGCTGGTGGACCAGCCGTTCTTCACGGTCCGGGACGAGGCCGCGGTCAACGACCTGGTGTACGTGAACAAGTGCCTGCGGGACCACCTGACGAAGGACTACCTGGCGGTGGCGTTCGTCCAGGGCGGTCTGCTCGCGGTGAAGGTGCGCGGCGAGGCGCTCGGCTCGGTGTGGTTCTGCCCGTTCGACGACGCGCGGGACCAGGACGGGTGGAGCGTGCAGCAGCGGGTGGAACGGCTGCTGCTGCCGTGCGGTGACGACTTCGACGCCTTCCTGGAGCGGCTGGCGGGCAGCCCGGCCGAACTGGAGACGGTGGCGGGCCTGATGGTGGACGGCGGCTTCGCGCGCGTCGTCCCGGTGGAGGGGTGACGTCGCGGTGGTGACGTTCGCGCAGGCGCAGGAGCGCGCCGAGGAATGGGTCAACGGGGACGTCCCCGGCTACCAGCACCGCGAGGTGCGGGTGCGGGAGTTCGGCCTCGGGTTCGTGGTGTGGGCGGAGGACCGTCCGGGCGGGCCGGTGTCCGGTGGCGGGCGGCAGCGCCTGGTCATCGCACGGGACAGCGGCGAGGTGACGCTGTGGCCGGGCCTGCCGGTGGGCGAGGTCATCCGCCGGTACGAGGAGGCGTACGGGGCGGAGCAGGCGACGGGCGCGGACGCGTCCGTGCCGCCGCAGCGGATCGACTCCGACCAGACGTCGTTCATGCTGAGCCCGCCGGAGTGGCTGCAGGAGGCGGCGGACCGGGCGGGTATCCCCGACCACCGGCCGGCCGCCGAGCCCGCGCCGGCCGCCCCGCCGGTCCCGCTGACTCCGCCCGCTCCGCCCGCTCCGCCTGCTCCGGTGTCCGGGCCCGCGCCCGAGCCGGTGGCCGCGGATGCCGGTCCGGCGTACGAGCCGACGGCCTCCGAGGGGGTGCCGGCGGACACGACGCCGTGGGCGGGTACGGACACCAACCCGGTGAACGGCGCCGACGACGGTTCCGTGCCGCTGCCGCAGACGGTGTTCGCGCCGCCGCTGTCCGGGGTGGACGCCGCGGACGTGCCCTCGTCCGGGGTGGCTCCGGAGGCGAAGACGGCCCTGATCCCCGGTGGCAGCCGGCTGCCGAAGACCGCGGTCTCCCCGGCGGTGGTCCCGCCGGGCGGTCCGCGTCCCGAGGACATCGCCGACGAGGTCACGGACAAGGCCGAGGTGCGGCGCCCCGGTGCGCCGTCCGAGGACCCGCACTACGCGGCGACGATGCTGGCCGGTCCGGCCGTGACGGCCGGTCCGCCGGCGCCGCCCGGTCCGCCCGGCGTGCCCGGGGCTCCGACGCCGCCCGGTCCGCCCGGACCTCCGGCGCCCCCC
Source organism: Streptomyces bambusae (assembly GCF_020532645.1). GTDB lineage: Bacteria > Actinomycetota > Actinomycetes > Streptomycetales > Streptomycetaceae > Streptomyces > Streptomyces bambusae. The sequence goes on from NZ_JAJAUZ010000123.1 coordinate 3,525, forward strand.
GGTGCGCCGTCCGAGGACCCGCACTACGCGGCGACGATGCTGGCCGGTCCGGCGGTCACGGCCGGTCCGCCGGCGCCCCCCGGCCCGCCCGGTCCGCCCGGACCCCCCGGTCCGCCGGCGCCTCCCGGTCCGCCCGGAGCCCCCGGTGTGCCCGGCGGTGACGCGCACCATGCGGCGACCATGCTCGCGGGGCCGTCCGTACCGGCGCCCCCCGGGCCTCCCGGCACCCCGGCGCCTCCCGGTCCGCCGGCGCCTCCCGGTCCGCCCGGAGCCCCCGGCGGCGATGCGCACCACGCGGCGACCATGCTGGCCGGTCCGCCGGTGACCGGCGGTCCGTCGGCGCCTCCCGGTCCGCCCGGGGCGCCGCAGGGCGCGCCCGCGCAGCCGGGTGTGCCGACGGTCGGCCCCGGCTACCAGGCGGTCCTGCGCTACCGCGCGCCCGACGGCTCCGAGCAGCAGCTCATCCGCCGTTCGGCGCCGGGCACCCCGCACCCGGAGTGGCAGATCCTGCACGAGCTGCGCGCCATGAACGTGCCGCCGCAGCAGGTGCTGGAGCTGCACACCGAGCTGGAGTCGTGCGAGCTGCCGGGCGGTTACTGCGCCCGGATGATCCGCGAGACCTGGCCGCAGGTGCGGATCACCAGCGTGGCCCCGTACGGCACGGACCACGCGGGCCGTCAGCAGGGCATGCGCCACCTGCTCACCCACCAGGGCGAGCTGCACCAGGTGGCCGACGGTCCGGCGCGTCCGGCGCCGGTACGGGCCCCGCTGCCGCAGGTGCCGCTGCAGCCGGCGATCCCGATGGAGGCGATCGCGCAGGAGCTGACCGGTGCCTTCGGGCCGCAGGGCGTGTTCCGCTACGACCAGCGGGCCGTGTCCCGGCAGGGCGTGCCGGAGATCGTCGCGCAGACGCTGGTGTGGGCCGGTCTGCCGGTGGACTTCGGGCCGTTCTTCTGGGCACAGGCCGTGCCCGGACAGCCGGTGCCGACGCTGGCCGAGATGGCCGCGCAGCGCGGGGTGGCGGCGGCGTCGGACGCGGGTTCGTACCTGGTCGTCGGCAGTGACTTCGGCAAGGCGCTGTGCGTGCAGTACGGCACGGCGCACATAGTGGCGGTGCCGGTGGAGGCCGGTCCCGGCGGGGCGCCGGTGCCCCCGCAGTTCGTGAACTCCAGCCTGCCGCAGTTCGCCCGGTCGCTGGCGATGCTCGGTCACATGTGGCGGCTGCGGCTGCACCTGACGCCGGAGCAGGCGGGTCGCTGGACGGTCGACTTCCAGTCGAACCTGGCCGGGCTGGACCCGGCGGCGCTGGCGTCGCCGGAGAACTGGTGGTCGGTGCTGCTGGAGCAGATGTGGGACGGCCTGCTGTAGGCGGGCCGTAGGTACGGGTTCGGCCGCGCCGGGTTGCGCGAAAGTGCAGCCGGGCGGGTGAGCGGCGGCCGGTGCGGGGACCGAAACGGTCCTTGTGCCGGCCGTTTCGCGTGTCCGGATTCCGGCTTGTGACATCAAATGACGCATCCTTGACCGGTAGCCGGGTTTGAGCCGCGGGTCCGAGAGAGGGGCTTCCAGGATGAGTGCTGCCGTGTCACCCCAGGGTTTCGCGATCGTTCGGGGCCGCGGCTACCGGCCTGCACAGGTGGACCGCCGGATCGCGGAGTTGTGGGCGAGCCGTGACGAGGCGTGGGAGCGGGCGGCGCGGCTGACCGTGCTGGCCAAGCAGATGGAGGCGGAGGCGGCCCGGCTGCGCGAGGTGGTGGCGCAGCTGGAGCCGCAGACGTACGACCTGCTGAGCGAGCGGGCGCGGCGGATCCTGGCGCTGGCGTACGAGGAGGCGCAGGAGCTGGGCTTCGAGGCGCGCGGCGACGCGGCGGAGGCGACGGCGGCTGCGGAGGCGTACGCGGAGCGGGTGGCGGAGCTGGCGCGGGTGGACGGGCAGGCGGTCCGGGAGCAGACGGAGGTACGGGCCCGGCAGGCGCTGGCGGCGGCGCAGCGGCAGGCGGACGACGCGCGGCTGGCGGCGCGGGAGGACGCGAAGGCGTGGCGCGGGGACGCGGTGGCGCTGCTGCGGGAGACGCGGCAGCGGGCGGAGGCGCTGCTGGCCGAGCAGGAGCAGGACCACGCGGAGCGGCGGGAGGCGGCGGAACGCGACTTTGCCGCGCGGGAGGCGGAGCTGGAGGCGCGGGTGGCCGAGCTGGAGGCGTACGGGGAGGCGCGGCTGGCGGAGGCACGGCGGGCGTATGCGGAGGTGGAGGAGGCGGCTCGGCACGGGCAGGAGGATGCGGAGGCGGCGGGGGCGGAGCTGCTGGCGCGGGCGCGGGTGCGGGAGGAGGCGGTGGTCCGTGAGACGGACCTGGTCCTTCGCGAGCATGCGGAGGCTCAGGCGGATCTTCGTGCGCACATGGACCACGTGCGGTCCACCCTGGCCGCCCTGACCGGCCGCCCCACTCCCACGGAGCCGTGACCCTGCCCTTGTCCTCATGCGCCGGACGGGCTCGATCGCGCCCCTGCGGGTCGGACCTGCCGAACGTGCTCCTCCCTTGCAGGGACTGTCGGCACTTCGCCTGCGGCGGGCACCTCCCAGCCCCCTGAGGCTGGGGGAGCATGAGGTGCGGCTCTGGGCTCCGCGGCCCCTTTCAGCCCGTCCGGCGTTTGAGGACCGGGGTCTGGGGCGGCCCCCCAGTTCGGGAAGGGGCGGGGTGGGGAACAGCCCCGCAGGGTCGGGGTTTCGGGGGGGGGGGGGGGGGGGGGGGGGGGGGGGGGGGGGGGGGGGGGGGGGGGGGGGGG
>NZ_JAJAUZ010000124.1 GCF_020532645.1 Streptomyces bambusae
CGGGCCGGGTCGCGTGCCGTACGGCCCGTGCCGCCACCCGTACAACGGCCGGGCGGGGATTGGCCGTACCGGATTGCGCACGAGCCGTACGGGCCGCACCCGGGCGGCGTACTCTGTCCCCCATCCCTGTCGCCCCTTGTATGAAGAGAGCCCTAGGCCATGCCCTCCTCCCCGGACCGTCCGGACCTGCCGGCGGACCCCGCCTGCGGTCTCCTCGACGCCCTCCAGCACCAGGTGGCGGTGTTCGCCCGCCGCGCCGAGCAGACCCGGCTGGGCGGCGTCGGACAGGCCCGCAACTCCATGGACCGCGCCGCGTACCTGCTGCTCAACCGGCTGGACCTGGAAGGGCCGATGGGCGTCAAGGCGCTCGCCGCGGGCATGGGCATCGACTCGTCCACCGTCACCCGGCAGGTCGCCCCGCTCGTCGACACCGGGCTCGTCAAGCGCACCTCGCACCCCGAGGACGGCCGCGCCGTGGTCCTCGCGCTGTCCCCGCGCGGCCTGGCCCGGCTGGAGGACGTACGCTCCTCGCGCCGCGAGCTGATGGCCCAGGTGACCGAGGGCTGGAGCGAGGACGAGCGGGAGTCGTTCACGGCCCTGCTGACCCGTTTCAACGTCTCGCTGTCCGAGCGGATGGCGGCCGCCGGAGCGGAATCCACGGAGCACCCGCAGGCCTCTTGACCCCGGCGGTCCCGCTGCTGCCTCATGGGAAGGGTGACGGCAGGGCCGGAAGGGCGACGCGCTTACTGGGACCGGGAGTTCGAGGCGTTCGTCGCCGGAGCCGCCGGCCGGCTGCTGCATGCCGCGACCCTGCTCACCGCGGAGCCCGACGACGACGCCCCGGCCGCCCGCGACCTGCTCGCCGACGCGCTGGCCCGCACCTACGCGCACTGGGACCGGCTGCGCGGCGACGATCCGTACGCCCACGCCCGCCGCGAGCTGTGCACCGCGTTCGCCCGGCAGGCCTGGCGGCACCGCCGCGGCCGCGGCGGCCTGCTGTCCCGGCTCACCCCGCGGCTGCGCCTGGTGCTCGTCCTGCGCTACCACGAAGGCCTTGCCGAGGAGACGGCCGGCGCGCTGCTGGGGCTGCCGCCGGAACGGGTGCGGACCCTGGCGGCGCGGGCCGGGCGGCTGGCGGGCCGGGCGGCCGGTGCGGTTGCCGGAGGTGCGCCGTGAGCACCGGGAGCCACCGCGAGGACGAGCTGCGGCGGCTGCTCGACCGGCGGCACACGGCGGTCCCGCCGGGGCTCGCGGACCGGGCCGCGACCCGCGGGCTGCGGCTGCTGCGCCGCCGCCGGGCGCTGCACGGGGCCGGCTGGCTGCTGCTGATCGCGGCCGTCGCCGCCTTCACGGTCTGGGCGGCCGTCGTGCAGCCGTGGTCGGTGCCGCCGAGCACGGTGGCGCCACCTTTTGAAGGTCTGTAGGGCTGTAAGGCTGTAGGGGCTGTGGTCAGCGGGACTGGCAGCCGACCAGCTCGACCGTGGTCGCCCGGGCCGTCGTCTTCAGCGTGACGATCTCGTCGATCCGCTTCGCCCGCTGGTCGAAGGAGAAGTCCGCGCGGCCGACGTCGGCGTGGTCCACGTCCTGCGCGTTCAGCGTGCACACGCCGGGGGTGTCCGCGGTGTCCTTGCGGACCTCCAGGTGCACCTCGATCGCGCTGTCCGAGACCACCTGGAACTTGATCACCTCGCCGCTGACGGTCTGGCCGCCGACGTAGTCCCAGCCGATCCAGCCGACCACGGCGAGCAGTCCGACGCCCAGCACCGAGCCGACGATCTTGAGCTTCCGGTCCGCGCGTTCGTCCGCGGAGCGGCCGTACCGGCCCTCGGGCAGGCTCTCGCGTACCGCGCTCATCGACCGTTCCTTTCACGGGGGCTCTTCTGGCGTGCGGCCTCTGGGGACCGCGGAATTTTTCGCCCCCCGGTTCGGTCACTATAGAAGCCCGTCCGCCCAGCACCGTCACCGAGGGATCGAGTCTTGACTGAGCAGCTGCGACTGATGGCCGTGCACGCCCACCCCGACGACGAGTCGAGCAAGGGCGCGGCCACCATGGCCAAGTACGTGTCCGAGGGGGTGGACGTGCTGGTCGTGACCTGCACCGGCGGCGAACGCGGTTCGGTCCTCAACCCCAAGCTCCAGGGCGACAAGTACATCGAGGAGAACATCCACGAGGTGCGCCGCAAGGAGATGGACGAAGCACGCGAGATCCTCGGCGTGCAGCAGGAATGGCTCGGCTACGTGGACTCGGGCCTGCCCGAGGGCGACCCGCTGCCGCCGCTGCCGGACGGCTGCTTCGCGCTGGAGGACGTCGACGAGGCCGCCGGGCGGCTCGTCGCGAAGATCCGCGCGTTCCGTCCGCACGTGGTCACCACGTACGACGAGAACGGCGGCTACCCGCACCCCGACCACATCATGACCCACAAGATCACGATGGTGGCGTTCGACGGGGCGGCCGACGCGGAGAAGTACCCCGAGGCCGAGTTCGGGCCGGTGTACCAGCCGCAGAAGGTCTACTACAACCAGGGCTTCAACAAGCCGCGCACGCTGGCGCTGCACAACGGGCTGCTGGAGCGGGGCATGGAGTCGCCGTACGGGGAGTGGCTCGACCGGTGGAAGGAGTTCGAGCGCAAGGAGCGGACGCTGACCACGTACGTGCCGTGCGGCGAGTTCTTCGAGATCCGCGACAAGGCGCTGATCGCGCACGCGACGCAGATCGATCCGGACGGGGGCTGGTTCCGGGTGCCGCTGGAGGTCCAGAAGGAGATCTGGCCCACGGAGGAGTACGAGCTGGCGAAGTCGCTCGTGCCGACATCCCTCCCCGAGGACGACCTCTTCGCGGGCATCCGGGAGAATGCCTGACCATGAGCGCTACCCAGGCAGCACTGACCCAGCTCGTTCCGCTGGCCGACAGCTTCGACAAGGACAAGGTGACCCCCGGCATCCTGGGGTTCCTCGTCTTCGCCGCGCTGGCGGTCGGGGTGTGGGCCCTGATGAAGTCCATGAACCGCCACATGGGCCGCGTCTCCTTCGAGGAGACCCCCGACCCGGCGGACCACCCGACGAAGCCGTAGCCCCGACCGGGCGCCGGCGCCGCAATCCCCGGCGAGGCCGGTTTCCGGGGCTCCGCCCCAGACCCCGCGCCTCAATGGCCGGCGGGGCCGGTTTCGGGGCTCCGCCCCGGACCCCGGTCCTCGATCGCCGGACGGGCTGGATTTTCTCCCGCCCGGACGTTGCCCGCGGGCTGGATGCTGCGGGGCAAAATCCAGCCCCCCCGGGGGGCACCTCCCAGCCCTCTGGGGCTGGGGGAGTTTGAGGCGCGGGGTCCGGGGCGGAGCCCCGGTCAGGACGGGACGCCCATGATTTCGCGGGCGGGGCGGGCCGGGGTGAGGCCCAGGTGCCAGGCCTGCCAGCCGGCGGCAGGGTCGACCCCGCGCGCCAGGGCCGGCTCGTACGCGGCGATCGCCGAGGACAGGCCGGGGTCACGGGACGGGTGCGCCCCGGCGGCCAGCTCCGCCAGGACCGAGCGGGCCGCCGCCACACCCCCGTCGGGATCCGCGTACGGCAGCAGCGTGCACCGCAGGAAGACGGCCCAGTCCATCCCCCGCGCGTCCCCGTAGGACGCGAACAGCGCCACCGCCTCCTCGCACAGGGCCACCGCCTGCCCCAGCCGCGCGTTCCCCGCGTCCACCACCGCCAGCTCCAGGCACGTCCACGCCTCCCCGTGCGGCAGCCCGATCCGCTGGAAGTCCGCCCGCGCATCCGCCAGCAGCTGCCGCGCGAACCCGGAATTCCGCAGGCTCCCCGTCTGCGCCGCCCGCACGTCCCGGCTCACCCGCCCCGAATGGTGCCGCGCACACGCCAGCCCGTACATGTCCCGCATCCGCGAGAACATCGTGCGGGCCCGCTCCAGCTCCCGTACCGCCTGGTCCCGGTCCCCCCGCTCCTCCAGCGCCTGCCCCAGGTAGTACCGCGTCCACGCCTCCCCCCGCACGTCCTCCGCATCCCGGTGCCGCGACAGTGCCTGCCGCAGCCCGTCCACCGCCGCCGCCGGGTCGCCCGCCACCAGCCGGGCCCGCGCCAGCTCCGTCAGCGCCCACGCCCCGGCCCGCCCGTCCCGGGTCCGCCCCGCCAGGTCCAGCGCCCGCCGCAGCGACACCTCCGCCGCCGCGGTGTCACCGCGCCGCACGTGCACCTGGCCCAGCTGGAAGTGCGCCCACCCCTGCCCGTGCAGCGACTCGCTCGCCTCGTGCAGCGGCAGCGCCCGGTCCAGCAGCGCCCGCGCCTCCGCCAGCCGCGCCCGGTCCCGCTCCACCGCCGCCAGTGCGTGCAGCGTCCACGCCCGGTCGGCGGCCAGCTCCTCCCCGGCCTGCACCTCCAGGGCCTCCCGCAGCTTCTCCGCCGCCTCCGCCAGCCGCCCCTGGTGGTGCAGCGTGATCCCCAGCGAACACAGCGCCCGCGCCGCCCCCGCCGCGTGCTGCGCCTCGTAGTAGCGGTCCACCACCGACGTCAGCGTCGACCGCGCCTTGTCCAGCTCGCCCAGCTGGCGGGCCGCGATGCCGGTCCGCCACTGCACCGAGTGCGCCGGCAGCCCCTGGTCGACCTGCTGGATCAGCTCGTCGATCTCGCCCAGCCGGTACAGGTCCCCGCGCAGCAGGCAGTAGTCGCACAGCGCACCCAGCAGGTCCAGCACCGCCCGCTGGTCGACGCCCCGGGCGTGCCGCAGCGCCGCCGTGATGAAGCTGGACTCCTCGTCCAGCCAGGCCAGCGCCGCGTCCAGCGAGGCGAACCCGTGCCCCTCGAACCGGTCCGCCCGCGTCGACGTCTTCCCGTCGACCATCCGGATCACGGTGTCCGCGAGCTGCGCGTACGTCCGCACCAGCCGCTCCTGCGCGGCCGCGATCGCCGCCGCGTCCTCCTCCGCCAGCAGCTTGGCCGCCGCGTACGAGCGCACCGAGTCGTGCAGCCGGTACCGCTCCCCGCGTACGTGGTCCAGCACGCCCGCCCGCGCCAGCCCGGCCATCAGCCGCCGCACCTCCGCCTCCGGTGACTCGGCCAGCGCCGCCGCGGCCGCCGCCCCCACCGACACCCGGCCCGCCAGCGACAGCCGCCGCAGCAGCCGCCGGGCCGGATCCTGAAGGTGCGCGTACGCCAGGTCCAGCGCCCGGTCCGTCACGGCCGACGACCCCAGCCGTTCCGCCAGGTGCACCTCGAACCGGCGCGCCGTGTGCGTCCCCAGCAGCGGACCCGTCAGCCGCAGCGCCAGCGGCAGCCCGCCCGTGAACCGGAAGATCGACGCCAGCGCCTGCTCGTCGTACACCGACGCGCGGGCCTGCGCCACCGCCGTACGCAGCACCGCCTCGGCATCCGCGGCGGCCAGCGGCGCCACCTCCAGGTGGTGCACCCACGCCGGCAGGTCCGCCGGCAGCTCCAGCGGCTCCCGCGCGGTCACCAGCACCAGGCTGTCGGAGCGCTCCGGCACCAGCAGCCGCACCTGCTCCGCGTCCACCGCATCGTCCAGCACCACCGTCACCGGCACCCCCCGCAGGTGCTGGTGGTACAGCTCGGCGAGCCGCCGCACCTGCTGTCCCGCCGAGGACCGGTCCCGGAACAGCAGCTGCTCGCGCGGCGCCCCCAGCCGGTTCAGCAGGTGCAGCAGCGCGTCCCGGGTGGGCAGCGGGGTCTCCCCGCTCAGCGACCCGCCCCGCAGGTCCACCACGCACGCCCCGCGGTACTGGTCGCGGACCTCCCGCGCGGCCCGCACCGCCAGCGTCGTCCGGCCCGCGCCCGGCTCCCCGTGCAGGACCACGACCACCGGCCGGGTCTCGGTGCCGGCCCGGGCCGCCTGCACCCACTGCGAGATCCGCGCCAGTTCGGCCCGCCGTCCCTCGAACGGCTCTTCCGGCTCCGGGAGTTGACCGAAGGACTGGTCGAGCGCGGTGCGCCGGCGGGCGGCCGCGCTGCG
>NZ_JAJAUZ010000125.1 GCF_020532645.1 Streptomyces bambusae
CCCCGGCGGGGGGCGCGCGCGGGGGGGGGGGCCCCCCCCGCGGGGGGGGGCCCGCCCCTCGCTTGGGTACGCGGCTCAGCCGGCCAGGCAGGACGGGCCGAGGAGGACCTTCAGGTCGCCGAAGAGGGCCGGGTCGGGCTGGACCCGGTGCCGGTCGAGGCGGAGCACGGTGGTGGTCCGCGGCCCCTGGAGCTTGATCCGCACCTCGGTGTTGCCCTTGTGGTGGCGGAGGATCTCGCCGAGGCGGCTGACCATGGGCGGGGTGACCTTGACGGTGGGGATGGTGAGGACCACCGGGGCGTTGGTGCCCGCGGAGGACAGGTCGGGGACCATCATCTCCATGGCGACGAGGCGGGGGACGTCCTCGCGCTTGTCGAGGCGGCCCTTGACGAAGACGACGGTGTCCTCGACCAGCTGGGTGGAGACCAGCTGGTAGGTGGCCGGGAAGAACATGCACTCGATGGAGCCGGCCAGGTCCTCGACGGTGGCGATGGCCCAGGCGTTGCCCTGCTTGGTCATCTTGCGCTGGAGGCCCGAGATGATGCCGCCGATGGTGACGACCGCGCCGTCGCCGTGCTCGCCGCCGGTGAGCTGGGAGATGCCGGCGTCGGTCTTGTCGGAGAGGACGTGCTCCAGGCCGAAGAGCGGGTGGTCGGAGACGTAGAGGCCGAGCATCTCGCGCTCCTGGGCGAGCAGGTAGGACTTCTCCCACTCCACGTCGGAGAACTCCACGTCGAGGCCGAAGCCGGGCTCGCTGCTCTCCTCGTCGCCCATGCCGCCGAACAGGTCGAACTGGCCCTCGGCCTCCTTGCGCTTGACCGCGACCACGTTGTCGATCATCGGCTCGTGGTGGGCGACCAGGCCCTTGCGGGTGTGGCCCATCTCGTCGAAGGCGCCGGCCTTGATCAGCGACTCGACGGTGCGCTTGTTGCAGACGACGGCCTCGACCTTGTCGAGGAAGTCGGGGAAGGAGGAGTACTTCCCCTTGGCCTTGCGGCACTTGATGATCGAGTCCACGACGTTCTGGCCGACGTTGCGGACGGCGGTGAGGCCGAAGAGGATCACGTCGTCGCCCTGGGCGGCGAAGTTCGACTCCGACTCGTTCACGTTCGGCGGGAGCACCTTGATGCCCATGCGCCGGCACTCGTTCAGGTAGATCGCGGACTTGTCCTTGTCGTCCTTGACCGAGGTGAGGAGTCCGGCCATGTACTCGGCCGGGTAGTTCGCCTTCAGGTAGGCGGTCCAGTAGGAGACCAGGCCGTACGCGGCGGAGTGGGCCTTGTTGAAGGCGTAGCCGGCGAAGGGGACCAGCACGTCCCAGAGCGCCTTGATCGCCTGGTCGCTGAAGCCCTTCTTCTTGGCGCCGGCCTCGAAGATGACGAAGTTCTTCGCCAGCTCCTCGGGCTTCTTCTTGCCCATCACGCGGCGGAGGATGTCGGCCTCGCCGAGCGAGTAGCCGGCGATGATCTGGGCGGCCTTCTGGACCTGCTCCTGGTACACGATCAGGCCGTAGGTGACGTCCAGGACCTCCCGCAGCGGCTCTTCCAGCTCCGGGTGGATCGGCGTGATCTCCTGCTGCTTGTTCTTGCGCAGGGCGTAGTTCGTGTGCGAGTTCATGCCCATCGGGCCCGGCCGGTACAGGGCGGACACGGCGGAGATGTCTTCGAAGTTGTCGGGCTTCATCAGCCGCAGCAGGGACCGCATGGGGCCGCCGTCGAACTGGAAGACGCCGAGGGTGTCGCCGCGGCCGAGCAGCTCGAAGGTGGCGGGGTCGTCGAGCGGCAGGGCCAGGAGGTCGATGTCGATCCCCTTGTTGGCCTTCACCATCTTGACGGCGTCGTCCATGATCGTGAGGTTGCGCAGGCCGAGGAAGTCCATCTTCAGCAGGCCGAGCGACTCGCAGCTCGGGTAGTCCCACTGGGTGATGGTGACCTGGTCGGTGTGGCGCACCCAGACGGGCACGTGATCCACGATCGGCTCACTGGACATGATCACGCCGGCGGCGTGCACGCCCATCTGGCGGACCAGGCCCTCGACGCCGCGGGCGGTGTCGATGACCTTCTTCACGTCGGGCTCGTTCTCGTACATCCCGCGGATCTCGCCGGCCTCGCCGTAGCGGGGGTGCTGCGGGTCGAGGATGCCGGAGAGCGGGATGCCCTTGCCCAGGACGTCGGCGGGCATGGCCTTGGTGAGCCGGTCGCCCATGGCGTACGGGTAGCCCAGGACGCGCGCCGAGTCCTTGATCGCGTTCTTGGCCTTGATGGTGCCGTACGTGCCGATCATGGCGACCTTGTCGGCGCCGTACTTCTCGGTCACGTACCTGATCACCTCGACGCGCCTGCGCTCGTCGAAGTCGATGTCGACGTCGGGCATGGAGATGCGCTCGGGGTTCAGGAACCGCTCGAAGATCAGGCCGTGCGGGATCGGGTCGAGGTCGGTGATGCCCATGGCGTACGCGACGATCGAGCCGGCCGCGGAACCTCGGCCGGGGCCCACCGCGATGCCCTGCTTCTTGGCCCACATGATGAAGTCGGCGACCACGAGGAAGTAGCCGGGGAAGCCCATCGAGATGATCGTGTCCATCTCGTACTCGACCTGCTTCATGCGGTCCTCGGGGATGCCGCCGGGGAAGCGGCGGTGCATGCCCCGCATGGTCTCCTCGCGGAACCAGGTGACCTCGGTGTAGCCCTCCGGGATGTCGAACTTGGGCATGAGGTTCTTCTCTTTGAACATGCCCTCCATGTCGACCTGCTCGGCGACCAGCCAGGTGTTGTCGCAGCCCTCCTGCCAGGCGTCCGAGGAGTCGACCGCGTACATCTCCTCGGTCGACTTCAGGTAGTAGCCCGAGCCGTCGAAGCGGAAGCGGTCCGGGTCGGACAGGTTCTTGCCGGTCTGGATGCACAGCAGGGCGTCGTGCGCCCCTGCCTCGTGGGCGTACGTGTAGTGCGAGTCGTTCGTGACCAGCGGCGGGATGCCGAGCTTCTTGCCGATCTCCAGCAGGCCGTCGCGGACCCGGCGCTCGATCTCGATGCCGTGGTCCATCAGCTCCAGGAAGTAGCGGCCCTCGCCGAAGATGTCCTTGTAGTCGGAGGCCGCCTGCACGGCCTCGTCGAACTGGCCGAGGCGCAGCCGGGTCTGCACCTCGCCGGAGGGGCAGCCGGTGGAGGCGATCAGGCCCTCGGACCACTTGGCGATGGTCTCCTTGTCCATCCGCGGCCACTTGGTGAGCCAGCCCTCGGCGTACGCGTCGGAGGACAGCCGGAAGAGGTTGTGGAGGCCGGTGGCGTTCGCCGCCCAGATGGTCTTGTGGGTGTAACCGCCGGAACCGGAGACGTCGTCCCGCTTCTGGTGCGGCTGGCCCCACTGGATCCTGCGCTTGTTGCGCCGGGACTCGGGGGCGACATACGCCTCGATCCCGATGATCGGGGTGATCCCGGCCTTCTTCGCGGAGTGGAAGAAATCGAACGCGCCGTGCAGGTTGCCGTGGTCGGACATGGCGATGTGCGTCATGCCCATCTCGTTGCACGCGCTGAACATGTCCTTGAGCCGCGCAGCCCCGTCCAGCAGCGAGTACTGGGTGTGTACGTGCAGGTGCGTGAACGGCTTCTTGGCCACGGCGCTGGACCTCCGGAAAACAATCGCCGACGGATGGGGGGGACAGCGTTGAAGTCTACGTCGGGTGGGTGACAGGAGCGGGGCACGCACGGGTACGGTCGGGCGTTGCACCACCAGACGCACCACCGCACGCCCCGCAGCACCAGCCCGCACCAGGAGGCACCCGCCATGGCGGTCCCCGAGACGACGACCGAGCACCGCGCCGAGCAGATCCTCGACGTGTTCGAGACCGCGTTCGGCGAGCTGCTCGCCGCCGACCCCACGGCCTTCCGGGTCAAGTTCCGCAAGATGGCCGCCTCGGCCTTCGCCTTCTACCGGGGCACGGCCTGCCTCTTCTACGCCGACCTGGAGCGGGAGCGCCACGGCGGGCCGTACCTGGACGACCGGACCGGCCGGGTGTGGATACACGGCGATCTCCACGCGGAGAACTTCGGCACCTACATGGACTCGCACGGGCGGCTGGTCTTCAACGTCAACGACTTCGACGAGGCTTACGTCGGCCCCTTCACCTGGGACCTCAAGCGCTTCGCCGCCTCGATCGCGCTCATCGGCTACGCCAAGGCGCTCAGTGACGACCAGATCGGCGAGATGGTGGCGACGTACGCGGCCGCCTACCGGGAGCGGATCCGCCGGCTGGCCTGCGGGGCCAAGCACGAGGAGGTGCCGTCCTTCACCCTGGAGACCTCCTCCGGCCCGCTGCTCGACGCGCTGCGCGCGGCCCGGTCCCGGACCCGGTTCGGGCTGCTGGAGTCGATGACGGAGATCCGCGACCACGAGCGCCGCTTCTCGTCCGGCGGCGGCGCGGTCGAGCTGGACGCGGCCACCCGCTACAAGGTGCTCGCGGCCTTCGACGCGTACCTGGAGACGCTGCCGGAGGAGAGTCTGGTGCGTCCGGACTCGTACCGGGTCAAGGACGTGGTGGGCCGTCGCGGCGTGGGCATCGGCTCCGCGGGGCTGCCCTCGTACAACATCCTGCTGGAGGGGCACAGCGACGCGCTGGAGAACGACGTCGTGATCTACCTCAAGCAGGCGCAGACCCCGGCGGTGTCCCGGCACATCACGGACCGGGCGGTCCGCGAGTACTTCCACCACGAGGGGCACCGTACGGTGATCTCGCAGCGGGCGCTGCAGGCGCACGCCGACCCGTGGCTGGGCTGGACGGAGATCGAGGTGGACGGCCGTCCGATCGGGCAGCTGGTCGCTGAGGTGTCGCCGTACGCGGTGGACCTCGACTGGTCGGACATCGACGACGTCGAGGAGATAGCGGCGGTGGTGGCCGACCTGGGCCGGGCCACGGCCACCATGCACGCCGCGGCGGACGAGGACGAGAGCGGCCAGTCGCTGGTGCCGTTCTCGACCGAGCGGGCCATCGACGCGGCGATCGCGGCCGACGAGGACGGGTTCGCGCCGATGCTGGTGGACTTCGCGCACGCGTACGGCGCCCGGGCCCGGGCGGACCACCAGATCTTCGTGGACCTGTTCCGCAACGGGCGGCTCAGCGTCTGATCCCGCGCCCGGCGGACCGTCCGGTTCCGGCCGGGGCCGCCGGCGCGAGATCACGTTTCCACAGGAAGGCATGGCACACTTCCGGGCGATGGACATCTCGGGATTCGGACTCAGAGCACTGCGGGCGGCGCTGTTCAGCGCCGTCGTCGTGCTGCTCTCCTCCGCCTCCCACGTGCTGACCTCGCAGACGCCGCTGCCGGTGGTCCTGGTCGGCGGACTCGGCGGGACCGTGTTCGCCCTGGCGTACGCGCTGGGCGGGCGGGAGCACGGCTACTGGCGGATCGCCGGGCTGCTGGTGCCGCTGGAACTGGCCGCCGACACGGCCTTCACCGCCGGCCAGCACGTCTGCTACGGCCCGGCCGGCGGCCCGGTCTCCGGACCGCTGCGGGCCCTGGGCCTGTTCGAGCTCTGCGGCATCCCGCTCGGCACCCCGCTGGCGCAGGTCGCCGGGCGGGCCGCCGAGCCGGCCGGCGCGCTGCTGGCCTCGGCCGATCCGCTGACCCCCTGGCTGCTGCTGGCGGGCCACTGCGCGGTCGGGCTGGCCGCCGCCTTCTGGCTGTGGCGCGGCGAGCGGGCCCTGGGC
>NZ_JAJAUZ010000126.1 GCF_020532645.1 Streptomyces bambusae
CCGCGCTTTCCCTTCCGGCGTTTCCGACTCTATCAGATCCTTTCGGGCCTGACTCCCAGTCAGCGGGCTTTGTCTTCGGGGCTGTTGAGCCCTTCCGACCGGTGAGACCTTAGCGGATTCCGCACCTCCGAACCTAATCGGCGGCCACCCTCGCGGGCAGGGATTCCTTCATTCGCAAATACGCATGAAAACGGGACGGCAGTACGCCGTACGTTCGAATGGTTGTTGCGGAATGGCTGTCCGGGGACCGACCGGAGTCGGCGCTCACGTCGGACAACTCGGAGAACACTACGGATGGGGGCAGGTCGTGTCAACCTCCGGACAGACCCCACCCCGCAGGTCTACCCTTGCCCCCATGACCACGCGCACGCTCAGCCTTCGCTGGTGGCCCGCCTGACGGCGGCCCCCTTCCACGCGAACGCGCGCATGCGCTCACGGCCGCCGCTCCCGGCGGCCGTTCTCGTATCTCCCCTCTGGGAGCCCCGGCCACCGGTCGGCGGCCGTCCCACCCGCCCCCACCGGGGCCCCTCAACAGGGAGAGACAGCGAGATGACGAGGATCTTCAGCGGGATCAAGCCGACCGGGCACCTGACCCTGGGCAACTACCTCGGGGCCGTCCGGCAGTGGGTCACCACCGACCAGCGCCGGGCCGAGGCCGTGTTCTGCGTGGTCGACCTGCATGCCCTGACCGTGGAGCACGAACCGGCACGGGTGCGCAGGCTCAGCCGGCAGGCGGCGACGCTGCTGCTGGCCGCAGGGCTGGACCCGGACCTCTGCACCCTGTTCGTGCAGAGCCACGTGGACGAGCACGCCCGGCTGTCGTACCTGTTGGAGTGCACGGCCACGGACGGCGAGCTGCGTCGGATGATCCAGTACAAGGAGAAGTCCGTGCGGGCGCAGGCATCCGGGGAGAGCGTGCGGCTGTCGCTGCTGACGTATCCGGTGCTGATGGCGGCGGACATCCTCGCGTACGGGACGGACGAGGTGCCGGTGGGTGAGGACCAGCGGCAGCACGTGGAGCTGACCCGGGACATCGCGGTGCGGTTCAACCAGCGGTACGGGCACACGTTCACCGTGCCGCGGGCCACGCACCCGAAGGTGGCGGCGCGGGTGATGGACCTCCAGGACCCCACGGGAAAGATGGGGAAGTCGCACGACTCGCCGGGGGGTGTCGTCTATCTGCTCGACGAGCCGGGGACCGTCCGGAAGAAGATCATGCGGGCGGTGACCGACAGCGACGGCGAGGTGGCGTACGACCGGGCGGCCAAGCCGGGGGTGAGCAACCTGCTCGACATCCTGGCGGCCTGTACGGACGGGGAGCCGGCGCGGCTGGCGGAGACGTACCGCTCGTACGGGGAGCTGAAGAAGGACACCGCGGAGGCGGTGGTCGAGCTGCTGCGGCCGGTGCAGGAGCGGCATGCGGAGCTGTCGGCCGACCCGGGGCGGCTGGACGCGGTGCTGCGGGCGGGTGCGGGGCGGGCCCGGGCGCTGGCGCGGCCGGTGGTGGACGCCGCGTACGGGGCGATGGGGCTGCTGCCGGCGGCCTGAAGGACCGTACGGAAGGGGTGTCGTGAGGGGCCGTGCGTCCCGCCCGTGGTGCGTGGCCGCGGGCGGGGCGGGCGGTCAGCTGTTGCCGGTGGCCAGTTCGCGGCTGCGGTCGCGGGCGGCTTCGAGAGCGGCGATGAGGGCGGCGCGGACGCCGTGGCGTTCGAGTTCGACGATGGCGTTGATGGTCGTACCGGCCGGGGAGGTGACGGCTTCGCGGAGCTTGACCGGGTGTTCGCCGCTGTCGCGGAGCATCACGGCGGCGCCGATGGCGGCCTGCACGATGAGGTCGTGGGCCTGGGCGCGGGGCAGGCCGAGGAGGATGCCGGCGTCGGTCATGGCCTCGACGAGGAAGTAGAAGTAGGCGGGGCCGGAGCCGGAGAGGGCGGTGGCGGCGTCCTGCTGGGACTCGGGGACGCGGAGGGTCTTGCCGACGCCGCCGAAGATCTCCTCGGTGTGGGCGAGGTGTTCGGCGGTGGCGTGGCTGCCGGCGGAGATGACGGACATGGCCTCGTCGACGAGGGCGGGGGTGTTCGTCATGACGCGCACGACGGGGGTGCCGGGGGCGAGCCGCTCCTCGAAGAAGGAGGTCGGGACACCGGCGGCGCCGCTGATGACGAGCCGGCCGGCGGGCACGTGCGGGGCGAGCTCTTCGAGGAGCTTGCCCATGTCCTGCGGCTTGACGGTGAGGATGAGGGTGTCGGCGCGCTTGGCGGCCTCGGCGTTGCTGACGGCTTCGACGCCGTAGCGGGAGCGGAGTTCTTCGGCGCGTTCGGCGCGGCGGGCGGTGACGAGGAGCTTGGCGGCCGGCCAGCCGCCCCGGATCATCCCGCTGAGCAGGGCCTCGCCGATCTTGCCGGTGCCGAGGACGGCGACTGTCTGGGTCATACGGGCTCACCTCGCCTGGGGCCCCGGCCGGCGGCTGCCGACGGGGTCGACTGTGCTGCGTACGCCTTCATCCTTGCACCCGTGCGGGGGCCGGTGCGGGGGTGTCCGAGGGGCGGTCAGGGGCGGTCGGGCCGGTCAGGGGGTGCGGCGGCGGAGGGTGGCGGCGCCGAGGCCGAGGACCAGGAGGGCGCAGCCGGCGACGACGAGGGCGTCGCGGACGAAGGCGGCGGTGAGGTCGGGGTGGGTGAGGACCTCGGTCATGCCGTCGACGGCGTAGGACATGGGGAGGACGTTCGAGATGCCTTCGAGTACGGGCTGCATGGTGTCGCGGGGTGCGAACAGGCCGCAGAGGAGCAGCTGGGGGAAGATCACGGCCGGCATGAACTGGACGGCCTGGAACTCGGAGGCGGCGAAGGCGGAGACGAACAGGCCGAGGGCGGTGCCGAGGAGGGCGTCGAGCAGGGCGACGAGGAGCAGCAGCCAGGGGGAGCCGATGACGTCGAGGCCGAGGAGCCAGAGGGCGGTGCCGGTGGCGAGGGCGGACTGGAGGACGGCGAGGCTGCCGAAGGCGAGGGCGTAGCCGGCGATGAGGTCGGCCTTGCCGAGGGGCATGGCGAGGAGGCGTTCGAGGGTGCCGGAGGTGCGCTCGCGGAGGGTCGCGATGGAGGTGATCAGGAACATCGTGATCAGCGGGAAGATGCCGAGGAGTGAGGCGCCGATGCTGTTGAAGGTGCGCGGGCTGCCGTCGAAGACGTAGCGGAGCAGGACCAGCATCAGGACGGGCACGACGAGCATCAGCGCGAGGGAGCGGGGGTCGTGGCGGAGCTGGCGGAGGACGCGGGCGGCGGTGGCGAGGGTGCGGGACGTGTTCATCGCGGGTCTCCGGGGTCTGCCGCGTCCGCGGCGGTGTGGGCGGCGGTGTGGGCGGCTGCGTGGGCGGCGGTGTCGTCGGGGTTCTCGTCTTCCCCTTCCTCTACGAGGCGGAGGAAGGCCTCTTCGACGGTGGCGGAGCCGGTGCGGGTGCGGAGGGCTTCGGGGGTGTCCTCGGCGAGGATGCGGCCTTCGCGCAGGAGCAGGAGGTGGTGGCAGCGCTCGGCTTCGTCCATGACGTGGGAGGAGACGAGGAGGGTGGTGCCGCGGCTGTCGGCGAGGTGGTGGAAGAGGTTCCAGAGGTCGCGGCGGAGGACGGGGTCGAGGCCGACGGTGGGTTCGTCGAGGACGAGGAGGTCGGGCGAGCCGAGGAGGGCGACGGCGAGGGAGACGCGGCTGCGCTGGCCGCCGGAGAGGTTGCGGGCGAGGGCGCCGGCGCGGTCGGTGAGGTCGACGTCGTGCAGGGCCCGGGCGACGGCGGTGCGGCGGCGCTCGGCGGCGGCGCGGCCGGGGTCGAGGACGGCGGCGAAGTAGTCGAGGTTCTGCCGGACGGTGAGGTCGTCGTAGACGGAGGGGGCCTGGGTGACGTAGCCGATGCGGGGGCGGAGGGCGGGGGCGCCGGCGGGGTGGCCAAGGACGGTGAGCGTGCCTTTTGTGTTGGCCTGGGTGCCGGTGATGGCGCGCATGAGGGTGGTTTTGCCGGAGCCGGAGGGGCCGAGGAGGCCGGTGATGCGGGCTCGGGGGACGGTGAAGTCGATGGCGTGGAGGACGGGGGTGTCGGTGCGGGTGACGGTCAGGGTGGTGGCCTTGACGGCGGCATCGTCGCTGTTATTCACCATGTGATGAATAATGGGGTGGGGTGGGGGTGGGGTCAAGGAGTTGCGGTGGCTTGGGCGGGGTGGCTTCGGGCTCGGCGGGTGCCTTCCGGACTCGGCAGGCCGATTCCAGTCCCGCCGGGCCGATTCCAGCCCCGCCGGCGTTTGAGGCGCGGGGGCCCGGGGGCAGAGCCCCCCACACCCCGGACCCTGCGGGGCTGTTCCCCTACCCGCCCCTTCCCGAACTGGGGGGGCCCCCCCCCCCCCCGGGGGGGCCCCCCGGCCCGGGGGGGGGGGGGGGGGGGGGGGGGGCGCCGGGGGGGGGCCGGGGGGGGGGGGGGGGGGGGGGGTGGG
>NZ_JAJAUZ010000127.1 GCF_020532645.1 Streptomyces bambusae
TTTTTTTTTTTTTTTTTTTGGGGGGGGGGGGGGGGCCCCGGGGGGCCCGGGCCCCCCCCCCTCCCCACATCATCCGCGGGCCCGGCTCACGGCTGGCCCCCCTCGCCCACCGGATCCTCCGGATCAGCGGTCGCGCTCTGCGACGGTGTCGCCGTCCGCGACGGGCGCGGCTTGGCCGAGGACCGCGAGGGCGACGGCTCCGGCGCCTCCGAGCTGCGGGAGGCGCTCGGCGACGGCGAGGCGCTGCGCGAGCGGCTCGGCGACGGGGTCACCGCCTCGCTGCTCTTCGACCGGCTGGGCGAGGCGGTCGGCTGCTCGGCCGGGTCCGGCTTGCCCATGTCGGCGTCCGGCAGCTCGAAGCGGCCGGTGTCCACGCCGTCGAGGGCGTCGAGGGTGTACGCCCGCCAGATCGCGGCGGGGAAGGTCGAGCCGCCCGCACGTCCGCCGCCCGCGGTGCCGGTCAGCGTGACCTGCTTGCCGGTGCCGGGCTCCTCGCCGAACATCGCGACCACGGTCACCAGCTCGGGCGTGTAACCCGTGAACCAGGCCGCCACGTTGGACTCGGTGGTGCCGGTCTTGCCGGCGGCCTCGTAGGCGCTGCTGTCGACCTTCTGGCCGGAGCCGTCCTCGACCACGCCGGTGAGCACCTTGGTGACGGTGTCGGCGGTCTCGCTGCTGATGGCCTGGTCGCCGATCGGCTTGAGCGGGGTGTACGTACGGTTCGCGGCGGTGGCGGACTCGACGATCGAGGGCCGGACCCGCTTGCCGTGGCGGTCGAAGGTGGCGTAGACGGCCGCCATCTCCACGGTGTTGGCGCTCATGGTGCCGAGGGAGGTGGCGGGCCGGTCGTCGGGCCAGCCCGGCCGGTCCTTCATGCCGAGCTGCAGGGCGGTCTTCTTGGCCGCCTTCGGGGTCACGTCCACGGTCATCTGCGCGTACACGGAGTTCACCGACCGGTTGGTGGCCTCCTGGACGGTGATCGGACCGTAGTCCTTCTGGTCCTGGTTCTCCGGGGAGAAGGGGGTGTCGCTGCCGACCACGGGGCGGCCGCTGGTGCCGTCGTAGATGGTCCGCGGCGTGATCTTCTTGCCGTCCTGGGTCTCGGCGTCGTTCTCCAGCGCGGAGGCGAGCACGACCGGCTTGTACGTGGAGCCGGGTTGGAAGTCGGTGCGCAGCGCGTTGCTGGCCCACTTCTGCTTCATGCCGGTGCCGCCGTACATGGCGACGATGCGGCCGGTCTTGGGGTCGACGGAGGTGGCGCCGGCCTGGACGGCGGCGTCGGTCTTGCGGCCCTTGCGGTCGAGCTTGGACTCCAGCTCGTCGTTGACGGCCTTCTCCAGGGCGGCCTGCCGCTTCTTGTCGACGCTGAGGCGGATGGTCCAGCCGCCGGCGTTGAGCTCGGCCTCGGAGATGTTCTGCTCGCGCAGTTCGGCTTCGGCGGCCTGGACGAGGTAGCCCTTCTGGCCCTCGCGGCCGGGGGCCGGCTTGGGCGGGATGGGCTGCTGGAACTTCACGGCCTTCCGCTTCTCGGGGCTGAGCTTGCCGATCTCGACCATGTTGTTGAGGGCCTTGTTGAAGCGGCCCATGACGAGTTCCCGGGAAGTCGGCCCGGCGACGGCCCAGTCGTACTGGCTGGGGGCCTGGAGCAGGGCGGCGAGGTAGGCGCCCTGGGCCAGGGTCAGCTGGTCGGAGTCGACGCCGTAGTAGGCCTGCGCGGCGGCCTGGATGCCGTACGCGTTGCGCCCGAAGTAGCTGGTGTTGAGGTAGCCCGCGAGGATCTGGGGCTTCTTCGTGTTCTGGTCGACCTTCAGGGAGATCACCAGCTCTTTGAGCTTGCGGGTGACCGTCTGGTCCTGGGTCAGGTAGTAGTTCTTGACGTACTGCTGGGTGATCGTCGAGCCACCCTGCTTGCCGCGGCCGAGTGCGGTGTTCATGAGGCCGCGGGCGACGCCCTTCACGTCCACGCCGTTGTCCTGGTAGAACGTCTTGTTCTCCAGGGCGACGAACGCGAACTGGACGTCCTCAGGGACCTTCTCGATCGGCACCATGACGCGGTTGACCGTGCCGGTGCGGGTCATGACGGTGCCGTCGGACCACTCGTAGACGTTGCTCTGCAGCTTCGCCTCGCTGTTGGGGTTCGGCGGCTCCACGTACAAGTAGAGACCGATCAGCGCGGCCATGCCGAGCAGGATCGTGCCGAGGACGGTGCCGAGGATCTTCTTCCAGGTGAAGAACCGGCGTATGCCCGACCGCTTGTTCTTCTGCCGTGCGCGCGGCGCCCGCCGCGATCCGCGCTTCTGAGCGCGTCGCGCTTCTGCTCGGCCCATCGCTCCCACTGCTCCGCTCGTGAACCCCCCGATGTCAGCTCAGAAAACTAACACCGCGGGAATGGACAAAGATCGGTCAATCCGGGCTTTTCCGGACGTGAGAATGAGCACCCGTCCCGGGGGAACCGACGCACAAGGATCTCCCGGGGTTGCTCCGCCGCAAAAAAGTGATATCACTTTGCTAGGGAACGGCGGCGCACGGCAGCGGTTGCCGGACCGACGACACGGAAACGCACGAAAGTGGGGGCGGACATGAGCGACACCAGAGCGGACGCGGTGGACACGGCGGAGGAGCCGGTACGGGAGTTCCCGGCGCACAGCGTCGGCGGCGGTACGGCACTCCTGGGCGGGCTGCTGGGCCTGCTGGGCGGGGTCGCGCTGGTCGTGGTCGGGGCGGTCGCGTCCGCCACCGCCCTGAAGGCGTCGCTGATCCCGCTGGGCGTACTCGTGTTCATCGGCTCGTTCCTGATGATGTGCGGGCTGAACACGGTAGCGCCGGGCGAGGCGCGGGTGGTCCAGCTGTTCGGCCGCTACCGCGGCACGCTCCGCACGGACGGTCTGCGCTGGGTGAACCCGCTGACCTCCCGCACGAAGATCTCCACCCGGGTGCGCAACCACGAGACGGCCGTCCTGAAGGTCAACGACGCGGACGGCAACCCGATCGAGCTGGCCGCGGTCGTGGTGTGGAAGGTCGAGGACACCGCGCTCGCCACCTTCGAAGTCGACGACTTCAGCGAATTCGTCGAGACGCAGGCCGAGGCGGCGGTCCGGCAGATCGCGATCGAGTACCCGTACGACGCGCACGAGGCGGGCACGCTGTCGCTGCGCGAGAACGCCGAGGAGATCACCGAGAAGCTGGACGTCGAGCTCCAGGAGCGGGTGCAGGCGGCCGGGGTCCGGATCGTGGAGTCCCGCTTCACGCACCTCGCGTACGCGCCCGAGATCGCCTCGGCGATGCTCCAGCGGCAGCAGGCGGGGGCGGTCGTCGCGGCGCGGCGCCAGATCGTGGACGGTGCGGTGGGCATGGTGGAACTGGCGCTGGCGCGGCTGGCCGAGGAGGACATCGTGGAGCTGGATCCCGAGCGGAAGGCGGCCATGGTCTCGAACCTGATGGTCGTGCTGTGCAGTGACCGGGCGGCGCAGCCGGTCGTGAACACGGGCACGCTGTACCAGTGAGCGGGGCGGGGCGGGCCGAGCGCAAGCAGGTGCTGCTGCGCCTCGACCCGCAGGTCTACGAGGCCCTGGCCCGCTGGGCCGGGGCCGAGCTCCGCTCGACCAACGCGCAGATCGAGTACCTCCTGCGCAAGGCGCTGGCGGACGCGGGCCGCCTCCCCGCCAACCCCGCGCCTATCCCGCCGCGGGGTCGCCCACGGAAACTACCGCCCTCTTGATGGGGGTGTGCCCGCGGGGACGTGTGTATTCGGCC
>NZ_JAJAUZ010000128.1 GCF_020532645.1 Streptomyces bambusae
CGGGCTCACACTAACGCTCCTGGTCATAGCTGTTACTGGACTGCTCGTTCCCCGCGGTGCGTCCCTGCTGGACACCGCGCCGCAGGTTGCTCAACCTGCCGCGGACGTCCTCGGGGGCGCGGGAGACCTGTGGGCCGCCCTGCGGGGTGGATTCCGCGGTGCCCTCGACCAGGTTGGCCTTGGGCACTCGCCGGGGGAGACCGGAGGGGGTGACCCCGCCTGCCTTCGGCTCACGGAGCTTCCCGGCCTGCTGCCAGCGCTCGTCGTTGCGCGAGCGCCAGGCTTCGTCGCCCGCACCGTTGTCCGAGGAGACCGAAGTGCCCCCCTCGAAGAACGACTTGCGCTCCGTTTCCTGCTGCGCCGGCTGCCACTGCTGCTGGCTGCCGCGGCGCGGCAGGCCTGCCCCGGTCATCGAGTGGCCGGTGTCGGCAGTGGTGCCCGGACGGTCGAAGCCTACGCGGTCCTGGCCGAGTTCGGGACCGGCAGGGGATTCCGATTCGGTCCCGTAGCCCTGCTGGTAGTCGGCCTGGTAGGTGTTCTGGGCCGGCCAGTCATCCTGCTGGGAGGGGGAGTTGAAACCGCCGTCGTACCCCTGGGGGGCTCCGGCCGGGTCCTGGTAGCCCGACTCCGCATAGGCGTAGCCCTGGTCGCCGTAGGCGGGGTAGCCGTCCTGGGCGGGCTGCTCGTACCCGTTGTCCTGCGGCGCGTAGCCGGCAGCCTGCGGGTAGCCGGGACCGGCCTGGTACTGGCCTTCCGCTTCGGCACCGTACGGCGGGTAGCCGTGCTCCGGCTGCGGCTCCTGCGGGTAGCCCTGCGGGGCGCCCTGGCCGGGGTTCTGGGCGAACTCGCCCGGGAACTCGTCCTGCTGGCGGTACTCGGCCTGCTGGGCGAGCGCCTCGCGGCGCCCCTCGCGGTGCAGCGAGCGGCCCACCGGGTCGAGGCCGTCCGCACCCTCGGCGTACCGGGAGTCGTCGAAGCCGAGCTCGGCCGCGGTGCGCAGCGGGGCGCTCTCCTGGGCCTGCTGCTGCGGGATCATCGAGGAGACGGTGAAGTCGTCGTCCGGGATGCCCTCGCCACCGCCACCGTGGGTGATGGCGTCCGGGAGCATGACCAGCGACGTGGTGCCGGCGGCCTCGCCCGAGGGGCGCAGCTGGACGCGGATGCCGTGGCGGTCCGACAGCCGGCCGACCACGAAGAGACCCATGCGCTGCGAGATCGCGGCGTCCACGGTCGGCGGGTTGGCCAGCTTGTGGTTGATGTCCGCGAAGTCCTCGGCGGTCAGGCCGATGCCCTTGTCGTGGATCTCGATCATCACGCGGCCGTCGGGGAGACGGGTCGCGTTGACGCGGACCTTGGTCTGCGGGGAGGAGAACGTGGTGGCGTTCTCCAGCAGCTCGGCGAGCAGGTGCACGAGGTCGGTCACGGCCTCGCCGTGGATCTCGGCCTCGGAGACGCCGGAGAGCTCGATGCGCTCGTACTGCTCCACCTCGGAGGAGGCGG
Organism: Streptomyces bambusae; assembly: GCF_020532645.1. Classification (GTDB taxonomy): domain Bacteria; phylum Actinomycetota; class Actinomycetes; order Streptomycetales; family Streptomycetaceae; genus Streptomyces; species Streptomyces bambusae. The sequence continues at coordinate 1,501 of NZ_JAJAUZ010000128.1, forward strand.
CGCGCAGGACGTCGACCAGCGGGACCGGCTGGTCCCAGCGGCGGCCCGGCTCCTCGCCCGCGAGGATGAGGAGGTTCTCGCCGTTGCGGCGCATGCGGGTGGCCAGGTGGTCCAGGCGGAAGAGGTTCTCCAGCTGGTCCGGGTCGGCCTCGTTGTTCTCCAGGTCGGTGATGAGGGTCAGCTGGCCCTCGATCAGCGACTGGTTGCGCATGGAGAGGTTCGTGAAGATCGCGTTGACGTTGCCCCGCAGGAGGGCCTGCTCGGCGGCGAGCCGGACGGCCTCGCGGTGGACCTGGTCGAACGCGCGGGCGACTTCGCCGATCTCGTCCCGGGAGTCGATCGGGATCGCGGTGACCCGGGTGTCGACCTTGCCGGGGTCGGTGCGGGACAGCTGGTCGACGAGGGCCGGCAGGCGCTGCTCGGCGATGTCGAAGGCGGCACCGCGCAGGCGGCGCATGGAGCGGCCCATCTGGCGGGCCATGAGACCGGCCATGACGAACGCGGTGAGGAGGGCCACGACCACGATCGCGCCGGTGATGATGGCGTCGTTGCGGGCGTCCTCGGAGATCTCGACGGCCTCGTTCACCGCCTTGGCGACGACCTCCTTCTCGATCTCCGCGTAGGCGTCGAACTTGGCGGTGGCACCGGCCTGCCAGAAGGTGGCGTTGGTGCCCTCCTTGGCGAGGTCCTTCGGGTCCTCGCCGCTGGCTATCGCCTCGGTCATGCCCTCCAGGGCGGAGCCGTTGACGATCGGCGGCGGCACGAAGGGCACACCGGCGCCCTCGGCGTCGGTCTTCGCCTCGGCGAGCTTGGCCTCGCCCTCCTTGGTCTTCTCGTTGAAGACCTGCTTCAGCCGTGCGGTGTCCGCGTCGGTGCCGGCGGCCACGTACTCGGCGAGGGCGATCTCCTCCAGGTACGCGTACGAGGAGAAGGCGATCAGCTGGCCGGCCTTGATGTCGTCCTTCTGGCTGGGCCGGACGAGCAGGTGGGTGCCGATGGAGCGCTGGAGCGAGCCGGCCGCCTTGGCGAGCTGGATCGCGTAGACCATGCGGCCGTACGAGGTGACGTTGCCGGTGCCGAGGCCGAGCTCGTTCGAGAACTGCATGAGGTTGTGCTGGACCAGCACATAGCCCTCTTCGGTGGCGACCGGGCCGCCCTGCTTCTGCGCGAGGTTCTTCTTCGGGGTCTCGACCTCCTTGCGGTAGGCCGTCGCCCGGATCTCCTCGAGCTTGGGCTCTTCACGCCGCAGCAGGTCGAGGCGGTGCTCCAGACCCTGCTTCTCCGGCATGTCCTTGACCGCGTTGTCGAAGGCGGCCTTCGCACGGTCGGTGGCGGAGCGGGCCTCCGAGACGGCCTCGCTGTCGCGCTTGCCCGACAGGAGCGGTTCGGCCGTCAGGTCGCGCTCGTTGAGGAGGGCCTGGCCGTATGCCGATGCCGCCTCGACGATGCGGGCGGTCTTCTCGGCGTCCTTGGCCTCGTCCCAGGTGTCGATGGAGCCCTTCACCTGGAAGCCGCCCATGACCAGGCTGACGAGGGCGGGCACCACGAGGATCGCGTTCAGACGCGTGGGCACGCGCCAGTTGCGGGGGGCGAACCGGCTCCGGCTGCCGCCACTGCTCTCGGGCAGGTCGACGGGTACGTCGGATGCCGGCACCGCGCGCTGTGGCGGTGTGAAGTTGCCCCGTGCATTCCCGTCGGACGGGACTGCGTCCGCGGGGCTCTCGTTGCTTCGCCTCACTCGACCAACAACCTCTCGGCGGTGCTACTAGCTAGTTCATTGAATTGCAGCACGGGGAACGGCCGTGTTCCAAACAGTTGAATCCGGCCATTCCCAGGGGCTTGTGAGGCTCATAAACCGGACATAAAGAGCGCACCGCGGCAAAAATCGGAGCCCTTGTGCGCGCAGCGGCACCGGATGAACGCGCGGGGTGGCCGACGCGCCGCAATTCTCTGTCGAAACGTTATGAACGAAGAGGCGGGCCGTGTCCGAAGACACAGCCCGCCTCTTGAGTTCGCGGCCCGGTGCGAGGACCGCCGGCCCCGTTACTTCAGTCGTGCCATGAGGGCGTGTTCGACGAGGGTGATGAGGGCGGATTTGGCGTCGGCGCGGTGGCGTGCGTCGGTGGTGATGATCGGGGCGTCGGGT
>NZ_JAJAUZ010000129.1 GCF_020532645.1 Streptomyces bambusae
CTTCAGAACTAACACAGTGGACGCGAGCAACTGAGGACAAGCCCTCGGCCTATTAGTACCAGTCAGCTCCACCCGTTACCGGGCTTCCACATCTGGCCTATCAACCCAGTCGTCTACTGGGAGCCTTACCCTCTCAAGGAGGTGGGAATACTCATCTTGAAGCAGGCTTCCCGCTTAGATGCTTTCAGCGGTTATCCCTCCCGAACGTAGCCAACCAGCCATGCCCTTGGCAGGACAACTGGCACACCAGAGGTTCGTCCGTCCCGGTCCTCTCGTACTAGGGACAGCCCTTCTCAATATTCCTACGCGCACAGCGGATAGGGACCGAACTGTCTCACGACGTTCTAAACCCAGCTCGCGTACCGCTTTAATGGGCGAACAGCCCAACCCTTGGGACCGACTCCAGCCCCAGGATGCGACGAGCCGACATCGAGGTGCCAAACCATCCCGTCGATATGGACTCTTGGGGAAGATCAGCCTGTTATCCCCGGGGTACCTTTTATCCGTTGAGCGACGGCGCTTCCACAAGCCACCGCCGGATCACTAGTCCCGACTTTCGTCCCTGCTCGACCCGTCGGTCTCACAGTCAAGCTCCCTTGTGCACTTACACTCAACACCTGATTGCCAACCAGGCTGAGGGAACCTTTGGGCGCCTCCGTTACCCTTTGGGAGGCAACCGCCCCAGTTAAACTACCCATCAGACACTGTCCCTGATCCGGATCACGGACCGAGGTTAGACATCCAGCACGACCAGAGTGGTATTTCAACGGCGACTCCACAACCACTGGCGTGGCTGCTTCAAAGTCTCCCACCTATCCTACACAAGCCGAACCGAACACCAATATCAAACTGTAGTAAAGGTCCCGGGGTCTTTCCGTCCTGCTGCGCGAAACGAGCATCTTTACTCGTAGTGCAATTTCACCGGGCCTATGGTTGAGACAGTCGAGAAGTCGTTACGCCATTCGTGCAGGTCGGAACTTACCCGACAAGGAATTTCGCTACCTTAGGATGGTTATAGTTACCACCGCCGTTTACTGGCGCTTAAGTTCTCAGCTTCGCCCTGTCGAAACAGAGCTAACCGGTCCCCTTAACGTTCCAGCACCGGGCAGGCGTCAGTCCGTATACATCGCCTTACGGCTTCGCACGGACCTGTGTTTTTAGTAAACAGTCGCTTCTCGCTGGTCTCTGCGGCCACCCCCAGCTCAGACAGCAAGTGTCATCACCGGTGATGGCCCCCCTTCTCCCGAAGTTACGGGGGCATTTTGCCGAGTTCCTTAACCATAGTTCACCCGAACGCCTCGGTATTCTCTACCTGACCACCTGAGTCGGTTTAGGGTACGGGCCGCCATGAAACTCGCTAGAGGCTTTTCTCGACAGCATAGGATCATCCACTTCACCACAATCGGCTCGGCATCAGGTCTCAGCCTTAACGTGTGACGGATTTGCCTACCACACGGCCTACACCCTTACCCCGGGACTACCACCGCCCGGGCTGGACTACCTTCCTGCGTCACCCCATCGCTTACCTACTACCACCTTGGATCAGCGGCTCCACCACTTTCCATTCCCCGAAGGGTCCGGAACGGCTTCACGGCCTTAGCATTAATGGATTCGATATTGGGCGTTTCAAAGCGGGTACCGGAATATCAACCGGTTGTCCATCGACTACGCCTGTCGGCCTCGCCTTAGGTCCCGACTTACCCTGGGCAGATCAGCTTGACCCAGGAACCCTTAGTCAATCGGCGCAAGAGTTTCTCACTCTTGTATCGCTACTCATGCCTGCATTCTCACTCGTGAACCGTCCACAACTGCCTTCCGGCGCTGCTTCACCCGGCACACGACGCTCCCCTACCCATCACAGCGGGCGTTGGCCCTATTGCTGCAATGACACGACTTCGGCGGTACGCTTGAGCCCCGCTACATTGTCGGCGCGGAATCACTTGACCAGTGAGCTATTACGCACTCTTTCAAGGGTGGCTGCTTCTAAGCCAACCTCCTGGTTGTCTCTGCGACTCCACATCCTTTCCCACTTAGCGTACGCTTAGGGGCCTTAGTCGATGCTCTGGGCTGTTTCCCTCTCGACCATGGAGCTTATCCCCCACAGTCTCACTGCCGTGCTCTCACTTACCGGCATTCGGAGTTTGGCTAAGGTCAGTAACCCGGTAGGGCCCATCGCCTATCCAGTGCTCTACCTCCGGCAAGAAACACACGACGCTGCACCTAAATGCATTTCGGGGAGAACCAGCTATCACGGAGTTTGATTGGCCTTTCACCCCTAACCACAGGTCATCCCCCAGGTTTTCAACCCTGGTGGGTTCGGTCCTCCACGAAGTCTTACCTCCGCTTCAACCTGCCCATGGCTAGATCACTCCGCTTCGGGTCTAGAGCGTGCAACTCAATCGCCCTATTCGGACTCGCTTTCGCTACGGCTTCCCCACACGGGTTAACCTCGCTACACACCGCTAACTCGCAGGCTCATTCTTCAAAAGGCACGCAGTCACGAGAGACCGAAGTCTCCGACGCTCCCACGGCTTGTAGGCACACGGTTTCAGGTACTATTTCACTCCGCTCCCGCGGTACTTTTCACCATTCCCTCACGGTACTATCCGCTATCGGTCACCAGGGAATATTTAGGCTTAGCGGGTGGTCCCGCCAGATTCACACGGGATTTCTCGGGCCCCGTGCTACTTGGGAGATGAGCAAGCAAGCCGTACAGATTTCAGCTACGGGGGTCTTACCCTCTACGCCGGACCTTTCGCATGTCCTTCGCCTATCCATACGGTTTCTGACTCGCCCAGCCGCCGGCAGACGACTGAAGCTCATTCCCACAACCCCGTATACGCAACCCCTGCCGGGTCTCACACGCATACGGTTTGGCCTCATCCGGTTTCGCTCGCCACTACTCCCGGAATCACGGTTGTTTTCTCTTCCTGAGGGTACTGAGATGTTTCACTTCCCCTCGTTCCCTCCACACTGCCTATGTGTTCAGCAGCGGGTGACAGCCCATGACGACTGCCGGGTTTCCCCATTCGGACACCCCCGGATCAAAGCTCGGTTGACAGCTCCCCGGGGCCTATCGCGGCCTCCCACGTCCTTCATCGGTTCCTGGTGCCAAGGCATCCACCGTGCGCCCTTAAAAACTTGGCCACAGATGCTCGCGTCCACTGTGTAGTTCTCAAGCAACGACCAGCCACCCATCACCCTGCTCCCGAAGGACCAAGTTCACTGGGGCCGGCGTCAGAAGG